>CASFOK010000001.1 GCA_949296475.1 uncultured Pseudomonadota bacterium
GGTTGGCAACGGCTTTTGGCGCGAAGGTCACTTTGCGAACTATAAGTTACATGATATGAAATACCCGTGTCGTGCAGATTTAACGAACGCCGGTTATGGTGCGGGTGCGGACGAGGCAAGCGATTGCGGTCATGAATTAAACATAGGCGGTCAAAAGATATATATGCGTCAAGACAAACGTACGGAGCACGCGTTACATATCAAGACGCCAGCTGGCGAGATATTTTACAGTCATGCAAGTCCCGAAGAGATAGGTCACGTCCGTACGTTATTAAACGGTCAGATATTGTCGTTGTATGACGACATAACGGCTGCGAAGGAAGGCAAACCGGTCCCCGAACCCGTCACCCAATCAGAATAAAACACAATCCCCGAACAACACGGGGATTTTTTGAATTTATAAAAAAAAACCGCAATTGCGGCGGTTTTTATTAATTGATTGCGCTGACGGCCAATCTTTTACGACCAGCAGCACGACGGCGGTTTAAAACCTCGCGACCGCCCTTGGTAGCCATTCTTTCACGAAAGCCATGCGTACGCACGCGACGTGTTTTTGATGGTTGATATGTACGTTTTGTTGCCATAACTAAATCCTTTTGCGCGTATATTTAACCATAAGTTTTATGAAAACGCAACATTTTTATTTGGATTTTATTAATCCAAGTTTTTTCATCGCTTCCAGTATAAGATAATATACAAATAAAGCAATAAATAATTTCCATAATGGTAAAAACATTTTTTATCCCTGTATTTTATCTTGTTTTGTTTCTGCTTCTGTGCGCTATTTTTCCGGGCAGTTCAATCAAATTTATAATTTGTTGAACGTTCCAACGCGTCGCAAGCAATTGCAGACGTATAAATTTGTCCTTGCCGTATAGATAAATCATGTTATCTATATCTTGCCGCGTTTCGTATAACAGTTGCAGTGTTGTTTTCATTTCTTTTTATATTTAACTACAAATCGGCTTTTTGTCAATAGATTTTTTATGGGTTAGTTCTTGACCAAAAGGTTAAAAATTTGCTATTCTCGTTATGTTAGAAATAGGGGAAAAAATAGTATGTCTGAAACAAGCAATATTAACGAAGTAAACGAAATTAAAATTCCACAATCTTCCATAGAACACGAAATGCGAACAAGTTTCTTGGACTATGCAATGTCTGTTATCGTTGACCGCGCATTGCCCGACGTTCGCGACGGTTGTAAACCCGTGCACAGACGTATTTTGTACGTGATGAACGACGTTGCGCCGGCGAATAAACCGACCGTTAAATCTGCGCGTATCGTCGGTGACGTTATGGGTAAATATCACCCGCATGGTGACAGTTCTATTTACGAAGCAATGGCGCGTATGGCCCAGGACTTTTCAATGGGTGAAATGCTTGTTCAAGGGCAAGGTAACTTTGGTTCCCGCGACGGTGATAAACCTGCCGCTATGCGTTATACCGAGGCGCGCCTTTCAAAACTTGGTGCGTCGCTTATGGACGATATGGACAAGGACACTGTTGATTGGCAACCTAACTTTGACGGCACTTTGCAAGAGCCTGTTGTATTGCCAACAAAATTCCCTAATTTCTTGATAAACGGTGGTTCTGGTATTGCCGTTGGTATGGCAACGAATGTTCCAACCTATAATTTAGGCGAGGTGTGTAACGGTATTTTGGCGATTTTAAATAACCCTGATTTAACAGACGACGAATTGTTTAATATAATTCCTGGTCCTGATTTTCCAACGGGTGCAATTATTATGGGACGCGCGGGCGCTTACAAGGCGCATACAACAGGTCGCGGTTCAATTATCGTTCGCGCCAAGACACATATGGAAACGTTTCATGACCATCAGGCAATCGTGGTTGATGAAATACCGTATCAGGTAAACAAGTCTCAATTAATCATGAAAATTGCCGAATTAATTAAAGACAAACGCATAGAAGGTATTTCTGAAATTCGCGATGAATCTTCAAAAGAAGGCTTGCGCATAGTAATTGAATTAAAGCGCGACGCAATTGCAGACGTTGTATTGAATCATTTGTTCCAATACACAGAAATGCAAACTAATTTCCCAGTAAATATGATGGCGCTTAACCGCGGTCGTCCGATGCTGTTTAATATTCGCGGTGTTTTAGACGCGTTCATTGAATTCAGAACAGAAGTTATTCGCAGACGTACAATATTTGATTTAAACAAGGCGCGTAATAGGGCGCATACGTTATTGGGGTTGTCTGTTGCGGTCGGCAATCTGGATGAAGTGATTGAGTTGATTAAATCCAGTCCAAATCCTGACGCCGCGCGTGAGGCTTTGATTGCACGTGGCTGGAAGGCGTCCGATATAGAATCTTATATACAATTAATTGATGACCCAAATACCGAATACAAGGATGGTATGTTCTATATGTCCGAAGATCAGGCGCGTGCGATTTTGGAATTGCAGTTGCATCGTTTGACCGGGCTGGAACGCGATAAAATTCATGACGATTTGACCGCGTTGGGCGCACAGATAAAAGACTTATTAGACATATTGGGCAGTCATGAAAGAATCGTTCAGATTATTCGCGATGAAACGGCGATGGTACGTGATAGTTGGGCCAGCCCCAGACGTACAGAAATTTCCGACGCGGAAATTGACATTGACATAGAAGACTTAATCGCACGCGAAGATATGGTTATAACAGTTTCTAATACTGGTTATATAAAGCGCGTATCGCTGGATACTTATCGCGCACAAAAACGTGGTGGCAAGGGCAGAAACGCAATGACAACCAAAGACGATGATTATGTGGTTCAGGTGTTCGTTGCAAATACTCATACGCCGCTATTGTTCTTTAGTTCCAAGGGTTTGTGTTATAAGTTAAAGACTTATAAATTACCAGAAGCGGCGGCGTCTGCAAAGGGTCGCCCATTGGTAAACTTATTACCACTTGAAAACAGTGAAACGATAACGGCGATATTGCCTGTTCCAGAAGAAGACGTGGAACGCGTAAAGAACTCTGGCAAAGAACATTTCTTGATGTTCGCAACTGCATCAGGTACTGTTCGTCGTAATCGTATGTCTGACTTTGATTCAATTCGTGCAAACGGTAAGATTGCGATGAAGTTAGACGAAGGCGATTCTTTGATTTCCGTATTGCCATGTAACGAAGACCAAGACGTTTTCTTGTCCACATATCGTGGTCGCTGCATAAGATTCCCTGTGCCTGAAATAAGGGTCTTTGCAGGGCGAAACTCAACAGGTGTTCGCGGTATGACGCTGGCAAAAGACGACAGAATCATCGGCATGGCAATGTTGAATCATGGCGAGTCTGATGCCGCGGTTCGCGCTGCTTATATTAAACAAAGTCGCGCTGCGCGTCGCGCAGAAACCGGCATTGAAGAAGAAGCCGATGCCGAAGAAGAAACAACAAACTTGGTGTTGGACGATGCGAAGATGAAAGAACTGGCGGCCAGCGAAGAATTCATCTTGACCATTTCCGAAAACGGTTTCGGTAAACGTACAAGTTCTTATGAATATCGTACGACGCATCGTGGTGGTGGTGGTTTTACCAACATCAAGTTGGGCGGTAAAAATACTGCGGTTGCGGGTTCTTTCCCGGTAAGTGACGATAACGATATCATAATGGTAACGGACGGTGGCAAGATAATTCGTACGCCCGTAAAGGATGTAAGAATTGCAGGGCGCAGTACTGCCGGGGTGACGCTTTTCCGTACTGCAGAAAACGAAAAGGTTGTGTCTGCAATTTCTATTCTAAGCGACGAAGAAGAAGCTGCCGAAGTAGAAAGTGAAGCATCGCAACAAGAGTAAGAATAAAATGGGGGCAGGCATGGATAAAGAATACTTTGCATCTATAAACGAGGTTTCAAAGCGCTTGTCGGTGCCTGCCTATACTTTGCGATATTGGGAAAAGCAATTTCCGACGGCGATTAAGCCGACAACCGGTGCCGGTGGCAGACGGTATTACAGGACAGACACGTTTAATAAGTTGGTTATTATAAAAGAATTGCTTTATACGCGCGGTATGACGATTGCCGGTGTAAAGAAGTTGTTAAAGGAAGGTACTTTCCCTGATACGGTTGAAGCCATCTCAAACATTGGGGCGCAACAGTATAGTGCACCAGCTGCAAGTGCGCCAAAACTGGATACCGGTGTGTTGGACCTTGCGATAAATTTGTTAGAACAGGCAAAAGAGCAATTAAAAACAATATAAGAAAAGCCGGTAAAAGCCGGCTTTTTGTAAATGATATGAAAAGATGAATTACAAGAATTATTATAGTTTATTAAAGATATTTTGTTTGATTCTATGTGCGTTCTTTATATAATATCCGTTATGGATGTGAAACGCTTAAAAGATATTGTTCAAACAACTTTTCCAGAAATACATATAAATAATTTTTCTCTTCTGGGCAGTGGTAAGTATGCATATGCATGCTTAGTTAATAATAATATTGTTTTTAAAATTCCAAAGGTTGAAGATGAATATATGAACGACCAAGATAAAGAAATAAATATTTTACAGCAATTGGCGAACAAATTGTGTGTTCAAACACCAGAAATATTATATAGCAAACGTAGTACAGATGGTAAATATATAATAGGTGAAACTTTTCTAAATGGATTAACATATTCTCAAGATTTGCATGATTCTTTTGATGAAAAAACGAAGTCAAGTATATTGCAACAAATCGGCAGAATTATGCGCGATATGCACGATAATGTGCCGGCTGATGCAATGTGGCTTAAACGTAATGTTGAAACTTATGTTGATAATTTAGATGCATTTAATGGGTATTGTGATATAAACGTCAGAAATATATTGCCTAAAAATATAATAAATAGTGCCGACAATTTGGCAGATGTATACAAAAAAATATCATCTAAATATCCTGCTTGTCCGGTTTTTGCGCATTGTGATTTACATTTTGGAAATATGATATTTGATTGTGAAACAAAACAGATAACGGGTTTAATTGATTTTGGTGCTGCGCATTATGCAGAGCCCGCACGAGATATGCATTATTATTATGGAGCTAGTGCAAAAGATATATTGATTGGATACGGTGATAATGGTGACTGTTTTTTACCAATACGGCAAAAGTTTCAATCTGTGATAAATATGATGTGCAATATAAAAGAAGATTTGCAAAATAACAAATCGCCAGATAAAGATATAGAAAAACTGAGGTTGTGTCTATTTTAATTGTATTAAATATAAAACTTTTGGCAGTCCCAACGGGAATACTTCGTCACCTTGGCTCATTATGTGCGTGGCACATAACCGGCGTACTGCCGTCCGCCTTTCGCCGGCGGTTCGAACCCTTTGTCACGTGTTCGATTCCCGGGGCATTCACATAATTCGTATTTGCTGGTTCCCAACAAATACAAATTATGGCAGTCCCAACGGGAATCGAACCCGTGTTTTCAGAATGAGAATCTGACGTCCTAACCGCTAGACGATGGGACCAAGCATTTTGCTATTTTATATGCTCGTTAATCAAAATTCAATATTTAATATAATATTTAGGCTTTGTCAAAAGTTTTTAAAATTTGGTACGCAACGGTATTACCAGTTTCATATGCGCTTTTTTCTGTCGGATTCGCCATATACTCTTTATGTCGCGTTTTTACAGGATTTTGATATATCTTCTTGCCAATGGTCATTTTCTGTGCACCAACTGCCCCCTTGTCGGGTGAAGTGTAGTCTATGAAGTGTGAATATTCATGTGCTAAGATATTCATCATATTAACAAACAACGATATATCATTCCTCATATTTGATGGCAGCAAGTTTAACGTCTTTTTTCTGTGAATATAAGCGACGTCCGGTTTGCCTGGTGAAAAGGACGGAACGTATAAACCTATTAGGTCAGTGGTATCGTGTGGCTTTATAGCCTCTTTGGCGGCTTGGGCCCAACTGTCTATGACTTTTACGTTCAGTTTTGCGTTTTTTATATTTTGTTTTTTTAGCATATCGTTTGTAAACTTTTGCATGTATTTTGTGCAAGAGTCTAGGTCCAAAGATATACAGTGGTCGCGCATTTGTCGCATAGATCCAGGATTTTTATTTAACACATCGGTCCATAGTTTTGTAAAACTTTGCGCAACCGTTGGAATATTTGTCAGTCTTTCAGATAATTTTTTTGCGTAGTATGTCAGGATTTACATTTTGTTTCGCCAATGCGGACAATTCAGCGTCAAAGGTAGAAAAACTGCCCGATATGTGTTGCAAGTCTGGATTGGTAACAAGTTCCATAAACGACATATCTTTTGGCGCAGCGTTTGTCAGGTCCATTGCTTTATTCATGCGCGCAATAAGTTCTTTTCGTCCGAAACGTTTATTAAGTTCGTTTATTTCCGTGAAAGATTTTAATTGGTTATGTATTTGTTGCAGTTGCTTAAAAACCTCTGGCGTTTTATTTGGCGTGGTTTGTAAGTTTTGTTCTTGCGTCAGCAAGTCTATGATAGACTGTGCGGTATTTGGGGTAATTGCATCAAGTTTTCTTTTTACTTGTTTATTCAGTTTTACCGCCGCGTTAGTAAAATTTTGTTTTTTCTGGTTCATTTCTATTTCATATAAATTTACAAAGCAATTATATCACAAAGAAAATGATATAAAACAAGTATTTGTTGTTTGTTTGTGTGGCATAAAGATATAGAATGTTGCGTATAATATGAAGGCGACCGTTTAAGAAGAGAGTATTGTAATCTGTGAATCATTATGTTATACTTTAATGTAACAGGGGGTGCAAAATGTCAGACAAAATAGATGTTTTGGTACAAAAGTATGCGCGCGAATATGGGGCAACCAGAGATAAATATGATTCCTCCGCTGAAAATTTTGCAAAATATTTAGAGCAGTGTGACATCAAGGCTCCGATTGAAATTTGGCATAAATACACCTTGCCTGACAATATGACATCAATAGATTTTTTTAATTTGTTACGGCGATTAGATTTTTTAATGAATCACGAAAAACTTCGTATGCCGGTTACAAAATCAAAGGCTTTGACATTGGTATGTTCAACCGCTCCGTTGCAGTCAGAAAAACTGGTAAACAAAATAAAAGAACTAAATCCAGAATTAAATTCGTTTGTGATAAAGCCAGATTTACAAATAGATTTTTTGGACGGTGTGAATTTTGGCTTTCCGCCAGAAGATATAGCGTATTTTCTTGGGCAGTCAGAACAAGACAGTGAAACGCGACGTCGTGATTTTGATATGCGTAGTCAAAAAGAAAAAGTTTTGATGAATTTGATAGGTAAAATTCCTAATTGGATAATTGCGCCGCAACGCATGGAAAGACTTGTTCAGGGCATAAATAGTCAATGTTTGTTAAAAGCAAAAAATAAAAAAAGTCATCGTGTAATTATTCCACAGACAGATAATGAACGATAAAAGCCCACAGTTAGTGTTTGCTGTTCTTTTGGATATTCTACTGGTTAATATTTAATTGTATATATTTATGTAGTTTATATTTATGGTACATAATAATTTATGGTGGTACTAAATTACTTTTTTAAACATTGAAATCCATTAAAAATTCTTGGGACAGATTGGAGTTAATTTTTCTCTTTTTGCTCCGGTATCTCTTATAATTTCGTTAACTATCGTTTCACATTGTTCTTTTTCTTGCATAAAGTAATCACCAAAAAAGGATAATGCGTTTACTCTATCTAGTTCAATAGCAATTGCAATTGCCGTTTTACTGTCTTTGTTCTTGTCAAGGAATGCGGCTTGATAAATTCTGGATTTCATATTTGGGCTTGATAAGCTGATACATAAATTTGCAACGTTATACGCATCGTATCCGCTTATGACAAATGTATGCCATATTGTATTTCCATTGCTATCTGCCATATAACAAATCGCTTTGTTGATATCAATTTTTGTGGTATTAAATTTACCATTTTGTATTTCTGTATTTATATCATCCATTATATCTGCAGTATATAAAGAATTGCCGAATTTATTTAAAAAGGTTTTTAAAGTTTCTATACTGTCGTTAAGACAAAAATAAGGGTTGTTTGCAACATTGCAAATTTCATCTCCGGTTAAATCTGGGTTTATTAAAAGTGGTTCAAATGACCAGTCTATTTTTCCTTCGTTGTCTTTCACACATTTATATATTTCACAATTTGTTTTTGCGTCTCCGATTATCCCCAGACAAATATTCCTGATTCGTATGTCTTGTTTTTCAGTTTCTGATGCGTTGTTCCATTCATCATCATCAGATGATATTATCATGGTTTTATATTCTTCGCTGTTATAATATGCGTGTCCAGCTGCTGCACCTTTTTCAAAACATTGTTGCGCGATTTCATTAAAAGCAAAAGTGTCATTATAAAAAAACATAATAAAAAATAAGGTTAAGTAAAAAAATTTTAACATGACACCCTCTCTATAAATGAATTAATAGTATGACACAACTATTTTTAATAATAAAAAATATCCGGCTAAAAGTAAATAAAAATATTATCAATATTAAATTTGACAAGTAAATATCGTTAAATAAAAAAGTTAGTTTATTTTTTGATGGACTTAATTCCCTCGGGCGTTGCCCTGCGGGGCATTCGTGACGGTTTGAAAATGCCTTGCTTTTCAAACCTACTCATTGTCGAACCAAACAACTTCGTTGTGTGGTCGGGCCGATAACCCGCGTTCAAAAATAAAATCGCCACAAGGACGATTTGATTTTTGGTTGGGGCGCACTTAATTCCCTCGGGCGTTGCCCTGCGGGGCATTCGTGACGGTTTGAAAATGCATTGCTTTTCAAACCTACTCATTGTCGAATCAAACAACTTCGTTGTGTGGTCGGGCCGATAACCCGCGTCCAAAAATAAAATCGTCACAAGGACGATTTGATTTTTGGTTGGGGCGCACGGATTCGAACCATGATAAAGAGAACCAAAATCTCTTGTCCTACCATTAGACGACACCCCAAAAACATCTGCAATTATAAATATCTTTATCTTTTTTGCAATAAAAAATAATTTTTTTCTTGTTTTTTAATTGTTAAAATATATAATCATTCAAGTTTTTAACGTTTTCGTCGGTACATAATAAACTATAAAGGATTTTAATATGTCTCGCAAGGAATTTATTCAATTGTTAGAAGACAACATTTTTATTTTGGATAGATTAGCGGATAAGTTAAAGAAAAACCCCGCCTTGATATGTGGTTATCCAAAACAACAAATCAGTGTCTTGGTGCGTTTATATATCGGCGGTCGGGCAAAACTAAAAGACATTGCGCGTCGCGAATACGTTACAACGCCCAATCTCTGCGCTTCTTTTAGAAAGTTAGAACATGATGGATTGGTCGTGCGTGTCGTAGATGATAAAGATAGGCGTAATACATGGTATTCTTGTACTGCGCGCGGTGAAGAAGTTGCGAAAACAGCGTTAAACGCTCTTCGCGCCGCAATTTCAGATTTGTTCGTGAATTTAACACGAACAGATGAAGAAACTTTAACAAAATCCTTAAAAAATATTAACGGTATTTTAAATAAGATGGAGATTGGTAATGCGTAAAACAAGTATAATTGTACTGGGGTTGTGTTTCAGTATCGTGTCTGGAACCGCGTTCGCAATGGATTTATCTTTGGATGCGGCTGTTGAAAAAATTTTGGCCCAATCCCAAGATTTAAAGAAAGCGGATGCGAACGTAAAAAAAGCAGAGGCTTCTTTGGATGCTGTAAATGCGAATCGTTGGTTTAATATTACAGGTAATGTATCTTATATGAATCTGGTCAATGTTGAAAATCCGACAAAGTCTTATGGCGTTGATTTGCCGCCAGAATTGGGCGGAATCATCGCACAAGTTTCAGGTACAAATGTCAGTCATATAGAAATACCAGACAATATAGCAATAGCGGGGATTTCTATTACTCAGCCTATATATACCTTTGGTAAAATCGGCAATGCGGTTGATGGCGTAAAATCCGCGATAAAAATGTCTGAATCCGGCCGCGAAATGACAAAGCGCGAAGTGCAATATGCTGCGGTAAATATGTATTGGACCGCTAAAATGACGGACGAAATTGTTAAGATTTCTAAACAAGATTTAGACCAAGCAGTCGCTGCAAAAAAGAAATTGACTGCTGCAGGGCGCGCCAATCGTAGCAACTTGGTTAAAATAGAATCTGATATTGCAACAAAAGAAATCAATTTATCTGATGCAGAATTTAATCGCGATACGGCGCACAGAATGTTGAAAATTTTAGCGGGTATTGATATGAGCGAAGAATTAGTTCTGACGGATAATTTCCCCGATACATTTACAGACTTAAATGTAGGCGAGTTAAAATCTACGCCGCAATGGGACATGTTGTCGGAACAGGTTGCGATGTATGAAAGAAATGCAAAGTCAAAAAGGGCGGGTGCTTATCCTACCTTGGCGGCAACGGCTTCTTATAATTATTTAGCGATGGACAAAGATTTTAACAATATGTTTAACGATAATAATTCTCAGTCTGCTTATTGGGGGATAGCCTTGCAGGTTCCTATTTTCAGCGGTGGTTTGCACAAAGCAAACGCCACAGTAGAGGCAATGAATGCAGAGGCAGCCCGTCAAGACTTGGATAAGGCGAAAAAGATGACGACCGAAGAATATGATCGCGCGGTTGAAAAGTATAATCATTTGCGCGGAAATTTAGCCAGCCTTGAAAACGCCAGAGACTTGGCAGCAAAAGCCTATACCTTTTCGCGTGATAGATTTGCCGCCGGTCAGACTTCTGCGGTTGAGTTAGCAGAGGTATCAGCGGGTTTGTATCAATTAGACATGGCGTTATTAAATGCTAAATATAATATTTTGATGTCGGCAGAATCGGTAAAAAAATTATTAGGTGAATAAGATGGAAAAAATTAAAGAAACTATATCTTCGCAAAAAGGTAAAAAGATTATTTATATATTCTGTGCCGCCGTTTTATTAGGCTGGGTGATTTTTAGATTTGCTGCCATTGGTGCGGAAAATTCGTTGGCTGTATTTAATGCGTCACGCGTTGCGGCAGATGTCGGTGCACCGGTGCAAGTCATAGAAGTTACTTCCCAAGAAGGCTCGTTAAAAGAACCTATTGCGGTTCATAATAATCGTGCTTATGTTGCAAGTTCGCGGGTGTCTAAGTTGCATGCCGGGCAACGGATTGGTGACGGTGTAATTGTATCTGTTTCTGCGGACATAGACCTAGATTCTGGTATGCATGTTGTCAGAACGCGCGGCGTTACAAACGGTTTGCAGTATGCTGAATTCAATGCCAAAGGATATTTTATACCCGCATATGCTGTAAAAGACGGCAACGTCTTGGTTGCAGAAAACGGGATTGCTGTATCGCGCCCTGTAAGTGTCGTTCGCCAAGATTCTGATACAGCATATATTTCTGAGGGGTTACACGACGGGGACGTTGTTATTTTATCCAAGGTAAATGCCGGCGATAAAGTACAGATAAAAAAATAAGGAATATTTTAACGGGTTAAAAATAAGGGGAATATGATGTTAAAGTTTTTTGTGCGCAGACCGGTTACAACGTTGATGTTTGTTTTGTTTTGGGTGGTATTGGGCTTTGTGTCTTTTCCAAAAATGAACATAGAACGTACGCCGGCAATTGACTTTCCGATGGTTACGGCGACTTTCATTTATCCCGGTGCGTCACCGGCTGAAATAGAATCGCAAGTTGTTAAAAAAGCCGAAGACGCTATTTCCGAAGTTTCTGAATTAAAGAAAATTACGTCGCAAGCCTTTGAAAACGGCGCTTTCGTTATGGCGGAATTTAACCTGGGGGTAAATGTTAATGATAAATCTACCGAGGTGAAATCAAAACTAGATGCCTTGTCGTCAGAATTCCCAGATGATTTAAAGCAACCTGTTGTTGAGAAATTAAATCCGTTACAACAGTCTGTGGTTGATGTTGTACTACGTGGTGGTAATCCACGTGACATGGAAGAATATGTTACAAACACATTGTCTAATAAGATAACAGCAATAAAGGGCGTGGCAAGTGTATCTGTCTTTGGTGGTGAAAAGCGCGCTGTAAGGGTCGCTATGAATCCGGAAACAATGGCCGCGCGTGGCGTTACCGTCATGGATGTTGTGTCTGCATTAGGAATGCGTAATTTGAATGTGCCGGGCGGTAAGATTGAAACTGGTACAGATTCGTCCAATGTGCGTTTTATTGGTGAATTTCAGAGCGTTGATGAAATTGCAAATTTGCGTTTGACTACTGTAGAAGGACAGAATTTTAAACTGGGCGACATTGCAACTGTAACAGATGCTGCGCGCGATATAGAAACCGGTGCACGCTATAACGGGGAAAAAGTAGTTATTGCATCTGTTGTAAAATCTTCGGATGGAAACGCTATAAATATATCCAAAGCATTACGTAAAAAGTTGCCAGAATTACAGGCTGATTTAGATTCCAGATTCCCTGGTGCCCAGATGGAGATTGTTTCAGATTCTTCTATTGCGATTGCCGATGATACATACAGTACCATAGAAGGTATTATATTGGGTGTTATATTTACTGTTTTGGTTCTATTGGCGTTTACGAGAAATTGGCGTTCTACGATTATTGCAGGTGTTGTGATACCTGCATCTTTGGTGGCGGGTTTCTTCTTTATGGACGGCAGTGGTTTTACAATTAATGCCATGACCTTATTGGCGTATTCTTCTGCCTTGGGTACGTTGGTATCAAACGCCATTATTTTGATAGAGTCTGCGTTGCAAGAAATGCGTTCTGGAAAAGACCCTGATAATGCCGCAATTGATGGTACTAAAAAAGTTGCCGTATCTGTATTAGCAGGTGTCGGAACCAACGTCGTTGTGTTCTTGCCGTTGGCGTTTATGGGCGGAATTGTAGGGCAGTTTATGGTACAGTTTGGGTTGACGGTTGTTTACTTGACGTTGCTGTCTTTGTTATTCTCTTTCACGTTGACGCCTATGATGATTGCGAAGTTCTTGCGTTTAACGGATAAGAATAAAAAACAAAAAGTTGTTGAAAAAAAGCAGCCGTTGAACAAAGCAAATAATACAAAATTGCGTCGTTGGTTTGATTATCAATATTCTAAGCCTTGGCGTGTTGTTGGAATTGCCGTGGCTGCGTTGTTAGGGTCGGCAATGTTAATGGGGTTTGTTGGTAATGAATTTGCGCCATCTACGGATACCAACGAAATTAATATAACCGCCCGTGCGCCTATGGGGGCAACTTTTGAAAAGTCTGAATCCATTGCACAACAGATAGAAACTAAGTTGGCAGATTTTGAAGAAGTCAAAGCGACTTCGGTCAAAATCGGTGAACGTGGTTTACAAAATATTTCTGTTAAAATAGAATTGGTTGACGTTTCAGATAGAAACGTATCTGATAAAGAGTTGGCGCGTAAAATGTTGCCGGTGCTTGCAGAAATACCGGACGTAGAAATTCAAATTCGTGCGGGACAAAGTATGTCTGGAACTGGCGTTTCTTCGGATATGGTGTTGAATATATACGGTGAAGATGATGCTCAGCGCGAGGCATATGCAAAGCAAGTCTTAGATATGATAAACCAGATTCCAGAAGTTCAAAGCGCGGTTTTTGCCCAACAAGAACCGGGACGTGAAACGCGTTTCATACCAGATGAAGAAAAAATGAATTTCTGGGGAATTAAAAATTCTTATGCTGGTGCGACTTTACGTACTGCTTTGTATGGCAATGATGAATATAAGTACAAAGAAAACGGCGAAGAATATCCGATTATATTAGAGTTTGCAGAACCCTTTAAAAACACAAGTATCTTTGACAGTGTTTATGTAAATTCTCAAAAAGGTATGGTCCCATTGTCCGAGTTGGGCGACATAGAAGTTGTACGCGCAACACCAGATATTCGTCGTTTAGATAAAGAAAGAATAACCGAAATAGATATTAATATCGGCAAGTCCACAATGGGACCCGTTCAAAAGAAAATAGAAGCGGCCATTGCTAAAATAGATTGGAACGCGGGATATGGTGCTGAATTCGGCGGAATGTCAGAAATTCAAGATGAAACAACAGGCGAAATAGGCAGTGCGTTCTTGTTGGCGATTGTTTTGACTTATATGTTATTGGCCGCGATTTTGAATTCTTTGGCGCATCCGTTTACGATTGCAACGTCTATTTTAACCAGTTTTGCAGGCGTATTCGGCTTGTTGTTCTTGTCCGGGGCTTCCATGAACGTTGGCGCAATGTTGGCGTTTGTTATGTTAGTCGGTCTGGTGGTAAATAATAACATTTTGTTATTAGAGCCAACGATTAATCGGATAAGCAAAGGTGAAAACATCAAAGATGCCTTGTGGACAGAGTTAAATGACAAGAAATCTATGATTTTGATGACGTCCATTGCGGTTATGACTGGAATGCTGCCACAGTTATGGAGTGCGGACGGTATGAAAGTTGCTATGGCCGCGGTTATGATAGGTGGCATGTTGGCAAGTTTGATATGGACATTCACTTTAACGCCCGCATTGTTCTTCTTGGTAGAGCGGGCACGTCAAGCATTGAGACGTAAAAAATAAGTAACGAAAACGGGCTTTGCCCGTTTTTATTTTTATGGTTTACGATGCGAACAAAATGTTGTTATAATATTACCAAGGTTTTAAAAGGATTATAAATGTTACAAAAACAAGATGTTGTCGTTTTTGATTTTGATGGTACTTTGTCAGGTAAAGATTCTAATGTAGAGTTTGCCAAATATTGTTTCAGACATTCTGTTCGTCCTTGGATATTTTTGCCGGTTATGTCTGTGGCTGCAATAGCAAAGTTGTTTAACCCAGGGGGTATCTGGTGGCGACAGGTTATACGTTCGTTTTTAACGTTTGACATGGTAAAAAAATTTAGTTCTGATTTTATAAAACAACATAAACGCGAACGTTTTGGTTGGGCGAAAGAGCAGGTTTTGTCCGAAATAAAAGCGGGGCGAAGGGTTATTTTAGTCTCGGCCAGTCCAGATTATCTGGTGACGCATTTGGTTCGCGATATCAAGTTTGATGCTGTTTTATGTTCTAAAATGGATATCCAAAGACCGTGGAAGTATAAATTTTTATGTTGGGGGCAAAATAAAGTTTATGCAATGGACGCTTGGGCCAAAGCAAATAACATAATACCACATGTGGTCAGGTCTTATTCAGACAGCAAGTCTGATATGCCTATGATGGAAATTGCCGACGAAGAGGTATGGGTAGACAGAAATACCGGTCTAAGAAAACATGCCTGATGCTTTTATATATATGCTTGATATAATTCAAGCATGGTTATAACAGATGTGCTGTATGATTTAACTGTTGGTATAACTTGCGCTGTTTCCGGTGCGTTTATAATGTTGTTGTTTAATAGGAAAAAAAACAAACGTTTATCAGATGAAATTGTTCTGCATAAAAAAGACTTGGAAAATTTGCGCCTGGAAAATAACAGGTTACTAGAAATCATAAAAGACAAAGAAAACAAGATTCTGAGACTGGAAGAAAAAGCGTTGAACAAAAAAACGAAGAAATAAATCTTCGTTTTTTTTTATTATTCTTCGCCAAAATCCATTCCCCGCAGTTTTTCAGCGCGCGGCGTTATTTTACCGACAGAAGTTTGTAACATTTCTATGTCAGCAGACGCCTGGGAAAAATGTTGCTGTACTTTTATGGCGCGTTCATTCAGACGTGATAAATCGGCCAGTAATAAATCAAGTTCTTTTTTTATCTGACCAGCGACGCGTTTTATTTTTATGTCCGACAATACCGCACGAATTGTGTTTAACGTTGCCCACAATGTAGACGGTGAAACAATGAACACCTTTCTGCGCGCAGCGTATTCAATCGCGCTGGGGAATTCGCGATGCAAGGTTTCAAAAATAGATTCAGATGCAATAAACATCATTGCTGATTCAGCGGTTTTGCCAGGAATTATGTATTTGTCTGCGATTGCGTCTATGTGTTTTCTGACGTCCAGTTCAAATTGTTTGCGTGCCATTCCGTCGTCTGTGTTACTGCAAAGTCTGTTGTAACTTTCCAACGGAAATTTGCTGTCTATTATCATATCTCCTGGCGGATAAGGCAGGCGAATAATGCAGTCTGGTCGGACGCCCGTTTCTAATACCGTTTGAAAAGAGTAACTTTCTGGTGGCATTATGTCGGCAACCAAGTCTTCTAATTGTCGTTCGCCAAACGTTCCTCTTGCTTGCTTGTTACCCATTAAAATGTTTTTAAAGTTCGCTATGTCACCGCTAATATTTTTTAATTCTATTGCGTTTTGGGACAGTGCGCCCAATCTTTCTGATAATCTTTCGCGCAGTCTGGCGTTGTCTTCGCGCAAGGCGGATACGTCAACTGTTGGTTTGCGCATTATAAGTATAACAAGTAATAGTATGATTACAAACAGTAACAAGAAAATATAAGTTGTCATTTAATATTCCTTTGATAAAATCATTATAAAAGGATTTATAAATGTTGCAAATGAAACTTTGCGGTGATTTGGTGTTGCGTGAAAAGTGCGAACTTGTAACCGATATCACCCCAGACGTTTTAGATATTATGAATGAAATGGTGGAAATGATGCACGAACAAAGCGGCGTTGGCTTGGCTGCGCCACAGGTTGGTGTGTTAAAAAGGTTTTTAGTTATGATGGAACCTGACTCTGGACGGGTGTTTAAAATGATTAACCCTAAAATCTTGACTCGCAGTGATGCGACGTGCGTTATGGAGGAAGGGTGTTTGTCTGTATTAGGGCAGGATAACCTGCCTGTTTATGCAAATGTTACTCGCCCGCAGTCTGTTGAGGTAGAGTGGACGAATGAAAACGGTGATTTGTTGCGTGCGGAAATGTCGGGTTTGCCTGCCAGAATCGTGCAACATGAAACAGACCATTTAGATGGGGTTTTGTTTATAGATTATTTATCCCCGGTCAAAAGAGAAATGTTAATGCGAAAGGTGCGCAAACGTAAATGAATTTGGTTTTGATGGGCACGAACGATTTCGTTGTCCCAATTTTTGACGCAATCATAGATGCTGGTCATAAAGTATCGGCGGTGTTTACGCGTGCGCCAAAGCCCGTTGGCAGAAAACAGATTTTAACTAAATCACCTGTTCATGTTTGGGCAGAGTCCAAAGATTTACCGGTATATACAGATATTCGTGATTATGGATTTTCGCCTGATATGGTTGTTGTTATATCTTATGGCGTTATTTTAAGGGATAATGTGTTAGGTTCCGCGCCTTGTATAAATATTCACCCCAGTGATTTACCGCGTTATCGTGGTCCGTCACCTATAAGAACGGCGATATATAATGGTGATAAGAAAAGTGCCGTTTGTGTCATGCAAATGACAAGTGAATTGGATGCGGGTGACGTGTATTTGCGTCAAAGTTTTGATATCGGGCAAGATGATACAAATGACACGATAGAAGAAAAAGTTTCTGTCATAGGTGCGCGTTTAATAACAGAATTTTTAAAGGCGCCAGAAAAGTATAAACCTGTTCCACAGACTGGTGAAGTTACATATACAAGAAAGTTTACTGGGGCGGATGAGATTATAGATTGGACCAGAACGCCGGAACAGGTACATAATCAAATTCGTGCGCTGGGCGCAGGGCGGACAAAAATAAACGGCATAGAAGTAAAAATTTTAGAAACGCGCATAAAAGACGGAAACTTAGAAATTATAAAGGTTCAACCAAGCGGCAAGAAGCCTATGGATTGGAAAAGTTTTGTAAATGGTTTGCGTGGCGCAAATATTCAAATTGGTCAATAGAGAATGAGCAGATATAAAATAACTCTTGAATATGACGGAACGAATTTAATAGGCTGGCAAGAAAATCGCCAAGGGGATTCTGCTCAATCTTTACTAAAAGACGCAATAGAGAAGTTTTGTGGTGCGCGTCCTGACATCGTTGCCGCCGGCAGAACGGATGCGGGTGTGCATGCGTTTGCGATGGTTGCGCATTTTGATTTAGATTCTGACGCGCCCGCAGAAACAGTTATGCGCGCAATGAACTTTTATTTAACAGGTAAGCCAGTAAGTGTGCTTAAATGTGAATCTGTGTCTGATGATTTTAATGCGCGTTTTTCATGTACTCGTCGTAATTATAAGTACTATGTTTTGAATCGTTCTGCACCGGCAGTGCTGGATAAAAATCGCGTGTGGTGGGTGCCAAGAAAACTAAATGTGCACGCTATGCGAAATGCCGCAAAGCAGTTAGTTGGTAATCATGATTTTACCAGTTTTCGTGCGTCTGAATGTCAGGCTAAAAGCCCAATAAAGACTTTGGATTTATGCAAAATAACGAAGCATGGCGACATGATAGAGTTTGAATTTTCTGCGCGGTCTTTCTTGCATCATCAGGTCAGGAATATGGTTGGTACTTTGGTTGAGATAGGTCTTGGTAAACCATATGACATAGATGAAATTTTTGCCGCAAAAAATCGCAGTGCAGCGGGACCCACTGCGCCTGCGGCGGGATTGTTTTTCGTTAGCGCGGATTATGCCACGGACGATTAGCAATTGTATATTTAACTTTCCCAGATTTATAAATAACAAAGCCGTCACGTAAAATTTTATGGTTGCACTTTGGCGCATCAACATAAAAATAAGAAACAATATAGTCTATGTTATCATCGTTACATAAGTTTATTATATGCTTTTGTAACGTTGTGAACTTTTGAACATAGGCCAAATTGAAATTGTCTGTTTTATATAAATATAAACCTTTGTCATGCTTGTGACGTTTGTTAGGAGTGCCGGTTGCTTCACCATTTAATTGCTTCCACGTATCAAAAGTGAAATAGTGGTTTGACGCACGTGATTTGTTAAATTCTAGTTTTCCTTTATTTACAAAGCCGACCAGTTCGTGATCGCGTGTGGCATAAAATATCGGTTTGGGCGTTATGGCAATTATCAGGGTTGCTATACCAAACATGCACACGAACAGAATGTAATTTATTTTTATTTTAATCGGTTTGATGAACATCAAGCACATAAACCCAAGAATAAAGAACATAAGCGACGCGTTAGAAATATGCGGTAAAGTTATTGTGGAATAAGGTAGTTCTGCAATATGTTCGCCCAGATTAAGAGTGTATTTATAAACAGTGTTTGCAATGTCCAGTGGCATTGTCCAATTGAAAGTTGCGGTAATTGTTCCTAGGATGACAAGTGGCATAATGGCAACAGAAAATATAGGCAGTAAAATTAAATTGCCCAACAGACCATAAATCGGCAGGCTGTAAAAGTGTGCAATTACAAATGGGGCGGTAAATACGGTTGCGACAACAGAAGTTAAACTGGCGGTATACAAAACCTTTAAAATTTTGTTTTTCGGCATTGTCGGCTGTATGTCGTTCCATAGCCAGACCAAACCAAATATAGCAGCAAAAGATAACTGAAATCCTGGTTGCATGACATAGTGTGGATTCATCAAAAATATTATGCAAAAAGCAACGCATACATTACGCATAGAAATTGCGTTTCTGCCGAATATAAATGCGGCAAATACCAACGTTGCCATCAAGAACGCACGAACGGTTGCAACGTCCGTGCCCGACAAGAATAAATAAAACAACAAACCTGCCCAAGAACATATTAACGCAGGAATTCTTGCCGGTATTCTTTTTGTTATTGGCGCAAATGCACGAAACAGGAAATAAAACAAGGCGAACAGCCAACCTGAAACCAAAGTAATATGAAATCCACTGATTGACCATACGTGTCCAACGCCGGTTGCCGTCCATATATTGTTTTCTGATTCTGGTACTGCACTTTTGTAGCCCAATACTAACGTGTCCGCTAAAAACGAGTTTGCTTTTGTATGCATATAATCGCGTAAAGTACTGATGCTGGTACCATTAGATTTGTGTATTATGTCATAACTGTTGATATATCCCGTCGCGGATAATCCGTTAAAATAAGCCCAACGTGCATAATCAAAACTGCCCGGTGCGTCTGCGCCCGAAGGTCTAAATAAACCTACGTTTGCGCGTATTGTATCACCTATGTTTGGCAGTACAAGTTCAGGTTTTGCGGAAACTCTGATTATCGCGTTGCCCTTTTGTTCGGCGTTAATTTCACAAGAATCTGTTTTTATGTAAATTCTTGCTTTATCAGCGGTATAGTCAATTTTTGTAACCTTGCCACCAATTTCAACGTTATGCATATTTCTTGGTAATTGCGGCGTATTAATAAAGTGCGTAAATACAGACGCGTAACAAAGGCCAAACAAGAATAATGCAATTATGCGGATAAAAGTTCTTTTGGATATAAATAAAATTATTGTAACTGCAATCAAGCCGGTTATGGTCATGTATAATGCAGGCTCGCAGGGCAGGTTGAAATAAAGGCCTGCGCCAAAAGCCATAATAAAAGGCAGCCACAGAAACAAATTTTTTGATTGGTTTTGCCACAAGTCTTTCATATGCAAAGTATAGGAATTTATTTTATTGTCAATCAACGAAAATTTTCGTATTATAAAAACAATACAAGGGGGGTACTTATGGCAAAGTACATTTTTATTACCGGTGGTGTTGTGTCCAGTTTGGGTAAGGGCGTTGCAGCGGCAAGTTGTGGCGCCCTTCTTCAATCGCGCGGATACAGCGTTCATGCAAGAAAATTTGATCCGTATTTGAATATAGACCCAGGAACTATGTCGCCGTTTCAGCACGGCGAGGTTTACGTTACAAACGACGGTTTTGAAACGGATTTGGACTTGGGGTATTATGAAAGATTTCTTGGAATTCAGATGTCCAGGAATGATTCTGTGTCGGGCGGACGTATTTATTGGGACGTATTAAATGCAGAAAGACACGGTGATTATCTTGGCGCAACTGTTCAGATGATACCGCATGTCAGCAACAAACTGAAAGAGTATATTGGTGCGAATACAGACACTGACTTTGTGGTTTGTGAAATAGGCGGGACAGTTGGTGACATAGAAGGTAAAATATTCCTTGAATCCATTCGTCAGTTTGCAAACGATGTTGGGCGACAAAATGTAATGTTTATACACTTAACGTTAGCCCCTTATTTAGAAACAAGCGGAGAGTTAAAAACCAAACCTACGCAAATGTCCGTGCGCGAGTTATTAGAAAACGGAATTCAGGCGGATATGTTGATTGTTCGTACGCCCAGAATGCTGACTGCCGATGAAAAGGCAAAGATAGGTATGTTTTGTAATTTGCCTGCGAAAAATGTAATCAGCGGTATAGATGTTGATAATATATATAAGATTCCCTTGGCATATGATGCGCAACATGTTTTTGATATAATGGCCCAGCATTTTGGTTTGCCAAACGCCACGGGAAATACGGATAAATTTCATAAAATAGAAAATTATTTATCGGCGGATTTGCCGGTTGTAAATATCGGGGTTGTTGGCAAGTACTTTGATGTACCGGATGCATATAAATCGCTGAACGAGGCTTTATTTCATGCGGGAATTCAAAATAACGTGCATGTAAAAATTCATAAAATTAATGCCGAACAGTTTAATCCAGACGCCTTGAGTGGTGTAGATGGTATTTTAGTGCCTGGTGGCTTTGGTACGCGCGGTATAGATGGAAAAATAGCCGCAGCAACCTATGCGCGTGAGAAAGGTGTCCCTTATATGGGAATATGTCTAGGAATGCAGGTTGCGGTAATTGATTTTGCAAGGAATGTGGTTGGTATATCAGATGCAGGTTCTGCGGAATTCGGCAAGGCTTGTACGCCCGTCATAAATATAATGGCAGATCATGATTCTGCTGATATGGGGGGGACGTTACGCCTTGGGGCATATCCGTGTATGATAAAACCGGGCACTCTGGCAGAGAAAATTTATGGTACGCAACAGATATCCGAAAGGCACAGACATAGATATGAAATGGATACCGGTTTGTCCGACAAGTTTGAAAAATGTGGCATGATTATTTCTGGGTTAAGCCCGGACGGTCGTTTACCGGAAATCGTAGAATTAAAAAATCATCCGTTCTTTATTGCGGGACAGTTTCATCCGGAATTTCAATCCAGTCCGTACAAGGGGCATCCGATGTTTAACGCTTTTATTGCGGCGGCCGTAAAAAATAGCCTAGGTGCCAAAAATAAAGTCTGAATTTGACATTACTTTAATCAATGCGTCAATGTTATCTTGGTCAGAGGTGCGTTGACGCTTTTCTTTTCCGCAAAGTTCGCATTTGTGTGTAATTATAAAGCATTCGCCGTCTTTTTCGGCAGAAATAGGGCGCATCATTCCGCCGCAACTTGAAGCCCTGTCACCAGGATTGTTATCAACGTGGCGCGACCATAAACAGTGCGGACAATGGTTCGTATAACCATTTCCACGAACAACTGCGCCACAATGAGCGCAGTTAAAATCTTCTATCTTTTTTGTGAATTTTTTCATTACAAACCCAATGCATTACGATACATTTGTGTCAATTCATCGGCTTCATCTAATTCATCGGGGTCCATTTTACGCAATCTTATCATCTGACGAATATATTTTGGGTCAAAACCTGCTGATTTAGCCTCGCTATAAATTTCTTTGATGTCTGCGGCGATTGCGGCAGTTTCTTCGTTTAATTTTTCAATTCTTTCAATTATGCTTAACAACTGTTGGTTGTCAATTGCGCCGTGATTTGCTTCTTTCATTGTAGATTTCCCCTTGTATTTTTATGAGTCTTATGATATACAATAAAACGAAAAATGCAAGAAAAACAAAGTTGAAAATTAAGTGGGGAAAAATGAATAGATTTACAAAAATTACGGCATCTATCGGACCAAAATGCGAAGATAAAAAAACACTGACAAAAATGATTCAAGCAGGCGTTAATGTATGCAGACTGAATTTTAGTCACGATACGGGTGATGTCCAAGGCAAGAAAATTGATTTAATTCGTGAAATTTCTGCGAAATTAAATATACCTGTTGCTGTTATGATAGATTTGCAGGGACCTAAACATCGTATCGGTAATTTTGAAACCGAAGAAAAATTTCCTTTACAGCACGGTCAAAAATTTATTTTTGATAAGAATGAAAAGCCCGGAAATTCATCGCGCGTACAATTGCCTGACCAGGATGTTTTCGCATCTTTAAAAATCGGTGACAGAATACTGCTGAACGATGGAAAAATTGAAATGCGCGTGGATTCCGTTACGGAAGATAAAATAGAAACGACGGTTTTACGCGGAACAGAGATTTGGTCCAGACGTGGCTTTAATTTGCCTGATACAGAAATTGCAACGTCTGTTTTGACAGACAAAGACAGGGCGGATTTAGAATACGCATTGACCAAGAATCCTGATTGGGTTGCAATTTCTTTTGTGCAGAAACCAGAAGATATAGCAGAGGTGCGTGATTTTATCACTGCACGCACATCGCATCCAGTTAAAATCATTGCAAAGATAGAGCGACCGAATGCGGTTGAAAGAATTACAGAAATCGCCGCCGCATCTGACGGCATAATGATTGCACGCGGGGACCTGGCGGTAGAGGTGCCCTTTGAAAAACTGCCTGCGATTTCGCGTCATATAATTCGTGAATGTCGTAAAATGAACAAGCCCGTCATTATGGCAACGCAAATGTTGGGTACAATGGTAAACAGCGAATTTCCAACGCGCGCAGAAATTACCGATGTTGCAAATACTGCTTATTTGCGTGCTGATTCTACCATGACGTCCGAAGAAACAACCATTGGTATTAACCCTGTGAACGTCATTGAAACAATGACAAAGATTTTGTCTTATGCAGACAGTGATGCGATTGCCAATCCATACGATTGGTCACGCGTTGAAAACGTTCCGGAAAATGATTGGTCACGAAGCGTTGCGTCTATGGCTTATTTAAACAAAGCATCTGCCATAGTCGTTTTTGCGCGTGATACCATAACGGCAACGCAAATATCTTGTCGCAAGCCGGATATTCCAATTATTGCCGTTTGTAGGGACCGTTTGATCGCAAATCAACTATGTTTAACGCGTGGAATTTTCCCGATTTATGACGAGGATTTATTTGGGCAACGCGATGCCTTTAATGCCGCTCGTTCATTTGGTGTAGAAGAAGGAAAGTTGGTCATAGTTGATGAGGATAAAATTAGTTTACGAACATTGGATTAAAGGAAAAATAATATTAATAACGGCGGGAAAAGTATTGACCGCCGTTATGTTTTTTTATTAAAATCTTTATTGAAATGAAAAGGTTGGTTGGGATTTTTCTTGTTACATATTTTATGTGTGGCACTGCTTTTGCGGCGCAGTACAAGGCCGCTTTGGTTGCAGATATGGATAGCGGGCGAATACTTTATCAGGAAAACGCAAACGTTCAAAATTATCCAGCCAGTTTGACTAAGATTATGACTTTGTATTTAACGTTTGATGCGTTGGAACACGGACGTTTGCATTTAGACGATTATTTGATTGTATCACAATCTGCGGCGGCTGCGTCACCTGTTAAACTGGGGTTGACCGCAGGCAGTAAAATAAAAGTAGAAGATGCGATAAAGGCTCTGACGGTGTTAAGTGCTAATGATGTCGCGCGCGTGTTGGCAGAAAATTTGAAAGGCGGAAAAGAGGGGAATTTTGCAGAACTAATGACGCGCGTGGCGAATGAAATTGGTTTGTCTGGGACTAATTTTGAAAACTCGTCTGGGTTGCCGAACGATGACCAATTATCAACTGCGCGTGACATAGCGTTATTATCCATGGCGATTTATAAGCATTTCCCTCAATATTGGAAGTATTTCAGTATCAAAACGTGGACTTATAACGGTAAAACGTATACTAACGGAAACAGGTTGTTGGGGACTTATCCGGGGTGCGATGGCATGAAAACGGGTTATACCAATAAATCGCGCTATTCGTTGGTTGCAACGGCTAAACGTGATAATCATCATTTAATATCCGTTGTTTTGGGCGCTGAAAACAAAGATGTTCGTGCAAATACCGCGGCAAAACTGTTAAACAAAGGTTTTGCTATGGTTGATAGTGGCGATGTGCCTTCTATGTCGCAGACTTATTACGCGCCTGCGCAAACTGTTGATTATTCTGCGCCGACGTTTAAGGCGGCATATAACGCTGCTACAACTGGTGCGTCGCAATATAAAACAGTTGATAATTATGCGGATAATAAGTCCGATAACAACTTAACTGCTGGTGGGGCGGGTGTGCAGTTTGGTGCTTTTTCTTCGCGCAGTGCCGCGCAAAAACAGGTCAGCCTTGTTAAGAATAAACTGGGCATCAGCACGGTAATTGAAGATGCGCCAAACGGAATGTATCGCGTTCGCGCAAACGGTTTGTCAGACAGTTCTGCGCAAAATGTAAAAAGCAGGGCAGACAACGCCGGAATTGATTGTTATATATTTCACTAGGTAATACTTATGAATTCAAAGATAGAAAAACTTATAAAACAATTCGCAAAGTTACCGCGTTTAGGCTCGCGGGCGGCGCAACGTATCGTTTTATCTTTATTGCAAGATAAAACAGGTCGGGCGATAAATTTAGCAAATGCTTTGATTGATGCGTCCAGTTCTATAAAACCGTGTACTGTATGTGGCGTGTTAACAGATGTAGATTTTGGTGTATGTGAGTTTTGTCGCGATTCTACGCGGGCTAATGGTCAGTTATGTGTTGTGCGTGATTTGTCTGATGTGTGGGTGTTGGAAAAGTCGGCTGTTTTTCACGGTCGCTATCATATACTTGGTGGGTTGTTGTCTGGGGTTGCGGGTATGACGCCGGAAGATTTGAATATATCTGGGTTGGCGGAAAGAATAAAAAAAGAAAATATTACAGAGGTGATTTTTGCGTTACCTAATACGGTAGAAGGAAAAACCACGCAGCACTATGTTATGTCGGTTATTGGGGCGGGGGACGTTCGTTTTACGGAATTGGCGTCGGGTGTGCCTTTGGGTGGTGACTTAGATTATCTGGATGATGGGACATTAACGTTGGCTTTTGGGGGGCGCAAGGATTTATGAGTGAAGAAACGTTACAATCTTTACCGCCCGTATCGGATATGATGCGTAATGCCGGTCTAGAACCCAAGAAACAATTCGGTCAAAATTTTTTATTTGATTTGAATTTAACCGGTCGCATAGCAAGAAGCGTTCCAGATATAACCACTACAAACGTTGTAGAAATAGGACCGGGCCCTGGCGGTTTAACGCGTGCGTTATTAATGGCGGGGGCTTTGCGTGTTATTGCAATTGAAAAGGATAAAACAACCGAACCTATATTATCAAAAATTGCGGACAGTGCATACGGTCGTTTAAGTGTAATTTATGCGGATGCTTTAAAGGTAGATTTTACAAAACTTGGTATAACGGATTATGCAATATGTTCTAATTTGCCTTATAACGTTGGAACGGAATTATTTATAAATTGGTTATTGCGCATGGCGCAAGGAGAGCCCATTAAATCAATGACATTAATGTTCCAGCGCGAAGTTGCACAACGTATAACAGCAAAACCAGGCGATAAGCAATACGGTCGGTTAAGCGTGTTGACTAGTTTAATTTCAGACGCAAAAATTTTGTTTGATGTACCTAATACCGCGTTTGTACCGCGCCCAAAGGTACAAAGTGCAGTCATACAAGTATTGCCGAACGTGTCAAAGATAAAAAAACTTGGTGACGTTGGGGCGCTGGGTACAATGACCGCTAAACTTTTTGGTCAGCGGCGCAAGATGATACGCGGTATAATACCAGGAATTGATTGGTCGCAATTTGGTTTAACTGGAACGGAAAGAGCGGAAGATTTATCACCGGAAACGTTTGCACAAATGGCAAAAATTTTGGTATAATAAGTTAAAGTTTAAATAACGGAGAGAGGAGCAGAATGTCAGTCGCAATTTTAATATTTTTTGCAATACTGTTTGTTTTGATGTGTATTTTACGTGTTGCGCGTATTGGTGCTTTGGTTGCGTTTTTATTGGCGGGCATTATTTCGGGGCCATACGTATTAAATCTGTTTCAGTTAACAGATACTTGGACGTTCTTGGGTGATTTAGGAATATTGTTTTTGTGGTTTACATTGGGGTTGGAAATAAATATGAAGCGTCTGTGGAATATGCGACGTACAATATTTGGGTTTGGGGCCGCCCAGGTTTTAATGGTTGCTGTAATGATGTTTCCGATTTTATTTGGGGTTACGTCTTGGACGATAATGGGCTGCATAATGGTATCTTTGTTGTTAGCAATGTCCAGTACGTCCGAAGACATGCAACTGCTGATTGACAGAAATCAGTTAAATACAGATATGGGTCATCAGACATTTTCTATTTTATTATTCCAAGATTTATTGTCTATTCCATTATTGGCTATGTTGCCTGTATTTGCGGGTAAAAGTTTTAACTTAGGGGCAACGGCCATAGACGTGTTTGTATTGTCTGTTGCGTTAATTATTGGCGTCGTGATTGTCGGTCGTTTTATATTGAATCCGTTGATGAAACTGGTTGCCAGGATAAAATCCAAAGAGGTTTTTTTATTAGCCATCATGTTAAATATAGTTGCATGGGCAATAGTTATGGACTTGATTGGCTTACCGGTTGGTTTGGGGGCGTTTTTGGCGGGAATGTTGCTGTCTGAAACAATATACCGTCATCAGATTAGTGCGGAAATTTCACCGTATTCAATGCTGTTCTTGGCGTTCTTTTTCATTGCGTTAGGTATGGGGTTAAATTTACATTTCTTGGGACAGTATTGGTATGTAGTGCTGGGCGGTGTAATAGGTTTGATTGTAATAAAGTTTTGGGCGATATTTATGGTTGCGCGCGTTCGCAACGTTGAAACATCAGACGCTGTGACCATTGCTTTGTTGTTATCCCAAGGTGGTGAATTTGGATTACTAATGTTGCAGACCATGAAAACGTCGGGGATAGACGCTTTGCCGGAAATGCACCAAGAAATTGTTACGGCTATTATAATAATATCTATTATGATGACGCCTATTTTATTGGCAGTATACGACAAGTTGCGCCGTTCTGGCAAATATTTGGCAAAGCAACCGCGTTCTGTTCGCGGGAAAAATTCTTCGGAACAAAAGCCTGCGGTTGTCATTTGCGGTTTTGGTCGTGTCGGGCAAATAATTGCGCAGATGTTAACGGCCGAGAAAATATCTTACGTTGCCATAGATACAGATGTAAACGCTGTGATGTTAGGTCGGGAACGTGGTTTTAATGTGGTATATGGTGATACTCGTAATGCGACTGTTTTGCGCGATTTGGGTTTGCAGCCACGTCATACAAGGGCGGTTGTTATTGCGCTGGATAACGCGACTACTACGCGAAATACAGTGCTAACCGTCAGAAGTATCGCCCCCAGGGTAAAGATATTCGCGCGCGCGCGCAATTTGGCTGATTCTAAAGTTTTATTAAAGGAAGGCGTCATAGAAGCGCAACCTGAAACAATAGAATCATCGTTCTTCTTGGGGTATGGCGTTCTGTCGCACCTTGGCATATCGGAAAACAAAATAGAAAATTTATTGGACGAAATGCGTTCTAATAATTATTCTATGGTTGATAATCCGGTGTCTGACGCGCAATGATTTGTCCCCGTTTGGGGACTTTTTATATTTGCTTTTATTTCATTGTATTGTTATATTTCGTGAAACAGGGGAAAAATATGAAAAACAAGATATTAAAATATTGTGCAATAATACTGGGTATTATATTATTGGATCAGTTAACAAAAGATTTTCTGCTTTATTTGATAACGGGTTCTGTTCCTGCATTTGGGGCTGCATGGGCGATTGTGCCTGTACCTTATTTAATGACGCAGGTTGGGGACTTTTTTAATATAGTATTTACTTGGAATCCGGGCGCATCGTTTTCAATGTTGCGCGCTGTGGGCGAAGCGGCACCGTTGCTTATTATCGTCATAACGGGTTTTGTAATTGGTGTTATTGCGTATTATTTGTTTGCGCGTGCAAAGTCTTATGAAAGGTTTCCTTTGGCGTTAATAGTTGGCGGTGCATTGGGAAATTTGATTGACCGGATAAGATTTGGTGCGGTGATTGACTTTTTAGATTTTCATGTTGGCGGTTGGCATTGGCCTGCGTTTAACGTTGCGGATATGTGCATAGTAATTGGCGTTGGTTTGTTTATATTGAATTGGTACTTGGCCAGACGTCGTTGCGTGGAACAAGTAAAATCAAAAGAAAAGGGTGGTAAATAATCATGGTAAAGTATTTAGATAATAATTCTGGCTTTCAGCAATGGAGTGCGAATAAGTACGCACAAGAAAAGTCAAAATCACGTTGGGGTACTTTTTTTTGGTGGTTGATGTTGTTCTTGGCAGCGTGGTGGTTAATTGGCGTTATGATGGGACCGAAACCAGCCGCTGAAACCGCAGAAGACGCAACCGTGGTCACAGAAGATTTGTCTGGCGTTCCTGTGTCAGAGATAAAGTCTGATGACATTACCGCCAACGTTCAGGGGTTGCGAATTTATGATGTAAAATTATTAAATTTTGCTCAGGACAGTTCCGTCGCGGATAGCGGACCTGTGTCTTTGTTATCCCAAGACGGCGCATTTGCCGAGGTTGGCATTTTATCACCGGGCACATCTGCCCCTGTTGCGAAAACCGTGTGGAAGAAAGACGGTGATACATTTGTCTGGCGTAATTCTGATGGTATTGAATACCGCAGACAGATAAGTGTAGACGGGTATTTAATTTCCGTGTCGGACACAATCAAGAACGCTTCGGGTAAAGACATCAGTGTTGCACCGTACGCCAGAATCGTTCGTGCAAACGATGTCGTTTCGTCTGCGGGCGTTTACACCGGTGCAATTGCGTATGCTAATTCAGATATAGAACGAGACGATTGGCACGACATAGACAAAAAGTCTTTTGCATATTCAACGACAACCGGTTTTATTGGTTTCGCAGATCAATATTGGGAAACGATTGTATCTGTGGACAGTCCGGACCAGACGTTGCGTATAAAAAAGACGGGTGATTTGTATCAGGCGGACGTTGCGGCAAACGCCGTTTCCGTATCTGCCGGGGAAAGCAAAACAATAACGACGAACTTGTTTGTCGGCCCGCGTGAACAGCGCGTATTAGATTTAGTGTCTGCCAAGATTGCCGGCATAGACGATACGATTGATTACGGATGGTTTTGGTTCTTGGCGCGTCCTATGTTATGGGCGTTAAACGGTTTGAACTCAATTGTTATGAACTATGGCGTAGCGATAATAATATTGACGATATTGTTACGTATTTTGATGTGGCCGCTTACCAGAAAGTCTTATACTTCAATGATGGCGATGCAAAAGATGCAGCCGGAACTGACGCGCATACAAAAATTATACGGTAACGACAAGATGCGCTTGCAGATGGAAATGATGAAACTGTATCAGACGCACAAGACTTCACCGATGTCAGGGTGTTTACCTATGTTGATACAGATACCAATTTTCTTTGCGTTGTACAAGGCGTTATTGATATCTGTTCAGATGCGCAGTGCCCACTTTTTATGGATATCTGATTTAGCGACCATGGACCCATATTTCATATTACCGATATTGATGGGGGCAACCATGTGGTTACAACAATATTTACAGACGCCTGCGAAAAGTAACGGTTCTGTGAACGATGCGGTTGCGCAAACACAAAAGGTTATGAAATGGATGCCGTTATTATTCACAGTTATGTTTGCGTGGATGCCTGCGGGTCTGGTGTTATATTGGACGATGTCAAACGTTTTCGGCATCGGCCAGATGTATTACATCAAGAAATTTAACAAATAAACTTTGAACGCCCAGACGGGCGTTTAATTTTTGCATATAAAGCGTTTGGTGTTTGTATAAATGGTGCTTTGTTTATACCCAGGACTTGTTTAGTTAAATCCACGCAGGTTTTTGGTTTCTTATATTCGTAAGTATGTTTTTGATTTATGCATACGAATTCCCAGCCTGCGTTTTTTAATAATTGCATACTGTTAATAGTCAGCGGGATTTTTACAATATGCTTATATTTAACAAAGTGCAACATTATAAAGCGATTGTTTTTTCTAAGTATGGGTGCGCAGTGCTTGTACCTGCGACAAAATATTTTCGGTATAAATTTAGAAGTTTTTTTTGCAAAGGCGACGATAATCATAAAGAATCCTTTTGTATATTTTCGCACGCCTGAACGGCGTGCGGTATAAAACTATTGTTCAATCCAACCGCGTTGTTTTGCGGCGTTTTCTAGCACCTGCATTGCGCGTCGCCATAAATCTGCGTCGTGATTTTCGGCCCATATGTATTGATGAGGCGCGCGTCTGCGGTCACCAAATTTTTTCATTACGTCCAATTGTTCTTCGGTTATTCGGCCGGAAAGGTATAGTTTTGTAATCAAAGATTCTACGTCTAATAATTCGCACGGACGTTTGGTGCAATTTGTTCTTGTTCGCAAGAAACCGTTTTGTACAGATTTAGAATACAAGAACCAAAACCACAATTGTTCTGCGTTTTGAAATTTTTCTGCGGTATATAAAGTTTGTATGTTTTGCGATGTCATTTTAACTACCTCCTTTTAGTATGACGTTACATGACTGGATATATAAAACACGAATAGAAATCTGTAAAAGATTACAACCAATGGTTGAACTGCGAATCGGATTTCTGATTCGTTAAGGTATTTTGGTCAATGCTTTCCGAATCGTGTTTTTATACATTTTTTGTTTATAAATAAAAAAAGTGCGCAAAAATGCGCACAGAAAAATCATATTTAACTTTGTTTATATTGTTATAGTTACACCTCCTATGATTTTCAATATTGGTTAAAAACAAACCCGCCAAATTGGCGGGAACTTGTTTACTTTATGGGTGGGAAGCAATCGCCACCTGTTTCTGGACAGCAATTGAAGCCCTGGTCGCCCATATCTGTATAAATTTCACCTATGCAGCAACCGTATTCATCTGGGATTGTGCCGTCGGGGCACGTTAATACGTTCGTAGTTGTTTCCACGGGCAAGGTTTCCGTACTGGTATTATCTTGGAACGGGTTTTGAATAACCCCATCTTCATAAGTTAAACCAAGTATATCTTCATTATATGCCTGACTACCACTTATTCCTGTTAAACCTGTTCCTGTACCAAACTCGGAACCTGTACCATAATTTGCTTGGAATTGTTGTTGTTGATTTTGATACAGTGCATCTTGTTTTGCGTTGTTTATCGCTTGGTAATTTAGCGACTGACAATATGCCAAAACAGTTCTGTAATCATAACCAGATTTATAAATTTCTTCTATTTTGTCTTTATTAATCTCAAAAAGACCGTTAGAATCTTGTTTGCAATATTCTTCTCTCAGATTAAACGAACGTACCTGACCAACCCACGAAGAATCTTCATAATCTACATCTACAGAAGAGGGTTTCTTATTCCATTCATCATTACGTAGATTGCGATTATCCAGCCTGGTGTTTTCTTTAACGTTTTTAACAGAACATTCTTTTGTGTTATCGTTGCCACATGTAATTACCAAATCTTCTGGTGAAAATACGGTTATACGTGTACCAGCTGCAATTGAAAATGGTGGTATTGTATTGTCCATTGCATCAACCAGTAATTTCTGTGCAACCTGATTCCATGCAGTTATTATTTCATTCTTTGCAAGCTCAGAAGAACGTACTGTACCTGATTGAACAACTGTATTGTTATCCAAATCAATTTGGTTAACAAACGTATCTGCGATTGGTGCAATCATATTTACCGCAGCCGGAACAATCGCAGTCAGCATTGGCATAACAATTTGTTCAACATAGTCTGTACTGCCATGCCCCGGAACCCCCGCGCGCCCCTGTGAGTCGCCAGAAAATGGGTTGTTATCATGAAAATTGAATTCAACACCATTTGGTAATATAAATTGATACCATTCTATTTGCATACGACCAATTGATTTATATGGTCCAGGTAATTCACCGGTTACATATCCCAACAGCAACGTACCAGTTGGTATAATAACAGTACGACCATCATCAGAATATACGTTTCTATCAACTGTTGCGCGTACTGGTAATGTTTGCTTTTTACATGTTCCTGTTGAATCGCAACCATATAAAGAAGGGTCTGCGCGAACTTCGGATACGATTGTTGCAGGAATTGGTTTATATTGTCTTAATACAAACTTTCTATCAAATGGGTCGGATGAAAAAACCGCGCTTTTACTACTGCTGCCTATCTGAATTTCAGTTTCAGGATTGTTTAATGTTATTCTAAAAATATTGCCTGTTTCTGTTGTTGCATCGGCGCTTTGTGGTAACGCGGCCAATTCGTCGGCTGTTAATTGCCGCGCAAGATTTTTTTCTTTTTTAGGTGCAGGATTTGATAATTGCGGAATTTCACGATTTATAACGTTGGTATAACCGATGTGTTCCGCATCTGTTCCTATTTTCGTAATATTATCGTTGATGTCTGTTATTATACCTGTATCAGGATTGTATACGCCTGTCGGGCTGTCACAATTTTTATCTGAAAAAGGATGGTAATAATACGCGCCTGCTTCTGGACGAATCCAACCGCTTTGCACACCTGATAAGTTGTATCCAGGAAACGCAAAGTCAGAACAAGACTCTGCCGGTTTTGCAGGTTGCGTTTCAGGTGCGGTTTTGGGCGACACATCTATAAAGGGATCCGATGGTGCAATTTCTTTGATTTCTTGTTTTATTTCCTGCTTTACCGTTTTAACAGGCTCGGGTTCCGGTTGGGGTTCGGGTTCTGGTTGTGGCGCTGGTTCTGGTTGCGGTTCTGGTTCTGGCGCCTTTTGTGGTGTATCGGCACTGACGATGACGTTCGTCTTTGTTGACTTTGTCATCGCATCGGGTTCTTGGGTACCGTGCCACTTTACAACCAGTTCAACAATTTTCGTAGATACATCACTTGTCGGTTGATAGTCCAAGGTAATTGTACACTTATTTTTAGCATCTATCTGATTTTTAGCAACGCATGTTTGATTCATGCTTAAACCAGGAACCTGTTCAAGAAAGTTTACTTCAACGATTTTTGTTGGGGCGTTGGTTGATAAATTAACTTGTCTGGTGGTCTTGGTCCCAACCATTGTGTTTGACATGTCTATAATTTCTGGGTCAAACTTTAGTTGTATCGCCACCGATTCAGTCGTTTCAATTTTTTCTTTTTCTTTACTTGTTAACAGCAACGTTAACAGAATCATTACAACGACAAACGCAGCCGCCAATAACAACCACTGAACATGCTTTGGCGTATTTTTACGTAAATCAGAAATTTGTTGTTTTATAGTACTCATATTATATCCGCAATCAATATGTTACTGTATTCTGACGACGCTGCAACTTACCCCTTGGGACGCGGTTAACTTGTCACACAGCGTTTGTGCAGTGTCAATATCTGACATCGGCCCTATGCGTAAACGATACAAACGCGCCGTAGAAGATTCAGAACCTAAATCGCCAACACCTTGGGCATCAACCGCAAAGAATACCATGTCTTTATAAGGTGTCAGCAAGCCTTGACCGCTGTCACCGCTGAACTTTGCCAGCAAAGTCGTCCAATAATCTTCCAGTGCTTTTACAGACGTGTCAGACTTCAGTTCTACGGCAACGCCAGATTGGTTCGTGGTAATCAGCGGTATGTTTGACTGTGGTAAGAAAGAACCCGCAGTTAACCTTTCAGTTGGTATCATTGAAACGCCACTGCTGCCGCTGCTGGTACCATAATTTGCAGCCGGAACGCCGTAACCCGCCGGCATGTAATATCCAGTTGTTGTGCCACCGGTCATATTATTGCCAACAAACATTGGCGTAGTGGTATAATTACCCACACCATAGTTCATCGCTGATACATCTGCGTTATACGCAATATTGTTTAAAGATTGTCCGGACATCATGCTTTGGGCAACATTCGCCTCGGCCAATGCCATGACAGATGCTGTGTCCGCAATCAAGAACGGTTTTTCACGTTTCTTTATGCAGACGATACGTTGACCGCTGCGCAATACCATATCGCCGACCGCTTCTACTATTAACAGACGACCGTCTTCACCATCCGTGCGGAAACCAACAGGTGATTCACCGCCTTCTACCAGTAAAGAAACAACCGGTCTTTGCGTCATAGATATAACTTTGTCGCCAAAGTCTATGTACGTAAATATTCTATCGCGCCAGACGCGTTCAGGCGCAATTACATAATCATCTGGGTTGGGTACGAATATATCTAAGTCAAACCTGAACTCTGACGGGTCAATTTTCATGGATTTTATCCACCCATAGTCTTCGCCGTCAACACCGACGGTATTGCTGTCCACCGAAGATACCGTTTTAAATATGGACGATGAACCGCCCACAGCCACGCCTGTTGAACCGCTGGCATTTGGTAATACCGCGTTATTGTCCAATACGACTTCTACTTGAGAATACGTAACCTCGCTGGCGTTTGAAGGTTCGCTGCGCAGATAGAATATGTACTGATTGCCGGATTTTCCAGTTACAATAAAGTTCGTGTCAGAACCTTGGTTACTTTTTTCCGGGGTGATTAGTATGGTGTTACCGCCCTTGGTTGCGTCAAAGGAAAATAAGTTCTTGTTGCCAACCACTGCATCTTCTATTTGTTCGCCGTTTGGCAACGTTATCATCGTTACCATGCCGTTACGCAGTTTAACGGGTAAAACCGTACCCTTGGACCATGTCAATTGCGCATATCCGGGCTTCATACTGCCGGCGGTCATGTTTGCAGATGGGTTATTCCAAGCGTCTTGCACGCCATAATTAGTCGCAATTGCGTTGCCTGATATACAAACAGAGCAAACCAAAAAGAAACAAAATATAGATATATTTAACTTTGCACCTGTTGAAAACATTTTTCTTTCCTTCCGTTTTTATATACTCGTTTCTACTGAATAACCGGTATCCAGTGGGTCACCGTTTCCAGAATCTATTTCGTATTCCGAAACGCGAAGCCCCAGCGGGTTATTCAAACGATCTGACCAGTCTATTCGTGCGTTATCGCTTTTATCCACTTTTATTTTTATTCTATACTCTTTTTTATCCGACTGTCTATCATTATCTGCACAGAAATAATAAAATTTTACAATATATGTGTCTTCTGCGTGCGGGGTTAGTGCATTATTATCAAATTCCACGCTGCAAGAAAACTCAAAATCCGGCAAGTCAGACATCCAAGCGTTCCACATATTGGTTTGCGTAAATTCGTTATAAACTTCCTGGGTTGACCATGCGTGAACAATACTGTCTGGTCCATCGTTATTCCATTTTGTGCGCATTAGCCCCGCATTAGGTACGATTTCGTTTCTTGCCTTGACGTATTCCAAGATGAACGCTTTTTCATAGTTTATGAAATTTTCATCCGAAGGCGCCATTTCTCGCAATACGATTTGCAGATCGCTTTTTGGACGAGACATCAAGAAAAATACTTGTGGGCGATTTACGGGAAACATATTATATAACGTAAACAGCAACGCAACCAACACAACCAGCATTCCTGCGAACACGAATGTCATCAATCTGGATAGCAAAATTGGCGGTTCTATGCGGTCTTGCAAGCGTTCCTCTCCCTGTTATTATAAAGATTGTAGAAAAAAATCGGACACCTATGCAAGTAAAAAGTGCAGCGAAATCATATTTTAATTAATTTTTATGAATAATTTTTACTTGCTTGTCATTAATTAAAATCTTATAATACTTTCCACTTGATTTTTTGTATAGTTGTGCTATTGTATCGCAGATCATTGGGGTCAGCGGCATAACAGACGGACAAGTACAGTAATTGAATTAGGGGCATAGTTCAACGGTAGAATATCGGTCTCCAAAACCGCGGATGAGGGTTCGATTCCTTCTGCCCCTGCCAGATTTCTGGGCGTTTGCGTGGTCAAAGTATATAGGCGAGTTTTATGAAAAAAATACTAGAATATATAAAATCTGTGCGCAGTGAATGGTTTAAAATCGTTTGGCCTTCGCGTGATAGTGTTATTCGTGCAACGATAATGATTCTGGTCTTTTCTGGGGTGGCGGCGTTGTTCTTTTTTGTAGTAGATAGTTTCTTGAACATGGTCGTTGGTTGGATTTTCTAAACTGGCAAAGGAAGTTAGTATGGAAGAAAAAATGCAATGGTTTGTTGTTAACGTTCACACTGGTTGCGAAGACAAGGTTGCGCGTGGGTTACGTGAACAAATTGATAAACGTCGTTTAAACGCTTATTTCGGTGAAATTTTGGTGCCTACGCGTGAGGTTACGGAAATCAAGGCCGGCAAACGTGTAAAATCTGAAAAAAAGTTTTTCCCGGGCTATATTGTTGTTCAGATGGTTATGAATAACGAAACATTCTCGTTGGTAAAATTAATGCCCCAGGTTGTAATGTTCTTGGGCGCGAAAAACAAGCCTATTGCGGTTAGCGAGGAAGAAGCGCGTCGCTTGTTAAAGCAGGTTGAAGAAGGTTCTGTCGTCACAGAAGATGTTGAATACGAAGTCGGGCAAGAGGTTCATGTAATTGACGGTCCTTTTGCGGGCTTTAACGGTGTTGTATCAGAAGTAGATAATTTGAAACAAAAAATGACCGTGACGATTTTGGTATTTGGCCGTGAAACGAGCGTAGAACTGGACTTTACGCAGGTAGAAAGGGTTTAATCGGGTAACCGACGTGCGTGTGAAAGGCGCGCTTGTGGTAGATAGCCATATCGGACCACAAACACAACGAAAAATGGAGTGAACAAATGGCAAAAAAAGAAGTAAAAGGGATTGTTAAATTAGTGGTCCCTGCAAAACAGGCAAATCCTGCGCCTCCTATTGGACCAGCGTTGGGTGCGGCCGGCGTAAACATTGCGGAATTCTGCAAACAGTTTAACGACAAAACATCTGATAAAGAACCAGGAATGCCAATTCCTTGTATAATCACTGTTTATACAGATCGCAGCTTTGAATTTATTATGAAGTTGCCACCTGTGTCGTACTACATTAAAAAGGCATTAAAGTTGAAAATCGGTTCTCATAAACCGGGTCGTGACTTTGTTGGTACAATTACAAAGGCTCAGATTAAAGAAATTGCAGAAAACAAAATGCCAGACTTAAATTGCTCTACCATTGAATCTGCTATGAATATCGTTGCGGGTCAATGCCGTTCTATGGGCGTAAAGGTGGAGGAATAAGACATGAAACTGACAAAAAGACAAAAGACTTGGGCAAATCTGGATACAGATAAAGTTTATTCTTTGGCAGATGCTATTGAAGCGTTGCGTCCATACTGCTCTAAGAAGTTTGATGAAAGTCTGGAAATTGCAATTCGCTTAGGCGTTGATGTAACCAAAGCAGACCAGAATATTCGTGGAATGGTATCATTGCCAAACGGTACCGGTAAAAAGGTTCGCGTTGCAGTATTTACTGTTAACAGCGCTGACGAAGCAAAAAAGGCGGGTGCAGATGTTGTTGGTGGTGAAGACTTGATTGAAAAGGTTGCAGCCGGTGAAATTAATTTTGACCGTGTAATTGCGACGCCAGACATGATGCCAAAAATGTCAAAAGTTGCGCGTGTTTTGGGACCAAAAGGTTTGATGCCGAATCCAAAACTTGGTACTGTAACGAATAACGTTGCAGAAGCGGTTGCAACGGCAAAAGCGGGTCAGATTGAATACCGTGCTGAAAAGAAAGGTATCATTCACGCAGGTATCGGTAAAATGTCTTTTGCAACAGACAAATTGGTTGAAAACGCAAACGCGTTGATAGAACAATTAAAGAAAGTAAAACCTGCTTCTGTAAAAGGTCAGTATATCTTGGGTGCGGCGGTTGCTACGACCCAGGGTCCTGGTCTGAAGGTGGAAGTAAAATAATAACGGCGGTTGGGCGGATTTCTGCCCAACCGCAAACAAGATTTCTGTCCGAGACTGATGGTGTTTTGAAAAAGACTTAATTTCCATCATAGACAAAGAAAGAATTCTTTGGGGCAGAATGATGGGCCCCACTCGGTATAAAAATAAGTGCCGAATGGAAAGTTTAACAAAACAGGGGATTTTAGAAGTTTATTTCTGAAATCTTGCAAGTAAGGGTAAAGATATGAGACGCGAAGAAAAATCAGATTTGATTTCAGCGTTGCAGTCGTCCTTGAAAGAAGCAAACGGTGTTTTCGTAATTGAAAACCATGGTTTGACAGTTAAGGAAATGGAAGTCTTGCGTAATGAATTACGTCCGCTGGTTTCCGTTTTCAAGGTTGTTAAAAACCGTTTGATGAAGTTGGCGTTAAAAGACACTGACTTTGAACCTGTATCTGAACTGATGAAACGTCCAACTGCGGTTGCTGTTGCAACTGATGGTTTGGCGGTAACCAAAGTATTGGCAAAATTTGCGGAAGAACACCCAAATTTTTCAATCATTGGCGGTAAAATGGATGCAGATGTTCTGAGTAAAGACGACATTGTGCAATTATCCAAACTGCCATCCCTGTTGGAAATTCGTGGAACAATTGCGCGTATCTTGGTTGAACCAGCGTCGCGCTTGGCACGCGTTTCTGCAGAGTATGGAAAAAAGAATTAAAATATACCAGAACGTAAAAGTTCTGAATATTGATAGGAGCAAAAAATGGCAGATATTCAAAAATTAGTTGAAGAATTGTCAAAATTAAGCGTTTTGGAAGCAGTTGAATTATCCAAAGCGTTAGAAGAAACTTGGGGTGTAAGCGCGGCCGCAGCAGTTGCAGTTGCAGCAGGCCCAGCCGCCGCAGCAGCCGAAGAAAAAACAGAATTTGATGTAGTATTGGCAGAAGCCGGTGCGAACAAATTGGCTGTTATCAAGGCAGTGAAAGACATCACTGGTTTGGGCTTGGGTGAAGCCAAGGCTTTGGTTGAATCCGCACCAAAAACAGTTAAAGAAGCCGTCGCAAAAGATGAAGCCGAAAAAATGAAGGCTACATTAGAAGCAGCGGGTGCAAAGGTTGAATTGAAATAATTCAACCGGAACCATAAGGTTTCGTGAAATTATAAGTCGCGACACATTGCGACACAGCGCCGCCCACCTTGGGGTAAAACTCCTGGGTGGGCACAAAGGCGTAATATAGATATGACGGTATTTTATATCGTTATCGTTTGCAAAACGCATAAAAAAAAGGATCAAGACCCATGGCAGTTATCCAAAGACGTAGAAAATCTTTTCGTAAAAGTTTTTTGCAAACTCAGCTTCCAGATTTAGTTGAAATTCAATACAATTCTTACAAAGATTTCTTACAGGCAGACGTTGAACCACAAAATAGAAAAAACATCGGTTTACAGAATGTTTTTGCTTCTATGTTCCCAATCAAAGATTATGCTGGAATTGCAGAACTGGAATTTTTGGGCTATACGTTGGACAAACCTGTATACAACGTAAAAGAATGCATGTTACGCAATTTGAACTATTCCAGTAAGTTGAAGTTGAAGCTGAGATTGATTTTATGGGATATCGCAGAAGACGGTAAAAAAGTTCTGCGTGATATCAAAGAACAAGAAATATTTATGGGCGAAGTGCCTTTGATGACTGAAAGGGGTAGTTTTATTGCTGCGGGCGTTGAACGCGTTATCGTTTCACAGATGCATCGTGCCCAAGGCGTTGTTTTTGCAACAACAAAAGAAGCAAAAATTGCTGGCAATCCAATAACTTATACTGCGCGCATAATCCCGGAACACGGCAGTTGGATTGACTTTGAAGAATACAAGGGCGTAATATATGTCCGTATAGACAGACGTCGTAAGATACCTGCAACGGTATTATTGCGTTGTTTGCCGGCCGCAGAAGACGAAAAGAAATGGTTGGCTGACCCTCGTAAATCAACAATTCGTGGTATGGACGATACAGAGATATTAAGCGCGTTTTATAAACGCATGCCTTTATCTTTTGATGGTAAATTGTGGGTTGGTGATACATCTGTTTTTGAAGGATTGGATAAATATCGTTTAAATTATGATTTAATCAATCCAAAAGATAAAAAAGTTTTGGCGTCCAAGGGTGACCGTATGAACGCTAAGCGTTTATCAAAAGTAATGTCTGCATCAAAGCAGTACGGCATAACTTCTGAATCATTAATTGGCGAATGTTTATTTGACCCGATTATGAACGGTGATGACGTTATATTCCGTGCTGGAACAGAAATTACAGAAGAAGTATTGGCCGATTTAGAAAAAATGGGCGTAAAGAACATTTCTTTAATTTCTATTGATAACACGACTATATCCGCACATATGCGTAACACGTTGATGGCGGATACCACCACAAATCGCGAAGAGGCGTTAATTGAAATTTATAACATCATCAGACCGGGTGAACGTCCAACGTTAGAAGCGGCAATAAACCTGTTTATGCGTCAGGGTTTTGATGCTGCGTACTATGATTTGTCCGCGGTTGGTCGTTTCAAGATGAACAAGCGTTTAAAAATTGATTCTGGTAAAAAGCCAGAAGACGAACGTTTGTTGACCAAGTCTGATTTCTTGGCGGTTTTGAAAACTTTAACGAACATTATTGACCATAAAGACACTGTTGATGATATTGATAACTTATCAAATCGTCGCGTTCGTACAGTGGGCGAATTATTGGAGCAGACTTTCCGCACGGGTATGTTGCGTATTGAACGTTTGGTTCGTGAAAGTTTATCTTCCCCAAACATTGCGAATATGCAACCACAAGACGTTATCAATGTAAAACCGTTGATGTCTTTGGTATCTGAATTCTTGGGTACATCGCAGTTATCTCAGTTTATGGATGCTTATAATCCGTTGGCTGAATTGGAACATAAACGTTTGGTTTCTGCGTTGGGGCCTGGTGGTTTGAATCGTGAACGTGCGGGTATAGACGTTCGTGACGTTCATCCAACGCACTATGGCAGACTGTGTCCTATTCATACACCAGAAGGTGCAAATATTGGTTTGATTAACCACTTGGCGACGTATGCGCGTGTAAATCCATATGGATTTATTGAAACGCCGTATTACGTTGTAGAAAACAGCAAAATTACAGACAAGATGGTATATCTGACCGCAGATGAAGAATTGGGGCACAAGATTGCGCAAGGAAATACACCTACGACTGCGACGGGCGTGTTGTCAGAAGACATGGTAACGGCGCGCGTTGACGGTGAATTTACAATGGTTCCAAAAGAAGAAATTGACTTGATTGACGTTGAACCACGTCAAGTGGTTTCCATTGCTACGGGTTTAATACCGTTCGTTGAAAACGACGACGCGAACCGTGCTTTGATGGGTTCAAACATGCAACGTCAGGCGGTTCCTTTGTTGCGCGTTCAGGCACCATTGGTTGGTACTGGTATTGAACGCGAAGTTGCGCGTGATTCTAGAACGGGTAAAGTTGCCAAACATGGCGGTATCGTAGAATCTGTTGATGCAAATCGTATCGTTGTAAAATGTATGAACAGCCGAAACGTTGTGACGGGTGTTGACATTTACAATCTTGAGAAATTTGAACGCAGCAACAGTGAAACTTTGATACATCAAAAACCGTTGGTAAAGGTTGGCGACAGGGTTTCTGCCGGTGACATAATTGCGGACGGTTCTTCTATGAACTATGGTGAATTGGCATTAGGTCGCAACGTGTTGGTTGCATTTGTGCCATGGCGTGGTTATAACTATGAAGATTCCATCGTTATATCGGAACGCATTTCCCGTGATGATGTGTTTACATCGGTTAAGATTGTAGAAAAAGAAATCAAGGTTCGTGATACGCAGTTAGGGCCAGAAAGTTTAACGCGTGATATTCCAAATGTTAGCGAAGAAGCGTTAAAGAATTTGGATGAATCTGGTATCATTTATGTTGGCGCGCGCGTAAAACAGGGCGACATTTTAGTTGGGCGCGTTTCGCCGAAGTCTGAAACTTTATTGACGCCAGAAGAAGCCTTGTTGCGTAACATATTTGGTGAAAAGGCTTTGAATGTAAAAGAGTCATGTTTAAAGGTCGGACCGAACGAAGAAGGTACTGTTATCGGCGTTAATGTTCTAACTCGTCATGGGGTTAAGAAAGACGAACGTACACAGATGATTGAACTGCAAAAGATTGAAAAGATAAACAAGGATAGAGAAGAAGAAACTTCTATCATTGAAAAAGGTTTTGCAGATCAGGTTTTCCAGATTGCAGCGGGTCAGGTTATAGAGGCTGGCACGGGCAGTTTAAAACCATTCGTCGGCAAAAAACTGACCGAAGAAGTCTTTGAGGGTATCAGACCGTCAGACGTCAAGAAATTGGTTGTAAAGAATAAAGAAGCACAGGCAAAAATTGATGAGTTACGTGAACGGCACGTTACGACGCTGAAACTGCTGAACGAAAAAGCCGACGCAGAAATTGCCAAGGTTACAGAAAGCAACTCTTTGGCGGCGGGTGTGTTAAAAGAAGTAAAGGTTTACATCGCGCACAAGATGAAGTTGCAACCTGGTGACAAGATGGCTGGTCGTCACGGTAACAAGGGTATTGTTTCCAAGGTTGTACCTATTGAAGACATGCCATACATGGAAGATGGTACGCCTGTTGACATTGTATTGAATCCGCTTGGTGTGCCAAGTCGTATGAATATCGGTCAGATATTAGAGACTCACCTTGGTATGGCGGCGCGTACGTTGGGTCAGCAGATTGGCGAAGTGCTGGAAGAAGTAAAGCAAAAGCGTGCTGTAACCGACGATTTGCGTGCGATTATGGGCAAGGTTTATGGTAAAGAAGCGGCCGAAAAATTAGAAAAAATGACGGATACTGATGTTCGTGCAGAGGCTGCATTGTTAAAAGACGGTGTTCCTATGGCGACGCCTACCTTTGACGGTGCGACCCCAGAAGACATTCGTCGTATGTTAAAGTTAGCAAAATTACCAGAATCGGGTCAATTTACATTATACGATGGTATGACGGGTGAAAAATTTGCGCGTCCGGTTACTGTCGGCGTGATGTACATGCTGAAACTGCATCACTTTGTTGATGAAAAGATTCACGCACGTTCAATTGGTAATTATTCTTTGGTAACGCAGCAGCCATTGTCTGGTAAGGCGCACATGGGTGGTCAGCGTCTTGGTGAAATGGAAGTGTGGGCCTTGGAAGCACACGGGGCGGCACATCTGTTACGCGAAATGTTGACTGTAAAGTCGGATGATATTGCTGGCCGTACGAAGATGTACGAGTCTATAATATCTGGTAATAACGACTTCCAGACAGGTACACCAGAAGCCTTTAACGTACTGGTTCGCGAACTACGCGGTTTGGGCTTGGCGATGACGCCAAAGAAAATAGATTAAGTGGCGACGGCTGGCACTGGTGATAAACCAGTGTTGCCGGCCACGCAGTACTTTTAGCTACTGAAAGGAGCAAAATACATGACCAATATGTTGCAGAAGATATTCGGACAAATTGAAACAAAAGAACAGTTTGATGCGTTGCGTATAACGATTGCATCACCAGAAGAAATACTTTCTTGGTCGCACGGCGAAGTTAAAAAGCCTGAAACGATAAATTATCATTCTTTGAAACCAGAGCCAGAGGGATTGTTCTGCCAACAAATCTTTGGCCCCGTCAAAGATTATGAATGTGCGTGCGGTAAGTATAAAAGAATAAAGTTCCGTGGCGTTGTTTGCGAACGTTGCGGCGTAGAGGTTGGACCTTCTTCTGTTCGTCGTGAACGTATGGGGCATATAAAGTTAGCAATGCCTGTGGCGCATACATGGTTCTTGCGCGAGGGTAAAATTGCGACTTTGTTAAATAACTTGCCACAGAAAAAGTTAGAACAAGTTATTTCTTATGATGCTTATATCGTCATAGAACCAGGCTTAACAAACTTGAAGCAATACGACGTAATAAGCGAAGACGAATATCAAAACGCCGTTGAAGAATTTGGTGCAGATGCGTTTCATGTCGGTATCGGCGCCGAAGGTGTACGTAGTATAATTTCTAATTTGGATATGGGTGATGAACGTACACGTCTGCGTGCAGAATTGGCGGACACGAAGTCAGAAGCCAAACGCAAGGCTTTGATAAAACAATTAAAACTGGTAGAAGCATTCCTAGATTCTAAGACAGAGCCTGCGTGGATGTTACCAGATGTTTTGCCTGTTATACCGCCTGATATGCGTCCTTTGGTTACATTAGACGCGGGGCATGTGGCCGCATCTGACTTGAACGATTTATATCGTCGCGTGATTATTCGTAACAATCGTTTAAAGAAATTTATTGAAATGCATGCACCGGAAATCATCGTTCGTAATGAAAAGCGCATGCTGCAAGAAGCGGTAGATTCTTTGTTTGATAACGGTCACAAGGCACGTCCGATGGTTTCACAGAACCGTCGCCCGTTAAAGTCTTTATCTGATTCTCTAAGCGGAAAATCAGGTCGTTTCCGTATGAACTTGTTGGGTAAACGTGTTGATTATTCTGGACGTTCTGTAATTGTGTCAGGACCATCATTAAAATTGCATCAGGTTGGTTTGCCAAAGACTATGGCATTGGAATTGTTTAAACCATTCGTTTATGCAAGACTGTTGGCTGGTGATTATGCTAATACGTTAAAAACCGCACGTAAGATGGTTGAAAACGGCGAAGACGTCGTATGGGAAATATTGGAAAAAGTTATTCACGAACATCCAGTATTATTAAACCGTGCACCTTCGTTACACAGATTGTCTATGTTGGCGTTTGAACCTGTTTTGATTGAAGGTAAGGCAATTCGGTTGCATCCATTGGTTTGCGCGGGTTTTAATGCCGACTTTGACGGTGACCAGATGTCTGTGCACGTTCCAATTTCATTAGAGGCACAGTTGGAAGCGCGTACATTGATGTTGTCATCAAATAACGTTTTGTCGCCTGCAAACGGTGAACCAATGATTGTTCCATCACAAGACATGGTTTTGGGTGTTTACTACATCTCGTTAATTGACGGTGAACACACAGAAAAATCACCACGTTTTGCGAATATGGACGAAGTAAAGCTAGCTTTGGAAAACAAGACAATTACTTTACATACGCCAATTATTGCACGTATTAATGGCAAGATATACAGGACAACTGCCGGTCGTATGATATTGGGTGAATTGTTACCAAAATCTGAAAATATGCCATTTGATTTGGTGAATAAAGTTATGCCACATGGTGAAATCAAGGCTTTATTGGCGACGACTTATGATCGTTGTGGTGACAAGGCGATGATTCTGTTGGCGGACGCTTTGAAAGATACTGGTTTTGAACAAGCGGCACGCAGTGGTATTTCTATCGGTTTTGACGATATCGTGATACCAGAAGAAAAGAAAGAAATGATAGCAGAGGCCGAAAAAGCCGCAGAAGAAATAGAAGAGCAATATCAAAACGGTTTGTTATCTGGCGGTGAAAGACACAACAAGTTAATTGACTTGTGGCAGAAAACAACCGATAAGTTGGGTGACTTGGCTTATGCTGCGCTTGGCAAAACAAACGGGGATAATTGGAACTCTATTTTGATGATGGCTTTATCTAAGGCGCGTGGTTCCAAACGTCAGATTCAGCAGTTGGCAGGTATGCGCGGTATGATGCAGAAGCCAGACGGTTCTATTATTGAAGTTCCTATTATTTCAAACTTTAAAGAAGGTTTGACCATGTCTGAATACTTTACGTCAACTCACGGTGCACGTAAGGGTATGTCGGATACGGCGTTAAAAACAGCAGAAGCAGGTTATTTGACGCGTCGTATGGTTGAATTGGCGCACAATACGGTCATTACAGAACATGATTGCGGTACTACTGACTTTATAACCGCCAAACCGGTATATCAAGGCAGTACGTTATCTGTTGCGTTGGGCGATGTTGTGTTGGGACGGACTGCTGCACACGATGTTGTTAATCCTATAACAAAAGAAGTCATTGTACCTGCGGGTGAATTGATTACGAAAACAGCGGCAAAGAAGATAAATGAATCTGGATTGCCAAGTGTTGACGTTCGCAGTGTGTTAACTTGTTGCAGTGACGGTTTGTGTGCAAAGTGCTATGGTATGGATTTGTCGCGTAATGCGCTGGTTCATGTTGGTGAAGCAGTTGGTCTGATTGCCAGCCAATCCATTGGTGAACCTGGAACGCAGTTGACGTTGCGTACCTTCCACATTGGTGGTGTCGCATCTGGTGGTGCAGATAGTCACTTTATAGAGGTTCCTGTTGCCGGTACAATCAAGTTATCCGGTGTAAATTCTATTAAGAATTCTGCTGGGCGCGTGGTTGTTTTATCTAGAAACGGTGAATTATCCGTTGTTAACGATAAAAACGAAAAATTGTTTACCAGCAAATTACCTTATGCATCAATGCTGATTGTTAACGATGGCGACAAGGTAGAAAAGGGTGCCAAGGTTGCGGAATGGGATCCTTATTCAAATACAATCATTGCTGAAAAGGATGGTATCGTTCAGTTTAATGACTTGATTGAAAACGTTTCCTATCAGGAAGAAGTTGATGCTATGACTGGCATTATTTCTCGCAAGGTAATTAACTGGAAGGCAAACACCAAGAAAGCGTTGAATCCGTCTATAAATTTAGTTGACGACAAGGGTAATATAATATCATTAGGTGGTAAGAAAATTGCCGAATATTTATTACCTATGTATTCAATATTGAACGTGTCAAACGGTGCAACGGTTTCTGCGGGCGACGTTTTGGCAAGAATACCTGTTCAGTCAAAGCGCACAAGCGATATTACCGGTGGTCTGCCTCGTGTAAACGAATTGTTGGAAGTTCGTCGTCCATCTAATCCTGCGTTGTTGGCGGAAACAGACGGTACAATAGAACTAGAAGATGCAAAGTCCAAAATCATCGTTCGTATCGTACCAGAAGACGGCACTGCGCCGGTTGAATACGCTGTACCAAAGGGAACTAACTTGCTGGTACGCAGCGGTGACACTGTCAGAAAGGCTGAAAAGTTGGTTGATGGTGACCCTGTGCCACAAGATATATTGCGTATTTTGGGACAAAAAGCATTGGCCACATTTATGGTAGAACAGATTCAGCAAGTATATCGTCTGCAAGGTGTGGCAATTAACGACAAACATATAGAAATTCTGATAAGAGAAATGACGCGTCGCGTGGAAATAACCAATCCAGGTGAAACCGGCTTCTTGATGGGACAAGTCGTTGACCGCGTTGAATTTGAAGAAGAAAATGCACGTACCATACGTGACGGCGGTAAACCGGCAGAGGCGTCACAGGTCTTGGTCGGTTTGACGCGTGCGTCATTGACCAGTCGTTCGTTTATATCTAATGCATCGTTCCAACAGACTACAAAGGTTTTGGTTGATGCTGCGATTAGTGGGGCGACAGACAAATTGGTCGGTATTAACGAAAACTTGATAGTAGGTCGTTTGATACCAATTGGTACAGGTGCCTATGTTCGTCGTGTTCGCGAAATCGCCAAAGAAGAAGAAAAGGCTGAAAAGTTGGCACGCGAAGGAAACGCACAACAACAGTTGTTGAATATATAAGCCGATAAAAGCATGCCCGGGGATATGTGCCCCGGGCAAGAAGTTATTGATTGTATTCAAATTCATGACCTTGTTGCTGTGAATGTATGTTATAAATCATCAGAAATATCAGAAAGCATATGGTTATAAAGACGGGCAAAGACAACGTCTGATTAAAGTTTTTCTTGCAAATGTGCAAGAATTGAATAAAATGTCAAATTGTAAATAAAAGGATAGTAAAATGGCAACGCCAAAAAGTAAAACAAGTAAAGCACGTACAGCACAGCGTCGTTCACATGATGCTTTGTCTATAATGCCATGCGGTGTTTGTAAAACCTGTGGCGAAAAGAAACGTCCACATCATGTATGTCCTGCATGTGGTGCAAAATAATATTTAACAAAGATACCAAGGCAGAATAGGGCGCACAAAGTGCCTTTCTGCTTTTTTAATATACTATGTCAACAGAAAAGAAAATTATAGCAATTGATGCAATGGGCGGGGACAAGGGACCCAACGCCGTTCTTGGTGGAATTAACCAATTCTTATATCAAAACGGTGAAGATAAGGTGTTTTTTCGTATATTTGGTAACGAAAAACAATTATTGAAATTATTGGCAAAGTATTCACGTGTTGCCCGTAATTGCGAGATTATTAATGCGCCAGACGTCATCAAAGGAACCGATAAAATACGTGACGTCATTCGTCACGCCCAAGAGACGTCTATGTATATGGCGATAAAGGACGTTCGTGAAGGTAAATCTGACGCGGTCATTAGTGCCGGAAACACGGGTATTTTAATGTCGTTGTCTAAACTGGCGTTAAAAACCATTGAAGGAATATCAAGACCTGCCATTACAACGATGTTGCCGTCAGGCGGCGGCGATTCTCGCGTGGTTGTATTAGATCTGGGGGCAAACGTTCAATGTGACGAAGGGAATTTATTTGATTTTGCTGTTTTGGGCAGTGTGTACGCCGAAGTTATCGGAAAAATGTCACGACCAAAAGTCGGTGTATTAAACATCGGCGAAGAAGATACAAAAGGTAACGAGACTTTGCAGAAATTGAACAAATTGTTAACAGCGCATAAAGATGAGTTGCCATATGAATATATCGGTTTCGTTGAAGGTAATGATATAGGCGGCGGAAACGTACAAGTCGTTGTTACAGACGGGTTTACCGGTAATATAGTATTAAAGACCGTAGAAGGTACCGCAAAACTAATAAAACGCGTGTTGGTAGATAATTTAAAGAAGTCTATTTTGGCGATTATCGGCGCGTTTTTCTTGGTTCATGTATTTAAAAGGCTGAAACACAAGATTGATCCGCGTTCTTATGCTGGGGCTACTTTTTTAGGCTTAAAGGGGTTCGCGGTTAAAACGCATGGGAACAGCGATGCGTTGGCTTTTGCGAACTCTATAAAATATGCTGCCGATTTAACGCATGCAAACTTGAACGATGTTATTAAAGAGCGTGCAGAATCTGTTGCAAAAATTCGGTCGGAAATATTAACGCAAGAAGAATAAATATACAGCCCCGTGCGGGGCTTTTTTCATTGTTTTTATAGGAATAGATGAATATTGATATTGTTTAAAATTTAAGCGATTTTTGTATTGTATATAAAGGTTGTATAATATGAAAAAATCGCTTGTTTTTGTGTCGCTTATTGTTTGTTCAAGGGCGTATGCCACGGATGTAGATAATTTTACCGATTTTTATAACGCGTATAAGAATTATGCGACAGAAAACAGCATAACTATAACAGGCGACATAACGTCAACGCGTTTAATCAGCGTACCCGGTGCAGAAAGTACGATAATTAACGGGGGCGGTTTCGGTTTTGATGGCGGGGCATTTAACGGCTTTACGGTGTCAAGTGGGTATACAATGTCTTTGACGGACGGGGGCGGTTTTACTGTTTCTGGTCAAACGGCCAATGTGAATAGTTCTTTTAATAATTTTTATCAATCTGGACAAGGGGCGGTATTTGCAAACCTTGGTGGTAGTTTGACTGTATCTAACTCTGCGTTTACAAATAATTCTGCACGTTTAGGGGGCAGCGTTTTTTATCAAAGTAATAATGCTACTTTGAACGTGTCGGATAGTGTTTTTGATACTAACACCACAACGCGAAATGGCGGTGTAATATATACACAATACGGTACGAATGCGATTATAAACAACAGTTTTTTTCAGGGAAATTCAGCCAGTCAATATGGAGGGGTTGCGTTTAATGACGGTAATTTGACTATATCTAATGGTGTGTTTGTTTCAAATACAGCATCAAGTGGTGCGGCGATATATAATTCTAATACGATTACATTAAGCGATGTTTATTTCTCTGGAAACACCGGCAGTCAAGGCGGTGGTGCAATTTATAGCACGGGTATGATGAATCTTGAAAACGGTATATTTGAAAATAATACAGGTCAAACGGGCGGGGCGATTTCAAATTATGGCATAGTGGGTGATACTTTATATGCAGTGATAAAAAATGCTAGTTTTACAGGTAACAGTGCTACATACGGTGGTGCGGTGTATAATTGGGATGATATGTATATAATAGATAGCAGTTTTACAAATAATTCTGCAACAGATAATGGCGGTGCAATATTTAATTTAAATGCGTTGTTTTTGATTGCTCAGAACGCGGATATCGTATTTAGCGGAAATACAGTATCCGGTGAATCTAATGCGATTTATTCGTCTGAATCGTTATTTTTAAATGCGGCGCCACAATATCAGATAACTTTTAATGACAAGATTACAGGTTCTGGTTCGTTGATTGTGAACAGAGCATATGAACTGGAAAATGATACAATGCCAGCCGGAGGTACCATAGTTCTAAATGAAGATATGTCAGGGTTTACAGGGAACGTAACAATAGAATCCGGCATTGTAACAGTTACAGATAGCGGTAATTTTTTTAATGCAAACGATTTAACTGTTTCAGGTGGCGTTTTAAATTTAGGTTTAACAAATGCAACGGTTACTTCTGCAAACTTTCAATCTGGTGCGACTTTACGTTTGTCTGTTCAAGATGTGGATAATTATGGTTTTTTAACGGCGGATTCGTTTAATATATCTGAAAACGCCGCAATAGATGTGATTCTTGGCAGCAGTGCTATGGATGGCGTCAGTTCTCTGCGATTACAATTATTGCGCAGCAGTCAGGTTATAACGGATAATTTCTTTCCGGAAATAAGCAATAATATTTATGATTTTATAAAACTTGGTAATGGTTGGTACGAAATTGTTCAATCAAGTTCAGTCTTGGATGTTATAAAAAACGCCGGAGGAACACAAAATAATGAAAATACCGCGCTTGGATGGCAGGATATGTTGCTGACCGATAACAGCGTAACGAATGAAGTTTATGAAAAACTAAATGAGTTGGTTCAATTAGATGCGGTTGAGTATATAAAGGCGTTAACTGCTTTGGCGCCTTCACCTGCGCCACTGATGCAGATACTTGGTACTGCATATATTGATAGACTTGATAATATGGTGCACGATAGGCAAGAATATTACGTTGGTAACGGAATATTGTGGGGTTCGTTGTTTGGTTCGGGTGGTAAATTAAAAGAAAATAATTTTTATGCGGACTTTGATATACATGGTTATGGTTTAGGCTTTGGTGCCGAATATAATTTTGATAATTGGGACGTTGGTGCCGCGTATACGTATCAGTACGATAAATTGGCAAGTTGGGCAAGGTCAATTATTGCGCCTACACATGGCATAGGGCTGTATGCAAAATATGATAACCGAAGTTTCATTTGGAATAATTATGCCGGTTTCTTTTATACGGATATGGATGAAACGAAAAACGTTGCGGGAATACACTTGTTTGATAACACGGATGTTTATACAACTGGTGTGTGGTCTGACATAGGTTATGTTGTACCTGTTTATAAACTAAATTTTATCCCTTACATAGGTACTCGGTACATGTCGGTGCATCGTGGTTCTTCTGTTGATACAGCAGGTCAAGAAATATCAAACGCAAATTTAGATTTTTTAACCACGTATGCAAGATTGTCCGCAGAATACAATTTCAGTTATGACGATGAATTGACGATTACGCCTATAATAGAATTAGGGGCATCATATGATTGGCACGCGGCTGTTGAAGATATAAACGTGCTTATAATGGGAAATGAATATTCTATTGCTACACAACGTTTATCGCATTGGCAAACGTCCGGGGGCATAAAACTAAAATTAGGTGTTGGTGAAGTTTACGACGTAACGTTCGGTGCAGATTTTTCCGTTAGACAAGGGTATTATAACTATTCTGGTAATATACACGGCGTTTTAAGGTTTTAGCGGCGTTCGTAAAAAAAATAGAACCGTCAACAATTACTTGTTGACGGCTGCTCCCTTCCTTCTGGTTCCCCAGAAACTGTTTAACATGCATGCCTTGTGATAACCGCGCTTGCGGGTATATCAGGCAGCTTTTGCAATTTTATCTGTCGCGTTATTATCTGCGGCGTCTATGATTTTCTTTGCCTCTGAAAATACCATTTCTTTCACGCGCAGAGCCAAAGTTTTTGTTTCTAGGCTTTCTGCGGCGACATCAAAATTATCTGTTCTTATTTGTAGTGATACATACGCCCCAACCAAAGAATTGCGTGGCAAATCTTCAATAGAACGTGGCGCATTGTTTTGTCCGATTTGCAGTTCATCAGATAAAGATATTATCTGTCGGTCTTCGTTAACCCAAACTGTGGTTGTTAATACTTGGTTCAAGGCAATCATTATTTCTTTAATATTTTTTGACATGCGCGGTTCCCTCCTTTTCGGGTTTTGTTTGATTTAATCTTCGTTTGTATGTACATGGTGTATTTACAAATTCGGCGATTAAATTTTTTTGTTAATTTAATTTTTTTCCAGAAATCCGGGTTTTTAGCGGTTTTCTGAGGCTTTAAAACTTTTTCTCCTTGTCTATACCTAAATCTTAGAACAAAAACGAATCGCAGGTCAAGTGGAAAATGCATTTATTTTAATTTTATTTTAAAAAAGATGAATTTTACTCTTTAAACCATAAAATACCATAAAGTAATTATAAATTGTCATTGACAACCATAAAAACACGTGCTAGATTTCATAAGAACTCGGATAAGAAACAGGGCAGATGCCCGCAAACAGAGACCATAAAATGTCATTGTTTCTCTCATCTTATGAAAATCGTTTGGATACCAAGGGGCGTATATCTGTACCGGCTTCTTTCCGGGCTTCAATTGCGTCAGACAGGTTTGCCGGCGTCGTGTTATATCGGTCCTTTACCCATAAGTGCATAGAAGGTTTGTCTATGTCTCGGATGGAGCAATTGGCCACCGCAACGGATAAAATGGGTGTTTTTGATGACGGCTTAGACGATTTATCTGCCATGTTGTTTGCGGATGCCAGACCTTTGACTTTTGATGTCACAGGGCGCATCGTAATACCGAACGATTTATTGCGCTATGCGGGAATAAAAGATACCGCCGTGTTTGTTGGGCGCGGTAACAGTTTTCAGATATGGAATCCTGCTGAATTTGAAAAAATACAGGCCAAAGCATTGGATAATTTGCGCAAAGCAAAACCAAATTTAATAATCGGGCAATAATTATTTTTATATAAATTATATATGTTGATATAAAGTTAGAAATTGCAGATTCAATTAAATCATAATCAAAAAATCCCCAAATGGGGATTTTTTAGGGTTCTTCATCAGGGTCACATGTGTTTGTTTCGGAATTATATGTCCCCGTGTTGCATACGCAACTTGGATAAGTCCCTGTTGAATCAGCCGGGCAAGTGGTTGTCACAGCGTCTGCGTCACATGTGTTGGTTCTTTGGTTATAAGTATATCCTGCATTGCACTGACAGTTAGGATATTTTGAACCCGCTTGTGCGTTTGCCGTCGGGCATGACATACATACGTTAGATGTTGGTATATATGTTGCCGATGAACTGGTGCAAACACAATCTGGGTAAGTACCACTTGCATTAGAAGGACAAGTCGGATTTGATAATACCTGACCAACCCAGTTTGCCATATCAGAAACGCTTGTTCCTGTTGCGCCTGTTGCAGACATACATGTGGTTATATTGGCTTTACATGCGTTGATAGCGATGTTTATGCTTGTTGGATTTAATGTATTATAATTATTCTGTGCCAAGCAAGAAGATACGTCTGTTATACATGTTTCTGCATATTCTGATAACAACGAGTCTTGGGCAGACTTAATTTGTATCAGCGTGCGGTTCAAGAACTCTTTTATCACGTTGTTTGTCGGATTGTATTTCAGGTTTTGACCCGTGCCAGTATAAGTAATATCTTGGCATTTGTTTAATACAGACATGCACATGCCGTAATTTTTGCCGTCTTTGTCGTCGTGGTATCCGATTTTGTTTTGTAAAAATGCGGACATATTTGTAGACGGACTTTGTGAAGCGTTGGCAGTAACCGTGTTTGTTATGTATTCGCTTAGTAAGCCTGAATCACCCCAAGCATTTTTATTGTTATCGTATGTCCATGTTTGATATATTTCACCGTTGTCAACGTCACCTGGAACGCCTGGTTTGCTGCCGATGACTATTTCGCCGTTTACGATAAACTTACCTGTTGGATCCAAACAGTTTTCATAATCGCTGCCACAGACAAAGTCGTCCTGCATGCAAGAATCCAACGCATTTACGCAACCGCGTAAATCATAAGCGTTCTTTTGTTGTGCAACCAATAAACGTGCCTTTTGTAAAACGCTTTTTGCGTTTCTGACGGTCGCGCTCATTTGGTCATTAGAATCAGTTAAACTGCGTTCATATATGATACATTGCTTATCAATTTCCAAATCATACGAATTTGTTATGACCGTGATATCAACGCCTTGGGCTGCGCAACTGTTTAATACAGATGCTTTACAACGAGCCGCCGCCGTTTTATACAGTTGTTCGCCACGTTGATTGCTGATGCTGCTGGTGTCCGAAGAAGTGCCCAGTAATGCCCCTAAATCAAAACCAGTGCTGTCAATCGTAAAGTCCAGTAACCCTGTTAAGTCCAGACTTAAACCGCTGGTCGTTGTAGAAGATGCTTTTCCTGTTTCAACGTCAATAATCATCTTTTTGATTTTGTCCAGGTCGTTTTTCAGCTGAGTATTATCAGTTGTCGTCTGCATTTCTAATTCAGCCTCGGTCTGTGTGAACAGCGTTTCTATTTCATCGGAACTTAGACCTATGTATTGGATTTTTTGGGCGACGTCTTGCAGTTCTTCGGTTGCTTGTTTCAAAGCAGCCTCTGTTTCTGCGTAATTTTTCAAGTTCGCACTGCAACTGCAACGACCTTGGTTATCATCTAATACGTTACAGAAGTTATCCATACAAGAGGTATATTGTGCCTTACAAAAATCTGTAATCTGTGCCAATTCATCTAACGACATGCTGGAAGAAGTATCCGTCGTGGTTGTAGTTGTTGTCCCAGCGCGAATCGTCGGGGTGCGCGAACGAACAGCAGACGTACTTGTTCCTACGCGGCTGCTAACGTACAAGGGGGTTGCAACGGTGTCGGTCTGAACAATTGATGCTCTTGCATTTTGTGCCCTGTTATTATTGGTAGAACTTTGGCGCGTTGTCACTGTCTGCACGGGCGCAATAGAACGAGCAGAAGTAGTCGCGGTACTTCCTGTTGTCGTTGGACGCCCAGACGATACCGTTCTTGTTGAAGTTGCGGTGTTAACCGTGTTCGTTGCTGTCGTTCTTGCAGTAACTGTACGCGCCGGTGAAACTGTTCTTGTTGTTGTGGTATTGCGACTGCTTGTCGTGCTAGTAGAAGGGATTGCACGTGAAGCCGTTATTCTACCTGTTGCAGTACGCGGACTTACAGATGTTGTCGTAACAGGAACAACCGGGGCCGCTTGCTTTGTTTCTGTTTTTTCTTCTGCGACCTGTTCTTCCTCGGCAGGTGCAGAGTATTCGTCAGAATACTCCATCACTTCTTCGTAATAATAAGCAGGTGCAACCTCGGCAAAAGCGGGTAAAACCAACAAGCCACTAAGTACTGCGATAAATCTTTTCATAGCGAAAACTTCCCTTCTATTGTATTGATTTTATCACATTACGCTAATTATCGCAAACAAAAAAACAGTATTAATTTATTTTTTTATCTGGTATTTGTTGTTCGCGTTCAGTTGCCATTTCCAAGCGCTTTGCAGCGTTTCTGTCAATGTTCTTTTTGCTGACCAACCCAGTTTTTCTTTTGCTAAATCGGCATTTGCCCATAATTCTGGAACGTCCCCGGGGCGTCTGTTTGTAATTTCATACGCTACTTTTTGTCCGGTTGCGCTTTCAAACGCGTTTATCAGTTCCATTACCGACAAACCGCGACCTGTTCCAAGATTAAAAATCTCAAGTCTTGTTTCATGTTCCAGCATATAATTTAAAGCGCAAACGTGCGCGTCTGCAACATCGTTGACATCAATATAATCGCGTATGCAAAAGCCGTCGCGTGTCGGATAGTCGTTACCAAATACGCTCAGTTTTTTCCTTATTCCTGCAACCGTTTGTGTTATATACGGCATCAAGTTATTTGGGACCCCCAGTGGTAATTCACCGATTTTTCCCGACGGGTGTGCGCCAATTGGATTAAAGTATCTAAGAATTACCGCGTGCATGTTTGATTGCGACTTAATTGCGTCTTTTATTATTGTTTCGCCGATTACTTTTGTTGCCCCATAAGGCGACGTGGCGGGCTGTAATGGCGTTTTTTCTGTAACGGGTAATGTTTCCGGTTCGCCGTAAACGCAAGCCGACGAAGAAAATACAAAGTTTGGTATGTTGAATTTTTTCATCATACATAAAACGTTTATCAAACTAAATAAATTGTTTTTATAATATTGCAACGGTTGTTGCACAGACTCGCCAACCGCTTTCAAGGCGGCAAAATGTATTACGCCGACAGAATCTGTGTTTTCAGCAAAAATTTGTTCTAGTTGTTCGGCGTTTGTGCAATCAACTTGTTTAAAATTGGGTTGCACGTTTGTTATTTCTTTTATTTGATGAATGACGTCTGCGTGTGAATTACATAAGTTGTCTAGTATAAGAACGTCAAAACCACTTTGTTGCAGTGCAACAGCAGTATGAGAACCTATGTAACCGCAACCGCCGGTTATGATAATTTTTTTATTTTGCATTGTTTATAAACTTCCTTTTTTGCTGTTTAAGTATACAATAAAAAATAATATCGTTCCAAGAAAATATTCCTGATTATTAAATTTTTTAATGAAATTGACTTGTAAAACTAAATAATGTTATATATAATCCCAAGCACAAGGTAAAAATATAATTGTCAGTATTAAAAAAAGTTTCTTTATTTGTATTTTCGTTACCGTTCATAGGTTGTACAACGGTCCCTACGACCATGTACGATAAGCGATTAGAGAATTATACCCCAAAAATCACAACCGAAGATTTTAACTATGATCCCATGCAAACGCCCATTGCGCAATGTTATGTGAAAGAGTTAAATGCCGCAGAAGACGTCAGTGGCGCAACATTGATAGAAGACGGGTTGTCGGCTTTTGTCATCAGGGCTGCCTTTGCGCGTATGGCGACCAAGACAATTGATTTACAGACTTACATTTATAGTAATGACTTTTCTTCCAAGGTATTAATCGGTGAACTAAAAAACGCTGCTGACCGTGGGGTCAAGGTCAGGATTTTATTAGACGACTATGGAACAAAATCAGATATTGCAGATGTTATGTTATTAAACCAGCATCCGAATATAGAAGTAAAGGTTTTTAATACTGTTGCGTACAGGTCAAAGTTACTTTATTATCCGCAGTTTTTATTGGATTTTAATCGTTTAAATTCTAGAATGCACAATAAGTTATTTATCGTGGATAATGTGGCGTATATTACCGGCGGTAGAAATGTAGGCAGTAATTATTTTTATCCCGAAACCGCGTCTAATTTTTCTGACACGGACGTTTTATTTATCGGCGACATGACAAAATATGCGACGGCCAGTTTTGATGAATATTGGAACTATCATTTATCTATTCCCGCGTCTGTTTTTCCAAAGGCGAAATCAAAAAAGGCGATGCGTAAGTTAGAGAAAAAATTTGCCGAAATAGAAAGAAAAAGTAAAGACGCAATTAATCAATATAACAAGATTATCTCGTTGGCACAATGCGAGTATAAAAAGAAACAATTTGATTTCAGTTGGGGACGCGGTAAATTCCTTGCGGATCCTCCTTCAAAGGTAGAAATGTCAATGCGCGAAAAAGAAGAATATCGTGGTGACATCATCAGGGCGCTACAAAAACTTTGGGATGAAACAGAAAATTCTGTATATTTGTCCGCAGCATATTTTGTCCCAGGGCAAGGCGGACTAGAGCATATGTTACGCGAAGAAAAATCTGGTGTTCATATGACGATTGTGACGAATTCGCTGGCGTCTACGAACGCACCTACGGTTTATGCAAAATGGGAAAAATATAGAGAGCAACTGATAGAGTCTGGCGCAGATGTTTACGAATTTATGTTGTCGGCTGAAAATTTGCGTGGCAAAGAACATGACCGGGAAAGAAAGCAGTCAAGTTTTTCCGTGCTTCACAGCAAGACGATTGTTTTTGATGACGACATTTCTTGGATTGGCAGTTTCAATCTGGACCCGCGTAGCGCGTATTATAACACGGAAAACGTCGCTGTTTTTGAAAGTAAAGAATTTGCCGATAAGTTACGCGAAATGATTATCAAGGATACAAAAACATCGTGGCATGTCACCATGGAAGATGGTGACCCTATATGGACAGGCAGCAGACCAGGCGACAAGAAACCGCGCGTGTATCATAAATCACCAGATACAAGTATATTCAGACGTATTTGGAAAAATATGACGAATTTGGTACCAGAAAAGTTTGTGTGATAAAATTAACCCGGGTAATTTCGGGTTATTTTTTTAATTTACATTTTTTTGCGTTTTTATCAGCAATAGACAAAGCAATGGCAACTGCTTGTTTGTGTGGTTTGCCTGCCTTCATTTCTGTTCGTATGTTTTCTGATATTGCTTTCTTTGAACAACCTTTGATGATTGGCATATTTTACCTCTTGTTATGATGCAATAATTGTATCATAAAATCGTATAGACAAAGGATAAGAATAATGTCTGATTATTTTAATGATGTGCGAACAAATGTAAAATCAGGCTGATAAAAAATATGACCGTAATGATTCCAAGTATTATTTTTTGTGTTCTGTGACCACCGTGTTCGTGGCAATGCTCGCAGTCACATTTGCAGTCGCGTAATACAAGATACCACGATAAAACAAGCATGACGGCAGAAAACACAAACAACCAAGGCTCAAACCAATGAGGAATAAATTCTGCGTGCGCAAATTCCGGCGCAAATAAAGATATGACAGATAACACTATTGGCAGAACGCAACAAAATAAATGCGGTAAAATACTTGCGATGATTCCAAGTTTTATGGCTTTGTTTTTCATGTTGAAAACCCTTGAATTTCTTGGCATCCCCAACAGGAATCGAACCTGTATCAAAGGTTTAGGAAACCTCTATTCTATCCAGTTGAACTATGGGGACGAATGTTTATTATTTTATTCATAGATTTTAATATTGCAAGTTGTAATGACGATTTGTATAATATCGCAAGTAAAAAAGGAATTTATATGGGAAGTAGATTGATTGGATACGGTTCTTATTTGCCCGAACGTATTATGACCAATCAAGATTTTGAAAAAATTATGGATACCACGGACGAGTGGATTGTTCAACGTACTGGCATGCGTGAACGTCATTTCGCGCGCGAGGATGAAACCGTTGTTGATATGGCCGTGATCGCCGCGCAAAGGGCCCTGAAAAATGCGGGGTTGACAATCAATGACATTGATATGCTGATGGTTGCAACCACAACGCCGGAATTGGACTTTCCGTCGGTTGGAGTACAAGTTATGGGGCGTTTGGGTTCCACAAATAATGCGCCGGCTTTTGACATTCGCGGGGCTTGTACGGGTTATATTTATGCGTTGCACTGCGCGCGCGCGTTTTTTACGGCTGGTATGCACCATCGGATAATGTTAATCGGTGCAGAAAAAATGACGCGGTTTATTGATTGGACTGACCGCAGTACTGCTGTTTTGTTTGGCGACGGGGCGGGGGCGCTGATATTTGAACATTCTACGTCCAGTTATTCGGGTATCATAGATACTGTCGTTATGTCTGATGGGAAAGAATTTGATATGTTACACGGTTCCCCAGACCACAGAATCATAATGAACGGACCAGAAACTTATAAAAAAGCCGTAACCTTGATGCCAGAGGCGGCAAATTACATTATGGAACATGCAGGTATTACGGCAGATAATGTTGATTGGATAATACCGCATCAGGCAAATTTGCGTATAATTCAAAGTGGCGCGGCAAGGCTTGGTTTCCCGTTGGAAAAAATATTGGTAACGGTTGATAAGCATGCAAACACCAGTGGTGCATCGGGTGTTTTGGCTTTGTCTTATGCTTTTGATAACGATATAATCAAGAAGGGTCAACTGATACTGTACCCCGCATTTGGCAGTGGTCTAACGTGGGGCGCGGCTTTAATTAGGGTGTAAAAAATGGCAACAATAACAAGAAGTGATTTAGCAAATCGTTTGCGTGAACAGCACGGATTGACAATGTCTGATGCGTATAAGTTAATAGATATAATTTTTGAAGAAATTCGCGAGTCTTTAATTAACGGTGAAGAGGTTAAGTTTGCGGGCTTTGGCAGTTTTAAAATTTTAACCAAACCGCAACGTATGGGGCGGAACCCAAAAACAGGGGTCCCGGCAGTCATTACCGCGCGCAAGGTTGCGTCTTTCAAAGCAAGTACTGAATTCAGACAAAGGGTTGCAAAAAAATAGGCGCCGGTTAACGTTAAAACAGGTTGTTTAATAAGATACAAATAAAAACACCGAGGAATCCCGGTGTTTTTATTTTCTACCACAATTTTATACGATTTTCCGGTGCAACATATAACTTATGTGTTGGTTGTATATTAAATGATTCATACCATGCGCTTATGTGCGGTAAAATGCCGTTAACGCGCCATTGTGCCAAAGAATGCTCGTCTATTTTTGTCAGTCTTAACGCTTCTTCGTCACGAATGTTTTGTGACCATGCGCCGGCATAAGCGATAAAGAATCTTTGGTCGGGGCTAAAACCGTCAACAGTATCGGGTTGGGTGCCAAAGTTTTTATATGCGGTAAATGCGATTGTTACCCCGCCGTAATCTGCCAAGTTTTCGCCCAATGTAAATTCGCCATTTGCAAAAATGCCCGGTGCAATTTCTATTTTATTAAAGAAGTCTTTTAATACGTTTGCACGTACCTCAAAACCTTTTGCGTCATCGGTTGTCCACCAGTCTTTTAAGTTTCCGTCTTTATCAAATTGACGGCCGGAATCATCAAAGCCATGTGTCATTTCGTGACCTATTACACTGCCGATTGCGCCATAGTTGAACGCATCATCTGCAGTCATGTCAAAGAACGGCGGTTGTAAAATTCCCGCTGGGAAACAAATTTCATTTGTTGAAGGGTCATAATAAGCGTTGACTTCGTGTGCGTTCATGTACCAGATGGTTGGGTCCTTTTTTTTGCCAATTTTGTCCAGCCAAAACGCGTCTTCAAATTTTGAAACGTTTACCATATTGTCCCATAACGACTTGTCCGCGCTTATTTCAAGTTTTGAATAATCGCGCCATTTGTCTGGATATCCGATTTTGGCTTTAAATGTCCCCAGTTTTTCAAGTGCTTTCTTTTTAGTTTCATCCGACATCCAATCAAGGTCTTTTATTCTTAATGCGTATGCGCGTTGCAGGTTCTTTACTAATTCTTGCATGCGTTCTTTTGCTTTGGCTGGGAAATATTTTTTTACATATAAACGACCGATTTCTTCGCCCAGCGATGAATCTAGTAAACTGACGGCCCTTTTCCACCTTGGTTTAGGTTCTTTTTGTCCCGCCATAGTTCTGTTATAAAAATCAAATGATATGTTATACGAAGTGTCATCTAATAAAGTATCTGCAGAACTTATAATACGATATTTTAAATATGTTTTAATTAATTCTAAATCAGTATCGTTCATTATAGCGATAGATTCAGTAATTGCTTCTGGTTGATTAATGTTTATATATTCTGCTGCGCTGGCACCACGTGATTGTAGATATGTATCCCAATCAAAGTTTTTAAATTGTTCTTTTACTTCCGCAACAGACATTTTGTGATAATTTGCATGTGGGTCGCGTAATTTTTCTTTTGGATAAAAAGATTTTGCCATGCGTTCTTCCAACGCGTATAGTTTTTCTACGTCAACAGGTACACCGAAATTATCCATTTGTTTTTTTATAAAATCTTTATATTTTTTTCTAATTTCTAGTGTCTTGTTATCTGTGTCAAAATAGTAATCACGGGACAGCCCCAGTCCACCTTGACCAATATTATACAAATAGTATTCGCTGTCTTTTTCATCCAGTGCAACCCCGTCGCCCCAAAAAGCAGACGAAAAAGTATGCATCTTTCCGAGATATTCTGGTAATTGCTCTTTTGATTTTATTTCGTCTATTTCTGCAAGGTATGGTTTAACTGGATTAGTTTTGTCCGCGTTTAATTTTTTTTCGTTCATTACAATTTGGTACAGCGTACCTATTTTCCCGTTATCTGTTTCTGCAATTTCACGAACGCGTTTCAGGTTGTTTTCATTTATGATTTCAAAAGCCCCGTATCTTGTATAATCATCAGGTATAGGGTTTGCTTTTCGCCACCCAAGCGTTGCATAATCAAAAAAGTTATCACCAGGATTTACAGATAAATCCATATTTTCCAGTTTTATACCTGCGTTCATACTTTTCTCCTTTTGTGCGGTAGTAAACCATGCCGCTATAATCGCTATTAATACAGCAAATATGCCTATTATATTCAGTGTTTTATTCTGCATTTTTTCACCTCGTTAAGTTTAACAGTAAATCGTCTAAAATCAACATACCTTTTTGGGTCGCAACAAGTCTTTGTTCAGTGGTTGTCATTAATAAGTCAGGATTTTGATGTATAAATTCTTGGTTTATAATTTGCGTTATATCAGAATCAACCTTTACCCCGCGCACTTGGCGAAGTCCGGTGATAAGTCTTTCTATGGCGCGGGTTTGATTTGAAATTTTTTCAAATTTTTGTCTGTTACCCATTTGTTCGTACCAAATGTTATCTATTAAAATTCGTCCTGCGGCACCTTGACCTATGCCAATATAAGGTTCGCCGTCCCACACGTTTTGATTGTGTCGGCATTCTTCACCTGGTTTTGCGTAATTAGAAACCTCATATCTTGGTAGGTTTAATGTTTCTGCGATTGCAATATACATATCTGCCATTTCGTTATTCGTCGGCATTTGTAAGTTCATTTTACTAAAGGGCGTATGGGGTTCTATTGTCAGTTCATATAAAGAACAGTGCGAAATACCCAAAGAGTTGATGTCTTTGCAGGTTTTTATTATGTCGTGCACGTTTTCGTTCGGCAGGCCGTACATAAAATCCGCGGAAACGCGCAACCCCATTTCTTTCGCGCAGTCTAATAATTTTATTGCTTGTTGTGCGGTATGTATTCTGCCCAAGAATTTTAACTTGTCGTCATTTAACGATTGTATGCCAACCGACAGTCTGTTAATGCCAGCGCTTGTAAATTCGGATAACTTTGTTTTATCCAATGTGCCTGGGTTTGATTCCAAGGTAATCTCGCACCTGGATGTAATATTAAAGCATCGTTGAATGGCGTTTATGATATGTTCAAATACTTTTATCGGCATCAATGATGGGGTGCCGCCGCCGAAAAATATGCTAGGGACAGATATTTTTCCAAGTTTTTGTTCCCAGTATTTTATTTCGCCTGTAATATCTTTCGCGTATTTATCCCAGTCTGGTTGTGCACAAGCGCGCGAAAAAAAAGCGCAATATTTACACTTTGATAAACAAAAAGGTACATGAATATATATATTATGAGGCACGTTCATACGCTTATTTTATCTAAAAAGCCTATAAAATCCAGCGTTTCGTGTATAAATAAGAAAAATACTTTTTATGATGTTTTTTTTATGATATAATGCATAATAATAATTGTAGGAATGAGAGTCAGTGTAGTTTCTTTGTTAAGTGTTTTTTTTATGCCTTTCGTTGCGTTGGCGTCTAACGAGGGGGTGCCTTCTTATTATCAGAACAATTCAACAACGACGGTTAATCGTTCGGCATATAATCAATATCAGCGACAAGGATACACGACATATGTTGGTCAATCGGGGGGCAAGCAAATTGTTGAAAGTCGTTCTTACTCTTATCAGGTTCCGCGACCGGTGGTCCCGCAAATTAGCGGTACGATGACGACGAACGGTATTGCGATGCCTGTTGCCGAAGAAGCGGCAACATCTGTATATGCTAAATATGCCAGAAGATTTGCAGATTTTGAATTTGAAACAGGTGTAAATTCCGTCTTGGAATGGGATGATATGATTTACAATGAAATTGGTGTTGGCGTACAACATAATTTCAGTTTGCGTAATTTTGATATGTTTGCTTACGGTGAATATAGTATGGGGTATATGTCACATGGTGGACTGTCCATGGATTATGACTTAAAGCCGTATGATGAATCAGACCCTTCTTATGGAATTTTCACTATTTCTGTTGGCGATCAGACGGGCAAGACAAATCACTTGAAGTTAGGAATCGGCGCACATCATATTTGGGACATTGGCGGATGGAAGTTATCCCCGTCGTTTGGTTATGAAATTTTCAATCATAACTTGGAAATGTCAGATCATTTGTATCCCAACCCTGGCATCTTTTTACCGTTAATGACGAACATGGGCGACTATGTTTACGGTGATGTAAATGGTAATTATTATGCTTTACCCATAAATATGGAGGCACCAGAAGATTGGTATCAGGTGTGTATGTCACCGGAAGATATAAAACTGGTTCAGGCCCCCGCAGGTGGTGCAATAATTGACCTGGGGACAGAGTTGGTAACCGGCGATTACAATCCGGATATGGGGTATGTACCATGGGGTGTAGATTCTGGTGAATGTGTAATTATTGGCGGTGATGGTCCTATACTTGTAGACGGTACTACGCATATTTATAATACTACGTGGAGCGGTTTTTATATCGGGCTTGAGATAGAAAAACAAATGACCCTTGTTGACAAGTTGCGTTTTTATTTCCAGGTTGGTTTGCCGAAATATTCATCCGAAGGTATCTGGCCAAACAGAACGGATTGGCAACAAAACCCCAGTTTTATAGATGAGGGTAGTAACGGTGCGTACTCTTATACCGCGGAAATGGAGTATAACTATAAATTATCAGACCGTATGCAATTGGCAATAAAAGTAGATACCGATTATTTCTATGTCGGAAAAATCGGCGGGGAATTATATTTGGCGGAATATAGTCAATATTTAGTTGATGAAAACGGTTTTTACATATTGGACGATAACGGTTTCCCAATTTTAGAAACTGTGCCGGCCAGCACGCAGTATATCAGCGAGCAGTTAAAACACGCTGCGTGGCAATCGTTTGGTTTGCATATCGGAATAAAGTATTCTTTCTAAGAAGGTGTTCATATGGCAGTTAAAAGTGTTGTTGCGCGCCTTTGTGGCGTTGCGTTGTTTTGTGTGGCCCCGCTTAACTTGTGGGCGGGTGCCGGCGTTTTTGATATAGACAGATGGTATGCGATAATTGAAGATATCAAAGGCAAGGCCGCCAGTCAGAATATTTCGCAAGATACGATAAATGCGACATTTCGTTCGCCGGCGTTTATACCTTCTATTGTAAAAAGCGACAGAAATCAAGCAGAGTTTAAATTAACCTTGGATGGGTATTTGGCGCGTACAGTTAATCAGCGCAGAATTACAGAAGGTAAAAAAATGCGTCAAACTTATCCTACAATGCTATCGCGGGTAGAGCAGAAACATGGCGTTCAACCACATGTGATATTGGCGTTTTGGGGTTTGGAATCCAATTATGGCGCTAATAAAGCACGTCATAAATTAACGGATGCGTTTTTGACTTTGATGTATGAGGGGCGCAGGCAAGAGTTTTTTGAAAAGCAGTTATTGGCACTGATGAAAATAGCAGATGATAATGAATTGGACATAAATGATATTCAAGGCAGTTGGGCGGGCGCGATGGGGCACTTTCAGTTTATACCGACAACATTGATGCAGTATGGTGCAGACGGTAACGGCGACGGTAAAATAGACATTATTCATAGCGTTGGCGATGCAATGTTTAGTGCTGGCAACTATTTAAATCGCCTGGGTTGGAACGAGAACGAAAAAATAGTTCGCAAGGTTGTCATACCAATTAATTTTGATACGTCTTTATTGGACGGCAAAACAAAAAAGAATTTGTCAGATTGGGCGAATATGGGCGTTACGAATCCTGACGGCAGTCCGTTACCTGTTATGGATATGACGGCTGGTTTGGTGGCGGATATAAATATGATTAACGATGCCAAGGCTACGGCGATTGCGCACAGTAAATCAAACGTCATAGACCCGAATGCGATTGATACTGATGTTGCCCCACAACCTGTTGTTGTTGCTTATTTAACATACCCCAACTTTTACAGGATAAAACGTTGGAATAATTCTAATTGGTATGCGATAGCGATTGCGACATTGGCGGATGAATTGAAATGATTTGCTTTTTGTCCTATTTTTTGGTATAATTATGTTTAGTAAATCGCCGAATTGGGCGATTTTTTTTATGTCCAAAAACTTCAAACTAAAAGGATTATAATATGTCTCGTCAAGTTCAGTTCAGGCGCGGCAGTGCTGTTGAACACGATAGTTTTATCGGCGCCGAAGGCGAAATAACCGTAGATACAACAAACAATACGTTGCGGGTTCATGATGGTGTTAACCCCGGCGGTTTTGCCTTGGCGCGTCAAGATTTAGTTGGTGATACCGTTGTTGATACTTTTGTATCCGAAGATGGTGCTTTTTGGTATCGTAAATATAAGTCAGGCTGGCTAGAACAAGGGGGGATTTCTGTTAGTGCGAATATCATTTTTCCGGTGTCTTTTATGAATACTAAATATACAGTCATGGCGTTGCCGGTAATGATTGACGGCGGTGTTGGAACGATATCCGTAAGTTACGCCAACAAGATAAAAACAAGCATAAGCATACAAGTTCGTTGGAATGGTGGTGCCGTAGATGATGCGTCCAGAATGTGGTTCGCATGCGGTTTTTAATATGTGATAAACATACCAGTGCACATGTTGCACTGGTATGCGGGTTAAAGTTTGCGTTTTCTTTTCTTTCTTATAGGTTGTATAAGTCCAAAGGTGATTATATTTAATATAGAATATTTGATATCATGTATTAAAATGTATCTAGCAAGTTTAAAATATTTGCGTTTTACACACCATATTACTATGCGGTTGCTTTTTTTTATATAAATTTTAGGCATTAATTTAGAATCATATAATTCATTCATTATGTTTGAAGATATATCGTATAAAGATGTTTTATTTTGTTTTAGAATATCTATAACACCCATATCTATAATATACTTTATAATAAATTTATGTGCTTTTAAATATAAAGGGTAAGAATATTCATTGCTATTCTGCAATGATGCAACAGCATGTGTTAAAGCGTTTTTGCCAGATAACATAATCAACTTATTAGTCTTTTCTCCGCTGCGGCATAAACTGTTCGGAGATATTCTAAAATATACAATTGTATTATCAATTTCTACGAAGTTTTTTATATTGCTTATAACATCCGTCATAAATATGCCGTCTTCAAAGGCGTTTATTGTATCTACAGGGAAAGAAATTCCATTAATAGCTTTTTTTCTATACATCTGTCTCCACACAGTTACCCATGGATAATCAGGATTATATAAATAATTATTTAAAAAATCTGGTATAGGGTTTGTATATAAGTGAAACGTTGTTAATTCTTGTGGCGAGGTAAATGTATTAAGTAAAGGGGTGTAATGAAATTGCGCTGATACGGGTATTAAACGTCCGCCTATTCTGTCGGCATCAGTCATTTTGGCTACAGTATATAAAACTTCCATGGCGTTTTGCACAAGGCAATCGTCGCTATCTAAAAACATTATATATTCACCGGAAGTTTTTTTTATGCCGATGTTTCTAGCTGTTGATACACCGCCGTTTTGTTTAAATATTTTGATAAAGCGTGGATCTTTTTTTATAAAAGAGTTTATGATATTTCTTGAATTATCAGTAGAACCATCATCTACTATTATACATTCCCAATTAGTAAATGTTTGGTATAAAATAGAATTTAATGCATCATGTAAATATTTATCGTTATTATAATTTGCCACTATTATTGAAATTATTGGTTTTTGCATTGTTTTTCTCCTATGGTGACCAATAAGTATCCTTGATGAATATTATCTTGGGTGGGCAGATTCATATAAATGTCTGATAGGGATTTTTTTAAATCAGATGCTGGTAAAAAGGCCAAAGCGAAAGGTAAATCAATAGTATATTCTTTTATATTTGTTAAACCAGCATAAATAAACAGATCCTTTTGAGTATATTTAGGGTTTTCTTCACCTGCATTCCAGGAATTAGTTCTTTCTGCTATTTCTTTTCCTATACGATAAGCGATGGATGCTGCGTTTGGAACCATTGATATAACAAGATTGTTAGAAATTCTAGCGTTTTCGTTAATTATAAATTGTGCATCTTGATTTGAAAAATGTTCTAGTACACCGGCGTGCCAAACGATGTTGAAAAAATTATCTGGTAACGGTAGTTTTTTTGTTATATCTGCACATACAGTATTAACTTTTAAATTTAAATCATTTGCAATGTTTGCAAATGTTTTGCACATTTTTTTTGAATAATCTAAGCCAGTTACAATGCGATTACGTTTAGCTAAGTATAAAGAACTGGCGCCCAAGGCACATCCGATTTCTATGATTTTATCGCCAGGTTTTGATATCTTTTCTATTTCTAGAGTCCACTCATTTAAAAAATCGTTATTTTTTATTTGGTTTATAAGTATTTGTTGTTGTTCGTCGTGAGCATTTGACCAAGCTTCGTCATTTAATTTTTTATAAATATGACGAGGTTGCTTTTTTATGTGTTGTAATAATGTTGCAATGTTATTTGATTGCGGTTCTTTTTTGTGAAATAGTTTCATTATTATGTACCTTTTATTTTTTATAGACAACGCCATAATTACATCTATCAGACGGATATAATCTGGTGTATTTCCAGATATACATCTTTAACATATCTGTAAAATGAAACGTTGAGAAAAACGGTGGATAAGTTTGATACCAGCGATATATTTCATAGGCTTTTATGTTGCCGACCTGTTGTTGTTGGGCTGCACAAAAATAATTACCAAGCGTTTCCGGATAGTAAGGTCGTACATGGTCTATGTCATTGTAAAAAGTCTTGCAAAATAATAAAGACTTTATGATGACGATACCGCCCGGTTTTGTAACGCGGAATAATTCATGCAAGACATTTGTTATGTCTGGGTATCCAAAGTGTTCTATGACATGGCTTGCGATAACAATATCAAAAGTTTCATCCGGGTATTGTATGTTTCTTAAATCTGATATTTTTGCATTATAACCGTTCCTAGTTGCGTTTTCTACCAAGTCTGGATTTACGTCTATGCCGAATAATTCCAGTTGTTCTAAGTTGGCGTTTTTTATCAGGTTCAGATTGTCGCCCAGACCGCAAACAGCATCCAGCAGTTTGCCAGATGTTGTATTTTTCATATGTTGTGTAATTACTTTCAGTAATTGTTTATCTTCTTTTATATTTCCGGGCCTGTTCCATTTGATGATAAGTTGCCACATTTTTTGTTCAATCTTTTTTGACATGTTATCATTCCTTTGTCATGCTTGTTATGATTTTAGTCCAACGGCTTACCCATATTTTCTTGTCAAAAGCCTGGGCGACGGCAATCGCGTTTTTTGATAATTTGTCTTGCAGTTGTTTATCTGCTAGCACTTTATCTAAGGCCTGCATTAACTCTTTACCGTTTGGGTTAATTAATAATCCATTAAAACCATCTATGATTAAGTCGGGTAATCCACCTATGTTTGTAGCGATAACGACGTTCCCTGCACTTTGGGCTTCCAGACACGATAAAGACGTTCCTTCGGCATATAATGTAGGAACTAATGATATATCAGTTTCCTGATATATTTTAGGCATTTCATCAGGTAATACGGCGCAATGTGTTACGCGGCCGGGGAACTTTTCTATTAATCTTTGCATGTCTTTGTTAATGGCGTCTCCGTGTGCAAAGCCGACAAAGCGAAATTCAACGTTCGGGTATTTTTCCATTATAGGCGGCAAGGCCGCTGACATCAGCCAATAACCTCTTTCTGGTGATGCGCGTCTTGGAAAAGTTATGTGTATTTTATTGCCTTTATTGGTTGTTTTGCTGGGGGTATAAAGTTTAGTGTCTACGTAATTTGGAACATAGTGCGCATCAAAATCTTTCATGGTCTTTGAAAAGGTTGTCCGTATCCAAGATATCGTATTAGTATCAACAGATACGAATTTATCTACATCAGAAAAAATATTAAATATTTCATGTGGTTTTACGTCCCAATGGTGTGTGTCCCAAGTAACGCCATGCGATATTAAAATATTAGGGTGTAATTTGCGGCCCCAATACATCGCACCAGAATAAATTACAAACTTGTATTTATAAAAAAATCCTATTGTTTCGGTATAGTTTTTAACAGGCAGACCAAAAATGCGCAGGTTACCAACTTGCCTTTCCCACAAGCCAGAATCATTGTTACCCATTTGAATTAAAATGGGGGTGTATCCACAAGATATTAAAATATCTGCTAAATCTGTTACATATCTTTCGGCACCGCCGTTATAGCATTTATCACCATATATGTCATACATTTGGTATTGAAATATCAACACCGCGTTTTCATCGTATTTTGATTGTACTAAATTTACCAACGCTTTTATTTTAGGTTCTTTTATTTTGCGTTCTATATATTTACGTAGCGGTCGGACGGTCACGACGTCACGAATAATACGAAAACCTTTTTTAAATATTTTTATCATCAGTTGCTTCCTTTGTGTTTTTGAATTGTTTTATATATTTGTAAATACAATTTATCGCCGTTAATTAAGGCATTAAGAACCTTCCAGAAATTAAATATTTCTGTGATTTTTACGTTTGTATCAAGAATTGATAAGGCGTGTTTATAAGAAACGTTATCCTGTTCTTGGGATACGTTTTTCGTATAAAATTGATATCTGCGTTGTTTATCGTTATCGCGTAGATAAGCCAAGTGTATTTTAGGAATATTTATATCTATGTTCTTGGTTATGTCTGTTGAAGATGGGTATGGTGGCATATGTAAAGCACTGCCTTTTGGATTAAAAGGTGTGTCAATATACCTGATAATTCTGACGTCGGATTGTTGGGGCGACCAAAAACCATCTGTTCTGTATCCGTTTTCGTTCCACATATCCAGACAAGATACTTTTATTACCTGCGCATCGGGCCATTTATTAGATAATAATTTACGTTTGATACTTGTAAGATGTTCGTCATAAAATTCGTCTGCATCAACTATTAAAATCCAGTCGCCCGGTTGTGCGACATTACGTGTATACTCCCAAAGTTCGCTGCGCAATGCCGGCTCGTTTGTGCGAAACAAAGAAGTACGACGTCTATGTAACTCGCCAGGATGTTTTTTAAGATGCTCTGTAATAATCTGTGGTGTATTATCCGTAGAGGCATCATCCAAAAAAATATGGTAGTCTGCAATTTTTCCTATGTTTTTTAACCAATCGCGAAGGTAATTATTTTCTTCGTTTTTTATTATTGTTATTGCTATTAAGCGGTTTTTATGCATTAAAGAACCTCTTGATTATAGGGGTAATTTTCTGCGCAGCCTTTCCGTCACCGTATGGGTTTTTGCTGCCGTCTAGTCTGGTATCTGATTTCGGGACCGATAAAATGCGTGAAGATTCTGAAATGATTTTGTCTTTATCCGCGCCGACCAATTTGGCAAAGCCTGCTGAAACCCCTTCGGTTCTTTCGGTTTCATAACGCATAACCAATACGGGCGTGCCGAATGTAGGTGCTTCTTCTTGTATACCGCCTGAATCAGTTAAAACCAGTTTAGCGTTTTTCATTATGCAAACAAGTTCTGGGTAATCCAGTGGTTGCGTTAAAATGACGTTTGGTATATTACCCAGTGCGTTATGTACTTTGTCGTGTACGTTTGGGTTTGGATGTACGGGAAGTACAAATTGATGGTCAGGAAATTTATATGTTAACTCTATAATCGCGGAAATAATGTTGTCCAGTCTTGTGCCGTGATTTTCGCGTCTGTGTGCCGTTATTAACACCAGTTTGTCATCAAGTTTTATTCCGATTTCGGATAAATTTTTGCGGGCAGTATCAATTGTGTTGGCAGATAAACAAGACAAGGCGTCAATAACAGTGTTACCGGTTACTGTTATTTTGCTTTCATCTATACCTTCGCTTACCAAAAAGTTATATGCCAGTTGTGTAGGCGCGAAATGTAAATCCGTTATTCGTGATGTCATTTGTCGCATTGCTTCTTCGGGGAAGGGCTCAAACAAGTCATGTGAACGCAAACCTGCTTCTACGTGAAAAACGGGAATGCGATTATAAAAAGATACCAAGGCCCCGCAAAAAACCGTCATAGTATCGCCTTGTACGATTGTAGCGTCAAAATGTTGGTGCTGATATATCTCGGACAAGGCGTTTAATATTCTGGATTGTACGCCGGCCAATGTTTGATTAGGCCGCATAACGTCAAGATTAAAGTCTGCCTTTAACCCGAAAAAACTAAGCGTTTGATTAGAAAGTTCTTTTTGTTGTTCTGTGTTACATATAAGCACGTTAAATTCGGGTTTCTTGCGTAGTTCTAATATGACGGGTGCTAACTTTATTGCTTCCGGTCTTGTTCCTAGGATGACAAGTATGTTTTTCATGATAAGAATCCTTTCATTATAGTTTTATTTCCGTGTGTTTTTTTAATTTGCGTCGTAGGTCTGGTTTCCAAAATAAAATGGCGTTGATAGATTGACGTACCAGGGTATGACGAATGCCAACCAGACTAAATTCAGATTGTAAAAACCTGTTTCGTAATAAATATTCTAGTTTTTTTCGTTGCCACCAATTTAAGCGCAGTTTTTTTATCCATTGGTTTTTATATTTATTTTGTATGGCAGCAGTTTTGGCCAGAATTCTTGGCTGTTGCGTCGCGGTTAAAGATTTTTGATTCTTGCGGTATTGATAAATATTATCGTTTATATAATCTATTTTACCGTTAAGGGCGATACGAACCCAGTAATCATAGTCTTCGGCACAGAACATGTCTTCATCATATTTGCCGATTTTATCTGCAATTTCTTTGCGATACATAAAGGCAGCCCCTATGTTGCATGCGTATGCTAACGTTTTGTAGTTTGTTTGGTCGTTCGGCGATTTAAATGTATCGTAAACATTGCCGTTTTCGTCTATCATGTCCATATTTGCGCTTACCATGTCTGTATCTGGGTGCGCGTCTAGGTAGTCCGATAAAGTTTGTAACCAGTTCGGCTTGCAAATATTGTCGTCACTTGTCCATGTTAGGTATTTGCCTGTTGCATGCTTGAAACCTACGTTCAGGCTGCCGGGTAGTTTACGATTTGTTTTGTTATGTATTACATGAATACGTTTATCTTGTTTGGCGTATTTTTCCGCGATCGTCGCAGAGTTATCTGTTGAACAATCATTAACTATTATCAGTTCCCAGTCTCGCATAGTTTGATTGATGATGGAGTCAAGACTGTCAGATAAAAAGCGCCCGCCGTTATAGCAAGGCAGAACAATTGATATTTTCGGCATTGTTTGCTTCCTTTGAATTAATCGTTTGAAGAATTAAGTCTCGGATATGTTTGGTTATTGTGACCGGTGTAAATCTGTCTAGTTGTGTTGCGGCTAAGTTTTTCATGGCTTGGCAATCAATATTGTTATGCCAAACTGATGACATCGCTTTTGCTAATTCTGACGAATTTCCGGGTTGAAATAAAATTCCAGCTTTGCCGTTTAATAATATTTCGGCGTGCCCATTTTTACAATTGGATGCGATATTTAACGTCCCGCATGCTGCGCTTTCTAGTAACACCATCCCCAATCCCTCGTTATGACTAGATAAAATATGCGCCAAAGCACCTTTTAGATAGCCAAAAGGTTTTGTCATTGTGCCGGTAAAAAGAATCTTGTTGGCACAAGGTAAACTGTTGGCATATTGCTTTAATGCTTTTGCATTATCACCATAACCAATTAGGATTAAATTTATATCAGGACAGTTTTCCTTTGTATAAAATTCATTAAAAGCCTTGATTATTGTGGATATGTCTTTGTCGTGATCCAATCTGGACAGTGCGCAAAAATATTTGCCAGAAAATGTGGAAAGTTTTTTTGCTTCTTTTTGAACAGATTCTATATCTATCGGATTATAAATATGTGTAATTTTGTTTTTATGTTGTGGATATTGCGACCGAAAGTCACGCATAAAACTTTTCGTCAGACAGACGATTTTATCATAGATTGTAAAATACTGCTTACAGGTTGTTTCATTAAAATAATTAATAGACCCGTGTATCCAAGCGATTTTTGGTTTGTTTATATTTTTTAGTATTTTGGCAAACGAACAATTTTTATAATCAATGATAATATCGCAGTTATTAAACAAGCCTCTTTTTATAGCCTGTTTATTTTTTGCTTTTTTGTATAATCCGTACACTATTTTGCGAATGTTTGACAGCGGAAACCACGGCATATATTTTTTGGCACGTTCAAATATATGACCTTTTGGATATAAAATGTATAGTTTAATGTTTTTGTGTTCTGTGAACCATTCTTGATAAAAGGGTTCTTCAAGTTTTTTTTGCATCACTACGATGATGTTAAAATCCTTGTTTTCCGACAAGTTTTTTAATATTTGTATGAAAACAGATTCTACGCCCCCGATGACCATTTCCGGGATGCAAAATATAATTTTTATTTGTGGCATTTATGTACCTCTTGATACAATAAATGCCCCGTGAAACAGGGAAAATACATCATGTTATGTTCCTTTGCGTTTGAAGACAAAGCAGTACAAAGTTACATTGTACTGAACAATAGCATAGTATAGTATTTAATTAATCGCAAGCAAAAATAAAAACAATTGATAAAGGCTGTATTGTTTGTTATTCTTGATATTATTATAATGATATAAAGGATTTTTTATGGCTATCAAGGTTCGCGATTACGAAGTGCGTTTAACCAGAAATAAAGACGAACGTCGGCAGGTTCGTCAGTTAAGATATTCTGTTTTTGTTGAGGAAGAAGGGGCGAATGCCACCGAAGAACAAAAGAACCTTCGCGAAGAATATGATGCGTATGACAGTTTTGCAGAATATATGGCGGTTTTTCATAACGGCAAGATTGTCGGTACTTACAGAATCATTGACCGAAACGCCGCGGAAAAGATGGGCGGTTTTTATACGGAATCTGAGTTTAATATATCAAAGATAAAACGTTATAACGGTAATATTGCCGAAATGTCACGTGCATGCGTCGCCAAAGAATATCGTGAAAATGCGTTGGTTATGCGAATGTTGTGGGCAGGGTTGGGTGAATACGTTGTTCGTCGTAAGATTATGATATTATTTGGCGTTGCGTCTTGGGTTGGCTCCAAACCTGTTGAGTCTGCCCAGGCAATATCTTATTTATATTATAACCACTTATCGCCGTTGAATTTACGTGCAACTGTTTTGTCAGAAAATTTTGCCGATGGGGTAAATCCGAAGTTATCCAGAATGAATATTTTGCCAAAAGATTTTGTGTATGAAGAAGATGCACGCCGTCAAATGACGCCGTTGGTAAAGGGGTATTTGCGTTTGGGGGCTACGTTTGGCAAGGGGGTTTTTATAGATAAACCTTTTAATTCATACGATGTGTTTGTAATGTTGCAGACCAAGAAAATAGACGCTGCGTATCAAAAGCATTTCTTGGGGCGTGAAAACGCATTGGCGCATTTGGACGAAAAAGACGGACCGATAAAAACTTTGGGTAAGATAATGTTATTCCCTGTGACGGGGTCGTTTAAGGTTGTTCGTGCGTTCTTGGAATTCTTGTTGCGCGAAGATGCGGCTGACGCTGAATATATTGAAGATTCAAAAGAAAACGAAGGCGAAGAATTATAATGGTCGGGGTCAGAAAGCAAAACATTTTTAATACTATTGGCGCAGCGATAAAGTTTATAACTTTTTGGTTGTTGGTGGTGGTACAGTTGCCGATTATTTTCTTGTTGCCGCGCGGTCGTGCGTCTGTTTGGTATATGAAAATATTTATGAAGATTTTACTGATATTGGCAGGAATCAAAATAGAAGTTCACGGCAAATTGGTAAAGCATAGACCTTTATTAGTGGTAAGTAATCATATTTCTATTTTTGAAATTGCAACATTTCCTGTTGCCTTTGGAGGCAGTTTTATAGCAAAGAAAGAAATGGAATCTTGGCCGTTGGTTGGTTGGGTTGCTAAAAAATTCGGTGTAATTTTCATAGACCGCAGACCTTCACATGCTTTGGACGCGTTAAAGCTGGTCAAAGATACAGTTGCAAATGTTAAGTATCCTATGTTTTTATTCCCCGAAGGAACCACTACAAACGGTGCATATGTGAAACAATTTAAAAGTACGTTGTTTAATTTCATAGAAGGTTCAAACGTTGTCGTGCAACCGATGGCAATGCACTATCGTTTTCGTGATGGCGGGGTTATTAGTGACGAAGATTTAGCGGAACATTTTGCATACTTTAATAATTCTAATCAGGATATGGGGCCAAGTTGCACGCGCGAACGCAGTGCTTTTGGGCAGGTTTTTCATATAATGGTATTGGGCGGATTCAAAGTAGAAATAACTGTTATGCCACCACCCCCGTTGGTGGGGTTGAATAGAAAGCAGATTGCAGAAACTCTGCACGAAATAGTTTCTGATAAATATATGGAATTAAAAGACGAACGATAAAAAAGAAAGAGAATTAAAATTATGAAAACAGCGATTACACCGACACGTGCGGAAAATTTTAGTGAATGGTATCAAAGTTTAATTGTCGCGGCGGATTTGGCAGAAAATGCTCCTGTTCGTGGTTGTATGACGATAAAACCTTATGGTTGGGCGATATGGGAATTGATGCGCGATGAAATGGATAAGCGTATAAAGGCGTGTGGCGTTCAGAATGCAAATTTCCCGTTATTGATACCTATTGATTTCTTTAATAAGGAAGCAGAGCACGTTGCGGGTTTTGCAAAAGAATGCGCCGTTGTAACGCATCACAGGTTAAAGATGATAGACGGTAAGTTGCAGCCAGACCCAGATTCTAAATTGACAGAACCGTATATTATTCGTCCGACTTCTGAAACCATAATAGGCGAGGCAATGTCGCGTTGGGTACAAAGTTATCGTGACTTGCCGTTAAAATTAAATCAATGGGTGAACGTAATGCGCTGGGAAATGCGTCCAAGATTGTTCTTGCGCACATCAGAGTTTAACTGGCAAGAAGGGCATAACGTTTTCGCCACGCACGAAGAGGCAAACGCAGACGCACGAAAAATGCATAAGATGTACGGTGACTATATGCGCGAGGTTTTGGCGATTCCTTCTGTTATGGGTGAAAAGACCGCCGAAGAACGTTTTGCAGGTGCAGACCATACATATACCTTGGAGCATATTATGCAAGACGGCAAGGCCTTGCAGGCTGGTACATCGCACGATTTAGGACAACATTTTTCTAAATCTTTTGGAATACAATTTTTGGGTACAGATGGTAAACTGCAACATGCATGGACGACATCTTGGGGAACTACGACCAGGATGATGGGCAGTTTGTTCATGATACATTCTGATGATGACGGTTTGGTTTTGCCGCCGGCAGTTGCGCCTTACCAGATTGTAATCATACCTATTATTCGTGAAGAAAATGCAGATGTATTGAATGCGTTTGCTGAAACAGTCGGTCAGCAGTTGCGTGATAACGGAATAAGGGTTCTCGTAGATACTTCTGATATGCGTGCGCCGGACAAGATGTGGAAATGGATAAAGCGCGGTGTGCCATTACGTGTTGAGATCGGGGCGCGTGAAATGGAATCTGATTCCGTAACGATAACTCGTCGTGATTTAGGTAAAGGGTCCAAGCGTACTATATCTGTGTCCGATTTAATGAAAGAAGCAAATGATATTCTAAGTCAGATACAGGTTGATATGTACAACGCAGCAGCAGCCCGCAATAAGAAAATGATAAAAGATGTTGCGGATTTGGCGGCATTGGAATCTGCCTTGGAAAAGGGAGAAATAGGATTTTTCCGTATAAAGTATGACCTGACGAAGAATGAAATGTTTGACGCTTTGATGGAAAAGTACAAGATATCGCGTCGTTGTTTAGATGACAACGATCCGACATATGTATTCGTTGCAAAGTCTTATTAAAAAACGGGGCATGTCCCCGTTTTTTATGATATAATTAGTTCGTTATATAAAAAAAGGAAGAGAGATGAAAATAGCAATCATAGGTGTTGGTACGGTTGGTTCTGCGGTTGCAACGGCGGTTAAAAACACGGGGTTCGTGCACGAGATAGTTTTATTTGACCGTGATGGTATACGTGCACGTGCGGCAGCGGAAGATTTAGGTCATGCGGCAAGTTTTGGGTTTGACGTCAAAATATCCGCGGTCAGTAATTATCGCGGTATTCGTGGCAGCGATATCGTCATTATTTCTGCCGGGGCAAATCAGAAACCCGGTGAAACGCGTACCGATTTGTTAAACAAAAATGTTGCGGTTATTGAAGACATCGTGCCAAGGGTAATGGCAAATGTTGACGCCAAGAAGGTAAAAATAATCGTCGTAACAAATCCTTTGGACGTATTGGTTATGTTAACACAAAAGATATCTAAGTTGCCTGCCACGCGTGTGATAGGAACTGGAACAATGCTGGATTCTGCGCGTTTGCGGACTATATTATCGCGTCAGTTATCGGTATCTACACAATCCATTTGTGCGCAAGTCTTTGGCGAGCACGGTGACAGCAGTGTTGTTGCTTGGTCTGGTGTAAACGTTGGTGGTTTTTCACTTGATGAATTCTGTAAACAGTTAAAAATTTCTTTGCCGGTAACTACAAGAAACACGATTTCGCATCGTGTACATAATGCTGCGTATGAAATTATACAGGGGCGTGGTGCTACTTGGGACGGCATAGGTGCAGCAGTGGCGGACTTATTGCGTTGCATAATAAATGACGAAAGGCGGATTTTAACTGTCAGTTGTGTCGCTGACGGTCAGAACGCTGTGGCTATGTCTTTGCCGCGCGTCATAGGGGCAATGGGTGTCGTTGCAACGCTGAACCCTAAGTTGTCATCGGACGAGTCTGCTGCACTACGAAAAAGCGCAAAAATAATTAAAAAAAATTATGACAGTATAGGAAAATAAACAAAAGATAAAAACGGGGCGCAAAGCCCCGTTTTCCGCGGATAAGAATCATATTTATACATATATTTTTGTGTGTTATAATCTGCAATAAGAACAGCAAGGATTTGAGAAATGGCAGATGATATAACGTATGATATATTTCCAAATGGGTTGGGTTTTTATGCCAATTGTGACGGACAGCATGTAGGAGAGATAACTTTCGTTCGCGTCGGAATTGACAAGTTAATAATAGACCATACAGATGTATCGGAAAATTATAGAAATGAAAACATCGGCATAAATCTGGTACGCCACGTTGTTGACTTGGCCAGAAATCAAAACCGTAAAATAATCACGATGTGTCCGTTTGCAAAAGCAATGTTTAGTAGGTACCCAGAATTTGATGACGTAAGATTTTTACATACAAGATAAAAAAACGCTTTTATACATTTTCATTTTACTTTACTATGACAACCAACGGGAGAAAAAGTATGAATAAAAAAATAAAGTCTTGGTTGGTCTTTCTAATTTTCTTAAATGGTTATGTTAGTTTGTCCTTAGAGTTGGTTGTATTGCGTCAATTATCTTTTTATGTTGGTTCCAGCGCGGTTATTACCAGCATAATTATGGGGATATTCTTAGGTTTTATGTCGCTGGGATATTTTTTGGGGTCGTCGGAAAAAATTAAGAATACCGGTATCAGAAAAATATTAAGTGCCAGTTTCTTGGTCATTGCGTTATTCGCTTGTATGGCGTCCAGTTTTCATTTAATTACTAGTTATTTTGTTATTATGTATATGGGCGGCATTACGTCCAGCGTTATTCAGACGTTTATTTATTCTTTTGTATTTTTATCGGTTGGACCGTTTTTATTTGGCTTTAATACCACATTGTTATCCAGATGGTTGCATAAATATAATACGAATTATACGGGTAACATAATGGCGTGGGATACTATTGGTTCTGTTATGGGGTCTTTGGCCACTACATTAGTATTGATGCCTTTTATTGGGGTAAATTATACGGTTATGTTAATTGTTTTATTGTCGGTTATTGCCGCGGTTGTTACATACAGAAAACTTGCTGTTTTTATATTTGGGATATTGATATTGATTCCGACAATTTATATCAACAGCGATTGGTTCCAACGCAAGAATTATGGAATTTTAGTAAATAACGCAAACTCAACGATATCGGTGTCGGATATAGATGGTATGCGCGTGTTAAACATGAACGGTCTGCCGATGTCCATATATGATGTTAATAACGGTTCAATGGCGGATTATATAAATTATATTAATAATCATTTTATTTATACAATGCCGACGGATAAAATGCACAAGATTTTGGTTCTTGGGGCGGGTGGTTTTACCGCTGGTTTGCAAGACACTTTTAATGATTATACTTTTGTGGATATAGAACATACTTTGAAAGACGTTTCGGAAAAATATTTTTTAAATCAGAAGTTGACGCCTAATAAGAAGTTTATTGTCCAAGATGCCAGTCAATATTTGAAAAATACCGATGAACAATATGATTTAATCATATTGGACGTTTATTCCAATTCGTATCAAATACCCGAAGGGCTAATAACGGCAGAGTTTATGGGGCGTTTAAAGTCTCGTGTTGGACCGAACGGCATAATTGTTATGAATATGATAATGAGTCAAAGTTTTAACGATAAATATTCGCAGGTTTTTGACAACACGTTTCATACCGTTTTCCCAAATAATACCCAACGCCAAGTCATAGGTTATGGAAACCCTTGGGTAAATGAAGATGTGGTTAATATTCTATATATTTATTATAACCGTGAAAACACCGGACGAATATATACCATCAACAAAACGCCTGTTATTTATGATAGATATGCGAAATAAATATTTTTACGCTTATGTGTAAAAAGGTCTTGCACCATTCAGGTTAGATTTTTATAATTTTAAACAATAAAAGGAGAAGTTATGAAGAAGTTATTAGTTTTTGCTTTGGTTGGTTTAGGGTTGTTTGGCGGTGCAAATGCAGCAGATATTACGATTTATTATTCGCCGTCTTGTCCGCATTGCCATCACGCGCAGGAATTCTTTGCGAATACCATGATATATGAATACCCTAAATTACGCGTTGTCCAAGTTAATGTCATGGACCAGCAAAATTTACCGCTATTTCAAGACGCGTTAAAAAAGTGCAAATATGAAAGCGGGGGCGTCCCAGTCATTGTTGTCGGCGATAAATGCTTTCAGGGTTATGCGGACTTTATGGCCCAAGATTTGCGCGATGCCGTAGAAGTAGATTTGTCCGAAGAAGATAAAAATGTCGCAAAAGAAAATAGAAAGTCTTTGGAAGCCAAGCCAGATGACTTTAAGGCAAGAAATGCCGCGCGTCGTCAGGCAATTAAAGAATATAACGCGAACGTCCAGAACCAGGAAGTTGAAAAAAAAAATAACAATGGTTCACCGGTTTACTTCTATATATTCTTAGCGGTATTGGTTGTTGCGCTGGGGGTAGTTTTGGTAAGGAAAGACAAAAATAAAAAATAGTAAAAACATCGGAATGTATCATGTTTGATTTAACTGTTCTGGATTATATTTATATCGGTGTGATATTGGCATCTACTATTTGGGCCAGTATTCGCGGTGGCGTTTATGAAACTGTGGCTACTTTATCTTGGGTGGTTGCCGCCATTACTGCCAGGTTTGTATCGCCAATGCTAGACGGTTTGTTGCAGAATTTATTTAATCTATCTGCCTCAACGGTTAGTACATTGGTCGCATCTTATTTCATTGTTTTCTTTGTCATATTGTTGTTGGTGGGTTTCGTAAACCAAAAATTACGCGACAGAATCCAAGAAAGTATGATGAAGGTTACAGATCACACTTTGGGGGTAATATTTGGTATAATACGCGGCATAGTTGTAATGGGAATAGTATATTGGATTGCATTATGGTATTTCTCAGATAGTCCCGCATTACCAAAATGGGTTGCCGATGCGCGAACAAGACCGATAATGCAGTTAACCGCGGTTAAGTTAGATAAGTGGTTTGTACCGGGTGAAGAAAGCCAACTTTTAAAACGCGACATGACGGGCACCCAAGAAGCCATTGAAATATATCAAAATTTAATAAATCCGGCTGTTTCCGATGATAAAAAAGAAACGAAAGATAACGAAAAATCTGCCGATAAAGCAAAATCAGATGGGGAAAAATCTGATGCAAAATCAGAAGAAACCGGTTATAAATCTTCTGAACGTACAGCGCTAGAAAATCAATTGCTACAAATAGAAACCGCTGCGCGTGCAGAAGAAGAACGGGCCGAAAAGCAAGAACAGCCCGTTGAATCTGATAATTCATCAGATGTCGCGCCAACAGAACAATGAAGTTTTATGAATTTTGTATAAAGACAGATACCTAGGTTTTTGTTCTTAGTGATTTTAATGTCATTTTATCTAACAATATATTCTGTATAAATACAGGATATAAGATGAAAAAAAATATTTTATTTGCTGGGGTTATGTTAATAGTTCCTTTTTCTGCGTTTGCAGACAGTGCTGTTAAGGGGGTTAACCCCGCCGATAACGTTACCAAAATGGAATTATTGCCAAGTTTGAATGTCATAGATGCGCAAGGTAAACCATCTGTCACAACCTTGGGGTTGAAATATGATAAAGAGTTGTACAAAATTTTCGGTATAAATTTTGAATTACCATTAAGCCATTTTTCCGGTTATGGCGTGGCAGATAATGGTATAGGTGATTTAAGAGTTCGCGGTCGTGCGCAGTATCGGTTTGGCAGAAATGTATTTATTGGTGCAACAGAATTTATTTTGCCAACTGCAACTGCGGACACATTAGGCACGCGTCAATATACATTTGATCCAACTCTTGCCTATGTTTATGCTTTCAGTCCAAATTTCTTTACGGCGTTGGTTGGAAAACAGTTCATTTCGTTGTATAATCTGGAACCGGAAAAGTATCAAGACACGAATCAGACGCAGGTTCGTATGTTGGTTGGGTATTTATCAAACGACGGTTGGTGGACGGCTTTGGACCCGCAGGTATGGGTAAATAATGAAGACGGTCGCATAGAATACTTGATGGAAGGCGAAGTTGGTACTATGCTTAATAGGACAACGGGTGTTTGGACCAGAATAGGCAAAAGGCTTGGTGGCGATTGGCACAGAAACGATTGGACTGTGTTATTAGGCATCAGGTTTATTCCAGGTCAAAAGGATTAATAACAAAAAGGGGGGCGCAATGTTTATGAAAACAAAAATATACGGAACGGTCTTAGCAGTTTATGAAATTTTTGCTGTATTATTTTTACACTTTAAGAATTCTTGTTCCAGCATCTTTACGACTGGATTTTGTTTAGATAGCGTTGCAAAATATTTTATATTTTGCGTGGCGTTACCTATATTGGTGTTTCTGATATTTATGTGGATTGGCGAAATAAGAAAATATATTCGTCGTCGCCACTCGTTATTATACAGGGCAAAAAGTGCGGTGCAGGATATGGCGTCCGAACTTAAGTACAAGGTTACACAAACGGTTTCGCCGCAATATATTGAAAAGTTAATAGCGGCGATGTTATTGGTTGGGGTTCGTAAATACGCAGATAAAAATCCAAAAGCGCGTGAAATTTTAACAGAAATAATCGGGTTTGATATCGTCGGCGATGATGCAGATGTGGACAGAACTTCAAAAGCAACCAAACAAAAAAATAAAAAGAAAACAACAAAGTAAAAAGTCGGGCAAACACCCGATTTTTTTGTGTTATATTGCCTTGACTATTGTTTTATAAGTTATATTATTGCACTTATGTTTTATTGGTCAAGGGGTATAAATTATGACAAAACAAGATAAAATTAAATACAAAATGACGACAAATTATTCTGATATAAGAAGAGGTCGTTTATGTAGTCTGGTCATGTTCATCGTTTGGTCTGTAGGGTTGGCGATTCTAAACGGTACTAAATTTGATGACGAACAAAACAAAGAATCAGATACGAACGAACCGGTTAAACAGGGCGTATATACAACAGGGTTGGTAAACTACACCAATAATTATGATATAAATGTTTATAATCAGAATTTGAAAGGTTTATTTAAAAACTCCAATAATGATTATAACCGTATTTCTAATTTGTTCGTTATAAAGCCAGAATCTGCAAATATGACTGTGCCTGGTATAGAATTAATGAAAAACAAACAAAATAACGTCCAATCGTCACAAGAAAAAGACATGCGGCAAGCATTACAATATCTTATGAAGAAAGAAAACGTTGCTACAGATTTGGTTGGTATACAAAATATTGACCTGCGTAATATGTTGTTAAATATGTTAAAAATTAATAAATCAAAAATGTATGGCAATTAAGAACAGAAAAACGCCAAAATCGGCGTTTTTTTTGTTAACCTGGTGCCAGTTGTCGGACTTGAACCAACGACCCTCTGATTACAAACATTGACATTGGCTCAATTTGGTGCCTTGATTAATCCCTGTTTTGTCGCGTTTTTATGCGTTATTTCCGTCATTTTTTGATGTGTTCTGTCCATTTCTGGGACATTTTTTACAATACTTTGCAATAAATTTATACATAATTTGTGTGTATGGATTTTGTATCCAAACAGTCAGAATTCCGAGCATTTTTATATGTTGATTTTAGACAACTGGACCAAATTTGGACCATTTTCAATATTGTAAAAGAGTATCATATTGATTTTATTGTGTTTTTTATATACCGTCCCACAGATTGTGAATCTGTTGTATGTTTTTGACATTTGCTGTAAGTTGTTGTATTATCTCTGAAAAATAGGATTCAATAGATGGCAACTTTTGAAAAACGCAGGACAAAAGACGGTTTCAAGTATCGGGCGCGTGTTCGGGTAGAGGGCAACCTTATCCGCACAGCCACATTTTCCAGTAAAACATTGGCGCGTGAATGGGCAATTAAAACAGAAAACGAATTGCGTGACCAAAAGCATATCCCCGATTTGACTGCATATAATCGCACTGTCGGCGAATTGTTTGACGAATATGAAACGCATTTGGCAGAATGTGAATTGCGGTCTGCGCGTAATATAAAGTTTCAACTGGAAGAATGGCGTAAATTTATTGAGGGTGTAAAACTGCATTCATTGACATCCGCCATTATAACACACGCATTAAACCAAATTGCAAAAATAAAGTATGGTGGTCGGACCAAAAGTCCTGCAACATTAAATCGGTATCTGGCGGCACTCAGTTGCGCGTTATCCTATGGCGTTAAATCATTGGGGTGGATTGATATTAATCCGGTGTCGCGTGTTGAACACAAACGCGAAAACAGGGGGCGTGTTCGTTATTTAAGTGATATTGAACGCGAACGGTTGCTGGATGCAGCCAAAGAATCGCGTAATAAATCGCTTTACACAATTATTATTTTGGCAATTTCAACAGGTGCGCGGCGTATGGAACTGTTATCACTAAAATGGTCTGATATTAACTTGGACACAGGTTGGGCAGTGTTGGAACATACAAAAAACGGTGAAATGCGTGGGGTGCCTATAACGGGGCCTGCGCTGGGGTTAATGCGTAATTTGTATAACAACCGCAAATCAGATGTTTGGGTGTTTCCAAATGAAAACAATTCTGGTCCATGCGACATAAAACGCAGTTGGAACACTGCGGTCAAGCGGGCAGGATTGTCAGATTTTCGTTTTCATGATTTGCGGCATACTTGTGCCAGTTATTTGGCGATGAATGGCGCAACGCCCAATGAAATCGCGGCGGTATTGGGGCATAAAACATTGTCTATGGTGCGGCGATATGCACACCTGTCCGATGCACATAAAAGCAGTGTCGTCGCCAGCATGAACGCAAAAATATTCGGGGGTAAAATAAAGGATTAATCATGGAGCGCAGAAAAATAACAATTAAAAACTATTCAGATATTATCAAGTATTTTCCGGTGGTTTCCGGTGTTGGAATAAATGAAATTGTGATGACGGCTTATCGTATAATATTTCCGACAAATCCAATAACGAGTCCGTATTTGATATCTTTAACATGGGACCAACGCGATACAATACAAAATCATATTGATAATATTTTTAACCTTATTGAAAATACACCAATTTTACCGAACGATGACATCAATAAACTGTCATTAAAAAATATGGAAGTCGCGGATTTGCCGACCAGGATTCAAATGGCGATTTTAACAATATTGACTGAAAGAGATTCAGCGCTGACGGGAAAGTATGGGCGTATTATTCCCGGAAAATTTGGAAAGAAAAAAGAAACAAATTTGGACAAAATGCGTAAAAAAGCGGCATCTGTTCGACAAAATGTTATTTATCCTGCACCACCACAGGAAATATTAACCCAGCGCAGACGTTGGTTTAACAATCGATATGAGGGCACCCCAGAAGTTTTTTATGCCGCGGCCATTTTTTATATTCTTGACTATATGTACATAAATCCAGATATTGATCAGGAGACCGTGGGGGTGTTGATGGGGGCGATAGTGCAATTGAACAATTTAATGACAGAAAATACCACAAAAATAAAGGCGGCAAAAGCGTCCATAAAATCCCGCAAAAGAAATTAAAATTATAAAAAAAATCGCAACAAACTGATTCGGGCATATGTGATTTTAAAAAATAAAAACACGCCTTGTATCCCACACTCACATTGGGTTTTAGCAAAAATGCAAGCAATTGCTTGCATTTGTTTTTTTATGTATTTCACCGCATATTCCTTAACAGATAACCGCACGGTGCGGAAATCAAAATTAAAATATAGGAGTTTTCAAATGGATATAAATATTCATGAAACCCCACGGTACTTAACCGTGCCGCAATTCGCGAAAAAGCACCCTGCGTTCCCAGTCGGGTCGCTGCGGGATTTAATCTTTCACGCCCCGTTTAACGGGCTGAACGATATGGAAGTTATCCATCGGGTCGGTGCAAAGATTTTGATTGATGAAATCAAGTTCTTTGAATGGGTCGCAACCAATCCCAGTTCAACCGGTAGAATCAAAGGAGGTAAATAATGGTAGAGCAAAAAGAAAAGGGAACTGTGGCGGCGGCATCCACTAATTCCCCAAATGTTCAAGGTTATTTTAACCGTCCTGAAACTAAAAATCAACCAGATTCCGGCACACCCATGCTGGATGCCTGGGATGAGCCCGTGAACGGGCTGGAATTGGTCCAGAAATTGCGTGCTCTATACGAACGATATTTGGTTTTGCCGGATGGGGCATCAATTGTTTTGCCGTTCTGGGCGTTGCATACATATGCTGTTAATGCATTTGATTATTCGCCACGTCTGTGTATTAAATCTGCGGCCCCACAATGTGGTAAAACACAACTGTTGCAATTGTTGGAATTGACCACATATAGTCCTGTAAATATATCCAGCATAACCGCGTCCGGAATATTTCGCACTATCGCGGCTTGGCATCCAACGCTGTTAATTGATGAGGCGGATACCTATATTAACGGAAATAATGAAATCCGTGGAATTGTGAATGCAGGATATAAGCGTGGCGGCAAAGTATTGCGTACCATTGCAACTAAAAATGATTATGCCACCAAGACATTTGATTGTTATGGTGCAATGGCAATTGCAGGCATTGGAAATCGGGATGCAACAATAATGGATCGCAGTATCACCATTGTTATGCGGCGTGCTGGTCCGCATGACAGATGCGTTGAAAAGTTGCGCGAGCGTCTGGTAAAGCCACAGACCACACAATTACAAAGCATGTGTATGCGGTATATGATGAACAATGTTAATGCGATATCCGAAATATTCCCAGATGTGCCAAATTTTCTGAATGGTCGCAAGGCAGATATTTGGGAACCTTTATTCGCAATCGCGCACCATATATCGCCCGATTTGGTATCTGAATTAGCAGATGCTGCGGCGCGTTTATGTCCCATGTCGGATGATGTTGAAACCCGACCGATTCAATTATTGGCGGATATTAGTCAGGTTTTTGAAAACACGGGTGCAGATTTCTTGGCAACAGATGAATTGTTAAGGCACTTGTACCAATTTGAAACCCGTCCATGGGCAGATAAAGAATATGGGAAAACTGTGTTAACCAGTATAACCTTGGCTGGTATGCTGCGGGATTTTGATATCAGACCCCAACAGATCCGCATCGGCAACAAAATAAAACGCGGATATGCACGCGCGGCATTTACAGATGCCTTTGAACGCTATGTACCCCAAATTGTATGTGACCCCGTGACAACACAGGACGCGTCTAGCGTGGCGTGTAACGGGGTCACGGATTCAGCAGATGATGCATCCGAAACCGCACCAGTGCAAACCAATAATCCTGATACGCAGGATGCCAAAGGCAACAATGACGACACACCTGATGTCGCCTTTAAACGGGCAGAACAATTTTTTGCCGAAAATAGTGTGACGGAACTATCAGACGATGACATTTCGGATTTGCCGGATATTCCATATTGATTTTTGTATTGGTCGGCTGTGCCAGTTATCCGGTGCAGCCGATGTTTTGGCATTATCCCCCACCCATATTTGTCCGCCTGATCCCAACACCTGTATATATTGTGATATAAACCACCACGTGACGGGCGTATATTAAACATATACCCCCCCACCCGTATCCTCGGGCATTTGATTTTTGGAAAATTTGGTGTAAAATGTATGTTGAATTCAATGGGAATTGGATTCGGGGCCGTCATAAGCCTAGTTTTTATCCGGTGCAGTTTGCATCGTTTCCGTATAGGTGCGGATTGCACCGTTATTATGCCCTGACTGTTATGGTCGGGGGGCTGTTGTTATAAAACAGGTGCGCAACCAAAAGCAACAGGAATCCAGTGATAAAAACTGATTTTATGAACTCCCCGACCGCCATTATCCCGTTGGCGGTTTTTTGTTTGCAAAAACGGGGGTAATGATGCCGAAGTCATTGATAGACATGTTGCCGGAAATCGTGGCACAGGGTAAAAAAGAAGTGGAACGTATTTTGGCACGTGCGCAGTCAGATAATAAAATGATGCTGCAAACGAATGAATATGTTTTGCCGGCACGTGATGAAAGCGGTTTGTTTCGCGGTGAAATTCGTGCATGTTGCCCACCGGATAACACGAATTCATGCGATACAGACGGTTGGTTTAACCGTTTAATTCATGGTGATAACCTGTTTGCAATGCAGGCATTGTTAAGCGGTGACCCTGCCACTGGATTGCCAAGTATGCGTGGCAAAATTGATTTAATCTATATTGACCCGCCATTTGATTCCAAGGCAGATTACAGAACAAAAATAAACTTGCCAAATGGTGACATTGAACAAAAACCAACGGTGTTGGAGCAGTTTGCGTATTCCGATACATGGGCGGATGGCACGGTATCATATTTGAAAATGCTGTATCCACGCCTGTGTTTAATGCGTGAATTATTGTCCGACCAAGGTTCAATTTATGTGCATTGCGATTGGCACGCCGGCCATTATGTAAAAGTAATAATGGATGATATTTTTGGTAAGAATAATTTTGTGAATGAGATTGTTTGGTCGTACAGGAGTGGGGGCGCCTCACGAAATGGGGCATTACCAAGAAAACATGACACAATTCTATTTTATTGCAAACAAACAGCTTCTTTTTCGTTAAACAGTCAAATTGAACGTCAATACTTAGAAAAACCTTTTATGGGGTCAAAACAAGATGAAAAAGGCAGGTATTATGTGGATACTATATTAAGAGACGTGTTTGAAGGTGCTCCATGGATAGTTAAAGACACTGGCATTGAACAATATAATATGCGTCCAGTATTAAATTTATCATCAGAACGCGTTGGGTATGCAACACAAAAACCAGAGGGGTTGGCACAAATGCTTATAGAAATAGCATCCAATGAAAACTCCATTGTGGCGGATTTCTTTGGCGGCTCGGGTACCACGGCGGCGGTGGCGGAAAAATTGGGGCGGCGATGGATAACATCCGACATTGGCAAACCATCTGTTATGATTATGCGCAAACGGTTGATTGATATTCCCGATTGCAAACCATTCCTGTACCATTCCATTGGTGATTATTCGCGCGAGGCATTTTTATCCGACCGGCAATACAAACGTGTGTCCGATTTGGCACGTGTGGTAATGCGTTTATACGGTGCATTGCCATTTGATAATGCCGATGCACCAACGAATGTTGGTTATATGCGGGACACCAGAACACTGGTAATTGTTGACAGTCCAAACAAGATAACAAATGCCGGCACGATAAAGCGTGCAATGGAACTGCGTGAATCTTTTATGGGGGGGTGGAAAAAGGTTATTGTTTTGGGGTGGAATTTTTCATTTGATATTGGCGATAAATTATCAAAATTACCCAAAAATGAAATAGAAGTTTTGGTTATTCCACCAGATTTGCTGGATATGCTGCGCAAAAAGGATTATCGCGATTGGGTAAATAATCAAAAAATACGTTTTACATCGCTGCAATATTTGACTTTGAAACAGCCACGTGTTTTATCAGCCAACCAAGATGGCAAAGAAAAACTGGTTATCGAATTGGATAATTATGTTTTACTGTCACCAGATTGTTTGCCATTGGATGACGACAGTAAAGCAGTGGTTCAAAATATTATGGCAGAAAAGCCATTGGATTTAATTGAATATTGGTCAATTGATCCGGATTATGACGGGCATACATTTCGCAGTGTATGGCAAGATTATCGTGAAAACACCGCCAACGACAGCGATGAATTGCGTGTGACACATTCCGCCGAATTGATTGTGGATAAGGTTCCCGGCAAACGCACAATTTGCGTCAAGGCGGTTGATGTGTTCGGCTTTGAATCCCAAGCAATTATAGAGGTGTAGGTATTATGTGTGAAATTATTACACCTGATAATATAAATATTGTTTGTAATGTATCAATGGCGTTTTTTACTGGGGTGGCCGCATATGTGGCATTTAAATGGAAATCCTCAACATTAACCAAAGCAAAAATGGATGTGGCTGGTGAAGTTTTAGCTGGGGTATTAGAGATAGAAGATTTGTTCAAATTTATTTGTTCGCCAAGTAGAAACAATACAGAGCGAAAAAGTGCATTAAAATATTATCAGGAACGTGCTTTGCCGATAAATACAAAACGCATTGATATATTAATCCCGTTATTTCGTATGGAACAAAATAAAGATAAATTTAAAATCTTTTTTAATTTGCGGAACAAGGTTGCGATTTATTGGGGAGAAGAATCTATAAAGTCGTTTGATGCTATTATGAAAATATGTCAACGCATTCAGCAGGCTTGTGACACATTGTATAACCAAACAGAAAACACGCCCGTACAGCAATGTCAAGAATGCGAACAAATTATTTATGGTTATGAAAACAGTTCGGTAATGATGGAGTTAAATTATACATTTGAAACTATTCGTAGAAATATGAACGCCGTTCTGGGGAAACGCACAAAATGGCAACAAAAAAGGAAAATAACATGATTGGCACACGTGATATTCCATTAAAATTTGCGGCTGAATTATCGTCCATTGTGAACGCAGAATGGGAATCTGGGCGGTTTTTGAACGCGGTATCACCGATAACGGCGGATTTGTTGCGATATTGGTTTGAACCTGTGTTTTGTGATGTTCGTGAAAGAAATTTTCATGACGGACAACGCCAGGCAATTTTGAACACAATATATGTTCATGAAGTTCTGAAATCAAAATCTGTATCCGATATGTATTCGGCAATCGGACAAATTGTCGCAACACCATTTGTTGATAACGATTTTTTAGGGATAACGTGTGCCGATAAATATAATCTGGCCAAATATTGTATAAAAATGGCGACCGGCACCGGAAAAACATGGGTGTTGAATGCATTGATGGTGTGGCAATATTTGAACTCAAAATATATGCCGACAACTGCGGATGTCAAATATACTAAAAATTTTTTATTGGTTGCGCCTGGGTTAATTGTATATGAACGCTTGTTGGATGCCTTTTTGGGCAAAGAAACAGAACCTGGGGTCAGAAATTTTGAAACATCGGATTTAAAAAAGAATGAAGATTTATTCCTGCCCGAAAAATATCGTCAGGACATTTATTCTTTTGTACAAAATTCCGTGGCAGATAAATCAGAAATCGGACATAAAACAACTGGCGATGGTTTGATTGCGATAACCAATTGGCATGCGTTGGTTGATTCAGATGATGAAAATGAAGATAATGAAGATGATTTACATATAAACGGGGTTGATTTATCGGACACAAAAAATATTGTGAATGATTTATTGCCATTGACACCAGGGGTTTCGGCGGGTAATTCATTAGATGCATTGGATGACAGATTTTTACGTGGTGGAATACTTGAATATTTATCTGGATTGCCCGATTTATGTGTATTCAATGATGAAGCGCACCATATTCATGAAAACAAAACCTATGGTGTAATACACGAAGTTGAATGGCAGAAATCTTTAAACGTTCTATCAAATGCATTAAAAAGTAATTTTATACAGATTGATTTCTCGGCAACGCCATACGATACCAGCGGCAGCAAGAAAAATAAGGTAAAACATTATTTTCCGCATATTGTTGTTAATTTTGAATTATCTGTTGCCATGCGTACAGGGCTTGTTAAAACATTTGTTTTGGATGAACGCAAAGAAATCGCCAGTTTGGCAAATGCAGATATAGAATTTCGTTCTGTGCGCAACAGCAGCAATAAAGTAATTGGCCTGTCTGATGGCCAGCGATTGATGCTGCGAGCTGGATTGTCGCGATTAAAAATTTTAGAAGAAGATTTTGTAAAACATGATCCAACAAAACATCCAAAAATGATGGTTATATGTGAAGATACAAATGTATCACCATTTGTATGTGAGTTTCTACAATCCGAAGGTTTGGCACCCGATGATATTATGCAAATAGATTCAAATAAAAAGGGTGAATTAAAAACGGCTGATTGGAACGCATTAAAGCAACGTTTGTTCAATCTGGACAGCCAAATACAACCCAAGGTTGTAGTCAGCGTTCTTATGTTGCGTGAGGGATTTGATGTAAACAATATTTGCGTAATTGTTCCGTTGCGTTCTACCCAGGAACCCATCTTGTTGGAACAGGTTTTGGGACGAGGTCTGCGTTTAATGTGGCGTGGCCGTGATTATGATGCTATTAAAGCGGACAACAGACATAATATATATGACCTGAAACGAGAACCGTTAAATTATCTTGATACTTTATTTGTCGTGGAACATCCTGCATTTAAAGATTTTTATGAAGATTTGGATAAAACTTTGGTTGTTTCTGAAACAAAAGACAGACCAACCGATGCCAGTTCTGTTGGGGATATGATAACTGTGGGATTAAAAAATAATTATGCAGATTATGACATGTTTTGGCCACAAATTATCAAGGAACGCGAAGAAACTCTCAATGGTTCGATCATTTCTGTGGATAATATGCAGCCTTTGTCTGGGTGGCGTCTGGAACAATTAAAGAAAATGGTGCCACACGATAATGCAGAACGCTTTGTCGGCACAGAAATGCAAGTAAAAACCCAGTTTGGCGAATACAAGGTTCGCGGCGATTTATTTAATGCAAAATCATATAATGAATATTTGCAAAAAATGCTGCGGGCGATTACATCTAATTTTGCAAAAGTTGCATCAAACGGACACAGAACAGAAATGCCACTGATGCAAATAGACCAAAATTTGTTGATATCTGCAATAGACAAATTTGTTCGTACGAAATTATTCGGTCAACCTTTTGATCCATTACAGGATGGAAATTGGCGTGTATTATTATTATCAAATACAGAAATAATAAAACACACAATGACAGAATTATCAAAGGCAATATATGAAATGCATAATAATATTGATGTGCATGATGCCATTATTGAAAAACGTTATTTTTCCGAAATTAAACAATTAATTGGGCGCGAAAATTATGCGTTGGATATAAAGAAATCTATATATGAAAAAACTTTTTATCCATCAAACAAAGGCGGATTGGAACATGATTTCTTGCTGGCCTGTGATGCAGATGCCCAGGTTGAACGAATTATAAAAATTAACGAAAACAAGCATTTGTTTGCAAGATTCAGATATTTACGTTCTGATGGAATGTTGGCCACGTATTATCCAGATTTTATATTGAAAATTGGAAATAATATTTATGTTGTTGAAACCAAAGGCAACAACATGGCACAAAATCCAGATGTAAAAAGTAAAGAAATTGGTGCAATGGACTGGGTATCAAAGATTAATGAATTGACACCAAACAACAGGATGGATTCCACATGGGCATATTCTTTGTTAACTGATGAAATGTTTTATAATTGGCGCGAAAAAAATGCTGGTATAAAAGAAATATTAGATTTTTGCCGATTGACACGTGGGCGTGCCACGGGGGCATTGTTTGAATGATTGCATTATAATTTTTTTCGACCAGTTTATAAATTACGACAAATGGCCGACAACGCGTTTTTGCTGTTTTATGGTATGACGGTGGCATAAAATCATTTTTGTTTGACGTCGGCCGCGACAATGCGACTGTCGCGGTCATTGTTATTTGCCCCATCGTATCCAATTTACCCGTGACAGTGTGACAGGTGTGCCGATGGTTAAAAAATCTATGGGGCGTACCCTATACCCCCCCCTATGGTTGTCGTGTTTGATTTGCGGCACCAGTAAAAAGAATGCTTTTTTATATGTAAAAATAATCAATTTTTATCGTGGTATTTCCAAAATATGAAAAATAAAAAAATCCGCGAAGCCCGCGGAAATCCTGGTGCCAGTTGTCGGATTTGAACCAACGACCTACTGATTACAAATCAGCCGCTCTACCAACTGAGCTAAACTGGCGATGCCCAAATTATACCTATTCTGGGTTGTAAATCAAGTATAATTTTTAAACATAAAATATTTTTTATTGGACCAAAAATGGACCACAAAAAAATTTTTTATTTGATGTTCGTAATGCAATTTTTAACGGGCTGTTTAGGGTGTAATTTATGGTCCAAATTTGGTCCAGTGATTTCAAAAAACTGCCATATTTTGCAAAAATGTTGTAATGATTAGGGTAATAAAAAATCGCAGAAAACTGCGAAAAATTGTTGTGCATTGCCGTGCATAATAGCCGTACCGATGATTACAAATCAGATGCTCTACCAGCTGAGCTAAACTGGCAATGTGCTTTACTATACATTGTAAAAATTGTAATTTCAAGCCCAAATTTTATAAAATGCTTGCTTTTGTAAAATAAGTGTTAAAAATTATGTGTATGAAAAAAATACCAGAACTTTTGGCGCCAGCTGGTACGTTGGACGCTTTTAAAACAGCCATACTTTATGGCGCAGATGCTATTTATGCGGGATTGCCCGGATTTTCTATGCGCGCGCGCGCAAAAATTACAACCGAAGAAGTTAAACAAGGTATAGAACTTGCGCATGCTGCAGGAAAGAAGGTATACCTTGCTTTTAATCTTTTTGCGCATGACAGAGATTTCATCAATATGCCGCGCGTCAGTGAAATCATTAATTATCTAAAGCCTGATGCGTTGATTATATCTGATCCAGGTGTTTTAATGTGGGTTCGTGAAAATCATCCTGATATGCCGATACATATTTCTACGCAGACAAATATTTGTTCTGCTGCCGGGGTGAAGTTTTGGCAGAAGGCGGGCGCAAAATTGTGCGTGCTTGCGCGCGAGGTTTCGCACGAAGAATTTAAAAGCATACGCAAACAGTGCCCAGACATAGGTTTGGAAATCTTTATACATGGCGCAATGTGCATGAGTTATTCTGGACGTTGTTTGTTATCTAATTTTATTACGGGGCGTCCTGCAAATCGTGGGGCATGTGCGCAATTGTGTCGCTGGAAGTATGATGTTATCTTGCGTGAACGCGAATCTGGCGTTGAAATGCCTTTGGAAGAAGACGAACGCGGGGCATATATTATGAACTCAAAAGATTTATGCTTGATGCCGCGGTTGCGTGAAGTCTTGGAATCACAGCCTGATTCGTTAAAGATAGAAGGCAGAAATCGCAGTGAATATTATGTGGGCAGCGTTGTTCATGCTTATCGTGCCGCAATAGACGCTTATGCGCGCGACCCAGAAAATTTTGATTCGGCACCATTTATGAAAAATTTAGAAAAGTTAGAAACGCGCGGTTATACAACGGCATTTTTTGACGGCGTTCTTGGGGCAGATGCGCATAATTATGAAACAACGCGCTCTACGTCCGAGTTCCATGCGGCAGGTGTTATAACCAGTGTAGATGATAAAAGTATAATTTTGGAACTGCGTAACGAAATAAAGCAGGGCGATGAAATAAACTTTATATTGCCTGGTATTATGGATAAGTGTTCCGTCGTTTTACCGAAGATAATCAATGCAAAGAACGGTGAAGTGTTGCACAAAATGTCTGCCGGACAAAAGAATAGTTTAATTATTCCGCGCGATTGGTTGGGCGATAAATATCAAGACAAGTTTGTGCCATATGTTTTGGCATATAAACATAAATAATCAAGGGCTGAGAACAGCCCTTGGTTTTTTTATTTTGTGTTTATTTTTTGCATTGTAGCAAACAGAATTTTTAAATTCTGTGACGCGCCTGCAAATTTGTTAGATATTTGTTTTGGTTTTTGAATGTCTTTGTTTTGTTTAGCATATTGTTTAATCATGCCTTTTAAAGTTTCCAGTGCTTTATTTACATCGTTAATGACATACTGTTTCCATGTATCCATATCTTCTGTTGTGTGCTGCAGTGTTTGGTCTTTGTTTTTGTTGGTCATCATAATTTTAGACCAACGAAGATTATGAGAAAAAGATAGTTGTTGCATATACGACACAGCAGGATTTAATTTGTCTTGGGCGGAAATAAACGTTTTCACTTGTTCAAGCGCTTTGTACCATGCTTGTCCCAAGGTGCCACTACGCATCCAATGTGAAAGGGTAAGGGCATAAAATAATTGAAAATACGCCTGCGATATTTTTTCCTTGTCGGCATTAGATATCATGTCTTCTTGGTGTGTATCGTTATTTTTGGCGGTTATTAATTCCATTACTTTTTCGTAATCTGCGTAATTATTACTCATGTTTTTAACCCTTTGTCTTTTACCACTACTTATATAAGGTTGTAAAATACTTTTTCAAGTTTTTTGTCAAAAGTAAATTTGTTTTGACTTTATTCTTAATATATAGCACCCTTGTGAGGTTCGTATCAAAAAAACGCACTGTTGCCAATAATGGGTGGTGTGGGTACGGACCCCGGTCTTGCCAATAATGGGGGCTGTGGAATTTCATCAAACATAAGGAGTTAAATGATGAAAAAAACTTTGAAGATGGCGGTTGCAGCGTCTGCTTTGACAATGCCTGCAATGGCTGGAAACTTAGAAAATCCGTTATATTTACCAACAGCTGGTGAATTTTACTCAAAAACGGGTGCGGGCGTTATGTACAAGGTTACAGATGATACGCACGCAAATGAACTGAAAAAGCATGCAGGGGCGACAGAATTCCCTATTTGGCGTGTACAGGAAGATTTGGGTATCGGTATTACGGATAGATTGGCTGTTCGTGGTGCTTTTGCATATACCCAGGCGGACGATATTGACCGCAAGGGCTTGAATCATGGCCGTGCAGGTTTGATTTATCGTGCGTTAGAATTTAATGACGGAACGGTATTTGACGTTTATGCCGACGCTCACTTGGGTGGTATAAACAAAATGCGTGGTGCATATATACCGGTATCCTTAACAGAAGGATATTTCCAATACGATAACTATTCCAACGGTCGTTGGGGTGCGGATGTTGGTTTGCGCTTTGGTAAAACATGGTCAAAACTGACGACAAGCGCGTTTGTAGAAGTTTTGAAAACTTTTGGCAGCAGCAATAACTTTATTGATGTTACGGCTGTTACAATTCCTATGACTCCTATGCCATTATCTACGATAGGTATTCCAGATGAAATTTCTGTTAACCTGAAATCTACGACAGAAATCAATGCTGGGTTGAATGCTTTCTATCAATTAGATGACAGATGGTCTTTTGGTGGTGGCGTTAAATATAATCATCATGCAGATAATGGTGTTAAGAGCATGGCGACAGAAATCGCCGATCCTGCTGGCAAGGCTTTTGCAAAGCAGTTCTTGGCAAAATTATCTGATATGAACGACGGTTTTGATGAATATATTGTATCGTTGTCTGTTGCGAACCAGTTGACAGATATGATGCAGGTTGCGTTGTATGGTGAATACACATTTGATACTGCGCATGATAACTCTCAGAACGGTTCGGACGTAAAGGCCGAAGTCGGCGTTCGTTTGAACTTGGCGTTCTAAAACAAAAAAATAACATATATTGGACACAAATCCCATCTGTTTACAGGTGGGATTTTTTATTTCTATATTTTCATGTACTAAATGCTTTTTTATTAGTCGTTTTTATGATATAATAAATGAAAAGGAAAATGGAAAGGATATGAAAAAAGTCAGCGTTTTCGCCGGTTTGGTCGGTTTTTTGCTGGGTGTTGTTGGTGATGCCGATGCGGCATATCCCGTTTATTCGGGGTATCAAGGTACAAACGCACAGGGGCAGGTGGTATATCTGCCAACGACAAGCGGAACTGTCATCACCTCTAATGGTGCGGTTGCCGCGAATCCTACAAGGGTTACAGGTTCTTTGCCACGCGTCGGTTCAAACGCGACAAACGCGGGCAGGCAGTACTATCAGCCCACAGATTATGACAGGTTGGCAGACAGCGGGTTGTATGTTGGTTTGTCTATTGGTTATTCTGCCAGTGTAAGCGGTACGATGTTGGCCGACTATATGAATGAAGAAGACGCAGGATATGTTCCCGGTGCTTTTAAAGAGGCTGACTTTAACACGGATACAGTATTGCCTTTGCAGGTATCTGTCGGTGCGGCTATAAATAACGATATACGTGTAGACTTTTCTTATTTGCGTTATTCGGGTATCAGTTATCCCAGTGTAGTACAGTCTTCGGACGGCATAGGCGGTTTTGTAGAGTCAGAGGTTGATGGTGGTGCGATTACTTTGAATACCACTATGTTGAACTTGTACTATAATATTGATTCTTATACGGGCTACTTGGCAGGTGGTATGTTAAGACCGTATGTTGGCGTTGGCGTTGGTATATCTTTGAATACGATATCTGACTATGTAATTTACGATGATACCTTTTATTCAGAACGTGACCCGTCGGCGGCATTGGCGGGGCAATTGACAGGCGTTTCGGATGTTTATGCGTATCATAACGGCGGTACAACCGAACAGTTGGCTTTTATGTTTGAAGGTGGTTTGACGACTGACTTGGACGGCGGTATAAAGATGGATTTCTTTGTCAGATATGCAAATCTTGGAAAAATACAGAATTCTGGCAGCATCATCGTTTCGCAGACGGAATGGTTGGGTGACGGCGCAGGTCAAGAATATCCTGCCCCTTATGACAGTGTATTCCACTATACAAACTGGTATGAAAGTGGTCGGTTAAACATGGTTGACCTGGGCGTAAGATTGCGTCTGCAATTCTAGTATTTGGTTGGCGTATATCGTTGTTTTCTTATCGCCAGTTGTTATAAGATACGGAAAAAGTTATGAAAACGACAAGAAATTTTATAGGATATTATTTACTTGTAACCGCGACGTGTGTGACGCCTTGGTCGGCGATGGCGGGAATTCGCGTCGGCAATTCCAGCCGTAGTTATGCCGAGGCGTATAATCAAGTTAATATGATGCAACAACCTGCTTATAATCAAACGGTACCGGTTGTTACAACGCCGTCTACGGACACAGAAAATAACCTGCCGGTCAGGGTTGCTGATGCTGAATTGGCAGAACAAGTCATAAGCGGGGATGTTAATTCCGCTGTTAATACTTCGCAACTGGAATCGTGTGCGATGATATATCCAAATGGTGAATTTGCATGGGACAGACCGACGGTTGGACGTGGAACGGGCGGTGCAAATACTTGTGTTGCGGTGGTTGAAATGCGCGGTTATCAGATGGGAACAAACGGTTCAGATGTGGTATTGGCACGTGCTAATCTGGCGGCAGGTGACTCTGTTAAGTGCAACATATCGGACTTTCCTTATGCGTCATATCTGTCGGCTGTTGAAAATGTAGTTTTTCCTGCAGATAACGAACCAACCAGGGAAGACGTTGTCAAGGTTATGAACGAAGAACAAAAACAAAACGCGGTTTTGAAAATAGCGGCGGGGGCGATTTTGGGTGGTTTGGGCGGTAATATAACAGGCTCAAACGATCCCGGTAACGACAGTTTGTTGGGTACAGACAAAGGTAAAATGCAAAACACATTGGTTGGTGCTTTGGGTGGTGCGGCGTTAATGGCTGGTAACGCTTATTCTGGCAAGGTTGCAGGTGATGTAATTTTATCAACTGGTGTAAACGCTTTTGCGGGCGGTATCATCGGTAATATAATGTCTACAGGCGACCCTGTTTTACGTATAGAAGATTGTGTGTTGAACGGCCGAAAAACGCGATGCTTGTGGGGTGCGTTGGTCTCTGTTGAGCCTGTGGAGAGTAAAAATATTTATTATAACACAGATACGCAAAAAACATATGTATGCGACAGTGATAATAAAAACTGTGAAGCAATGGAACTTGTCGGCGTTAAATACGATAATAAAAATATAGAGGATATTGAAGAAGGGGATTTTACCACGATTATAAACACAACAGACAATCGGTGTATGTTGGTAAAAGTAGGAAACCAAACTGCCGAGACAATGAAATGTGGTACAGATATACAAAGTCCAAATAATCTTATACAAACAGACAAGGGGATGTTTATAAAAGTTACAGCGCTGGGCAAGGTTGGAAATGAACAAATTGCTGCTGTTGTGCCGGATGTTCGTGATGGTGCGTTTGGGATGAAGAAAAAAGATTGGGAAGATTGGAAAAAATCTCGTGGTGGTATAGTTGTTTATGGCAGAAGTTCCAACGGTCAACCATATGAGCTGGAAGAAGGCAAGGCATCAGGCGCGTTAGATAAATTTTTCCCTATGACTGTTGATGCAGGTGACGGTTCCTTGATAGATTTTGGTAACAAGGCAAGGTTAAAAACGACTTTGATTGGTGCAGGTACCGGTGGCGCAATGGGTGCGTTTGTCGGCTATCAGGGGGCGCAATCTGATATAGAAAATCGTTGGGTTTCGGCCGTGCGTGAATACAAAGATTCTTTGCAAAAGTTTTATTGTGTAACAGGTAATAGGTTCTTGGGGTATTATAATGATACGATTACGATACCAAATATGACAGAATAAAAAAAACGCCCGTTTGGGCGTTTTTTTATTGCTGAACTATATTTAATACCCGCTTTGCGACATCGGATATTGCAATTCTCTCTTGTTCCATGGTGTCACGGTGACGCAACGTCACAGTGCCGTCTTCTTGGGTTTGGTGGTCAACTGTTATGCAAACAGGTGTACCGATTTCATCGTGACGGCGATAATTCTTACCAATGTTACCGGAATTTTCCAGTTCTATACGTCCGATGTGTAACTTGCGCAGTTCGTTTTCAATGTTGTTTGCAATTTCTACCAGTTCTGGTACATTTCTTGCCAGCGGTATAACGGCTGCCTTGACCGGTGCAAGCCACGGTTTTAACTTCAAGACAACGCGACTTTTTCCGTCTGGCAGTGTTTCTTCGGTATATGCTTCTAACATGACGGCCAGCATAGCGCGATTAACGCCCATGGCTGTTTCTATTACATAAGGCACAAAGTTTTCACCAGTTTGTGGGTCGCTGTAAGACAATTTTACAGTACTGTCTTTGTTTTCAATTACTTTGGCTTGGATGTTTAATTCATCTTGTGCTTTTGTGTGCGATCCTAAGTCAAAGTCTTGTCTGTTATGTATTCCTTCTACTTCGTCAAAACCGTCAGGAAATTCGTATTCTATATCGCCGGCGGCCTTGGCATAGTGTGCCAACTTCTCGTGCGGGGTAAAACGCAGTTTTTCTGCTGGAATCCCCAGCGAGTTTATCCACCAAGCCCTGCGAATTTCTTTCCACATTTCAAAATATTTTTCGTCTTCGTCTGGTCTGACGAAATATTGCATTTCTGCTTGTTCAAATTCGCGCATACGGAAAACGAAGCCACGCGGTGAAATTTCGTTTCTGAACGCCTTACCAATTTGGGCAATACCAAATGGTAATTTATGGGGCTTTGCGTCCAATACGTTTTTGAAATTTACATAAGTCGTTGTGGCTGTTTCAGGACGCAAATAGGCATTAATCGCACCGTCCGCCGTTGCGCCAATAGACAATCCCATCATCAGTTGATATGCGCGCGGCGCCGTTAAGTCAGTGCTGCCACAGTTGTCACATTTAGTTTGGTCTTTCATTTTGTCTTGGCGCATACGTGTGCCACATTTTTTGCATTCAACCAGTGGGTCTGAAAAATTACTTTCGTGGCCAGAATATTTCCATAATAATTTATTACTTATCAAAGCCGCATCCAGCCCTTCTATGTCGTTGCGCGAATACACCATCGCGTCCCACCAAGCGTTACGTATATTTTTCATTAATTCAACGCCGTACGGGCCATAATCATAAGCACCGCCCAGTCCGCCATAAATTTCCGAACCTGTGAAGATGAAACCGCGTCTTTTACACAAAGCGACAATATCGTTAATTGTTTTTGCTGGCATTTTTCTACCCCTAAATGTTACAGGATACATATTATACAGATTTTAGTTTTTTGCAATAAATAAAGCGATAAAAAAAGAACGGGTACAAAGTCCCGTTCTTTTTTGTTTGTTTTCTGTTATTTTGCTTCTGGTGCGATTGCTGTCACAGGGCATACCGCAGCACAAGTTCCGCAAGACATACATTTTGCAGGGTCAATCACGCATTTACCGTCTGCACCTGTTGAAATCGCCATAACTGGACATGCGCCCATACAAGTATGACAACCGATACATTTTGCAGGGTCTATTTTATAAGCCATTTTTTTCTCCGTTGTTTTAATTTCTGTTAAATAAGCTCAGCAGATATTGGAACATCGCGATAAACGATATGTACAAGTGCAATGCACCTAATACGGCCAATTGATTTCTTTGGTGGTCGTCTGCTGTAACCGCATATGCACGTTTTAAGTTTTGCATATCATAGGCTGTGAACAGCGCAAATACTAATACGCCGATAAAGCATACTATTGTCCCAAATGTACCGCCCAAAATGCCCGGCCAGATGAAAGATGCCAATCCAACTAATATTAAACCTATCATGCCCATCATCAAGAATATGCCCAAGAAAGATAGGTCTTTGACTGTCTTGTATCCAAACAACGCCATGCAGGCAAACATAACCGCAGCCAATATAAATGCAAATAATATAGACGCAGGATTAACTGTTAGTACGGCAACCAATAACGGTGTCATCACGACGCCCATTAAAACGGAATACAGTGCTAATAATAAAGCGCCTGTTGCGGGCTTGAAACTGAAAGCACGAACTTGCGCCCATATGGATAAGGCCAATCCGCCAAACAGCAAGATGTAATAAAGCGCCGTAAAGTTACCTGTGTGCAGGTTTATCAAGTAGATAAACCATCCGCCCCAAATTGTCAGGTACGAAGCAACTGCCGTCAAAGCAACCGCCCCGAACATCAAAGCAAATATTCGCTTCAGGTAAAGTTCAATTCCGCTGCGCGCAGTTTTATTTTGCTGTGGCATATCTGTTTTTGTTTTTAGTGCAACGTTTTTTATTGCCATTTAATTCTCCTTGTTAAACATATAAATATATAATACAATGTAGTAAGCATTTCAAGATAAATAAAAATACAAGGGGGTTACATATGTCTAATATGACAAGAAGTCAACGCGTTAAAGAAATCGGCAAAAAAGCAGATTGCAAAGAAGATTTTTCAAAACAAGAACTTAAAGTGTACTTGACCGACCAATTGAAAAAAGCCGAGGCGTCTTTAAAAGATTTGATGGAAAATCAACCGCAAAACGCACAAACGAAAAAATCAATTGCTAAACTTAATGAAATCATATTAAACTTCAAAGATGCTGTCAAGCGGTATAGATAGTCTATGGCCATAGTTATAAATCCCATTTCCCCGGTGGCGTTTACTGTATTTGGTTTGGATATCAGATGGTATGCGCTGGCGTATATTTTGGCTTTTGTGATTGGTTATTTTGCGATAAAGCGATTTACAATGAACAAAAGCCATGATTTTGTATTAACAAAGAAGCAACTTGATGATTTATTAACTGCGATTGTTCTGGGGGTTATAATTGGCGGTCGCTTGGGGTATGTTGTTTTTTATAACTTGTCTTTTTTCATATCTCATCCATTAGAGATATTTGCCGTTTGGCATGGTGGGATGAGTTTTCATGGTGGTTTACTGGGGGTTATTGTCGCAACTATTTTATTTGCGCGTAAAGAAAGGCTTGATCCGTTAAAGATATTGGATAGGTTGGCGGTTATTGCTCCGATAGGTTTGTTCTTTGGCAGGATTGCGAATTTTATAAATATGGAGGTTATGGGGCGTCCAACAGATGTTCCGTGGGCAGTGGTTTTTGCGGGACATGGTGAGGTACCGCGTCATCCTAGCCCTTTGTACGAAGCCACGGCCGAGGGTATAGTATTATTTATAATAATGTATTGTTTATATAAGTATACACGGTTGCGCAAGTATCCTGGGGCCTTGGGTGGTATGATGGGCATGCTTTACGCGGTATTCAGGGTATTGTGCGAGCAATTCCGGGCACCCGACATACAGATAGGTTTTTTAACAAGTTGGGGTTTAACGATGGGGCAATTATTATCTGGGATAATGTTTTTATTTGGTTTGGGATTGTTTGTATATTCTGTAAAAAGTGGGTTAAAGGAATAAAATTCTTGATAAATGTCCGATAATAGTTTATAGTGCAACGCAGTTTGTGTTTGGTTGCGAAATCCCAAGGCGAACAAAACCGTAGGTTGAAAGACCGTCGGTAAAAGAGTTTAGGATGGGTGGCAGAGCGGGGCAATAGCGGCGGTCTTGCATACGAGTCAGCGAGACGAGCGAAGCGAAGTCAAGCGCGAACGAGTGGTGAGCAGCGCCGTCAGGTGCGACGAGCGAACAAAACCGTAGGTTGAAAGGCCGTCGGTAAAAGAGTTTAGGATGGGTGGCAGAGCGGTCGAATGCGGCGGTCTTGAAAACCGTTGTGGGGGCAACTCCACCGGGGGTTCGAATCCCTCCCCATCCGCCAGGAATATGACGCATCCCGTGGCAACCCCACGGGATGTTCTTTTTCGCCCCGTTTCCGGCGATTTTTATACACGACATTACCAGTGTATATCATTAGTTTGCTCCAATTCGCCCATATTTATGATATTTATATATCTTGCCCAAAAATGCGATGCCAGTTTTCATTGATTTTTGTAGATTTTATAATAATTTGTTTTAATATGAAATGGATAAAAAAGCAGGAATTAAGTGACACAAGACAACAAAACGTAATGTTCCGCCTTATTCTGTATTTGATGCTTTTAAAGGGGCTTTGGCAGATGAAATATATGCAGAATACGGGCCTGATTTGGCAAATGTTCCTGCTGACAGGTGTCCCGAGATAAATTTTTTCGCAGTATGGTGATTTGCTACGTCTTTAAAAAAACTCTGGAATAAAAACTAAAGGTTTAACTTTAATTGATAGCTTTCTGGTTATATGGCATTATGCAGTCTATAGAAAAATCAAAAAACACGAATAAGAAATTTTGATTGAGTGGCACTTGTGGAATATATAGGAGTATTGCATTTCTGATAAGATCTAATAAATAAAGCATAGTTTAAAAAACGTCCTATCGGGGGATTCGTGCTGCGTTTTACAAAGCACTACTAACTTTTGCAGACCTAGAAAAACGCTTCTTTGCTACAGTTTTTATTTGTGTTGGCATGCTTGAATTTTTTTGACTATGTGTTTTTAATGAAATAGAAACATTATCTCTTTTTGCTGATTTAGATTTGTTGGTTTCTTTTTTATCAAAAAGAGCCCATATAATTGCGGCAATAACAAGTATTGTTATTGGCAAAATAGTACTCATATTGTAAATAATATTCTTATGCTTGCTATCTTTTGAATACGCAATAAATACAGGTATACAAGAAAAAAATAATTGAATAAAAAATCCTAATATAAAATATTTCCAATATTCCTGAGGGTAAAAAGCACCACCTGCTATAGTGGTTCCCCCTAAAAAACCCGCCCAAATTAAACGCGCAAAAGGAAATTTTTTGTTTTCTTTCATTTTAAATCCTTGTATCTTTATGCAAGAGTTATTATTCTGTATCGCACGCATATACGCAACATATTTTTGATTATTATAAATTTGTGCTTCTTTTTTTATAAATACGACCGTATTTGTCGTATTTATATTTTAACCTTACGCACAAGAATACAAAAGGTGGGCAATATGGACGAACTGAACAATCAAATAGAGCAATTTATAGCAGATGTCGCAAAGCATAATATAAAAGCCAAAAAAATTACACATACAACAGGACCGCTGGTTATAACTTACAGGTTTGAACTGACAGATGGTTATACCCCAGAACAATTCTCAAAAGATATAGAAAAGATAGAGCCCAAAGCGCGTGTTATTCCAATTGAGAATACTAATTATGTTGATGTTGAAGTTCCAAGTATTTATCGTCAAATGGTATGGCTGAAAGATTTGCTAAAATCTCCGGAGTTCAAAAAGTCGCCATATAAAAGTCCTGTTGTTCTTGGGGTGGATACAGCGGGTAAACCTGTTTGTTATGATTTTGATAATATGCCAGGTTTGTTGATAGCAGGTAGCACTGGATGTGGTAAAACACAGTTGATTTATTCAATAGCACTATCGTTGATGAAAACGCATAACCACGAAGAATGCAAGTTTATGATATTTGATACCAAAGGTGCTGATTTCTATGATTTTGATTGGAGTTCTCATATCCTAATTCCTGTTAAAACAAGTGCAGAACGTATAACAGGCTTGCGTGGAATTGAGCGAGACGTCCTAGAGCGTTACCAATTATTAATAGAAAACAAGCAGGATGAATTAAAAGACTATTGTCGATTGGTTGTGATTATTGATGAATACAGCGAATTATTAAAAGTGCATGGAAAAGAATTTGAAAATTTTATAACCAGAATTTTATCAAAAGCACAGGGAACAAAAGCCCATATCGTTATGGGAACACGTTTATCTGCCAAAGAAAAGGTGATTGATACTTTCAAAGAAGCGTTCCCGTGTAAGGCTTATTTCAATATGGAACCTGAACAAGCGCCCAAAAAACTGATAGAATGTGGTGATATGTTGTTTATAGATAGGGATAAGCAACCCGTACGTATACATACGCCATTTATATTTGAAACGGATTTGAAATCTTGCTTTCTAAAGAAGGGTGCGAAAGCCGCAACAAAGAAATTATTAGAAATGGCATTTCATTGTGAAATACCCCTGCACGTTATAAAGGATTTAATAGACAGTGGTGCCGATGTAAACGCAAAATTGGAGTGGGGAGCACCTTTATTACATTGGTTTAGAGATCCACATATTATTCAGGCTTTGATAGATGCTGGTGCAGATGTAGATATTCGGGATGACCATAAAGTAACACCATTGATGGAAAATTCAGATATTGAATGTATAAAAGTATTATTAAAAAATGGCGCAAATGTGCACGTGGTTGATGATATGGGGCATGATGCATTGTGGTATCATTCACATGAACCAGAAATACAGATGCTGTTATTAGAACATGGTGCAAAATTATCAAAAGAGTCATATTTATATAAAATCGTAACGAATAAAAAATTAAGAAAAAAGATAAAAGGAGCTGTACAATAGGTTAAAGTAATTGACCTTGGTAATTTATATGGGGTAGAGTGTATAAAAAAGGGAAGGACAATGCGTGATAACTATAATCGGCTATACGAATTATATGATTTTGTAAATATGCTGCATAGTGCCAAGTTGGTTGGTATATCTTTTGATGATATTATGGGAACCTTTGGTTGGACACGTAAAACAACGGAACGCATGTTAAATGTTGTTGAAACAATATTTGGCGCATCGCTTCGTCGTGAATATATGGATGACGGCAGTCGCCGAAAACTGTATCGCTTGGTGTTGCCAGATTTTTCAAAATTACCACCCGATTTTATCAGTCAATCAGATATAGTTGCTCTAAATACGGCTGCGAAGCTTATCAAAAATAATAAAGATGTTTCACAAAACTTGAAATCCATTACGACCAAACTTGAAAATATAAATGCGCGCGTTGCCAGTAATGCGGCCGATTTAACGGCTGTTACCGGGGCGGTGGCGGTATCGGGACCATATTTGACAGTTGATAAAGAAATATTATCAGAATTACAACGTGCCATCCAAGAGTGCCATCAGGTTGAAATAGAATATAATGGGAAACGGGCGATAACTTGCCCATTGGGTTTTTTGTATGGAATTCGTAACAATTACTTGGTTGCTGCAAATCAAAAATACATAAATAATCCGATAAAATACATTTTATCAGATATAAAGTCGGTGAAAATTACAGATAAAACTTTTGATGCGGATTGTTTTGATATAAACAAATATGCGGCACGCTCTTTTGGTGTTTATACAGATACCAGGGATGGTTATGATGTTGAATGGTTGGTAAAAAAAGAAGCTGCCAAAGATGCCAAAAAATACGTGTTTCATCCCGGTCAGAAAATAACGGAAAATTCAGATGGAACTTTAACCATCCGTTTTCATACGGATGGATTGCGTGAAATGGCGTGGCATTTATTTACTTGGGGTGGAATGATAAAACCAATCAAGCCATCAGAGTTGATATCAGAGTACAAAAACTGCATTCGTCTGGCATCAGAGTCTTTGGAATAAAGAAAAAATAGGATTAACAATGAATATAAAAAACGGAAGTAAAACTGCAATGTTCTTTGATTTGCTGGGGGTAAAGGAAACTTCTTTGTGCAAAGCATTTGCATTTACCCTGGCAAAAGAACCAACCGCATTTGGTGCGGTTATGTACAATGTGTTTGGCATAAAATATGCCAATTGGCAACATGATAAGTCAGAAATAAATTTAGAAACAAAACATAAAACTATCGGGCGTACAGATATAGAAATAAAATTTCCTAATTATCATATTATTATAGAAGTAAAGGTGGGCAAAAATTCGGTTGGTAAAGAACAGAACGAAAAATACAAAGATTGTTTTGATCTTGGTGCAACTAATAAAATATTATGCTTTATAACAGAAGGTTTATCACCAAATCGCAATTTAAAATTAAAAGATATTAACGTAATATATCGTTCTTGGACAGATATTGTTGAAGTATTAGGACGTATAGCAAAAAAGCCAGAGGGGCTTATTAAAGAATTTTTATACTATTATGAAGGAGCGTACAAAATGCAACATATAAAAGAAGTTTTAGTTCAAGATTTGGGATTAAAATCAGAAATAGAAAGATTTGAAAATAATCATGTTTATAAATGCAAACCACAGGTTGGGACACCGCTTTATTTCGCGCCATATTTTACAAAAAGTGCTGAAGGAAGTAGAAAAGACGGTATTTATTGTTTTGCAGAAGTTTGTGGTGTCGTTACAGGAAAAGCAAATGAAATACCAGAAGATTTATTAAAAGTATTTGCTAAAAAATACAGTGAGTCTAAACAAGAGCAAGAAGATATAATCCAAAAATGGAAAAAAGGTCTGAAGGGTTGCGATGATTCAGAAGAAAATAGTTATTATTTTTTAGGTGAGTTTGTAAACTTTAATAAGCCATTTAGAAAAGACGGAGGAAATAAAACTGGACGTGGTAAAGGCTGGATTGCGGCCATGATTTCTAGAAATATATGTATACCGTTTAAAGAGTTTATTCGCAGAATGGACGTTAGATAGTCAAGCTTTTTGTTGAAGCTTTTTATCTTACAAAACGTATTATATGGAGAAAAAGAAATGGAGAAAAGAAATACAGGATTACGCGCACTTTCAAGTAAATTTTTTGATGAATTTAAGCAGGAAAATGGGAAGTATAGGCAGCTGATAGAAGCCTTGCACTTATTACCACAGTTCATGTTTTGTCTGCGAAAAGATAGGGTTATTATTTATTATAAATGTGATAAAGTATTAACAATCAGCGAAAAAGGGGAAATGCAACTAACGTTATCACGAGTCAAAAAAGATTCTGTATTAGGTAATTTATTTAATAACGCCCTAGAAAATGCAGGACAAACAGTATCGTTGGATCAGATAGATAAAACTTTTAATACAAAAGATAAATCAGAATGGTCAAAACTTTTGTTGTCAATGTCTGCTTATATTGATGAATATAACGCAGGGAAAGAAGGTGTAGAAAAAGAAATTCAGCAAAGAATTGTTTTGGAAAATAATTTACTGGGAAAGGCAGAAACCACGGATTATTACATTTTTGATACAGAGTATACTGCAAAGACAAACCAAAAAGATATTGTAAATAACGGAAAATTTGATGCCGTAGCCGTACACTACTCTACAAGTTGTGATTCGCCACAATTAGCATTTATAGAAGTAAAAGCAGGGAATAATGCGGTTTCCGATAAGAAAACTGACAAGGTCAAAACGTCTGGGGTTTATGACCACTGGTTTGATATTATAAAATTCAACAACTTTTCGGACGACTTTTTCTCTGATAAATTTACAATGGTTCAACAGTTAAAGGATTTAGGCTTTTTGAAATTTGATAACAAAACAAAATCTTGTTTTGATAAATGCAGTAATAACAAAATTCAAATGGTTTTCATTTTATCTAATTATGAGCAATCTGGTCAGGAATTGATAAAGGAACTGGAAGATATTGAAAAGGCTCAAAATGGTAATTTTAGAAAAAATAAATTTTCTGAAAAAGAGTTGGAAGAATTTAAAAAACGCGCCAAGCATATAGATTTAAGGTTTGCTACTTCGTCTTTTATGGGGTATGGCCTATATGATGAATGTATGCTGACTTTAAGTGAGTTTAAAAATCTATTAAAAAATAAAGAGCAAAAGAGTGTAAAAAACGATTTGAAAGCATTTATTGAAGCGCAAGATGTGGATGCCGTAAAAGCATATCTTAAAAATACGCCAAAGTCTGTTGTAATGGCAAAGGATTCTGATGGTCGTAATGCTTTATATTATGCCATATTTAAACATAATCCAGAAATACTTAACACATTGTTTGATTATGGTTTTAATCCGTATGATATAGATGATAAAACAGGTGCAACCGCATTGCATCTGGCTGCTGCCGAAGCAAATTTTTATTTAGCTTTGTATCTGATAATAAACGCTAAAATGGATGTTAATGTTCTTGATAAAGAGGGGCATAATCCATTATATTATGCATTGATGTTTTTGAATAAGAGCAGAAATTCAAAGCAATTTTCTATGTGTCTAGAACATTTGGATTTGGCATGGTTGTTGGCTGGCAACGGCTGCAAATTTAAAGATGATATGACGGATTTTTGGGTGGAGTTAGAAGCCTTTGGAAAGTTTTTATTAGGTTGTATCCAGAAAGATATAAGAGAGCTAAAAACAGACAATTCAGAAATGAAGTTACGCTTTATAACGTTCTTAAAAGATGTTCTGGATTATTGTAATTTGTTCTGGAATGATGTTTGCTATGGGGTTCCAGAAGAGTTAGACCGGATAGATACAAAGTCGTAAAAATACATATTGATGTATATGCGTCCAAATTTGGGGTATATACTATTTATATTAACATCAGATGCAAATCAAATATGTATAATTAAAAGTTTACTTTTGTTTGTCTATTTGGTATGTATTCTTATAGTGGTTATATGAATAAGGGTGACAACCATCTATGCCACCGAAACGTAATAAGTGGTGCAGCTTTATCTGCATTGGGGCGCATACAGCCCAAGCTGATTGCCGTATTGCCTCGTCATCAATCATAAAGGGTACGTTAAGCCCCTGCTTTCTTAAAAAGGAGTTTTTATGTACAAGAAATACACACGTCAGGAAACACTAGACAAATTAGAGGCAATAAAAAAAGAAGGTAAGGGAGCTTCTTCTGTTTATCAAAAGGGTTTTATCAATTGGTTAGGTAAATCCATGGATAAAAGCAATTCAGAATATTATTCAGAAATTATATCAGATTGGTTATTACGTAATATAGATATATTAACTGGTAATCATATAAATCAAGTAAACAGGGAGAATTATAAAGAATTTCATCCGGAACTAGATGAAAACACACCTGAAACAAATCGTGAAGAAGACAGAATCGCAAAAGAAATACATAAAGAAAAGTTTTACAAAGAACTTGGTGAAGTTTTTGATTATCAGGTACCTTTAAAAAATACAAACAAAGATACTGGTGTAGGTAAGATAGACCTGGTTGCATTCAATAAAAACGAAAACAATGTGTATTTATTGGAGTTAAAAAGGCGGGATAGCAAAGAAACTTTATTGCGCTGTGTTTTGGAAATATATACATATTGGAAGCAACTTAATAAGGATAACTTTAAAAAAAGTTTCGATTTCTTGCCATTAGATGCAAATATAATTCCTGCGGTATTAATTTTTAAAGATAGTATACAATATAAGCATTATGAATCAGAACATCCAAAGACAAGAAAACTTATGAAACTCTTGGGAATACAAACATTTGTTGTGAAGCAAGCAAAGTACACAATAGTTAAAGAGGATTAATATGCGTACAAATAAAATAATTGTTGATAATATGGGCAACGTTTTTGCGCCTGTCGGTCGTGTTTCTGGCGGGTATGTGTATGACGACAGGGAAAGAGTTATCGGCAGATATGTTGATGACAGGGTTGAATCTGTAAACAGACATATAATAGGTTTTGCAGCAGGTGGGGCGATTATGAATCCCGCAGGAAAGCAAGTCGCAAGATTAAATAATCGTTATGAAATAGAAAGTAGTAAAACATTGCGACCAGGTGAATATGCTGCTGTTTATAATTTTTTCTTTAAGGAGATAAAGTAAATGGGGCGTAAAGTAAAATTACCAAATGGGGGCACTGTAGAGTGCGAAAGTTATCTTGTCCCAACGGTTCATTGTTGTGCAACATGTAGGTTCTGGAATGGATGTCGAATTATAGAAATGAACGGCAGCCATGTATTGGGTGTAGGTTTTGATAAAAGACAAAGTCTTGGGGCGTGTGGTGCAAAAAACAATGCTAGGGTTCCTGCGCGTTCGTCTTGTCCAAAATGGGTTGGGTTAAGGTAAATCAGGTGTGGAAATGAAAATCTGTATATATCGTGGAACAAATGAAATAGGTGGAAATTGTGTAGAAGTTGCAACAGATGTAACTCGTGTTTTATTCGATTTTGGGTTGCCTTTATCTTCGATGGAAGAAGAAGGTAAAAGTCTAACTGATTATAAAGTAAATTGTTCGGGTATATATGCAGACGAAGAACCTTCTGTAAATGCTATTTTTATAACGCATAATCATCCAGACCATTACGGAATGCTTCCTTTAATTAACCCCAAAATTCCTGTATACATGTCAAAAACTTTACATGAAATACTGATAAAAATACAACCTTTATTGCCTGGAAATTTTGATATATCGCATTTGGATATTCGTGATGTTGATTCAGGCGAAAGTATAAAAATAGGAGATTTAATTATAACGGTACATCCCGTAGACCATGCACCAGCTGCGTGTGCTTATGAAATTTCTAACGGGAAGAAAAGAGTATTGTATACGGGGGATATTCGTTTTCATTCAAATCAAAATTGGAAGTCATGGAAATTAGCGGATAAGGCAAAGAATCCAGATTGTCTGATTATGGAAGGAACGCGGTTATCGCGTAGCGAAGCAACAGAAAAGTATCCGACCGAAGACGCTGTTTATAAAAAACTGATAAATGTCTTACAAGATTCTAAAAAGATTGCGTTTATAAGTATGTCATCACAAAACTTGGACAGATTGGTTTCTGTTATCAAGGCATGTTTAGTTACAGAACGAATTTTTGTGATAGATCCATACACTGCGGCTTTGTTAGACATTTTTCACGAACTATCTGCCAAGGTGCCTACTGTTGAAATGTTGCAGCATGTCAGAATTTATTATGGCGGAAATCCAAGTATGTCATCAAAACTGATTGATAAGGGTATGTTTTATACGCATAAGTCCAAGAAAATAACTATACAAGAAATAGAAGAAAACCCAGAAAAGTATATTGTTAAGTATAATAGTACGTTGGTAAAAGCGTTATTAAAAAATTGTGTCAAAGACTACGATTTTATTTACTCTATGTGGCATGGTTATTTAGCAAGAAGTAAAACATGGGACTTGTACAAAGAACATTTAATAGAAGTGCATACATCCGGTCATGCACAAGTATCTGATTTGCAAGAGTTTGTTAAGAAAATTTCGCCAACAAAAATTATACCAATCCATACAGAATGTAAAACTGATTACGCAGATGTTTTTTCTATACCGATATCGGTTTTAAATGATAATGAAATGATAGAAATATAAATACAAGATAAAAGAAAGGAGTAATCTATGCCACTGACCAAGGAACAACAAATTGTCGCAGATTTTTACGAAACAGCAGGTGCTGGACTAAGGTGGCATCTGGTAGATATTATAGATGGACCAATGGTACACAATTTTATCTTAAAGCCCGCTCCACAATCAAAAGCAAGAACAATTATCAAGACCATATACGACAATAATTATATGTTTTCATACGGAAATCAGCAAATAATAGTGCAGGTTCCAAAAGAAACAAGGCAAATGATATTTTTGGAAAATCTGTTGAAATCAAAGGAATTCAAAAATACAGATGCTATACTGCCAATTATTCTGGGCACGGATACCTTTGGAAATATAACGATAAAAGATTTAAGGGAAATACCGCATGTTCTTGTGGCAGGCCGGACAGGCAGTGGTAAATCAGTGTTTTTGAATTGTGTGCTAAAATCATTAAAGACTGCGATGCCAGCTTCAGAATGTAAATTCATAATCATAGACCCCAAGGGTACAGATTATGATATATGGGAATCTGATAAACATTTGGTGTGTCCGATTGTTAAATTGGACGCAAAGTTGGCTGTTCAGAAACTGCGCGAAGTATCAGAACTTATAAAAGAAAGACACCAAAAACTCCAAGACAGGAAAGTTAAAAATATTGAAGAATATAAGAAAAAAACAAAGAACATCGATATGCCTTATGTTGTTGTTGTAATAGATGAGTTTGCCGATTTAATGACTGTCGCCCGCAAAGAAGTTGAATCATGTGTTCAATATATTGCCCAGAAATCGCGTGCTGTTGGCGTTCATTTGATAATAGGAACTCAGCATTATAACAGCAAAACATTGCCGGGGATAATAAAGGCAATTCTGCCAACAAGAATTGCGTTTCATACACGCACATCTGCGGAATCAAGACAAATACTGGGTGAACGTGGCGCAGAAAACTTACTGCCCTGTGCGGATATGTTGTTCAGTGATGCAGGACGTGCACCAGTTCGCATTCATACGGCATACATAGAATGCTAGTTATTGGAAAAGCTGGTGCGTTATTTATCAGCCTGCATAATTTTCCGTTTTCAATATCAAAGGTATTATTTGGGTGTGTTATTGGATGGTCAGATTTAACAAGCCATACTAAATTCGGAACGCTGTTGTTATTTGCATTATTGTCTTTGTGATGAACGACCCAAGTTTCAGCATTCGATTCTTTTCCTAAATAGCTATTCAAAGAATCTTCACTTCTGTGTGGATTTTCCTCTATGTCTTCTGTGGTATAAATAAAACACTCGTTTTTGAAAGTTTAGGCAACAATGCGATGAACTTGCAAATGTCTGTTATTTATAACAACTTCCAACAAACAACTGGGGCTCAGTTTTGTTGGTAAGGCATATTTTGAATATTCTTCAGCTGTCAAATTTCTGCTTGGATTTATGGCTATTCCTGGGGTATGAAGAATCGTTCCACTGATGCCAACATAAATATCAGGCAGTTTTTCCCTATGCAAAATTGCTCCTCGCCAATGTTCGGTTGTTCCCTTGAACTGAAATTCATTTTGCAAACTTTTAAAAGTATCTGTGTTTAGTGCCATATAAAACCACCTTGGATGTATTTAAAACCTGAACCTTTAAGATTATATTTATAGTCATACTTTTATTCCGAAACATAAGTATCAAGTATTCAATAGCCAATCAAGCGCATTTACGACTTTTATGCCATTATACTCATTTCTGAAAGGTGTATCCATTGTTATCAAGAATTTTGGATTATGGTCGTCTATTTTATCCAAAGAACGCAATTCTCGTTCAAGTGTATCAGGATTCAAAACTGTTTGTGATACTTGATAATATTCTGTTGTTCCATTTTTTTTGGCAACAAAGTCTATTTCATAAGTATCCAGTTTCCCAACATATACTTGATAACCGCGACGCACTAATTCCAAATAAACTATATTTTCCAATACATGACCGTCATCACCTTCATGACCCAATAACATATATCGCAAGCCCATATCTGCAACATAGTATTTAGAGTTTGTTTTTAACAGTTGTTTGCCTTTTATATCGTATCTGTCCGCTTTATACATGACAAAAGTATCCAGCAAAGATTCTACATAGCTATCTATTGTTGCAGAATCTATTTTTATTCCGGCATCAGTTTCCAAAGACGTTTTTATTTTAAGTAAAGACGTTTCGCGTCCTATATTGTCAAACATAAACTTTATTACTCTTTTTAGTCTGGCTACATCTTTGATTTTTTTGCGTTCAACTATGTCTTTCAGCACGATTGTATCCAATATTCCAGATAGAAACTGACGTACTTGTTCGCTTGCTATTGGTTCGTTATAAGGTATGTTTGTTCGTGCAAACTTTAATAGTTGCACTGTGTACGGAAAACTGCTGTTGTGCAAGTAGTCTTGAAACATAGAATTTATATTATTGTGTCTTGGGTTTAAAAATTCTTCGTGTGTTGTGGTTGTCCACATCCCGACTTGGTGTACGTTATATGCCATTACATATTCAGAAAAAGATAAAGGTTGCATATGTATGGTGATATAACGTCCAGAAAGAAGCGTTGCCAGTTCGCCAGAAAGCATTTTTGAATTAGATCCTGTTATATATATGTCTATATTCTCGCGTAATCTAAGACTGTTTATGGCCTTTTCAAAATGTTCAACATTTTGTATTTCGTCCAGGAACACATAATTCATTTTATCAGGAACAACATTCTTCAATATGTGATCATGCAGTTTTTTCCAATCTAATAAGTCTGAAAAATTTGCGTCTTCAAAATTTATCTGTTGTACCTGAGCGTCAGATACCCCATGATTCAAGAATAAGTCTGTTTGAAAAAGTTGAAACAGCGTGGATTTACCACAGCGCCTTATTCCAGTTATTACTTTTATAACATCTGACTTATCGCGCCAAGCTTCAAGTTGTTTGATATATTGTGGGCGCGGTATCAATGTTTGTATAGCAGACATATGTAATCCTTTTTTTGGATTATGGTCAAAAAAAAATCATTTTTCAAGAAGTTTTTATAGTTGTATTCCAAAAAAATTATAAAACTGCAAATTTTTTAGAATACAGACTGAAAAAAGTTTTATCTACCGCTTCGGCCGTATACTATTTTGAAGTTCCAACGCTTTTTGTCGCGAATTGAAAAGTGTGGCTTGTCAGAATCTATAATCAGGACCTTTTTACCAATCCAAATACGAAAATAGCGTGCTTGGATGTGATTTATTTTAACTTTTTTGTTTGTCCTGCTTTCAGTGCCATCTGTATATTCTATTTCGCTGCTTTGCCCAAGTCCGTATTTGTTGTTATCAAAGTCCAGACCATATTCGTTAAATATTTTTTTAATTTCAGCCATAGCTAGTTCCTTAGTTATATATAAACTATCATAGACATACCACAATGTCAAAGTTGGGTAAGGTTGGAGCGCCTTGGTTTGTTTCTGATGGGGCGAGAAATGAAATAAAATTCCCTGTTATTTGCAGATAATATTCATGATAGACCCAAAAACTTCCCTGTTATTTTTGTAGGGAATTTTTGTGCGGAGCAGGGTAAAAATCCCGAAAATCTGCGGGCGTGTTCTAGTCTGGGTTGTGTAAAAAATGCCAAAAAATGCCATTTTTTGCAAAAATTCCCTGTTTTTCCCTGTTTTTAACCCTTTCGTTCGTATTGTCAGGCGCAGGTTTTTCATAAGCCAAAGGTAAAAGGTTTCTTGCGCCGTTGGAATATTGAAAAAACACGAAAATCTCGTGTGTATGGTATTTTATGCGTTTTTTCTATGATTTTTTATTGCGTTGTATTGATTCTTTGATTGACGAAAATATATGAACAACACTATAATTGTAATGATAGGTTAGTTAGTATCCAAAAGGAGAAATTTATGGGTTCTTTTTTAAGGTTACTTAAATCTAACAAATTGTTGACTTGGAGATCTGTCATCGTTCAAACTAGAACAACTAGAATGATTGGTTATGGCTGCTATTAGTACTATAGGTGTTTTTGCGCACGCAAACGCTGGTAAAACAACTGTTACAGAAGAGCTGTTGTTTCGGGCGGGAAAGGTTAGTAAAGTTGGTCGTGTAGATTATGGAAACACGACTACGGATAATTTGGCTGTTGAAAGAGAGCGTGGTATAACTGTGCGCTCGTCATATGTTTCTTTCGGCATAAAAGATAAAGTAATTCAACTATTAGATACTCCGGGACATATTGATTTTTCTGCCGAGGTAGAAAGGGCTGTTGCCATTTTGGATGGGGCGGTCTTGGTAGTTTCAGGTGTTGACGGTGTTCAACCGCAAACGGTTGCAATCTGGAAGATGTTGTCGGAACGGAATATTCCGGTTGTTTTGTTTATAAATAAATTAGATCGTGCTGGTGCTGATATTGATCGGACTATTGATAGTATACGTGCACATTTATCTAAAAATGTTTTGTTGATGAATACTTATAAAAAAGAAACTAATAAGATTATGCCACATAAAACTGATGCGTATGACTTGGTAGAATTATTGTCGTCTGTTGATGATATGGTTTTAGAAAAGTATATCGGCGGAGAACGAATAAAATCAGATTTTTTACTTTCACGATTTCAACTGGCAACACAAAAAGGTAATGTTTTTCCTGTTTTTACTGGCAGTGCTTTAAACGGTGTTGGTATTGGGGAATTGATGGATGGAATTTATAATTTGTTGCCTGAATATAAAAATAATAGTAACGATTTTTCTGGTATTGTTTATTCATCTAAGTATGAAGTTAATAAGTGGTTAACGTATGTAAAGGTTCTATCTGGAGAAATGTTTGTCGGATATGAAATGCCGACAGATGATACGGATAATAGATTAAAAATAAAGCAAATATTAAAAACAGATGGCGGTGTTATGAAATCTGTGTCAAAGGCCTCTGCTGGAGAGTTAATTGCGTTGCCGTCTGTTTATATTCCTGTTGGAACTATGGTTGGAAAGAATGCGGGTGACATTGTTAAACTATCATATATCAATCCATTGTTTACCGTTGGTGTAAAAAGCAAGGATATGAAAGCCCTGTCAGATGCGTTGGCTATATTAAATAAGGAAGATCCATATTTGAATTGCCGTTACTCTGCTTCTACAAATATGTTTTCAATAGATGTTATGGGCGATTTGCAGGCGGATATAGTTGCCACATTACTAAAAAACAGGTTTAATTTAGACGGGATTGTTTTATCAGATTCTTCCATAATTTATAAAGAAACTCCTGTTGGTGTTGGGTTGGGAAAAGCTGGGTACAAGAAATGTTCAAATGTCGGAATTTCTGTACGACCTTTGAATAAGGGCGAAGGAATCAAATTTGTTTCTAATTTCTCAACAGATTTTTTGTTTGCGAAATACCAAAAACAAGTGGAGCGTTTGTTAGTTCAGCGTTATTCAAAAAGTGGGTTGCGTGGTTGGGAATTAACGGATGCAGAAATTGCTATTATTGATGGTAAATGTGATAATGCAGGTTCTGAGCCTCTGCATTATAATATTGCAGCTCCGATTGCTTTTATGAGAGCGTTGCAGAATGCCGGCACAAAAATGTTAGAACCTCTAATGGAATTTGAGCTATCTTGTTCTGCGGACAAATTGTCTGTGGCTATGGCGGAATTAACGAAAAATTATAATACATCAATAGAGACATCAATTAGTGGTGCAAACTTATACATCAAAGGAACTGCGCCTTTGTCAGTGTCAAAAAATTTTCCGCGTATTTTTGCCAGAGCTTTGGGGGGCGCGTTTTCTTTTGTTCAAAGAGAGGTCGGATATATAGACGCTTTACCTGATGTACAGTGTACCAGAGATGCAGGTTTTATATCGCCATTGAATGTCGAAAAATTTGTTTCTTCAATGAATGGGAACATGATTCTTTTAGATAAGGGCTTAGGTGAACGTGGTGGAAAACCAAAGTTCCCTAGAAGAAATAATTTTATTAAGAAGAGAGAGGCCTTGGCCCGTAAAAAAACAAATAATAGGTGAAAAAATTGGATAAGCATAAAAAGCTATTTTTAGATGATTTAGAAATTTTATGTTCACAAAAATTCCCTGTTTTTGACCGTTTTGGTCGTATGTTGGGCGCAGGTCTTTCATAAGCCAAAGGTAAAAGGTTTCTTGCGCCGCCAGGAATAAACCAAACCCCACAAATTTACCGTGGGGTTTGTTTTTGTGCTGTGTAATCAATCATCATTTTTTTGACTGCTTCGGGTAAATTTTTGCGAATTGTTTCTGGTGTTATATATGCATTGGCAAATGATTGTTCAAACATTGGTTGTACAGGTTTGTTGAATAAGTCAAAACCGATAATATCAACAATACGTTCTTTCAAATCTTGGGGGACTTTATATTTTTGAATAATTTGCTCTTCTATTAAAATATGAACAAATTCATGTGACAAAAGCAAATATATATCATGTGCATTTCTGTTGTCGTTGCTCATACGAAACAATATGGTTGCCTTTTTCCCTGATAGATAACCAGCCCCACGACCGTATTCGCATTGAATTGTTAGTGTTTCTGGAATTGTTGCGTTCCAGGCGTTTAATAGCGGGTTTATGCGGGTCTCTATCATTGTTTTAAACAGATGTATTGCCTTATTTATGTCTTGGTCTCTCTTTGTTAAATCAGACAGATTGTATATCTCGTTAATAAAAATATCCTGATAGTATCTTATTTGTGATTCCGATAAAGTTTCTTGTTGGAACATTTCCTGCATTCTTGGGTCATCTGGTATGAATATCTTGTAAGGAATGTTAAAAGATTTAAGCTCTGAGTGGTACCTTTTGTACCACTCAAGTATATGGTTCCAAGAATTTTCTGCGTCAAGATGTTTGATTTTTATCAGCATAAAACCACAATAATATAAAAAATTATCTATTTTGTATTTTCTGTTATATCATTAATAACTTTTTTTAATGCGTTAACCTTGCGACTGCCAATGCCTGATTTTGTTTTATCTGCAGCATTATGTATTTCTTTTATGCCTGCTTTCATTTTATTTACTTTGGTTTGGGTCGATTCCAGTTCTTTTTGTAGTTTAGATAATTGCATTTTTTTTAGTGTGTTACCAACAAGGTCTTTTAATATCATTAGTTCATTATCAGTTACTTTTGAAAGATCAACAAAAGTGGCCGATTTAAATCCTTTATCGGATAGAATAAATTGTCCATTTTTTTCTGTTATTTGCATTGTAATAACAGCATCACCATTACCAAGATTTTCTAAATTGTGTTTTAATATGGATTGATATTTAGTATGCGGATTATGGGTTGCAAATTTTATATATCTTTTTTTTAATGATGGTTTACCTATTTCTGTAAAAGAATCCAGATTTTGTCCGATTGTTAACGTATCACTTTCATATACAGCATCTGTTAAGCGCATTATTTCAATGACGTTCATAGTATTTAGCATAAGATAACCTCTTCTTTACTTGATTATATTATATTATATCATAAAAGGGTATAAAAACAAATATTGTACTTGTTGAATGCGGATGCTGAATAAAATAAAGTTGACTATTCTTTATAGATGTTTCACATATTTTTATATATTATCTCGGTCTTTCATAATCCAAAGGTAAAAGATTTTTTGAAATACCAGAAAAATCCTTATTTTTTTGTAAAATTTATGGAATTTGTTATAATTATCATGAACATAATAACAAGGAAAATACTATGCCCATTAATTTGCTGAACGACAAAGAACTTAACGATTATCTTATTGAACTGGTTTGGGGCGAACCTGGCATGCCACAAATATTGAATGGTAATTCACAAGAAAATTTAAAAGATGCGAAATATATAGAGCAAAATAAAGATACCATAGTACGTTCTATATTGACCCAATATATGAAGCACAGAATAAGGGCATATTTAACAGAAAATGCGAAACAGTCATTTTTAAATCCCGTTTTAATGCGGCCTGGATTGCCAGAATGGGCGGTTAATGCGATAAACGGCGGTCAGCCAGTATATGAATTTGAAGCAAGCAAGATGACGACCAAGATGCGTCATAATCTGACGATTATAAGGGATTTTTTATATTCTGTGGCGGCAAGTTACGTAGACAAGATGGTTATAGCAATAAAAGAAAACGAACAGAAAGGTAAAAAGAAACAACCAAAGGTAAAATTAGAGTATCTGAAAACAAATAATGAATATGACACTTTTGACAAGGTGTTGGCAGCGGCTAAAAAGTGGCACAAACATATGGCTGTATTAACGAAGAAGAAAGCCAAAAACGAAAAAATGTATAAAGATTCGTTATCAGGGACAAAGTTCATCATGGATTTGCCAAATGGTATGAAAGCGTATCTATTAAATACACCGGCTGCATTAGATTACGAAAGTGAATATATGGGACATTGTGTGGGAAAAGGGGCGTACGATAAATACGTGTCTGATGGGACGATAAAAATATATTCCATAAGGGACGCTTACGGTGAACCGCATGCAACACTGGAGGTTCGGGATAAAACTGTATACCAGTGTAAAGGCAAGAGTGATAAGGCACCTGTGCAAAGATATATTCCGTCTGTGCAAAGTTTTGTACAGTCACAGGGTTTCGACATAAAGCATGATGTACAAAACGTAGGATTAATCAAACAAGACGGCCAATATTATTCCGTATATGATTTGCCCCAAGGTTTTGTTGTACGTGGTGATTTAGATTTATCAGGCAAAAATTTAAGGGGTGTGAATTTAAATATCATAGTTACTGGCTGTTTAAATTTATCATATTCAAGTAATCTTCAGTCTGTGTTGGATTTTAGTAACACGAAAGAAGTTGATTTAAGCGAGTCTGATTTTTTTGGTGTAAAAGCAATCAAAGGTCCAAAAGAAAAAATAGATTGTAGTTATACAAAACATCTGCCAGCAGTATTAGATTTTAGTAACACGAAAGATGTTAGTTTTTTTGGCGCGGATTTATCTGGGGTCAAAGAAATCAAATGGCCAACAGAAAAAGTAAATTTGTGTGTTGCAAAACATCTGCCAGCTGTGTTGGATTTTAGTAACACGAAAGAAGTGGACTTGCGTCATGCCGAATTATCCGGGGTTAAAGCAATCAAATTTCCAACAGAAAGAGTAGACCTAAGTTATGCAAAACATCTGCCAGCGGCGTTGGATTTTAGTAACACGAAAGAAGTTGATTTATTTGAAGTTGATTTATTCGGCGTTAAAGCAATCAAATGGCCAAAAGAAAGAGTAAAATTCAGTCATGTAACAAATCTGCCGGCAGTATTAGATGTTAGTAACACGAAATATGTTGGATTTTTTGATACGGATTTATCTGGGGTCAAAGAAATCAAATGGCCAACAGAAAAATTAGAATTGCGTAGTGCAAAACATCTGCCGTCTGTGTTGGATTTTAGTAACACGAAAGAAGTTGAGTTGATTTATGCCGATTTATCCGGTGTCAAAGAAATCAAAGGGCCAACAGAAAAAATAATTTTGTATGGCGCGAAAAATCTGCCAGCTGTGTTGGATTTTAGTAACACGAAAGAAGTTGATTTATCTGGGTCGGATTTATCTGGTGTAAAAGAAATCAAGGGGGCAACAGAAAAAATAGACTTGCGCGGTGTAAAACTTCTACATACCGTGTTAGATTTTAGTAAAACGAAAGAAGTGGACTTACGTTATGCTGATTTATCTGGTGTAAAAGAAATCAAATGGCCAATTAATGTTTGTCATATTCTACAAGAAGATGTAAAAAAAATGCCACCGCATATCCAGAAGTCTTATGAATTATGGCGTGCAAATCAACGTATGAACAAAAAGTTAAAAACAAACAACAATGTAAATAAAATTAAGCAAAATCTTACGCATGGTATGGGTAAGGCTCGGGACTAATTTATGATAGATGGGCGGCAGTTAATCGCTCTATGATATGTTAATGTTATTGCAAAAAATCTTTTTAAAAATGCCCTAAAAATTTCCGAGATTTAATTTTTGCGGTTTAACAAGAGAAGACAAAGACATAGTTGCCTCCATCATTTTATTAAAAATTTGTACATTAATTGTATCGGAACATTTGTATTCTTGCAAGTAGAATCCATGTTCGGAATAATTTGCATTATTTTGTTGTACAAATTACATTATTTGTGTTATATCATAATAAACGAAGTTGTTAATAAAAGGAATATTGATGTCAAAAGAATCGGGGCAGAACTCTGAAATCAATAATCACATTGGTGTAAACAATGTAAATTACAAGATGATGTCTTTGAATAACCCAAGTTTATCAAAATATGTTTGTGTAGACGGCGCGAATAAACTGGTAAATTTAAAGGAAGAGTCTGAAATACTAGATTTGGGCAATGAAAAAGAAGTTTGTTTCCAAGGGGCAGATTTTTCAAATATTAGTAATCTAAAGGGTACGTATTATCGTTTGGATTGTAGTTATGCGGTTAATTTGCATGGCGCGTTAGATTTAAGCGATACAAAAAGGTTTTATTTTATAGGGGCTGACCTGTCTAAAATAGATGAAATAAAATGGTCAAAAAATAGTTTCATTATGTATGGCGGGAAAAATTTGAATATCGGTATAGATTTAAGTAATACAAAAAGTGCTTGTTTTGTAGGTACCGATTTATCAAAAACAAAGGGTATCAAATGGCCGATTGAATCAGTTTCTTTGTTTGATATGTCTTTGCCAAATAAATTAGAATGGGGACGTTTGAAAAGCGTCACTTTAAGGTGGATTGATATGTCCGGTATGGGTATTACAGAATTGCCGGCCGAGAAATTTGAAATGGGGGCGGTAAAAAATCTGTCTGGAATATTGGACTTAAGCGGAACGAAAAACGCCTTGATTATTGATACGGATTTTTCAAACGTTAGCAAGATAAAAGGTTCGTCGGAATACTTCTCATTAATTGGGAAAAGCAATTCTGCTGCCGAAAAAAGAAACAGAAATATTTTTAAGAAAAACAAAAAAAGAACGGTTCTGGACCTTGGTAATACCAAAAAAGCCGTTATTAATAACGCAGACTTGGCACAATTTAGAAAGATAAAATGGCCAAAAGATGAGTGCGTCATAGGTAACGATTGCGTTTGGTCACCGCGTATGCGCCGTTCTTATAATAAATGGAACAAAAAGCGCCAGCAAAATGAACCTGCAGGAAATTTAAAAACGGCATTAATTATGAAGTATCAGACTTTGTGCAACATGATGCTTAAATCTCGCTAGGCGTTGTATTGGTTTGTTAATGTTATGTGTACATATCTGTTCCGAGAATTAAGTTTTGTATTCAACCATAGGTTGTACAACGGTTTGTAAATATAACTTTTTTCACATAGGAGTTTTTTGATGAATTATGCGGTTGTCTTGGCGGGCGGTATCGGCACACGTTTTAGTTACACGCAACCGAAACAATTCGTTAGTTTCGCCGGAAGTACGTTGATAGGTCACGTATTACATACTTTTGATAAGTCTATGTATATAAATAAAATAATCATAGTCATAGCACCCGAGTGTAAAGATATCTTGGATAACATTTTGCTGAATGAACGCTTTAAAAAAATATACAAGGTTGTGATTGGTGGTAAAAGCCGCCAAGAAAGTTCGCGTTTGGGTATCGCCGCAATAGATGAACAAAATGCCAACGTTTTTTTTCACGATGTTGCAAGACCCTTGGTTTCACAAAAAATTATTGAACGTTGCGCATTGGCCTTGACAAGACACAAAGCGGTTGTTCCTGTCGTGCCCGCAACAGATACGTTGGTACAAACATCCGACAACAAAAGCGTATTATCGGTGGTTGATAGAAAACATATATATCAAAACCAAACACCACAATGTTTTAGGTTAGACGTAATAAAAAGGGCTTTTGAACTATCTGGTCAAGACGGTGGTTTTACCGATGAATGCTCTATGATATTAAAACATAAATTGTGTGAAGTGCATATGATACAGGGTGACAGAACGAATATAAAAGTAACGTTCCCCGAAGACATATATGTAGCAAACGCGCTATATAATATGAAAGTACGGCAACGTTAATCGCGTATAAAAATGCGGGCCTGTATTCATATTGATTTTTTACCTGTTTTATGGTATAATATAATTTAACACAGCGACATCATTGTCGCGTTTTTTTTGCCCTATTTATATAGGGCTTTTTATATGGGATGAATTGCTATGAATGACAACACAAATTTTGAAAAAGCGTATCAAAACTTAAAGATAAACGAGGGCGGTTATACCAACGGGCAAAATCAAATTAAAGACGAAGAAACTAACATGGGGATAACTCAAACTACATTGAATAGGTATAAACTAAAGTATTCGCGATTTGATATGCCGTGCAGCGTAAAAGACTTGACGCCAAGCCAGGCTCGCGAGATATACAAGACAGAATACTGGGACAATACGAATATACCAAAAATTAATAATGAAAGGATTCGCAACGCAGTATTTGATATGTATGTTATGGGACCTGTGGGTGCCGGCAAAAGTATTCAGCGCGCATTAAACATTTACACAGGGGCGCGTTTGTCTGTTGACGGTATTATCGGGGCCAAGACGTTATCTGTATTGAATTCTATACCCTTGCAAGACACAGATGATTTTATGCAAATTTTAAAACAGCAACGTATAGAAAACTTAAAATCAATGCCAAATTGGCCAACCGCTAAGAACGGTTGGCAAGCACGCACCAATCGGTATTAGGCTTATTTTTTCAATACAAAGTTTACCATTTTATTCGGTACAAAGATTGTTTTTATAATATCGCCGGTTATATACTTGGTTACTTTTGGTTGGGCTTGTGCGATTAAGTCTGCTTCGCTGCTGTTGGCAGGAACGGTCATTTCAGCCCTTCTTTTTCCGTTAACAGATATCACAACGGTAATTTCAGATGTGACCAATTTACTTTCGTCGCATGCAGGCCAAGGTTCAAAGACCAACATATCTTTGTGACCCATTTTTTCCCACATTTCTTCGGCCAGATGCGGTGCAAAAGGATTTATAACTTTTATCAATGCTTCGTATGCTTGTTTAGGCATATTATTTGCAAAGTTATTGATGAATTCCATCATTGCACTGATTGCTGTATTGAATTGCATATTATTAATACGCTCTGTTACCTTTTTAATCAAAGTATTGACCAAGTATTCTTGCTTTTCATCAAGGGCGTCGTCTGTCAAATTATCTGAAAAAGATTCAACTCGTTTCAAAAAGCGGTCAACGCCGATTAGTGTACTGTCTGACCAGTTGGCGTTTTGACCCCAAGGCGCTAAAAACAATATTGTCATACGGCAGGCGTCTGCACCATGTACCTCAACTACATCTGCGCTGGGGACGGTGTTACCCAAAGACTTTGACATTTTTCTGCCGTCTGCGCCCATTATTAACCCTTGGGTTGTACGTCTTTTATAAGGTTCTACGCCAGGTACCAGTTTCAAGTCAGATAATACCTTGTACCAGAACCTAGAATACAGCAGGTGACGCGTATTGTGTTCGTTTCCGCCGTTATAGTGGTCAACAGGCATCCATTTATCTAATTGTTCGCGGCTGCAAAATTCTTTATCGTTTTTAGGGTCCAGATATCGCATATAATACCAACTGGAACCTGCCCATTGTGGCATGGTGTCTGTTTCACGTTTTGCAGGTGCACCGCATTTTGGGCATGTCGTGTTAATCCAATCTGTTGCACGTGCCAGCGGTGATTCACCTTCTTCTGTTGGGCGATAGTCTTTGATGTATGGTTGCAAGACGGGTAATTGGTCGTCTGGTACGGGTACCCATCCGCATTTTTCGCAATATACCAACGGTATGGGTTCGCCCCAATACATTTGTCTTGAAAACGGCCAATCGCGCAATTTATATTGTTTAGAAGGACGAACGATTCCCTTTTCTTTTCCGACCGCTAGTATCTTTTTTATTGCGTCTTCTTTGTTTAAACCGTTTAAAAATTCTGAATTTATGTGTTCGCCATCGCCCTCGTACGCCTTGTCGGAGATATCCCCGCCTGCAATGACAGGTACTATATCCAGACCGAACTTTTTCGCAAAGTCGTAATCGCGTTGGTCGTGTGCGGGTACCGCCATAATCGCCCCCAGACCATAGTCCGCCAACACATAGTCAGATATAAACAGAGGAATTTCTTTGTTTGTAAATGGGTTAACTGCGGTTACGCCATCCAGCCTTATTCCTGTTTTTTCTTTTGTGTTATCTGTGCGGTCTATTTCAGATTTTGCGCGTGCGCTTTTTATATAATCTGATACGACGTCGGCGTTTTTGATTTTATTTTCCTTCAACCATTTTGCAACCAGTTCATGTTCCGGTGCAATTACACAAAAAGTAACCCCGAATATAGTGTCTGGTCGCGTGGTATAAACCGGCATTTTATCGTCGCCAACACAAAAATCTATTTCCGCACCATAAGAACGTCCAATCCAATTTATTTGTTGCGTTTTTATATGTTCTGGATAGTCAACCAAAGATAAATCTTCAATCAGTCTATCCGCGTATTTTTTCATTGCCAAGTTCCACTGCAATTTCATTTTTTTCTCAACAGGTCCATGACAACGTTCGCAACAACCGTCTTCCAGTTCTTCGTTTGTAAGTGTTGTGCGGCAATTAGGACACCAATTCATAGGCATTTGCGATTTGTATGCCAGTCCCATTTTAAAGAACTGGATAAATTGCCATTGTGTCCATTTGATGAATTCTGGGTCGGATGTCGCCAGCGTTGATTCTGGGTTAAAAGACAGCCCCATTATGCTGATGTCTTTTGCAAAAATTTTAATCAGTTTTGCAACGGATTCGCTGGGATGCATGCCCCACTTAGTCGCATACTTTTCCGAAGAAATCCCCATGGCATCGTATCCTATGGGAAACAGAACGTCAAAACCTTGCATGCGGCGAAAGCGCGCCATAACGTCCATACCAGTATAAGGCAACATATGACCAACGTGCAATCCGCTGCCCGATGGGAAAGGAAATTCTATTAGGTTATAGAACTTTGGTTTTTTACCGTCGTTTTTTGGTACGAAACATTTACTTTCTTGCCATTTTTTTTGCCATTTTTCTTCGCGCATTTTCGTTTGATTTTCTGACATGCTTTGATATCCTGTTGTTAGATTTAGTAAAATAATATCAATTATTTTATTTAAAAATTTATAAAAATCAATGATTTTACAAGGGTAAATATAAATGAAAAAGATGAAACCCGACATGAAAGAACTAAGACGAAAATTAGCAGTTGCATCGCCGTATGTTATAATGGGAATCATTTTTACCTTTTTAATGAAAGACGGTTTGACCAACACGGATCAGCGTTCAGTTTTACTTGATGCGGTTATGGCGAATACGATTATTGCATTGATTGGAATTGTGTGTATAAAACAAAACAATAACAATAGATAACAATAACCGTATTATTTCATTTGACATAAGTTTGTAAAAGTAGGATAGTTTTCTTATGTTAACTAAGGAGAAAACTATGAAAAAAAGTTTAGCAGTATTTACAATTTTAACAATGTCTGCGACGGGTGCTTTTGCGGCGGATATAACGCCGTATGTTGGTTTGGGGTTACTTGTTGACAAGGCCGGCACATCTGCCAAGCGCGTTGGTTTGGATGTAACGCACACCCCAATTTTTGTTGAAGGGGCCGGCGGTGATATGGATTTTGATGCCGCAATTGCGGGTGAGTTTACGGCTGGTATAAAATACGGACATTTACGTGGTGAATTTGAATACGCTCTGCGCAGCGCATCCGAAGATGATTATGAATTATTTGAAGGTGATTTATCAAAGATAGGTTTTGGTACGCCCGGAACATTGGCAGAAATAGAAACGTCTACGTCTGTAAAGCATAATTCATATATGTTTAATTTGTATTATGATTTTGATTTAGAAAATTCTAAGTGGCAACCTTATGTTGGTGCGGGCGTTGGCTTGGGAACTTATAAGCAACATGCGTCGGTGGATTTAGATTTTGAAAATGACTTGGTGCCAGACATAAATCTGTACGAAGTCAAGAACGACAAAAAAGAATTTGAATGGCAGTTAGCAGTCGGTACAACATATATGTTTACAGAAGACTGGGCCGCTGATATTGCATATCGCTTTAATTCTTCAACAGTCAGCGATGAATTCGTTTATTCGCACGAGGTAAAGTTAGGATTGCGTTATTCGTTCTAAGTAATAAAAACAACCGCCGATAAGGCGGTTGTTTTATTAAAGTAAATATTAAATTGTTTTTTATTCGCGCCAAATTACAGATTCAAACGAATTGTTTATTTGGTTGCGCAAATTTTCATCGTCAAAATATTGATTCCTTTCGTTAATAGTTGTTGTGTGTGTTTCGTCTTCAAAGTGTGGTATATATTTTTGTATGGCGATTTTTTTTACACCACGTGTATGCAGGTCATTGGCGATTTCTAACAAATCCAGTTTTGTTATATGACGTGGGTCACATGTTATCCGGACTTCAAAATCTTTACCCGTATCCAACCATATGTTTAGGCTTTTTATCATATGGTCGTGTGCGATATTTTGCCCGACCAGTTCGGGATACTTATTTCGCTTTGCCTTGTAATCTAGGCCAATCCAGTCAACCGTATCAGATGCACGTTTTAGTGTTTCAGGATAAAAGCCGTTGGTATGTAAACCTATTTTAAATCCCAGGTTTTTTACGCGTTTCATATATTCTAATGCGGCATCCCCCTGCATCAATGCTTCGCCGCCTGAAAATACAACTGCTTCTAATTTACCGACCCTTTCTTTCAGCCAGGCAAAGACCTTTTCCGGCTCGTATTCACCGTCACGAACATCTAATAGATGAGGGTTAGAGCAATATGCGCAACGCAATGGACACCCGACCAGGAATATAACAGCGGCTAATTTTCCTGGATAGTCTATTGTTGTAAAAGATACTAACCCACCAATCTGAATTTCTTTCATGTTATTAAGCCGCCTTTTTCATCAAATCAGAATGTCTTTGACCTGTTGACAAGCAATTAGATTCTTTAAATGTTTTTCTTTCACAGAATTCAGAATATTTCCCAATGTTAAAGTTTGATACAGGTCTGATGAACCCCATTGAACGTGAAAATCTTTCGCAAGGTGTTCTTTGTGTTGTTTGTTCCATTTTATTCCTCCCTTAAATTAAATGTTTATTGGTTATTTGTTATTCTGATTTGCTGCAATTTCTGCGTCGCATTTCGGACAAAATTCATAGTTACCTGCCAGATATCCATGCTTTGGACATATAGAAAATGTCGGCGTCAAAGTCATATAAGGAATCTTGTAGTTTTCAAATATTGTACGAATGATTTTTTCTGCTGCTTCGCCACTGGATACCGGTTCCCCAAGGTATAGGTGGAACATCGTTCCGCCGGTATATTTACGTTGCAGTTCTTCTTGGTGTTCCAACGCTACGAACGGGTCGTCTGTAAAGTTAACAGGCAACTGCGTGGAATTTGTATAATATGGGGCTTCTTTTGTGCCGGCCGTTATTATGTCTGGGAAGTTCTTTACGTCGGTTTTTGCAAAGCGATAAGAACAACCTTCGGCTGGTGTAGCCTCTAAATTATACAGGTTCCCAGTTTGTTCCTGGAAGTTTGCCAGGTGTTCGCGTATGAAATCCATAATGTCCAAGACAAGTTTCTTACCAAATGGCGTGGCAATGTTTTCTTTGTCGTTTGTAAAGTTTCTGACCATTTCATTTGCGCCGTTTACGCCGATGGTAGAAAAGTGGTGGTCCCAATTTCCTAAGTAACGACGTGTGAATGGATATAAACCGCGCTCCATATTCTTTGTAATGATGCGACGTTTAATTTCCAAAGAATCGCGCGCCAATTCTAGTAATCTTTTAAGTTCTGCAAACAAACCGTCACGGTCGCCCTTGTGCGTGTACCCAAGACGAGACAAGTTTATCGTAACAACGCCAATTGAACCGGTTTTTTCGGCAGAACCGAATAAACCGCCACCGCGCTTTAATAATTCGCGTACGTCCAGGCGCAGTCTGCAACACATAGAACGAACGTCGGTCGGGTTCAAGTCAGAATTTAAGAAATTCTGGAAATTTGGAATCCCATATTTTGCCGCCAAGTTAAATAACGGCTTTACATTCGGATGGTCCCATGGGAAATCGTTAGTAATGTTATACGTCGGAATCGGGAAAGTAAATGGACGACCTTGGGCGTCACCTTCGGTCATAACCTCTATAAACGCTTGGTTTATCATGTCCATTTCTTTCTGCAGGTCCCCATAAGTAAAGTTTACTTGTTCGCCACCGATAAACGGACGTTGCGATTTCAAATCTTCCGGACATGTCCAGTCAAACGTAAAGTTTATAAACGGCGTTTGTGTTCCCCAACGACATGGTACAGCACAGTTGAATATAAGAGTCTGCATAGAATTTTTAACGTCTTCATAAGACAAGTTATCAATTCTGACATACGGTGCCAGATAAGTATCAATGGATGAAAATGCCTGTGCGCCAGCAAATTCGTTTTGCAACGTCCCCAAGAAATTCACCATATGAGAAATCGCCGTCGCCATATGTTTCGCGGGCGAGCATTGTAAAAATCCAGGTACACCGTTAAAGCCTTCGTACAATAATTCGCGTAATGACCAACCGGCACAATAACCCGTCAACCAACCTAAATCATGAATATGAATAGACGCGTTTTTGTGGGCGTCTGATACTTCTTTTGGATACAGATTCAGCCAATATTCCGCAGTAACGCGTTCGCTGGTACGTAAAATAAGACCGCCGACGGAATAGCCGATGTTTGCGTTTTCTTTTATGCGCCAATTAGAACCGCCAACATAACCTTCTATGATTTCAACGGCGTCAACGTAAGAATCGCGAATTTCGCTGCGCTTTTGACGGTATATTATATATGCCTCGGCGGTTTTGTACGCCCTGGAATCCATAAGGGTTTCAACCACAATGTCTTGGATATTTTCTACGTTTGGCGTTTTGCCAAGATATCTGACGTCCAGTTTGTCTAATACGATTTGTGTAACGTTAACAATTTGTTCGTCGTAAATTTCTTTTGTTACGGCAACAGCCTTTTTGATTGCGTCAAAAATCTTTTTTGCGTCAAAAGGAACCGTTTCCCCAGAACGCTTTTGAACGGCAGCAATCTTGCTGCTAAGTGTTGGAATAATCTGTATTTTATTGTCATCAGATACCATAGGCATTTTATAACTCCGATTCTTTGAAAAAAACAATATGTAGTAGTTATTTTGTGGATTTTATTACAATATATAGTATAGGTATAAAAGTATCAATTTATAAAAATGAAATTTTTTATAATTTTTCGCTTTACTTTTTAAAATGGCGCATTTCCAACGCATAGGAAGATATGCGATTCATTGAATGTTTTCACAAAACCATTTTTTGTGTCAAAAAAATTGCTTTTTTATCGTGTTATATGATTCGGTTTTTATAAAAAAACACAAAATATGGTACAAAATAACGAATCTGAATCAATATATTGACAGAAAGATACTTTGTATGCTGTGGTCTAGAATTTTGTTAAATAGGTTGTTTTTCCTGTAAAAAACGTTGTATAATTAGGTTGCGTTTAGCAAAAAATGGTTCAAACAAACAAAAGAGTATTATTAAAATGATGAAAAATATATATGACATGTTACAAGATGTCTGTAAAAAAAATAAAAATAGGGTGTTTTTTGTCAGACAGAACGAGACGTATGCTGATTTGTTAAATGGTGTGAAGCAACGTGCAGTTTTATTGGCAAAAAAGTTCAAAATAAAAAAGGGTGATACAGTCGCTATTTTATCTGGTAATACCCCTGAATTTATCAAATCTTATTTCGCGATAACGTCACAGGGGGCGCGTGTTTTGATGTTGGACACCGGTCTGTCACAGACGGAACATTTAAACATGATGAAACGTACAAACTGCAAATTGGTTTTGGCACAAAAGAATTATTTCATTGATGGTGGACCGAAAATGTATGACATTGAAACGCCGGACGAAACAGATGCTAACGATTTCGTACAGGCGGATGTAACGCGCGAAGATATTGCGATGTTGTCGTTTACGTCTGGGTCTACGGGAAATCCAAAGGTCGTTGGGTTAACGCATGATAATATTTTGTCTTTGGGGCAGGGGGCTTTATTTTACAAGCCTGTTATTTTGCCTGGGTATATTTTTTATGGCTTTTTACCTTTATACCATATTTATGGCGTGGTGATAAATATAGTCGCCCCGCTGGTGCTTGAAAGTAAATTATTATTACAACCCATATTAAATCCGCGCGAATTCATAAATGACTTTAAAAAGTACAAGCCAGAAGTCATTCCCGCGGTTCCACGTATCTGGGAAGCGTTTTATAAAAAAATCGTACAAACGGCAAAAGAAAAGCATGTTTATATGATTATGCGCATAGTTTTGGCGTTGCGCGGTTTCTTGCGCGTTGTCGGAATGGGGTGGTTGGTCAGAAAGGTAACAAAACCTATCCACGAACAGTTCGGTGGAAATACGAAGGTCTTGGTATCCGCGGGTGCGACGTTGAAACCATCTATCAGGAAGTTTTTTGAAAGTCTGGGGTTTGTTGTTGGGGATTGCTATGGTTTAACAGAAACGACGGGTCCTGCAAACTTTAACTTTGCTTTTCGTATGCCCGACGGGTCAATGCATTATGCGGGGCCTTTGCCGGGTAATGAAATAGAAATTCATAATCCAGATAAGCACGGCATTGGCGAAATCTGGGTCCGCGGTAACTTGGTCATGCCGGGATACGTTGATAACGAAGATGCAAATGCTGCCGCCTTTGAAAATGGTTGGTTCAAGACCGGCGACATGGGTAAATTGGATAAATACGGTCGTTTGGTGGTAAAAGGCAGAAAAAAGCAAGTTATCGTTTTGGACAGCGGTAAAAATGTATACCCAGATGAATTGGAAGATTTATACCTGCAAAACGAAGATATTTTGGCAGCGGCCGTGTTTGAATATGTTATCAAGGGCAAAACAGTTCCTTTTGCCGTGTTTCAGGTGAAACCGGGAACAACGGTTACAAAAGTTGCGATGATGTTAAAAGCGTCAAACCTGAAAATCGCACCGTATAAGTGGGTTAAACACTTTGCCATAACCGAAGAAGAATTACCGCAAACTTCGGCCAAGAAGATAAAGCATTTCGCAGTTCGTGAAATGCTGGATAGGGGCGAATTTGTTCAGCATAATCAAAACGAATAACATTTGTATATGAAATGTATATCGCAATCTGGGAATACCCATATTGCTTTTTATATTTATTTGTTGACAAATATTATAACAGTGTTACACTATTGAAGTAAGAGGGCTGTTTATGAATAAAACGCAAGAGATGTTTTTTTTATTACGTAGCGTCATAGATTACAAAATACCCGAATTCAAGGGAATGTTTGTCACGAATCATGATGTTGATAAAAAAATATCTGATTTAAACGAAGATATTTCTGTGTTATTACGGTATATAGAACTTAATCGTTATGATAGTAACGATGTAAAAGAAACCCGCGCGGAAATTGAAGACATACAAAGGCATATATCAAATTTGAATGAAGCCAAGGCATTTTACATAACATATAACGCTGTTGTGCGTGGTTGGGACATAGATATATTGCGTGAAAAATATAACGTACTGTCTAAACAACTGGCTGTGTTGCAGCGAAACGTAAATTTATCAGAGAAAAACATGTTATTTAGTAAATATGATGGTCAAGTAACAAAAAGTATGACTGTGTATAAAAACAAGTGTAAAAAAATTTCAGCGCAAATGGCAAAGATTATGAAACAGATAAAAGCATTGGAAAAATAGAAAAGGTGCGCTGCGGCGCACCTTGTTATTTACATACGGCTATGTAGGGTGGAAAAGACTTTTCTGTATCTATTTCTTTATCCCCACAATCTAGGCAATTAAATCTTCGGTTTTGCGAATGGGATTTATCCAATACAAGTCTTTTCCCGCGAATTTCGCTGACGTTTGCGGCGTATGAATAACTTGGAAAACCGAAATAAAACGCACGTGATGTGCCAGTACATTCGTTTGGGTTACCCGGATAGCATTTAGATGAATTTACTTTTGAAGGGTCGGGTACGCAAACAGAAACGCAGGTTTCAGGGTCTGTCAGCATTATTTCACAGTCCGTACAAGACGAAGACGGTATACGTACAGTAGAACCCAATGCGCCATAAATAGCACCCTGGGTTATGGTGTCGCATTTTTTTACGGTATCGGTATCCGACGGATTCGCAACGCATTCCCATTCAAGTGTGGTATAATTTAATTTTGCAACCATATTATTTGGACATACTTTTTCTGGGAAAGGGTTAACGCATTCCCATATATTATCTACGATTACGGCTGTTTGTTGTGAGGCGCAAAGTGGTTTTTTTGTTTCGTCCGGAACGCATTCTAGTAATTCAGAATCCCATATCATATCGCCGCCGCAGTCTGTTTTTGTGTTATATCCTATGCACTGCCAGCGACCAAAGCGATATGTTTTTACAGTACCCGTTGGACATAATATATCCGATTGTACCGGGGCGGCGAATTCTGTTTCTGTGTCAGGAATTTCATATTGCGTCAGATATACCAGTTGCCCGTTTTCTAGTTCCATTTCTTTTATGATTGTGTCGGGAACAGTTCGGGCATGGCTTTGACCGCCAGACATAATTTTACCGTCCAAGAATATCCCAAACGTACCGGTGTCCGGGAAATAAGTTTCTAATATTTCCAACATATCATTATAATTACTGTCGTCTATTTTATTTGTTGCTGTGATTAAGTAACTATAATCGGGTTTTTTATTTCGTACGATTTCACAGTTTGTTTTCCTTAGATTAGAATTCAAGCAGATAAATTCACTTTTTATATTATTTTGTTCAGTGCATACATCGGTAAAAGTTGTGCCGCGAATTTTTGCGTTGTGTTCTGCGGCGGCGCATTCAGCAACAGAACGTAAATCAGCACGTGTAATTGCATATTCTGTTTCTTGTTCTGTGACGCGTTGACTGGGGCTGCTTATCATGTAAAAACCAACCATAAATATAGCAACTAAAATCATAATAAAAATATTCATTATTCTCCCCTTGCGATTTATTAAAAGTCTAGGTAATATAAGGATAAAATGCAATAGGAAAACGGTTATAAAATGAAAAAAACTTTTTTGCTTTTAGTCTTGTTGTTGTCTGCATGTGGGTTCAGACCCATGTTTTCCGGTCAAGACACAGATATTTATGTCAAACCAATCAGCGGCATAAACGGCATAGACCTTAGAAATAATTTAAACGCTCAATTTGGCGGTCAAAGGGACAGTTCTGCGAAGTATACATTGACCGTTAATTTGCATTCGCCGGTCACGCAATACAAGGCGTTGGAAATAACGGGCGATGCGACTTGGCAAGAAATAATGTTAACCGCCGACTATGTATTAAGTGCGGACGGTAAGGAAATTGCACGTGGTACAGAATCTGCGTCAGAGTCTTATACGTTTGTACGCTATTTAGTTGCGGCGAATGCGTCTTATAATAATGCGGTGCAAAATACTATCAAGGTATTGTCCGATAAAATAAGTTCACGTACAATTGCGGAAACATATCGTTATGAAAACGCGGAAAGCGACAAAAAATGAAATGGAAAGAATCGGATTTTAATGCAGGTATAGAAAAAACAAAGGCGGTCTTGATATATGGGCCAGACGCCGGTCAGGTTGATGAATTTTGCGACAAGGCAATAGAAAAACTGGACATAGAAAAAGACAATTTATTTGCCGTGGACTCAGACGAATTGCGCGACAAGCAAGACGCTTTGTTTGCAGAAAGTTGCAGTCCTTCTATGTTCGGTGGTCGCAAGATGGTATTAATTTCCAATGCCGGTGACAGCGATGCCAAAAATATTGCAGATTTGGTTAATCATAACGGGTTATGCGCAACTGTTATTGTGACTGCCGGTGATTTAAGGGCAGGCGGCGGTTTACGGTCTTTGTTTGAGGGCTCAGATTCTTTGGCAGCGTTGGCATGTTACACAGACGATGCGCGTTCGCTGGCAAATCTGATTAGAAAAGAACTGTCGGCCGCAACGGGAATTTTGCAAATTACGCCGGATGCGATGGCGTATATGACGTCGCACTTAGGTGGGGATCGCGGTATTACGCGCGGTTTCCTGACAAAGATAGCCTTGTATGTTGACGATAAGAAAATTGTAGAATTAGAAGATGTAGAAAAGTGTTTGCCTGATACGGGTGCCGCTGATACGGATGACTTTTTGTATTCATTAACTGCGGGTCATATTCAGCAAACTATGATGGCTTTGGATAGATTATTGTATGATAACGCTGAACCTAATATGTTGGTCAGAATGTTGGATTCGCACTTTAAGAAATTATTAACCGCTGTTGTTGACGGTCAATTACCGCGTTTATTTTGGAAAGTGGCTGACAAGTTTAATCAGGCAATGAAAATATGGCCGGAATCGGAAATCGTTGCTGTGTTAGTGCGTTTAAACGAATTGGAAAAACAGTTGCGCACTACTGGTATGCCATCTGAAATATTATTGCGTGATTTTGCTTTGAAACTGGCCGTCAGGGCCGCAAAATTGTCTGTAAAAAGAAGGAAATAAAATGCTTGCCTCTGTTTATGCACCGAAAGATTTTAAAAGGTTGCGCGTTGTTGGCGATTTGGTTGCCAGATGTTTTGATTATATAACGCCCTATGTCAAGGCAGGTATATCAACCGGTGAGATTGATAGAATGGTTGCCGCTTTTTTGAAAGAAAACGGTGCCAGGTCGTCTGATTTAGGTTATCAGGGGTACCCTAAAAATATATGCACTTCGGTTAACGACGTTATTGTTCATGGGATTCCCAGCGATGACGTAATCTTAAAAGACGGCGATATTGTAAATATTGACTTAACAGCAGAATACAAGGGTTTTCATGGCGATGCATCACGTATGTTTATGATAGGTAATGTTACACCGAAAGCGCGCGAGTTAGTACAAACTTGCCAAGACGCATTAAATGCGGCGATTTCTATTTGCGGTCCTGGCGTTCCGCTGTCAGAAATTGGTAAAACCATAGAAGAGGTTGTATTGCCGCATGGTTTTTCTATATCTCGTGATTTTGTTGGACACGGAATCGGTAAAGTAATGCATGATGAACCACAGATTTACCATTTTTACGATAAACGTTTTGATAAGATAAAAATGGTGCCAGGATTAGTCTTTACAATAGAACCTATGATAAATACCGGCAGACCAGAATGTAAAATAGACGCTGACGGTTGGACGGCGCGCACTGTTGACGGTGGTCTGTCTGCGCAGTGGGAACATACTTTGGGTATAACGGAAGATGGCGTTATAATTTTCACTGAAAAGATGTTATGAAACTAACAGGAAAAGACCGTGAGTGCAGAAGATGTAAATTTTCACTTGGGACACAGAGAAAGGTTACGTCAAAAGTTCTTGGATAACAAGTTAACTGATTATGAACAGTTAGAATTGTTACTTGGGTTTGTGATTCCCCGGCGCGATGTCAGACCGCTGGCGCGCGGTTTGATTGCAAAGTTTGGTGGCATATACCCTGTTTTGACTGCGCCGATAGAGAACTTGATTGAATACAAGGGTATCGGTAAAAACACGGCGATTTTTATAAAATTGGTGCATCAAATTATGCTGTCTGGTTACAAAACGTGTTTAGAAACTGGCACGGTTTTTCATAATGAAAAGATATTATCTAATTATATCTTGTTATTATTATCTGGTAAGCCCACAGAAGAATTGCATGTGTTATATTTGGATGTTAATAGACGGTTGTTAGCCGATGATTTACATAGTTCTGGTACGATAAATTACGCGGTGGTATACCCGCGTGAAATTGTAAAGCGTGCGTTGGCATTAAGCGCGAAGTATGTAATTTTGTTACATAATCATCCGACGCCTAATACATCTTTTTCAAGTGACGATGTGCAAATCACAACAGAATTACAGGAATTATTAAAACCGCTGGGCATAGAAATCCACGACCATTACGTTGTTTCTGGTGGCATTGTATATTCCGCCCGTAATTTATTTCTGCTAAAATAATTCTGCCACGTTACAAATTTCTTTTAATTTTTTTGAATCTATGGGGTGTAAGTTGTTGCCTGTCAATGCATATGTGGTTTGTATGGCCATGGTAGGAGTTGTCCAAGAATCTTGCCAATCCCTTGATATTTTTTTTACGCGAAAGTCCGGGGTAAATATAAATTGCAGTTTTTGTAAAGAGCAGTCCGCGCCTTCTATGGTTTTAAAGTCATCAGGTGTGATATCAACAAAAACGCCGTTTTGATTCAGTTCTATTTTATATGTATAATAATAATGCGCCGTCCCATTTTCATATTTTGTTTTTGTTATTCTGTCGTTACGGCCGTCGCCGTTTATATCTTGATCAAAAATTTCTTTTTCTGCGACGCCTTCGCCGATTTCATTTAATTCATAAGTTTCGGAAAAGTTCGGGTTTATTAGTCCGTCATTAAATTCGCCTGTGTCAATGTCATAAGGTTGTGTCTTATCTATTTTTATTTCTGGGGATTGTACGCCAACCGAGCCCGAGAATTTCGGTGTTGGCCCCCCCGCCAATATGTAAATTAACACGCCAATGATAACCAACATTATTATTAATAAAATAGTTACTGTGGCAGAACCTTTTTCATTTTCATAGTTTTGCATTATTTTAACCCCTAGTTGTTTAGTGTTTTTCCAACGCGCCATCCTTCTATTTGTTCTATGGCACGTGCCACCCGGGCGAGTTCCTCATCGTTTAAATCTTTTAGTTGCCTATCAATTTGTAGCCCGGTCATATTTTTAATTCTTTGACGGTATTTTTGCACGTCGTTTCCGTCAGATGATGGGGCGTATTTACTGATTGCGTTTGCTATGCTAAGGTTTCTATAACTTTCAGTACGTAATAGTGACTGCATTGCGCGTCTGCCGGTTTCTTCGTCTGGAAAGACGGCAAATCCACCTGCTTGCCCGATTGCGCCCTTTCCTTTTGCAAAATCATAGTATTTTAAATTGCCGGGGTTATTGTTTCGCCATGCTCTTGTGCCGCCCGTTTTACGGTATGTGCTGCCATCTTTTTTTGTATAAACTACGTCGTTTTTATCGCCCTTTGCTTTTGTGGCGGTATCTGCATTGCTTGCGGTACTTGGTTTATTAACAGGGGTATCTGAAACAGTAGCGTTTATTTGTTGTGGAACATCGGGAACCGTTATGGGCGCTTGGGAATAAGGGATTTCATGTGGCAGGCGCGTGTCAGCATTTTCTGGGACGCCGGAATCATAAATGTCAATTATTTCATCGTTTCTTTTACTAAGTTCTAATTTTTTGGCGTCCAACAGTCTGTTTACTTCTGATATTGGGACTTCTATTGTTCTGCAACCGCGTGCGAATAAATCGTCACCCCATATTATGTTTACTATTGGACCGACGGCGGACAGAGCGCCAAATATGATTATAAGATTGCGCAGATTGGTAAAAATGTCGTTTTTTACGCCACGAATCATTGATATAGCCCAGCCAAATAGTAACATTCCAGTTATACAAATAATGGCTATCCATGCATAGTCAATAAAAGTTTCAAATCCACGTAATATACACGAAGGGTCTTCTAGGTATAGCGTACTTTCATCCACGTTAAGTACGCGGAATCCAGAATTTGTTAACAATCTAATAATATTATCTGTATTCATTAAATTTCATATTTTACCTATTTTTTAGACGCGGCATTCGTAAAAAAGCCTGGCATAGCAAAATCATCGTCGTTCGCTGCGATACCCGCCCAGCCGAATAGGTCGCCCATTAAACCGCTGTCTTCGCGTTTAGCCTTTTTAAAAGGTAAAATATTTTTTAACTTGCCAATTTTACTATGATTTTCGGTTTTAGTGTTGGTTGTTATTTTATCTTCGTTTTCCGCGAATTCTGTTGCCAATTGCTCTAACGTAGCGTCAGAATCTGATTGTTCCGATTTTGTATCTTCTTCTGGCACAAAATCTAGGTCATCATTTATGGCTGCGGTGTCGTGTTCTTCTGTTACATCTTCGCGCAGTGGCGTCATGCTTTCCAGCAGTTGTTCCAAGGTTTTTTCAATTGGCTCGCTGGGGGCATCGTCTGTCAGCATGTCTTCTATGTCTGCTGTTTGTTCTTGCACCGGTTCTGCTTCGTCGGTGGTAATAGAAACTTCCAGTTCTTCGGTTTGAATATCAATGTCTGCGGTGACAGATTCTGATACGTTGTCTGTGTTTTTCGTATTTTCTTTTATGTTTTGAATATTTTGTTTAGGTGTATCTTGATTATCTTGGGTTGTCTCGTTTGTTTTAGTAGACAAGACAGACAAAATTGGGATTACTGTTTTTTCTTGTTCTGCGTTGTCAGCGTTATTTTTAATATCTGGGGCGTCGGATTTGATTTCTGGTTCGGTTATTTTTGTATCTTTTGTTGTTTTTTTCTTTACAATTTTTTTAGTTTTTACTGCTTGGATTTTTTCATCTGCCTGTATTGTGTCGGCTTTGTCGGCAGTTTTTGTTATTTTGCTGTTAATGTCAGTATTGTTATTTATTTTTGCATCTGCAACAGTTTCTGTCACGGAATCAGAGTTTTGTTTCCCCAGCGCATCGTCTTTATCAACAGGTACGCCGAACAGCACGGTTTGTGAATCCAGTCCCAAGGTATCACGTACCTCGTTAAAAGCGGCGCGAATATCAGCAATATCAAAGACTTCATTACCAGAAATATATACGATTTTAGTTTTCATAGACATCATCCCCCAATAAGACGAAAATATTATATCACATTTTAGTGTTGAACGCATATAAAAAATGTCTTAAACTGTAAATATGTCAGATATAAAACAACAAATATTTCAAGAATTGAATGCGCTGGAAGAATCTGCATCTCGTTTACGTGCGACGGCGGTTAACGCGGGCAAGCAAACGGATTTAGAGGTGGCGATTTTAACCGAACAGGTCAAGACTTTGCGGGACAAGAACGCCAAAGCGTATGAAATGGTAAATGAATCAATATCAATATTAAAGAAGTTAAAATGAGTGTGGTTTCAATACCTATTGTTAATAAAAATTACCCCATGGGCTGTGAAGACGGTCAAGAATCGCGGTTGATTGAGTTGGGAAAAATGGTGGACTTACGCGCGCGTGAGATTTTGGATAAAATCGGTCCTTTGCCTGAAAACGCGTTATTGGCGACTTTATGTATAGTGCTTGCTGATGAGGTAAACAACAAGGCGACCCCGACCGTAACCGAGGCTGATTTAAAAGAAATTTTGGCTCGTATTCGTGAAATAAAAAACAAGATGAATTAAAAAAACGCCAAAAACGGCGTTTTTTTAAATTGTTCGTTGCATCATGTTTTGATACATCTGTGGCACGTACGCAAAAGACCTTTTTTCTGGTCTGATTGGCACTGTAGATTCTTGAGTTTTGAAGTACTTTTCGTGTGCCAGTTTCAGCAGTATTCCGCGTGATGCTTTTTGCAACTTGGTTGTTTTGTTTACGTTGCCGTCTGATATAAAGTGGATTAAGCCGTTGTTATCCATTGACTTAATAGATTCCCATTCTTTTGCATATAATATGCTGGTAATTTTCTTTGTATCTGCGGCAAATACCAATGATGTATCCCATGTCTTGAACAAGTCGCCGATTGTTTCGCGGTTATGACCAGTATATATGTATTTACCGTTTTGGTCTGGTATGAAGCGACCGTTTTCTACTCTACCGCGTCCCAAGAACATGATCATATGGAATTGGCTTCTGCTGCCGCGACGACGCGGTACGACAAGCATTGCCCCAGGTTCCAGTGATTCAACCGAGAAGTTCTTTTTTGCGAATTCTTTTTCTAATTTCGCGCGCACTTCGTCGGAAGTTTTGCTTGTTACGTGATTTCTTGTCAAGTAACCTTGTAATGCGACTTGGTATAAAGAATCAGACTGGTACATTTTACCTTCGTGCAAACAGCCTTCAAATTCCGGGGAATTATATTTCTGGCGCATTTGTGCCTTGAAGTTGGCGCAAGAGCGTCCGCCGTCTTTTGGTATGATTGTCAGTGTGTCGCCCAGTTCTTGCAGCGCGCGTGATAAGTGTGTATATTGTCCATACACGCAGTGCATTCCAACCGGTGCGCCGGGCAGTTCGCGACGGACCGCGTTACGATACCCTGATTTGCCGACCAACGGCCCCAGTTTTTGCTGTGAAGCGACCATATTTTCAACATATTTATCGCGCAATTCGGACGCTTTGGCGTCAAAGAAGTTTTTTTCCATTTGCTCCATTGAAAATTCTGCGTCTGCGAAAGGCGAAAAAGTAGCGTCTGCCAAGGTTTTTGCGTTATTTACGGGCAAATTAGTTTTATATTTATTAAAAGGAATTGGCCCATCAAACGCTTCTGTCTGGCCTTCGGATAAATTATAAGACAATAACATGCCAGCGCTTAGCAGGTAGGGATAGAGAAATTTTGCCTTCATTTTTTACTCCTTTGCAATCAAATAGACGGACCAACAGCTTATACTGGCTGTGGAAGTCTGTGTTTTTAGTTCGTTTTTTGATTGGTTCATCGCTATTAAGAAGAACTAGCGGTGTACATTCAGACGTTTTTTACAAAACGCCCCGACTTACCATTTTTTTCGGCAGCCCGCCCTGAAACAGGGAACCAAAGTTTGTATATACAATATATAGGCTTATAACTGATTTTGTCAAGAGGAAAAAGTGATTTTTTTTGTTTTTTTATTTTTATTGTGTTTTTAGGCGTTTTTTCTGTTGTTATTTTTTTGCAAATGTTATAAATTTTGCTGTGTTATGAGCAAAGAAATTATAGAAAGAATAGATTCACAGCAATTATCAGACGCTTTGTCAGAGCGGTACTTATCATACGCGGTCAGCACGATTGTGTCGCGTGCTTTGCCGGACGTCCGTGACGGTTTAAAGCCGGTACATCGTCGCATTTTGTATTCAATGTTGCGTCAAAAGTTATCGCCATCGGCCGCTTTTCGCAAGTGTGCGACGGTTGTTGGTGATGTGCTGGGTCATTATCATCCGCATGGGGACTCTTCTGTGTACGACGCGATGGTTCGTCTTGCGCAGGACTTTTCTGTTCGTTATCCGTTGATTGACGGTCAGGGGAATTTTGGAAACATTGACGGCGATCCCCAGGCGGCATACCGTTACACAGAATCCAAGATGACGGACGCTGCCATGCTGATAATGGAAGGCATTGACGAAGACAGCGTTGACATGATGCCGAACTTTGACGGTACCACGGTGGAACCGACGGTGATGCCAGGGGCGTTTCCTAATTTACTGGCGAACGGCGGTATGGGGATTGCTGTTGGTATGGCGACTAACATTCCGACGCATAACGTGGCAGAGGTATGTGATGCCTTATCATTGGTTGTTGATAATCCGGATGCAACCACGCAGCAGATTATGAAGAAGATGGTTGGGCCTGACTTTCCTACGGGTGGCGTTTTAATTGATTCTTTTGACACGATTGTCAAGAACTATGATACCGGTCGCGGTGCGTTCAGAATTCGCGCCAAATGGCAGGTAGAGAAGTTGGACCGCGGGGCAGAGCAGGTTGTTATAACCGAAATACCATACGGCATAATAAAATCAAAGTTAGTAGAACAAATTGCGAACTTGATTGACGCCAAGAAATTACCGCTGGTTGACGACATTTCCGACGAATCAACGACGGACGTTCGTATTGTTATAACGCCGAAAAGTCGCAACGTACCTGCCGACAAGATGATGGCGCATTTATTTGCGATGACGGACTTGGAATACAGGTTCAATATGAATTTTAACGTCATTGATTCCAAGGGGGCGCCGCGCGTCATGGGTATTGGTGACGTATTACGTGAATTTATTGCGCATCAAAAGAATGTATTGGTTCGTCGCACGAATTGGCGTCTGGGCAACATTTCGCGCCGGCTAGAGATATTGGGCGGTTTATTAATAGTCTATTTAAATCTTGACCGCGTGATAGAGATAATTCGTAACGAAGACGACCCAAAGGCCGTTTTAATTGCGGAATTTAACTTAACCGAAATTCAGGTAGAGGCGATTTTAAACACTCGTCTGCGTTCTTTGCGCAAGTTGGAAGAGATGGAAATTCGTCGTGAAGACGCTGCCTTGCTGGCAGAGCAGAAAAAACTGCAGGACTTGTTGGCCAGTCCCGACATGCAGAACGAGCAATTAAAGGCTTGGTTTGCGGACATAAAGAAGCGTTATGACAAAAAGACTGCGCTGGGGCGTCGTCGTACGCAATGGTTGCCCCAGACAGAAGAGGTTGTCGTAAACGCCGAAGAATTCATAGAGAAAGAGCCGTTAACCGTAATCATTTCTACGATGGGTTGGATACGCGCTGCCAAGGGGCATTTGGATTTGAACAACTTGGATTTGAAGTTCAAAGAAGGGGACGAAATGCAGTTCGCGTTTCATGCGATGTCTACGGACAAGATAAATTTATTTGCCAGTGGCGGCAAGATGTTTACTTTGTCTGCGAATGATTTACCTTCTGCCCGTGGGTTTGGCGAATCGGTGCGTATGATGGCGGACATCGGTGCAGATGAAAATATTGTCAGTGCGTTTGTATTGGATACCGGCGCAAAATATTTATTGGTCGGCAGACATGGTACGGGCTTTATAGTCAGCGGTGAAAATTGCTTGGCTCAGACGCGTACCGGCAAACAAGTAATGAATACTGACGCGCGAAATCCTGCAATTATGTGCGTTCGTGTATCTGGTGACACGGTTGCGATGTCAGGTTCAAACGACAAGTTACTGATATTCTCTGCGGCGGAAATTCCAGAAATGACGCGCGGCAAAGGGGTAATATTACAGAAGTATAACGCTGACAGAACGTATGTATTGGATGTAATGTTCTTTAATAATGCCGACGGTTTTGGTTGGACCACTGGGCGCGGAACGACTAAATTAGATGATTGGCAGCCCTGGGTCGGCAAAAGGGCGTCCCAAGGTCGGACGATACCGGTCGGTTTTCCACGCAGTGGCAAGTTTGGAAAATAACAAAATGTCTGTAAAACGTAAGAATAAAAAATCCACCGTTTGTGTGGATTTTTTTATTGCATGGACGGGGAATTTTTTTCTAGAATCAAATCAAGGTTATAAAAATATCATATGGGGGGATTACTGCGGTATGATTAAAAAAATATTGCTGTTGTGCTGCTTTTTAATAACACCGATTGTGTCTGCAAATGCTGTAACTTGCAACGTTGGTGAATATGCCGACGGCGATTTTTGCTATGAATGCCCCGCGAACGCTGAATGCCCAGACGGTATTGATTTTGTCTGTGACAGTGGTTGGTATAAAAACGGTAACATATGCTCTAAATGTAGTGTTGAAAATTCAACATGTACTAATGGCACAGATTATAATTGCCTGCCTGGATTTTATGACGATGAAAACATGTGCAAGGCATGCCCCGCAAACGCCACCTGCGCCGGCGGGCATGA
>CASFOK010000002.1 GCA_949296475.1 uncultured Pseudomonadota bacterium
ATTCCATCTTGTACGGTTGATCCGCAAAAATTTGTTTTGCTTCGTCAAGTGAAACATTGCGCTGTTCAAAACGCCCGTTTGATTTAATCAAAGAACGCATTTCATGTTCTATTTTTTCAAAGTCTTCTTCTGAAAAACGATATTCTGTATCAAAGTCATAATAAAAACCATTTTCAATCGCTGGTCCCCCCGCAAATTTAACATCAGGATATAATTTTTGCACTGCTGCCGCCATAACATGCGCCAGGGAATGACGAATCGTTTCAATTGGATATGACATAATATAAACCTTTTACTATTTTTGTAATAAAATTAATTATTAGTTATTTTGATTATTGCACTGTGCGACTAAAACCGCAAATAGAATCTACACCCCCGCGGGGGTTGTTGTAGTTGTGAAGGAAAATACAACAAAGCGTTTCATAACTAATAACATAATAAGACAAACAAACAAAAATGTCAATTTATTAAAAATCTATGATGCAACCAAAAAGCACGGCAAAAAAGAAACAAACCGTTCCCCCTATTACAAACAAGTGCCAAATTGCATGCGAGTATTTCATTTTACGCCACAAATAAAATATAACCCCTATGGAATAGGATAAACCGCCGGCTAAAATAAACCACAAACCACGCGCAGGTATGCTGCGCAACATCAGCGGCAATATAAACAACAAAGTCCACCCCATTATAAGATATAACAGCACAACCCATTTAGGTTGCTGTTTAGGATTGCGAATTTTCATCACGGCCCCAAATATAACAATCGCCCACAATATTCCAAACACAGTCCAACCAACCCAACCACGCAAATTAACCAGCAAGAAAGGCGTGTATGTGCCTGCAATCAAGGCATAGATTGCGACGCTGTCCCAAACCTCAAAAAAACATTCGCTTTTTTCGCCTATTGTCGCATGACACATAGTTGAACCAAAATATAATGTAAACATAGTCAAACCGAAAATAGCGCAAGAAACGATAGCCCATACGTTTCCAGATAACGCTGCAAAAACCACCAGCAACGTCAATCCCGCAATAGCCAAACCAATACCTATACCATGCGTTAAGATATTTAAAACTTCTTCTGATTTAGTACTTGGCCGTTCCCAACGAAACAATCCTGTTGCACGCAAAATCCGCAACAACCGGTTACTCCTGGGGTTATGCTTTACTTCCTTTAACTTCCTACGAACAACTTTTCCACTTTTTGTCATTGTATTATTTCCTTTATACGATTAATAACCTTATCTTTTCCCATTACCTGCATAATAGAATACAAGTCTGGCGTATTCGTTCTGCCTGTCAAAGCGACACGCAAGTTCATTGCTGCGTCACCATTTTTAACGCCATTTTCAGCGGCAACTGAAACGATTTTATTCCACCAAGTATCTTTATCATCACACGAATCAAAAGTATTCAAAAATCCGGATAACACCGCCTTGTTATATTCATATTCTTTATTAGGCACAAATAAATCGTCCCAAAAATAAGAAACTTCCTGTAACGTTTGCTTCCAAGTAATAAAGTCTTTACGAATTCTTTTTGGATTATCTCTTTCAATCGCCAAAATGCATTTTAAGTATTCTGGATTAACTGCGATTCGTGCCGCCCACTGCGAATCATATTCATCCGCCCAATCACGAACGCGCTTTACAAGTTCTTCAACAGGCAACGACGCAATAAATTCTTTTGCCCACCATTCTAATTTTTTCATATCAAATAACGCACCAGACATAGGTATTTTCTTTGGGCGCATTTCATATTCCCAAATAGACTTAACCTGCCCCTTCATTTTTGCTTCTTCATAACCAGAAGCGGCGATGTTGCCAAGATATTCCAACACAGCCTCGGTCGGCCAACCGTCTGCCAAGAAAAACGCAACATTTGCTTCCGGATCATGGCGTTTTGATAATTTTCTTTGTTTACCTGTTTCTGAATCAATTTTATCAATCGTAGATGTATGAATGTACATTGGAGGCGTCCAATTCATCATACGAAATAATTGTGTATGTAGCGGAAATGAAGGCAACCACTCTTCTCCACGAACCACATGTGTCGTACGCATAAAGTGATCATCGCATAAATGCGCAAAATGATACGTAGGCAATCCATCATTAGATTTAATCAAAACGATATCTTCATTATTTTCAGGAAATCCGATAGAGCCACGCACAGCATCTTTGCAAAAAATTCTATTCTCCGGATTACCCATTGAATACAAACGAATCGTCGGTACTTCACCATTATCCAAATGCGCAATTATTTCTTCTTCCGTTAAATTGCGGTCACGTGCAAACTCTCCATAAATACCTGTTGCAAAGCCTGCTGCTTTTTGATTTTCACGAATTTTTTCCATATCTTCCGCCGTCAAAAAGCAAGGGTATGCCAAACCGCGTGCCAATAAATCCGCCGCAACACTATGATAAATATCTTTACGCTTTGACTGATAATAAGGTCCATATTTTTCATCATTGTTATATTGAAGTCCGAATCTGTGCATTGAATCTTCTATGATTTTAACAGCATCCGCGACCTCGCGCTTGGTGTCTGTGTCTTCTATGCGCAACATAAAAACCCCACCCGATTGCTGCGCCAATTTACAGTCAATCAAGGCCTGATATAAACCACCTATGTGCATATACCCGGTCGGACTCGGTGCGAAACGCGTAACGAAAGCCCCTTCTGGTAAATTACGTGGGGGATATTTTTCTTCTAACTCTGCCAAAGTATATTTTGGCGCCACACCTAATACACGAACAATTAAATCTTTACTTAAACCATTACGCATTTTATTTTTCCCATTCTGATTTTAATTTTGAATAAACAACTATGTCACGCGGTACGCCACGCAAAATATTAGACTGACGAAGAACGCCCTCTTCTTTATATCCGCATCTTAACGGTACAGCACGCGATTTTACGTTTTCACTATCTACTTTTATCTCAACCCTGTTTAAATTCAAGTTTTTAAAAGCAAATTTTTCAAGTTCTTTTACAGCCTTGGTCATAATTCCCCTGCCAGTATACCCCAAAGACAGCCAATATCCTATTTCTGCAAATTTATGTTTTTCAGACAACGTTACAAAACTTATACTTCCTGCTATATGACTATCTACGACGATATAATAATTGCTATTTGTCGTTTCAGCAGACTTTAATAGATGTGGATACATATCTTCTGGGCAATTTGAGCCATCAACCCATTCCAACCACTGCCCCAAGTATTTTCTTTGACCGTCAACCAATTCAAAAATATATTTTGCTATGTCAAACGTTGGCTTGACCTTTTCCAGATAAAAACCGTCTGATTTGATAACTTTTGGAAAATCTAGCATTTATATTTCCTTGTATTCTTATTTTTTGAATTTTATACTAATTATATGGAAAAACAAGAAATAAGAACATTCGGACGCAGGCACGGTAAAAAATTATCAGGCAGACAACAACGCCTGATTGATGACGTTCTGCCAAAATTACGTCCGTTAAAAAACAACATATCTGAACATGTAATACTTGAAATTGGTTTCGGCTCTGGGGAACACCTTCGCAATCTGGCGGAAAACGCCCCGAACAAAACTATCATTGGCGCCGAACCATTTATGAACGGCGTTGCGTCATTATTATCGGCAATCACAGACATTAATACTGATAGTGTATTACCGAATTATCAAAACATTCGTATTTATCCAGATGACGTAAGACAATTTTTACGCAACACCGATTCGAAATTTGAACAAATTTGGGTTTTGCATCCGGACCCTTGGCCCAAGGCAAGACATGAGAAAAGACGTCTGTTACAAACGGACTTTATACAATTATTATACAACCATCTAACCCCCGGCGGTGAAATAATCATAGGTACAGATCACTGGGAATATTACGATTGGATAACCCAAGAAATTGAAAAAGCAAAACTGAGTTATACGTCACCAGACATAGACACTATCAAAACAAGATACCAAGAAAAAAACAAAGCCGGCACACAACATCCAAAATATTTAATAATAAAAAATTAAATATTTACAAAAAACCTAATGTCTGACATCAAGTCTGGTTGCATGGATTGCGTCAAACGCTTTACCTGCTGTATCCGCAGCATATTTTCACCCAACACAAAATGTAATTTTATCTTTAAGTTTTTCTGCCATGCATCAAGCAACCCATATATACGACCAACGAAATCGGATTTATCACCCTTGTCCACAGGAAAAGCAAGAACCAAGCCATCTGCACGTATTTTATTCAAAGCGTTCCACAAGTTATCAAACGCACAAATATCTATATCATTTATATCTAAACCGATGAATAATTCTTTATTGAAAAACAAATCATCTCTTATGGCATATAGTTGTTCAACCATATTACCCAGTTCATTCATACTAATAAATATTTGTATACCATCAGCACCTTGTTTAAACACAGCATTTATATCTGTCACCAAATTTGATAACCCATTTTTGAAATCAAACTTTTTGTCCAAGTAAAACCTGGCCATTATTTTTACTTTTTTATTTTCTAACCACGGCCACATTATTTTTACGGCATCAACAGAAACAGACGTGTAATCCAAACGATTACTAACTGCAAATTCTGCATAATAGGCTAAATCCGTACCATCTGTTTTTACGGGGCACCACAAAGCCATATTATCATCAAGAAAGTATTCTGTATTTATCATTGTACTTTTTAGTTTACCATAAATATGATATAATTAAAACCAAATGAGCATAAAATTAGATAAAATATTATTATGCATATTATGGCTGCTGGCGGTAACGCTGGGTGGCAGTTTTATGTTTAACACAATTTTTGGGTTTGATATATTTTCAGCTGCCCACTGGCAATATTTATCTTATTTGCAGGCCTCAAAAGAACCTGTAAGTAATATATTTTATATCTCTTTGGTTTTACTTATATTTACAACAATATTTGGTTTATACGTATTGTTTGTACCAAGGTTAAGAACTATTAAATTTCCAAAAATTTTCAAAAAAAACAAACAAAACCAACAAACAAACGTTCCAAACAATCAAACGGATGCATCTACGTTAGATATTTTACCGGCCGAAGAACAAGGAATACAATTGGTCCAGCCTCAAAAATTAAACGCTTCAACCATGCGCCCCCCAAGGCTACATTTGTCTATACCGACCACAAACACACCAAACACCATTTCATCAAACCCGTATCCTCCGCAACGCCAAAATATGACGCAAACATCTGCCACTACCACAAAAACCCCAGACTATTCAGAAATTCGTGATATATTTACTCAGGCAGGTTACACAACTAAACAAGCCCCAAGAATAAACGGTATTCAAACGGCGTTGTTGGCGATTGGTAACGAAGAAAATTTATGGCTTGGCGCTGTTGGTATAAAGACGACGGAACTGCGGGCAATGATTGATAAATTATCACAAATATTTTCTGATACGCTTGATGACATTTATATAAATGTAAATGGCTTTGTCATAAACGCTGTGGATGCACAAACTTCTGAAGCAGAGGATATTTTGATGTTCAATTCCATATCTGACTTACAAGAATACATACAAACAGTGCCTAACCCGCCAATAAACGAAGAAGAAAAAGAAAATTTTGAGGCTTATTCAGAATACATAGACACCGTTATTAAATATATAGGGAATCTCTGATGCGATGGACCAAAGAAACGGCAGAAAAAAGATTATCAGACTTTAAAATGGAAGACATGTCTTTAATTCCAATAAGCCCCCAAGACACAAAAATCGCACCAGATTGGTTTCAAAAATATAAGCAAACACGTAAAGAATTTATGAATTCTTTAACCGATTCTATCCAAGAAATCGCCTTTATAGGAATTAGCCAAGACGATTTCATGGGCTTAATTACAGGCAAAAGAATGCCGCCAGGCTATTCCATCAGATTCAGAATACCAATGATGTGGGGCGGCGAAATAAGTGTTGATAACATGTTTATGTGCAAAACTTTTCCACAGTCACAAAACCTGGACCGATTTATATTAGAACAATCTGACAACGAATTAATTTGGTTGCCAAATCCTGCAAAAAAAATATATATTCCGATACACAACGTTGCTGGTGGTGACGGTGGTAACGCAACAGAAGACCGACTGGCGCAACTGGCGGCCCAACTGGCACAAGTAAGGGAATCATAACCAAAAATGGAACATATGCAAGAACAAGAGATTTTAACAACTCTAAAAAATAACGGCGCAACTTTCGCACCCGCTTGCGATCAGAAATCTATATATTTATGCAACACATTGTTACAACAGATGCGTTGCGCAATGTTACCAGCATTTATGATACACATATATAAAAACATAGGCGGTATAAATCTAGGGAACGGGTATATTTTCGGTCCAAAAGAAAATTCCATAACAAACCATGTTTCTATCCCAGACATTATCAGTATAAACAAAGATATTAACGCCTCTAAAAAATTAATTGGCACCACAATATTTGGCAGAAATGATTTGTTTTTCTTTGGATTTGACGCTTTTGGCGATTGCTTGATGCTAGACCCACTTACACTAAATCCATTAAAGAAATATGACAATCAGTATCAGGCAATATTTGATTGTTTAATTGCAGGTAAAAATTAAAATGAAAAAAATATCAGTATCTTTATCAGGACATCAAACCAGCATATCGCTTGAACAAGAATTTATAGATGCTTTATACCTATTGGCAAAAAAACAAAATAAATCCGTCGCCTCTATTATTAACGCAATTGATGCTACGAGAGGACCAGACACGGGCCTATCTTCTGCAATTAGAATATGGATATTGAAACAAATACAATAAACAAACATCTATATTATTTGATAATATTACTCATTTGCCGGCATATTTACGTATAACTAACATGGCGCAACAAGAAAATATAACGATTATCAGCATCCAACCGTCTCGCCCTATTAAACGATAAGGCGTTTTATGTGCACCAAATACAACGCCGTCAATATATCCCGCTTCGCCAACGGGTAATAAGGATATGATAGATCCGTCAGATGCGACAAAAGCGCTTATCCCGGAATAGTTAGAACGAATGACAGGCAATCCCGATTCAATGGCATATCTTCGCACCATATCCAAATGCTGATATGTACCTGGTGTATTTCCAAACCAAGTATCATTTGTTATATTAACAATCGCGTCTATATGCATATTTCCTTTGGGCAGCAACGAATCAGAAAATATAATTTCATAACATATTGCAGGCGCAAAAATAAACTGCCCATCATTCAACAACATTGTTATTAATTCTGGACCGTCACCTTTGTTTAATTGACCAGGCGTCGGAATAATATCCCCAAGGGGCCTATATTCACCAAACGGCACCAAATGCGATTTATTATATATTTTATTTATTTCCCCGTCTTGTGACGCGATAACCATAGAGTTATACATATTTCCTTTTGAATAATAACTTGCCCCTGATATGACGTTTGTATGCAAAACGTCTGCCAGTGGGAAATTATCATCATCTAATACGACGAAAGGATATGCTGTTTCTGGGAAAATGGTTATATCTACCTTACCTGGTGCATTGGACAAGGATATTAAATTTTTAATATTTTGTTCAGCATTCTGTAATGCCTCGGCCCTAGAATGAGTAGCCTTTTGCTCTGCGCTTGTTGCTGGTTGAATGACGCGAATTACAGGTGAAGCGTTTATATTTTGTTGCGCTTTATATATATTTTCCCTGCCGAACATTCCGCCAATCAACAGCAAAGCAACAAATATGCCAAAATTCACCCAATTGAGTTTATTTTTGTTATTATTTATTAACTCTATAACAGCAGCGACAAGACCAATTATAACAAAAGTCAACCCCAACGCCCCCCACAAAGACATAGAATTAGATAACACAGGCGAGATCATGGTTATATTTGCAATCGGGTTCCATGGAAATCCGGTAAAAAGCCACTCGCGCAACCACAATACAAAAGCCCAAGCGAGTGCAAAAACAAAAGGTCTGTATGATGTTTTTACATGTACGCGCGATACAGCCATAAACGGAATTGCAAACACAACCCCGCCCAATAAGCCGATGCCTATTAAACCCGGAATCGTCCACACAGCAAATTGATTTGTTAATTCTGGGACTACATAAATTGAATGTAACACCCACCAAAACATTGACATTGCATAGGCCGCACTAAACGGGAAAATATGTAATAAAGATTTCCAAATATTATTATCTTTCAAAGATGTAGTTAATTTATAAGCAACAGCAACAGCCAATATCGTTGCCCACCACATATAATAAGGCGCAAACCCCAAAGAAGCGACGCCGCCCAAAATAAACAAAATCAAATATTGCCATACACTATTTTTCCGAATACTTAGTCTTCTAAGACGCGATAAAAAATGTTCACCTGGGCAACATTTCAAATCGCTACATACAGCAAAATCATGCACATACGGATTTTTTATACCAATTTTATTTAATATTTTTATTTCTTTATTTTCCATGATAACTGCTTCTTCATCTTTTATATGATCATAACCCAACAAATGCAAAACACCATGGACCACCATATGAGCAGTATGTTCTTGCACACTAATTCCGAATTTTTTCGCTTCTTTTTTTACTGTATCAAGAGAAATATAAATGTCGCCCAACAAAATGTCATCGCCCAATTCAAAAGATAAAACATTTGTTGGTTTATCTATTTTTCTATATTTTTTATTTAATCTATGTATTTCTTTATCGTTTGTTAAAACAATTGACACTTCAGATTGCTTATGCGAGTTTTCAACAACCGCTTGAACAATCTTTTGAAAATCTATATTGTACTTTTTCCAGCGTTTATCGTTATAATTTACATAAGCACGCATATTGTCTACCCCATATAGTTTTGTTTACTTTTACGTTTAACAGTGTTTACAGTTGCCTTATTTTTTAACTTTTTTGTCCCTTTATCAAAAGTCGCATTTTTTGTCTTTTTAATTTTATCTTCAACACGTTCAACATCTTTATTAACAGACTTATTCCCATTTTGCACAGATAATTTATAATTATCCAACGCCTTTTGCATCATTCCTTTTTTCTCGTATGCAACACCGGCGTTATACTGTGCGGCAGCATATTGACTTTTATCACCAATAACGTGAATAATCTCTCTGGCATGCTTAATTGCTTCGTCATACAGGCCCATATTATTGTATGTTGTTGCCAAATCATTATGTAACAAAGCATTGCCCGGATGTTTTTTCAATAAATTTTCAAATAAAGACACGGCTTCTTCATATTTGCCATTTTTATATGCAGAAACAGCCTGTTGATAAGAATCTGCATAACCCAATACATAAGTTTGCTTTTCTATATCAGACTTTATGGGCATAGCATACATAAAGTCTTTATTAGCCACTTCGCAGTTTCCTCTTTCACATAACGCCAACACATCTCTTGGCAAAACATCCCTTATTTTCAACCAGTTTTTCAACGGCTTGCCATTTTCGTTCACAGGATTTTTCATCCACTTTTTAAAGTCTTTATATGTATCCATATTAACTTTTCTTTGTGTTGGTACTTCGCCTACAAAAAACTCGCTTCTTTTTCCTTGTTTAATTTTAAAGAACTCGTACATACCGTTAACGGGACAATCCAACAACATCTGTGGGGTAATTTCTCCGATAATTAACCCTGCCTCCAACCATCTACGCCAATAGATTCCGCCACCTTCCGCCAAGAATCCCCCCAGTTTGTCTGCACTGATCCTAATATTTTTTTGTTTTATCAGTGCTTTACCCAAACTTGTTAAATTTGTAATTGGGTATTTCTTAAAACATTCCCTGACCAAAGAATCAGATATAGCATAACCATGCTTATCATACAAACCACGAAGTTTTTTAAATCTTTTTTGACTGTTATCGCTTTCTTTGTCTTCTATCAGTTTTGAATAAGAGTTATAAATTATAGAACACAAACCCAGGGCCTGTTGCGACGTTTGTATTTCTATGTTGTTTGTTGCAATATAGCAATATAAGGTAAAATATGTTTCGCCCTCTTCTAAATGCCAACGCGCCAATTCGTATGCTTCTTCTGACGTTATGGGTTTGGTATTCATTGTTACAGGACTGCCGTCTTTCAATTTTGTTGAACCAAATCCAATCGTAGGAATTCCTTTTTGATCTGTATAGGGCACGTGCATACCTGTTTTTTTGTCTATTTTTACGCCTTCTTTCACGATTAAATCAGCGATTAAGAACGGCGTTAAAGATCGCATATCATTCAAAAAGGCGCCATATGTACTTGTATCAAATTTTATATTTTGTTTTTCTTTTGTTATTTCTATTTTATTATTTAAATCTTGTTCGGATTCATTAACAAATTTTCCCCCTGCAAAAATCAAAGCGCTTAACATAAAATACCATAATACATGAGCGGATAAGTTAGGATATTTTTTTATTAAGGATTTTATTTTTTTATCATTTTTAAGATTACTAAATTTTTCCTCTGCTCCGCGCAAGATTGCATTGTCCATGGTTGTCCACCTTGCCAACGTAAGCAAAAACTGCGCGCCACCAGCCGTCAACCAAGCGGACGCCTTTAAAGTTCCCAAGGCCGCTTTTTGTGCATTGTCTTTTATTTTTTCGTGTTTATCTTGGACGCCGGCAACGTTTTTTTCCCTGCGCTTTTCATCAACGTATTTAACCGGAGATGTTTTTTCTATAGCTTGACGAAGTCGCTTTGCAAGCAATTCTGGTTTTGCGACAATCTGTCTAAACTTTTCAGACATCTTATATTCCTTATTTTTTACCTAATTTATTTTTTTTGGCTATCTTAGAACGTTTAAGAGCATAATCAGGGGCAACAAATGGATAATTATCTGGCAGCCCCCATTTTTGCTTATATTCCTGTGGCGTCATATTAAACTTTCTTTTCACATATCTACGTAACATTATATGCCACGTTCCGTCTTCCAGACATTGAATTTTATCTGTTCTAACCGAATCGGATATTTGTTGGGGTGTAACGGATGCACCTCGCAAAGTCTCACGCGCATTTCGCACCGCATCCTGCATAGATAGCCCAGGATTAGCAGACATTGCAGCAGCAGCCAAGTTTGCTACGGCCAATGCAAACTCTGCATTTTTATTTGTATTTACCAATTGATAAACCTTTTTTTATTTAATACAATTAATTATACCACAAATATTTGTTAAATAAAATCAACGTAAAACATCAACATGAAGACAGAAAATAGACCACTTGCCGATTTAATGCGCCCAACGACAATTGATGAAATCGTTGGTCAAAACCAGTTACTTGGTGAAAACGGTCTGGTAAGAAGAATGGTAGATAACCACAAACTGTCCAATTTGATTTTATGGGGTCCCCCTGGATGCGGAAAAACAACAATTGCGCGTGCTTTGGCAAAATCTGTTGATATGGACTTTGTACCAATGTCTGCTGTTTTTTCTGGTACATCCGACATCAAGAAAGCGATGGAAGCCGCCCGCATGAACCGGGAAATAGGACGCAATACATTACTTTTTATTGATGAAATCCACCGTTTTAATAAAACACAACAAGACACACTATTACCATATCTAGAAGATGGAACGGTTGTGTTTATGGGGGCAACAACCGAAAACCCCAGTTTTAATTTAAATAACGCGCTGATTTCACGTTGTCACATTGGGGTTTTGCAACCGTTATCAACGGAAGATTTGATGACTTTGATGACGCGCGCCGAACAATTTTTGAATAAATCTTTACCTTTGGACGATAATGCAAGATTTCACCTGGCGCAAATGTCCGATGGCGACGCAAGATTTTTATTAAACACTGTTGAATATTTACTTTCTGCAAATTTTAAGGAAATGCTGTCTCCGGAAGCATTGGACGCAGCGATACAAAAGCGCGCACCGTTATCAGACAAACACGGCGACGAACACTATAATTTAATTTCCGCAGTACATAAATCTTTACGTGCAAGCGATACAGATGCAGCCTTATATTGGACGGCCAGAATGATGATATCCGGTCAAGATCCAATGTATTTATTTCGCAGGCTCAGTCGTTTTGCCATGGAAGACATAGGTCTTGCCGACCCAAATGCAATGCAAATGGCGCTTACCGCTTGGCAACTATATGAAAGAATGGGCAGTCCCGAAGGAGACCTTGCCCTAACAGAATTGGTGATATATCTTGGCACCGCCCCAAAAAGCACAGCAAACTATCGCGCACAAATGTCTGCATACAGCTCAGCAAGGGATACAGGCAGTTTGATGCCACCTAAAAACATACTAAACGCACCAACAAAAATGATGAAAGAAATGGGTTATGGTGACGGATATGTTTACGAGCCTAATACAGAATCTGGTTTCAGCGGACAAAACTGTTTTCCAGAAAAAATGTCCAGACAAAAATATTACCATCCCATAGAACGTGGTTTTGAACGCGAAATTAAGAAAAGATTAGACTATTGGGATAATTTAAGAAAAAAATTAACTAACAAATAAAGTTTATCTTGTCTTAACGATTATATTTTCTAGCTCTGTCAGCATTTTCTGTACAAATTTCATATTATCTGTATGTGATACAGTGCAACCAACATCTGCCCTTTTAATCAAACCGGTTAAACTGGTTCCCGGTCCTAACTCATAAGCATATTTTATATTATAAGCCGGAAACTTTTCCATAACATCTAACCAGCGCACCCCTTTGGTCATTTGATGCGCCAAAGTTGCCTTTACGTCATCTACACTGCCCATAACGTTACCAGTTGTACTTGAAAACCAATTTGTCTTAGGCGGTTTAATGTTTACTTTTTTTAACTTCTCTATTAATTTATTTTCAGAATTTCTCATTAATTCACAATGTACAGGAATCGCAGCATCAAGCATTTTCGCAATTTTTGCCCCATATTGCTTTGATATTTCAATAACTTTTAATAAAGCGTCTGTTTCACCGCTTACCACGAATTGATTTTTTAAGTTATAATTAGACACAGCCACAAAACCAAAAGGTTTGGCTTTTTCCAATATGTCGTCTAGTTGATTTTTAAACAGCCCCATAACACACGCCATTCCCCCAGACTTATCTGTATTGGAAACATAAAAAGCATTAGAAGCCAACCCCCTAACAGTTTCTTCCAACGGAATGCTGTCGGCAAAATACAACGCAGGATATTGCCCCAAAGAGTATCCAGATAAGGCATATGCAATCTCATATAAAGGCTTTTTAAATTCTTGTTCTATTAAATGTCCAACTGCCACGGAATGCGTAAAAATACACAAAGATGAATTTACGGGCTTTTTCAAATCATCTGTTGTTCCGTTAAAACATAAATTCGCAATATCTTTATTTGCAATATCAGAGATATTTTGAAAAGTTTCGCGCACAGGTTGAAAATTATCATAAATATCTTTGCACATACCGACATGTTGTGCACCCTGACCAGGGAAAACAAAAATCAATTTTTCTTTCATAACCACGATAAATTATACAAATTTTTTTACTTTGTCAATGCAAAAAATACAAAATTTTGCCACCTTTAGAACAAAATGTTTACCTGGGCGCCTACTTGTAATTCATCGCTTTCAAATTCATAATCCAAGTGCCCTATGTATTGTGTTCTGCCGTATTGACGAACAACCTTTCCCCCCAACCATTCTTGGTCATAATGAGGATTCGTTGCTTTACGTAACATAAAATCTGCACCCAAACGCCAATTTTGTGTTATACGAAAATATGCTTCTGGTACAAAATCTATATAAGACATACCGCGGGCATCATCAAAAATCCAACTAGATTTAATTGTTGCCGCCAACGTAAGCCCCGTCCATTGCCGTCCAAACCTGTATCCTGCATAATAAGTAGAATCTGCGAAATATGGAGTACGTACGTGCGAACTGCCGCCGAACTTAAACCCGAACAAAATATCAGAAATCATATGAGCGCTGTTACCATCGGCCATACCAACGCGATACACACCGCCCAAATCAATACTTGAAAAGCCATCCTCTGTACCATCAAAATCTTGTTGAAAATGTACATTTGCTGAAACGCTTAAGCGACTGTTCAAACCATAAGAAATTGTTTGTCCCAACCTTAGAACACTATCCCAATAAGTCAAAGACGTTTGAGATTCCAGTTCTTCTATTTTCAACATATACAAAGGGTCCGAAGAATCATGTTCTATAATATTTGCATTTACTGGGGCAAGACCGCCCATAATGATGCAAACGCTCGATAACAAACACATATACAATATTTTTCGCATTGTTTTCTCCCCCCACATTGTATAAAAAGATGATAGATCATCATAAAATGCCCCGGTTCTTTATATCATAAGAGCCGGGGTAAATATATATCAATCCTAGAATAAAAAGATAGCCTGTAACCCAATAGTTGTTTCAGAATAATTATCAACAGCCACCGTTCCCAGTTTTGTAAAATTATTCAACCCAACGTAAGGTTCTTTCCAATAAAAATCTAAATCCTTTCCATCCATAGAATCGTATACGGCGGTCTTGGCATACAAATTCAACGCCACCCAATCATTTGGTTGCCAACCGATTGCGGCCTTTAGGCTTGCTTGATTATGCCAATCATAGTCACCAAATACAGCCTCAAAGTTCAAGGTCCAATCTTCATCCAATACGCTGAATACCCCTAAACCCCCTTCTACGTACATCGTACTTGTTACATCTGTATCATATGCAATAAATACAGAAGATTCGTTGCCTTCAACACCATTACCATAAGAATTTCCATCTATGTCAATATACCAACCGCGCAACAAAGCATATATAGTAGAAGAACTTATTTTATATCCGCCCTTCAAGTCTAATATAAAATTATTAGAAAAATCTTTCTGATACTGATAATAACCAGATAACGTTGCTATCCAATTTGTATTATCTACAAACCTCCACTGTGCGCCTAAACCAAACACATTCAGACCGTTATCATCCATATTATCATCTTCACCAACAGACCAATCAAATTTATATTTTGACACGTCATATCTTAACATAGCCAATATAGCGATACGATCTGTAATACCATAACTGAAATCTTCTTTGATAGAAAACTGTTTTGCATCCCATGTCGCATCAATACCATTTAACGCCAACACCGAAGACACAGGAACGGTTTGATTTATAGAGAAATCATAAGAATTCATCGTATAAGATAAATCTGTCACGGAACCGAATTTGCCTTTTAACGGTTGAAAGAAAGGATGCGCCAAGTAATACTTACGTTTTAGTTCACTGCGATATGATTCTGACCGGGTCGTACGAACATTTGATGTTGTTCCATCTGCATATTGTTTATACAACTGACTGCGGTTTTCCGGCTGAGTATAATACAAATTTTTAGCGTCTTTTTCATCATAGGTTTTTGTAGAAGTACGCGTTTCGTACTTTTGATAATTTACCTGTGTTCTTTCACGAACGGCCGGTTGTCCAGACAAGTCAACGCTGGACGCGGCGCGCGCGCCAAAATTAGTTGCACCGAAAACGGGCGACATGCCGAATAAAGTAATTGCACATACAAGTACAGATATCTGCATTTTCATAACAAAACTCCTTTTGGTCAAATTATATCATAAAAAATCAATACAAAAAAGCATTTAATATTTGAAAACACCCCTAATTATATATCGGGGTGTTTTTTAATTTATAGTATATGTCTTTTATTATTTGCGTCAGGTGGACTAACGATACCTTCTGCTTCCATTCTTTCCATAAAACCGGCCGCTTTATTATACCCGACACCAAGCCGACGCTGTATGTAAGAAATAGTAGGTTTTTTATCGCGCAAAACATATTCTTTTGCCTGCGTATAAAGATCAGCGTCTTTATCCGCCTTGGATGCCGGCATTCCTGGTATAGCCCCCCCAACCGCAGAAGAACCGTCATCAGTATCAGATATACCAGCAACATATTCTGGTGCCCCCTGATTACGCAAGAAATCCGCAACCCGATTTATTTCTGTGTTTTCTATAAACGCGCCGTGTATGCGCACAGGTACCCTGCCCGCTTCACTGAACAACATATCACCGCACGCCAACAATTGCTCTGCGCCTTTTTCACCAAGTGTTGTACCAGAATCAATCGCGCTACGCGCTTGGAAAGATATACGCGTTGGGAAGTTTGCTTTTATAACCCCAGTAATAACAGATGTGTCTGGGCGCTGTGTCGCAGCGACTAAATGTATACCAGCCGCACGCGCTTTTTGCGCCAAACGTTGAACACAAGCCTCTACATCTTTACGAGCCACAGACATAAGGTCAGCCACTTCGTCTATAATTATTACAAGATACGGCATGTCTGATAAATCTACTTCTTGCGTTTCAAATTCTAACTCGCCAGTTTCTGGGTCAGTACCAACCGCGACCTGACGTGTTAATTTTTCACCACTTGCGCGCTTTTTTGCGACCGCATCATTATAACCTTCTATATTTTGAACGCCCAACAACTGTAACTTTTTATACCTTTCTTCCATTTCACGAACGGACCATTTCAACGCGTTAACCGACGCGTTTGCGTCTGTTAATACGGGCGTTATCAAATGCGGTATATTATCCCATAACGTAAAATCAACGCCTTTTGGGTCAATAATCATAAGTTTACATTTATCCGGCGTAAAATGATATAACATAGACATTATTATAGACTGTACAAAAACCGATTTACCCGACCCCGTACGCCCAGCAATCAAGACGTGTGGCATTTTTGCTAGATCAAAATACATTGGATTACCGCCGATATCTACACCCAATGCCAACGGTATTTTATACTTAGAATTAATAAATGTATCATTATCAACCAACGACTGAAACCTGACTGTTTGTCTGCTAAGATTTACCATTTCCACACCGATTAACTGTGTACTTGGTATATGAGCGATACGAATATTTTCAGTAGCCATGGCACGCGTCATATCTTTAACGGTTTTATTAATATCAACCATTCTTACGCCGCTTTCAGGCATAAATTCATACAATGTAACAATTGGACCGGGTCGGATACCAACCACGCGCCCACGAACACCATATTCTGCGAAATGTAACTCCATAGCGGCGGCGGTTTTTTTCAATTCTGGCGTCACAACATTCTTACCAAAACTAGACCTTTCTAAAAACGCGGGATCTGGCAACTCATATTCTTGATTACTAATATTTGTAGAGTTTGTAGTCCGAGTATTCCGACGTGTTTTTTTCTTTACCGGCTTAGATTTAACGACCTCAACTTCTTCTTCCTCTATTTCTTCGTTATCATCTTCAACCTCTTCTGCCGCCACATCGTTTTCAACATCTGCAGAAACGGGTCGTACCAAATGAAAAGCGGAAAACACCCAGCGCAAAGACTTGTACATAATCGCAATCATGCTTTTTATATGCGCCCATTTAATATGCAACAATACCGACGCCAAGGCACAAAAAGCCGATATACACAAAACGCCAACCAAAATCCCCCACAATCCTATGACAGAACCAACGTCTGATGCGATAATATTTCCCGCCAAACCACCAAACGTAGAAGACGGTGCAACCAATCCCAAACCCGACGCCCCAAGGCAAATAGCAATAAACCCACGCAATAAGTTATATTCTGGTGCAACCTCTTCTTGCCAGTTAAGCAACCAATTTAATCCCCACCGTATGACGCATAAAAACAAAAACAAACTTGGCAAAAACCCAATACCGAATCTAATCCAGCCAACCACCTGACCCATCAAACTTTGATTGCCGAACGTACTGGCAGTTGAAAAACCGTTTAAATAAGGGTTATAAAAAATTAACGCAAACGTCGCCCATATGCCGACACACAACAACAAACCGCCAGCGATTCGTTTAATTAACTTCTTCAACGCACCAGACATACTATCCGGTAAAAATTTTGATTGTTTTTCCATTTCGTACATTGTATCACAAAAAAGGTTTAAATGTTAGGGCTTTAACCTATTTAATTTTTTCTGTATCCAAGATTTTTGATTTCAACGCGGCTTTTACTAAATCTGCCATTGCCATCCCAATAAAAGCCCCCAGCACAACATCTGTTGGCCAATGCGCCCCATAAAACACACGCGACGCACCAACCAATATCGCCAAAGACCACGTAAACCATTTTACTTTTGGCGCCAATAACCCCAACATAACAAGTCCCGCAAAAGTCGCAATCGTGTGTCCCGACGGCATTGAATTAAACGCCCATTCATTAGACAAAGGGAAAAAACCTGTCATATCCAAAGCCTCGTAAAATATTGGCCGAGCCCTGCCGATTAATATTTTTAAAATTTTTCCAAACAGACTGGCAGCCAATACAGAACAAAAAACATAAAAAGCATAACTATTACGAACTTTCTGTAAAACATCTTTACAAAAAGTAATTATGCTATATTTATTATTTTCATTTTTAAATTTAGGTTTAACGCTTATAGATTTTTTAATATAAAAACAAAGCATTACAATTGCCGATACCACAATCCACATCTTTGCATCAAATAAAAAATCAAATACAGTCCACAAAGGCGCATCAAAATTACGCAAAAATAAATATAATGGTTTATCAAACCAAAACACGCCTGCTAACACCACCAAGACAGTTAACACAGCGCCAACAACCAATCTTTTCCACTTTATTTTATTGTCTTTTGTTAAAAACATACCGTCCCCACATTTTATTCTGCAACCAACCTGTTATACACTTTTTTATCTGTTAAAATCTTGGCAGATACAGCATAAGCCAATGCGTCTTCGTCTGTACCGCTTGTAATGATTGGGCAGCCCCGCTTAATATCATCTATATTAATGTCTGAGTTTTGATTAAAATCTTGGGCATTAAAATTATTATTTATTACGTTCAAGAAAAACGCATTTTGTTGCGATGCAGAACGAATATTTGACAAGCACACAATCGGGAAAACACCACGTCCGTCAAGGCTTCCGCCGTTACCTGTTTTTATTGATTTATTCATAACTTCCAGCGCACCGCCATTATTTAGTTCTATACGCGTTGCTATACGTGCATCACCAGCAGTCGGCGTGCCAACCAATACACCGCGTTCGTTTTCATAAAACGCAGCCGCGACAGCCTCGGCCGTACCACGCGTTGTATCCGACATCAAAACGACGACTGGTACATCTGTAACCGCATCGCCGCCAGGCACGACCTCTACCTCATCCTTGGCGGTTTCAACAATTCGTAAGACAGGTTTTTGACCTATAAACAAGCCCGCCAATTTAGCTGCTGCACGTTCATCGTCACCACCGGCTGCACGCAAATCTAAAACAACCCCAGAAATGTCTGGATACTTTGCCAAAGCCTCGTTTACAATGGCGGCTGAATTATCAGAAATTTTATGAATAACAATCTCTAAAATTCCACCGGTTTCTGGGTTACTGCGATGAACTACGTCAGCATCGGCCAAAATGATAGTTGCACGTCTTAACACAACATCTTTGTTACCAGCAGGCGTTAATAATTTTAACTTAGACGTACCCGAATTAAAACCAGACATAACAGAGGCCAATTCCGCATCAGACATCTGTGAAACAAATTTACCGTCTATTTTTGAAATCAGATCGCCTTCCCTGATGCCTGCATTATCCGCAGGCGAATCTTTGTAAACGCCGGTTATTCTATAATTTCCTTTTGAATCACGTGCACCTTCCAGACCGACACTTGTTAAAATGCGACCGTCTTCTTCCACCTCTGCCTTGCGCGAAAATATGTAACGACCGTTCTCATCAATACCGCGCATCAAACTATCTACAACCATTTGATACATTTCACTTTCACTGGCATTATGTAACACACTATCATTTGCACGCAATTTCAATACCAATGCAGTTGTTATTTCACCGAAACTATTCCAATCACCCTTTGCAGGACGCGGATAATTAGCAATGATAGCATCCTTCCACACCAAGACGATACGCTCATCTGTGGCGGCAATATGGGCATTTGTATTTAATTTTTCTAAACTTTCTATGGCTATATTTATATTTTTTCCGGCCCAATTAACGCTGTCCAGTTTTTGATATATGTCCGCAAATGTATCAGATACATCAAACACATTCAACCCATCTTGTATTGGTTCTTCTGAAAAAAACAAACTTTCGGCAAAAGAAGGTGTTACACATAAAGACAAAGACAAAAACAAAGATAAAAACATTTTTTTTATTTTCATTTTACTTTTCCCTCCGTCTTTTGTTGTGTAACACAATTTATTTCTTATTTATCATCTTCACGCAAATTAAAGTGATACAGAATTACATTAGAAATATAAACACTTGTCAATGTCCCCATCACGACCGAGAAACTCATCGCCAAAGCAAATTCCTGTAACATTGTACCACCGAATAAATACAAAGCCAACATTGCCAGCAGCGTTGACAGCCCCGTCATTATGGTTCTGCGAAGCATTTCGTTAACAGATAAATCAATCAAATCGTTCATTGGCATTTTATGATACTTTTTAATATTTTCCTCAATTCTATCATAGTTTACGACTTTATCGTTAATAGAATATCCGACGCCCATCAGTATAACCGCAATTGCCGTTTGATTAAATTCCAGACCTGTTACCGAAAAGAATCCGAACATTATTATAAAATCCAATACCAGCGACAAGAACGACCCGACGGCGTAACCACCGCGATAACGCACCCATACGTATACAGACATCAGCACAAACGAAAATAACACCGCCAATATTCCGCCGCGCACTAATTCGCCGCCGATTTTTGGGCCGACGATTTGTACCTGTGAATATTGAACCCTGTCACCTAGTATATTTTTTATTTCTGTAACGCGTTGATTCTGTTGCGCATCCGTAGCCCCTTTGGGCAACCCCACGCGCACCAATATAGCCCTATTATTATCAATAGATTGTAATTCCGGACTAAATTCTTGCAAATCATGACGCATCTTATCAATGGTATAATCTGCCGATACGGGCGTAACTTCCATAGATATACCGCCAGCAAAATCAATGCCATAATTCAATCCACGCGTTGCCAAAGACAAAATGGATAAACCAATCAGCAATCCTGAAATCCAGTATGACAGTTTGCGATATTTCATAAACCTTAGTTTCATAACATTCACCTTACTTAATTTTTAACGTACCCGATTTTTTTGTTTTTACCGTTCATATACCAATCAATGATAACTTTGGACAACGATACGCATGTAAACAAAGTCGTCAAAACACCGATAGACAATGTTACAGCGAATCCACGAATTGGACCGGCACCGAATTGGAACAACACTAACGAACAAATTAAATTCGTTAAATTTCCGTCCAAAACCGCTTTCATAGAACGGTGGAATCCGGCATCAACCGCCCGTAATGGCGTTGACCCCGCCCTTATTTCATCGCGAATTCGCTCAAACGGTAAAATGTTCGCGTCAACCGCCATACCCAAGGTCAAGACAATTCCGGCAATTCCTGGCAACGTAAGCGTTGCCCCCAACAAAGCGGACACACCTATAATCATGGCCAAGTTTACAATCAACACGAAACTTGCAATAACACCAAAAGAGCGATAGCAAATTATCATAAATATCATGATAAATATCATACCCGCCAAAGACGCAATTTTTCCGGCAGCAATTGTATCAGCCCCCAGTCCTGCGCCGACCGTACGTTCTTCTATTACCTGTAACGGCGCCGGCAGGGCACCACTGCGTAACAACACCGCCAAATCTTTTGCCCCCTGCAAAGTAAACCCACCTGATATTTGTCCGCGTCCGCCAGGAATCGGCTCACGAATTGTTGGGGCGGACAAGACCTTGCCGTCCAAAACAATCGCAAAACGTTCGTTTACATGATCTGTTGTAAGTTTTGCAAATTTTCTTGCACCCGTTGCATCAAAGGTCGTAGTAACGACAGGCATATTATTCTGATCAAAATCAGCCTGTGAATCTTTCAACGATTCCCCTGATACCTCTATACGCGTATACACCGGTATTGTTTGATCTGGCGCATCCATAAACGGCAAAAATTCCGTTCCCTTGGGTGCCCGTCCAGACGCCAATTGTTCCTGAGTAACGTTTTCATTTACAAGATGGAACGTCATCTTTGCGGTCTGCCCGATTAATTCTTTTATGCGTTCTGGGTTATCAACGCCGGGCAACTGTATAAGAATGTATTTGCCCCCCTGACTTTGAATAGAAGGCTCTTTCGTACCAAGCGCATCAATACGCCTACGAACGATTTCTATACTGCGAGATAGCGCATCTTGGACCATTTCTGCCTTTGCTTTTTCTGTATACGCAACAGTTACCGTCTTGTTATCGGACGAGATATCAACACTGTCGCCCAGAACGCTTCTAAGGCGTCCCTTGGCATCAGATACTTCGCCGTCATCACGAACAACCAAAGATACGACACCGTCATTATTACGTAGGTTAGAGAAACGAATTACCCCCTTATCCCTATCAATCAAAGCACTGCGCACTTCTTCATATAGTTGCATTCCTTTTTCTTGAAACATTGTATTTGTATCAACTTCTAATAAAAGTTGCGCCCCGCCTTTTAAATCCAACCCCAACGAAATCGGCTGAATCCAAGATGGAAAATAAGGTGCCAAACTTGGTGCAATCGTCGGCACAGCCAGCAACACGCCAAATACCGCGACAAAAATTATTGCCAGTTTTTTAAACATACCCCGCCCCTTTTTATTCAACACTTGCAACTGCGTTTTTGCTAACTTCTATGACAACGCCCTTTGCAATTTCCAAATCTATTGTCTTTTCATTTACTTTTTTAATTTTACCGTAAATACCAGCAGCCAAAACGCGATTCCCAACCTGTAATGAGTTCAGCATTTTTTGATATTCTGCCATACGTTTCTTGTTTGGGCGAACCATAAACAAATAAATAATTGCAAAAACAACGACACAGTATAACAACAAACCAGTCCAATCACCACCTGAGGCCACTTGATTTGCGTTATCTACAACAACTGCTGTTTCTTCCATTTAATTCTCCTTATATTTATCAATGTTGTCAGAATAGTAAAAAAAGCCGATTTTGTAAAGGAAATAGTTATAAAACATCATATGTATTAAATACGTTCAAACCACGCATCTATATCGGTTAGCGGTATAATTTTATAAACGGGTCTGCCGTGGTTACATTCACCGCCCCGCTCTGTTTTTTCTATATCGCGCAACAATGCGTCCATCTGGGCAAAATCTAGTTTTTGCCCCGCCCTTACACTGTGATGACAGGCATAATTTGCCACCTTCAGATGCAATCTTTCATTTAACTGAGCAGAGTGCCCATATTCCCTAACTTCATCTGCAACGCTATGAAATAAATCTGTCCAATCTAAATCCCAATCTGCCGGCTTTTCAAAAATCGCAATCGCATCATCACCAAAAGCATCTATATGCAATCCAGCCTTGCGAATATCATCGGATATAGATAAAACAGCAACTACATCCTCGCTCTTCATATTTATCACAATCGGCGTTAACAAAGGCTGAACTTTAATTGAATGCGAACGTAGCTTTTCGTACGTTATTCTTTCATGGGCGGCATGTTGGTCAACAATCACCAAAGCATCTGGACGTTGACTTAAAACATACTTATTTCCAACCTGACCAATTACGCGTCCCAAAGGCAAATCATATGTATCTTGTTCGTGTATTTCTGCTACAATATCTTTATTAACAGATTCTTGTTTTTCAGACACCGGAAACATAAATGCACTGTCAGGTGCAAGATGTGGCGACGCAACGTACATAGGTTTAGAAACATCAAAAGTCATTTTTCTAACCTCTGGCCATATTCGTTCCTGATTGTTTGCTTGTATATTTTGTTTTTCACCCATGGGTTTAGACAAAACATCACGCAGATTTTTAATGATAAAACCACGAATATGTGAAGGCTCTAAAAAATGCACTTCTGTTTTTGCGGGCGACACATTCACGTCAACGTTTCGCGGGTCCATATCAAGATACAAAGCACACAGCGGAAATTCACGTGCATGCATCACATCCATATAAGCCGCCCGTAAAGCACCGACCAATACTTTATCTTTTACAGGACGTCCATTTACAAACAAATACTGATCAACAGAAGACGCGCGTCTTAGTGTAGGTTCTGAAATAAAACCGTATAATTTTAACGATTTACTGGATGCAGAAGACGCATCTACAGACAACATACGTCCGCGCACATCGTCCCCCATAATGCTTGCTATACGTTCTTGTATATCTTGATTTTTTGGAAATCGCCACTTGTTATTCAAAGTAAACCCGACATCCGTACGCGCCATAGCCAATTTTTTTACAACGTCCAAGACAGAAATCATCTCTGCCCGGTCACCGCGCAAGAATTTTAATCTGGCCGGTGTTTTAGAAAATAAATTTTTAACTCTGACCCTTGTACCAGCCTCCCAATCCGAAGGTTTTATTTCACCGGTATTGCAATTCAAAGACCAACCATTACTGTCCATTCCGTTGCAAGTATCTATCGCCATATCTGATACAGATGCAATAGACGGTAATGCTTCGCCACGAAAACCCATAAAATTGATATTTAACAAGTCATCGTCTGGTAACTTAGACGTTGCATGCCGGGTAATACTTTTTGCTAAATCTTCGCGCGACATTCCCGAACCGTTATCTATCACGGAAATCAGCGTTCTGCCGCCGTCAATAACATCTATCATTATCTGGTCTGCGCCCGCATCCAAGGCATTTTCAATTAATTCTTTTACCACACTGGCGGGTCTTTCTACAACCTCTCCTGCGGCAATTTGATTAACTAAAAAATCTGGCAGAAGGCGTACAGGCATTATGACTAGTCCTTAAATTTTACCTCTAAAATTTCATATTCTTTTTCACCGCTTGGTAATTTTACGATACAAGTATCACCAACGCAACGACCGATTAAAGCGCGTCCAACCGGTGAATTACAAGAAATAACCTGCTTACCATCAGATTCTATGTCCGACAAAATGCGACATTGCATTCTGTTTCCATCCTCGTCTTCGGCAACAACGCGCGCCCCAAAGACAACGCGATCGCCAGACAAAGAATCAATATCTATGATTGCGGCATTATTTATAAAATCTTCTATGAACTGTATTCTTTTATCAATTTGACGCTGTTTTTCCTTGGCAGCGCTGTAATCGGCGTTTTCTGACAAATCGCCCAACGAACGCGCCCATTGCACCGTTTTTAATATCTCTGGACGTTGAACTTCTTTCAAGTCTTTCAGTTCTTTAATCAGACCGTCAAATCCAGCCCGTGAAATTGGTCTTTTTTCCATATTCTATTCCTTAATTTCATTAAAATTATAAGCATTCATTTTAATTTTGCAATTGTCAATTGAACAATGTATACTTTTTAATTAGTGGTACAAACAGGTAAATAATGGCAAGACCAAAAATTTTAACCCGATTTTTACTAAGACGCTTTTTTTATGGCGTTGGGTTAGTAATGTTGGTCGTATGCGGAATAATATTTGCTGTGACTTTTGTTGAAAGACTGCCATCTAACCCGAACGCAATGGCCGCTTTATCAGAATCATGGATAAGATTACTTGAATATGTGCCGTTATTTCTTCCGCTTGCTGTATTTATGGGAACATTATTGGCATCATATAACCTGACCAAATCAAGCGAAAAAATAATAATCGCATCTGCCGGATTATCACCATACCAAATGGCAAAACCGTTTTTAATTGGGGCGGCCTTGATTGGCATCATTGCAACGACATTAATAAACCCCTATTCTGTAAGCCTAAGCGCAAAAAACATAACCTCTGACCACCTAATGTTAATTGACGATGCAATCTGGTTACGGGAAGCGTCGGATAATGGTTATATAACCATGAACGCCAAAAAGATGCATAAATCAGGCGACATTTTATTATTTGAAGATGCAACTATATATCTGCAAGACCAAACCTTCAAGGTACATCAACGCGTAGAGGCAGAAACAATTACATTATCTGATGCCGGTCTTGACGCAACAAATGCAACATCATGGGACGATAACGGAATACCAACCAAGACCAGTTGGCACAAAGAAACTTTATTAACCCCGCAAACCGTATTAGACCGTTATTTACAACCCGATCAAATTTCTTTTTGGGAATTACCAAAATTTATAAAAAAGATGCAAAGCATTGGGGTTCCCGTCCGTGGACATCTTGTTCAACTATGGACGCTATTATTTCTTCCTTTGACTATGGTTGCCATGGCGACTTTGGGTGTTGCGTTTTCTCAAACGCACCAACGCAGAAATTATAGTTTCGGCATAAAATTTGGCACGGGTGTGATAACGTGCTTTGCCTTATATTTTATGATAAATATGTTTAATGTTTTTGGATCTACTGGTATTTTGCCGCCATTACTAGCAATTGTGGCACCGCCACTTATCATAATTGCCGCCGCAGGCGCATTCATTGCAAGTTTTGACACAATATAAAAGGGAATCATATGCCACTGCGAAAAAAGAAAAACATCAGAAATAAAATTATTATATGGTCAATCATCGTGGTACTGTTGGTATTAATGATAATATCATTTCCGGCTGCACAAAATGTTACTGAAATAGTGTTATATCCATGAAATATATAGACATTTTTTTAGAAGCGCTATCCGCCGAAAAAGGACGCGGGCAAAAAACCTTGGAAAGTTATGCCAGCGATTTACGTCATGCTGACTCTCAAATTCCTGGGGGACTAATGCACGCAACGAACGAATCGGTTCAAGCATATTTATCCAATCTACCAGACAAACCGTCTTCCATTGCACGCAAGGCCAGTGCCTTGCGCGGTTTTTACAAATTTTTAATGTTAGAAAAAATAATCAGTGAAAACCCAACCGCAAATTTAGAATTACCAAAACGAAACCGTTCTTTACCAAAGTTCTTGTCTGTTGAAGAAATAGAATTGCTTATTTCGTCTGCTGGCGACATAAAAACATCTGTGCGTCTGCGCGCAATGATAGAATTACTTTATGCATCCGGACTGCGCGTATCAGAATTATGCGAATTACCTATGACTGCGTTTCTTGGTGACAAATTGCTAATACACGGCAAAGGCGCCAAAGAACGAATCGTTCCTATGCACGAACGCGCAATAGCGGCACTGGAAAAATGGTTATCAATTCGTGACGACGAGAAATCAAAATACGTATTTCCATCAAACAGTAAAACAGGTCATATAACGCGTGACGGTTTTTTCAAGATACTAAAAAAATGCGCTGTTCTTGCTGGCATTGACCCGCATCGTGTCAGCCCGCATGTATTACGACATTCTTTTGCATCACATCTGCTTGCAGGCGGGGCCAACCTACGCGCGATACAAACTATGCTTGGGCACGAAGACATTTCAACGACACAAATATACACACACGTTTTACCGGAACAATTACGTGAAACAGTACAATCGCATCACCCGCTGGGTAAACTAAAGGATTCCAACTTATGATAAAAAAATGTGACCACCCAGGATGCACCAAGGCGGGCACCTGTCGTGCGCCTAAAACGCGCGAACTAAAAGATTATTGGTTCTTTTGCCAAGAACATGCAGCCGAATATAATAAAAATTGGAATTATTATGCCGATATGACCCCGGAAGAGATAGAAGCCGATTGGGAAACACAAGTATTTGGTTCTCCATTAAAAGATAAAAACAAAGCCAACGCGGACAAGGCAGATTATATAAATTTCCTAAACGATTTTCTGACGGGGCGTAATACATTTGATAAAACCCCACCTAAAACAAAAACGCCGACGAATGTTGTATCTGCACTGAAAGTGTTTGATTTGCCAATAAGTGCGACTTGGCGCGAAATTTCCGCTAGATATAGAGCCCTTGCAAAAAAACACCATCCCGATACAGCAAAAGACAAAAAAAATGCAGAAAAAGAATTTACAAAAATTTCCACTGCATACGAAGTATTAAAAAAACATTTCGGGAAAAAATAAAGGCCTGTATCTAAACAGGTCTTTATTTATCCGCGGGAATTAAGATACGCAATTGCGTCCATTCCGGCGCTGCACCCTGTTCCAACTGCTGTGGCGATTTGCATTTTAATACCAGATTGCACATCGCCTGCGACGAACATTCCATCAGGTAACTCTGACGGGATTAATCGTCCCATGTCATCGCGCTTTATATCTTCTGACAAATAATCTGTATTTGCTTCGTGTCCAATGGCTACAAATAAACCGTCACAAACGATTTCTGTATCATCTGTTGTAGTTACGACCAATTTATCTGTGTCTTTAACTGGTGCGATTTTCTTTAAATCGGTGTTAAATAAACACTCTATATTTTCACGTTCTGCAACGCGATTACGCAATACAGCCTCTGCCCTGGTAAAAGCGCCCTTGCGATACACAATCTTTACGTTTTTTGCAATATCTGCCAGATAAAGCGCATCATTTAACGCCGAATTTCCGCCGCCCATAACAATGACATCTTTATACGCATAAAAGAATCCATCACACGTTGCACAATAAGAAACGCCCTTGCCAAATAATTCGCGTGCACCTTCTATTTCTAATTTGCGCGGCGAAGCCCCTGTGGCAATTATCACGGTTTTGCCAACGTACCTTTTACCGCTATTTGCCAAAATATTAAAAGCACTTTCTGCATCACCAGAAATATTTTTTGCAGTATCAAAAACAATTTCTGCACCGAACGTTTCGGCCTGATTTTTTATAAATTCCGCCAATTCTTGTCCGCTGCCCTTCCAGCCCGGATAATTTTCCAACACAGCAATTCCGGCAGTTTGACCGCCTAATCTATCGCCACCCAGTACCAACGTTTTTTTCCCCGCACGCGCGCAATACAGCGCTGCTGTCAATCCAGCGGGTCCGGACCCTAAAATTATAACGTCGTGCATAACGATGTCATTCATCTAAAAACTCCTGTTTATCTTTTCGGGCTTAGCATAACACAATCGGTATTATTTCGCAATTTTTTTATATTGTTATATATTTCAAGGCTTTTTTATTGATTTTTTTACCGTCTTGGTTTACCATTAAAATTATGAATACTATATATATCTTATTAAACAAAGAATCATCCCCATTTGGGGTGCTACGTTAATTATTATAAAAAGTACTTAATACCGCGATTTTTTTCGCATAAAAACAAACAATCATAAATATATAAATAATTAAGGATATATAATATGTTGGATATCAAATTCATTCGCGAAAACCCAGACGCAGTAAAAAACGCCTGTAAAGTAAAAGGCTTTCCAGACAATACTGACGAAATTTTAGCATTAGATACGCGCGTCAGGGAATTAAAGACACTTACCCAAACGAAAACCGCCGAAAAGAATAAAATAACGCGCGAAATTCCAACTGCAACAGATAAGGCGCCTTTGATTGCCGCATCAAAAACAATCGGCGAAGAAATTGCCAATGAATTGACAGAATTATCAGAAAAAGAAGCACAACTAAACGACTTGTTACATCGCGTTCCGCAAATTCCAAGTCCCGATGCACCAATTGGTCCAGACGAAAGCGCAAACGTTGAAATTCGTCGTGTTGGTGAACCAAAAAAATTTGACTTTACCCCGCGCGCCCAATGGGATTTATTAGATATGAACGACTGGTGGGCACCGGAAAAAATAGCACAAATATGTGGTACGCGTACATATTGCTTAAAAGGCGAAGCCGCAGAATTACAATTGGCTATTGAAACGTATGTTATCAAGAAACTGATTTCCAAGGGCTTTACATTTATTGAATGTCCTGCAATTACAAAGCCGCAAACGATATTTGACGCAGGTCACTTTATGGGTTCCGATTTATCTGTAATGAATAATGACGTATTTATGTTAACAGATACAGATAGATGCTTGGCTGGTACAGCAGAAATCATTTTAAATTCTTTACACAGCGGCGAGATTCTTGCAGAAAACGCACTGCCTATAAAATACGCCGGATTTTCACCGTGCTTTCGCAAAGAAGCCGGTGCCGCAGGTCGCGACACCAGGGGCTTGGCCAGATTTCATCAGTTTAACAAGGTTGAACAATATATATACTGCAAACCAGAACAATCTGATGAAATGCACGAGCATTTATTAAATAACTTATGCGAAATTATGGAAGATTTAGAATTACCATATCGTGTAATTGCTAACTCAACCGGTGACATGGGTTTTAATAAAGTAAAAATGAACGACGTAGAAGCGTGGGTTCCAAGTGAAAATGCATATAAAGAACTTGGCAGTTGTTCGTCAATTGGTACGTTCCAAGCACGCCGAACGAATACCAGATATCGTGAAAACGCAACTGGTGAAGTTAAATATGTCGCAACATTAAACAACACAGGTATTGCAGTACCGCGTGCATTGGTACCTATTCTTGAAAATCACCAGAACGCAGACGGTTCTGTAAATATACCGAAAAAATTACAACCACTGATGGACGGCAGAACCAAGATTGGCGGAAAGCATTAAAAAACGGGGTAAACCCCGTTTTTTTACAGATATTGCGAATCTATCTTTGTAAAGAATAAACCAAGTGTTTTATTGGTCTGACAAAAACATTAGAGTGTTTTATATCAGATAACTTACTTAAATTATTAGAAAAAACAATCACATCTTCCGACTTTTTCTTGTTATAATCGTTTGTGGCATATTTTTCTGTTACCGACCAAGACTGCACAACATCACAAAACCCCCAAAAAATTCTTCTAAGATTTTCATTATATACAAATGCCCCCTGGGCCCCTTGAATAATATCGCGTCTGGGCTCGGGCACTATATACCACGATTTATTATTATTTTGTTTAAAATTTATGAAATCTTGTTTGTAATAATTATCAAGAACCTGCCAAGAGAAAAAATCCTGTGGTCTTTTAGCCAACGAACCTATATAAGCCAGCGCCCTGCCCGCATTATATTTATCTTTGGCAGATAATTTTTTCCAATTTTTTCGCAAATCACATTTCGCCAAATCTTGAAAACAAGAAAAAGCCGAACCAATAGAATCATAAACTTTTTTATCTTGCATCGTCATTTTTTGCTTATCTACTTTTATTATTTATCCGCATCTCGTTAACTTGTCGTTGAAACTTACATGCCAAGTCGGCAATTTCCTGTGCACTATGTTCCGCCTCTAACACACAAGTTCTGTTATTATTTTTGTCGGTACGACTATATTCCCATATTTGTATTGCATCGCATAATTCTTTGTACCCAAGCGTTATATCACCAAATACAGACAAGTTAATTTTATCGTATACAATATCTTTCGGGGATTTAACGCTAGAAAAGGCAAAAAACTCATACTTTGGGTTTTCCTTTGCCCAATCCGCCGCACGTTTTTTCCAAGACTTTTGCGTACTCATTCTTGAAAAGTACCGTCTTGGTTGCTTTGCAACAAGCTTCATGTATTTAATCGCTTCCGCAGCGTTTGCTCTTTCTTGTTTTGTTATCTTGCCACGACTGCTTTGCAATTTATATGTTGCCATAATATTTAAATTTTTAAATCCTAATTTTATACAAGAATATACTTCCTTTACTGATATAACTGACATAAGTACCCCCTGATTTTAAAAGTCTGCTGCACAATGTTTAACACAAAAGTATAAAAATGTCAATAATCAAGGATATATTTCTTGAAAAATGGAATTTATGTTATAATCTATTGAATACAAAAAACTGTAAGATTAATAGGACACATAAGTATGAAGATTCGTAATATTGCGATTATCGCACACGTTGACCACGGCAAGACAACATTGGTTGACAACATGTTAAAACAAGCGGGTACATTCCGCGAGAACGAAAAAGTTGCAGAACGCGTTATGGACAGCGGTGACATAGAACGTGAACGCGGTATAACAATTTCCGCAAAACCTACATCTATTTTATGGAACGGCTATAAAATTAATATCGTAGACACACCAGGACACGCAGACTTTGGCGGCGAAGTAGAACGTATTTTATCTATGGTAGACGGCGTTGTCCTGTTGGTTGATTCTGCCGAAGGACCGCTGCCACAGACAAAGTTCGTTTTATCCAAAGCGCTTAAATTAGGTCTACGTCCAATAGTGTGCATAAATAAGGTAGACCGTGCCGATGCCCGTCCAGAAGAAGTTCTAACAGAAACATTTGATTTATTTGATAAGTTAGGTGCAACAGATTCTCAGTTAGATTTCCCATATTTATATTCCGTTGGTCGTGACGGCTGGGCGGTACGTAATTTAAATGATGAACATAAAGATTTAACGCCTTTGTTTCAATTAATCGTAGACCATGTACCTGCACCTGATTGTAACGGTACGCGTTGTCAATTAGACGCACCATTTAAAATGTTGGCAACGACACTAGAAGCAGACCCATATGTCGGCAGGATTTTAACTGGCAAGATTGAATCAGGTACTGTAAAAGTCGGTCAATCGGTCAAAGCAATAAATATGAAAGGCGAATTCATAGAGAACGCCAAAATTACAAAAATCATAGAACATCGTGGTATTGAAAAAGTATCTCTGGAATCAGCATCAGCTGGTGATATCGTTGTTATCGCAGGATTTTCAAAAGCAACTGTGGCAGATACGCTTTGCGCACCAGAAGTAACAGAACCAATTCCTGCAATGCCAATTGATCCGCCTACCCTAACGATGACATTCTTTGTAAACACATCGCCACTTGCTGGTAAGTCGGGTAAAAAATTAACCTCTCGTATGATTGGTGAACGCTTATTTAAAGAGGCAGAAACAAATATCGCCCTGCGTATCACACAAAGTGAAAACAACGAAGCGTTTGAGGTATCAGGTCGCGGCGAATTGCAACTGGGCATTTTAATTGAAACGATGCGTCGTGAAGGCTTTGAACTAAGCGTAAGCCGTCCCCGCGTTGTTATGCAAGACGGACCAAACGGTGAAAAGTTAGAACCTATTGAAGAAGTTGTAATTGATGTGGACGATGAATTCAGCGGCGTTGTCATTGAAAAAATGACTAAACGCAAGGCAACGATTACAGAAATGAAGGCCTCTGGCGGCGGTAAAACGCGTATAGTATTTTCTGCACCATCACGCGGTCTGATTGGATACTTATCAGAATTTCGTACCGACACGCGTGGCACGGGCGTTATGAATCGCGTTTTTTCCGGATATGAACCTTACCGCGGTCCGATAATGCAATACAGGCCTGGCGTATTAGTATCTATGGAGAAAGGCGTCGCAGCAACATATGCATTATTTAATTTGCAACCGCGCGGGACTTTATTTATCGGCCCACAAACAGAGGTTTATTCCGGTATGATTATCGGTGAACATAGCAAAGAAAATGATTTAGAGGTAAACCCAATAAAAGGTAAAGAACTTACCAACGTTCGTTCTGTAACGGCGGATGAAAAATTATTTTTGGCGCCTCCCCGTAAAATCTCTCTGGAAGAAGCGTTATCCTATATCCAAGACGATGAATTGGTAGAAGTAACCCCTGCGACGATTCGTCTACGCAAAAAAGAATTGGACAGCAACATCCGCAAAAAAACCAGAAAGAATGCCGAAATATAACATATAAAAATTGGTCAATAAACATGAAAAAAAATTCATCCGATATAAAAAAAATTGCGGCCATAACTATGGCAAGAAACGATGATTTTTTTCTCGGCAGATGGATTAAATATTATGGCTCGCAAATTGGCGAAGAAAATTTGTATATATACCTAGATGGTCTTGACCAACAAGCACCAAAAAACGCCGGCAAATCTAATATCACCAAGATTCCGCACCAAGAACAAATTGTTCATAAAGGCGACAAAACAAGAATATTGTTACTATCCGACCTTGCGAAAGATTTATTCGCCCAAGGCTATGATATAGTAATCGGTTGTGACTGTGACGAATTTCTTGTTGTTGACCCTGATAAAGAAATGTCTTTATCATATTACTTATCTAGTATAAAAAACAAAACTTCTGTATCTGGTCTGGGAATGGATGTAGGGCAAGATTTAAACACCGAAGAACAATTAAATATAGACCAACCTTTTTTATCACAAAGAAAATATGCTTTGCTTTCTACCAGATACACAAAACCGGTCGTATTATTTAAACCGGCAACCTGGGGCAGCGGTTTTCACAGTGTTAAAAGACATAATTTTCATATAGATAAAAATTTATACTTATTTCATTTTGGCAGTGTTGACTTAGAAATGATAAAAAACAAAATTGGTGACCGCAACCCTTCGTGGCAAAAGCACCTAAAAAAACGCGCCAGAACAATTGATATAATAACAAAATCAACCAGAAAAAATAAGTCAACTAAACTTGCCAGAATGCTGCAAACCTTGTTGCGCCCTATATACGACATGAACAAACCTGCCATGCTGGGGTTAAAGTGGGTAACCACAATACCAGAAAAGTTCAAACAAATAAGGATATAAAAAATGACAACAATATCTATAATTGTACCAATATATAATGTAGAAAAATATATAAAACAATGTCTTGATTCATTGGTAAATCAAACATACAAAGATCTAGAAATAATATGCATTGATGATTGTGGTACAGATAATTCTATCAAAATCGCACAAAGTTTTGCAGAAAAAGATTCACGAATAAAAATAATTAAACATAAAAAGAATTCCGGTATTTCAACAAGTCGTAACACCGGGATAAAAAATTCGTCGGCGCCGTACTTGATGTTTTGTGATCCAGATGATTGGTATGAACCAGAAATGTGCGAAAAAATGTTACACGCCATAACAAATAACAAAGTGGACTTGGCTATGTGTGGTATTAATGTAATATATGAAACAAATAAAAACCTAAAAAAACACGACAAAACTTTTGCAATAAAAAAAGAAGGCGTTTTCAATATAGACAACAATTTTATATTGACACACAAACCTGGGCTGCCTTTTAAAATATTTAAAAGAGAACTGATAGAATCATATAATTGTAAATTTCCTGACGGGTTGAAATATGAAGACTTATACTTCTTTAACGTTTATTGCTTATGGGCAAAAAAGATATATTTATTAAAGGATAAATTATATAATTATCGCAGACGCCCGAATTCTATTATGAACAAATCTTTCTCAGGCACTACGAATGCATCTTTGGATATGATAAAAATCGCCATAAAATATTTTGACTATATAAAAGCAAATAATTTATATAAAAAACAATTTGATTATTTTTGGTCGAATTTATTTATTCGCTGTGTCAGAACATCATTGACTTTCGCCGTTAAAAACGAATTCAAAGAAGAAATATTTAATTTGTGCAAACAGTTTATTTCGGAAAACTATGACTTTAATAACAAAAACAAAGAAACCAACGCTTTAATTAACAGTATTTATCATAAACAATTTATGAAGAAACAAAAGAAACTTGGTGGTTTAATATACGAATACAACGACGGTATAAAACACAACTATTTACTATTTAACGTGTTTTCTTTATTAAAACGAAAAATAACAGAAAAAAATCAAAAGAAATATTATATATTTAATATAAGAATATCATAATCATATAAACAGGTTCAAAACATGAAAATAGATATCGTTTATTTATGGGTAGACAGCGCTGATACAAAATGGCGTTCTTTAAAAAATAAATGGGAAACTATTGTAAAAGGCCCCAAAAATGTTTCAGAATATGCGTATAATGAATCACGCTGGCGCGATAATGGCGAGTTTAAGTATTCTTTACGTAGCGTAGCGAAACACATACCTTGGGTTAATCATATTTATATTATCACCGGTTTTAATCAGGTTCCAAAATGGTTAAATACAAAACACCCAAAAATAACAATTGTACCACACGAAGATATATTTCCGGCTAATGCATTGCCTACGTTTAATTCTAGTGCTATAGAAATGTGCATACCCAACATAAAAAACCTATCTGAACATTTCTTGCTTATGAATGACGACTTGTTTTTTAACCGTGATTTAAAACCGACGTTTTTTTATGACCAACAAGGTCGTGCAAAAGTTTTGTACTCGTCTATGAAAATAAAAAACAAAAATATTGGTTTATGGATGGAACAAGAAGACGCTTACACACAAACTCTTATTTTATCTGCAAAAATGATAAACGATGTATATAAAAAAAACGTATATAAATATCGTCCATCTCATGGCATAGACCCATACATTAAATCATCCTGGATTCAATGTCGCAATCATCCATTATTCAACAAACAAATTGATTCACAAATATATAACAAATTCAGAACAAATAACGAAATCCAAAGGTGGATGTTTAATTTATATGATTTAATACATGGAAAAGCCAAATTTTATCATTCCAGGGCAACAAAACATTCCAAGGTACCTTTTATTTCTTTTTTATATAACACATTATTTTACTTTCAGACCAAACGTTCACCAGTCTATTGTACTGACGCAACCAAAGCAAAAAAGGCGTTACAACGTGCACCAATTTTTTGCATAAATGATTCTCCGTCTACTGACCAGGTCACACTAGAAAACAATTCTAAATACATGGAAGAAATGTTTCCAGAAAAATCACCATTTGAAAAATAACGTGCTATTTACAACTTTTCATAAATTTGCAAATATTACAACGCAGTTTTTTTGTCCATTTATTAGGTGGATTATCAAAAACACCTATTTTTTCTAACTCGCAGAAACGTGTACGAGCCACTTCTAAATCTGCATTATTATCTAAATACTTTATTTTTCGGAACGCCCATTTAATAAAATACCATTTAAACTTTTTAGACCACTGACGCATTTGATAATCGTCTGCTTTGTCTTTATACAATAAATAAGAATATTTTATTCCATCGCATAAACTTTGCAAAATACGAAGTTGTTTTGCTGACAAAACAATGCCACCAAAATTTGGTATATAGAAGTACAAAGGCAATGCACAAATTGTCACGCGCGGATTTTTCAACATGATTGCACTCCACCATGGGAAATCTTCAAACAAAATTCCTTTTATAAATGGGGTATCTGCAATCAAATCACGTTTATATAAATTCTTCCACACTTGGCAATGTTTTATTAACCATTTTTTATTTGGATTAAATGCATTATGTGCCCGTTCCGTTGCATATGCAAATACATCATCTGTCACCAAAGTTTTTATCTTTGCGGGATTATATTTTTTATGAAGTCTTGCCGGTATCACATTATCTGTATCCAGCCCTAATTTATATCGCACCATTAGTTGCGGTCTATATATTCTGTCATATGTAAAAGACACAATATCAGAATTATCGCGCGACGCCAAATAATGAGTTATTTCCAACGTCTGTGGATGAATAAAGTCATCGCTATCCAAAAACAAAATATAATCACCGGTTGCTATTTGCATACCAGCATTTCTCGCATCTGATAAACCACCGTTTTCCTTATTGACTATTTTAAATCTTTTATCACGCGCAGCATATTCAGATAATATAACGCTGCTGTTATCCGGACTGCCGTCATTAACACATATCGCTTCCCAATCTTTGAATGATTGATTTAATACGCTGTCCAAGCATCTACGCAAATATTTTTCTACATTGTAAATCGGGATTATAACTGAAACAGTGGTCATAAAATATCCTTTTTACATTTTTAACATTTTATCAGCAAAAGACCCTTTTATAGTTTTTTTCGCTTGATTGTATGTAGTTTTCTGGAAAAACGCCCCAGCAGTAACATCATCAAAAACTTTTTGGTCAAATGGTTTGTTATGATATTTCCACCACAGCGCATGTGTTGGATCTTGGTCTACATGCGGCATTTTTGCAAAATATTTCTTTGCCCTTTCATCATTCATAACCAAAGTCTTGAACAGCAACTGATGCATAAAATAATCAAAACTACGGTTTTCATGTATCCAATAATCTAAAATCATGGCACGCCAAGCATCTAATAAATAAGCGCCTTTTCTGGACCTAATAAAACAATTTTGCATAAAGCTGTATGGGCTACCCACATTTTGACCAGCAAGATAAACAAAAAAATCTTCATCTATAATCCATTGTGGTATTTCTGACGTAGCAAAACCCGTTGAATCTAACCAAAAACCACCATATTCATATAATAATTCTACCCTACAGATATCTGCAAAATGAGCATTCTTTATTTTTCCCTGTTTACGTTTTTTAAGAATTTTTTCTGGCAATGTTATATAATCTAATAACGTTTTTTCATCTAAAACAACCAGTTCTTGTTTACAATGTTTACGAATATTTCTGAAACAGGCTTTGACTAATTCGGGGGCATTTTCTTCACCCTGCAACCATATAGAAAATATTTTTTCGTTTTTATCATTTTTTTCAACTTTTCTTTCAGGAATGGCGGCGGCAGCCGGCAGATAACGTTTAAAATATTTTGGTATCGTTTCTGATATTACACCACTGCGTACCGCACGTCTAACGTCCCTGGGACGCCAAAACCAATTTAAAATATGCCCACGTATTATGATATCAGACATAGCACCTATTCTTGCAAGATTCATTTATAAACCCTTTTTTATTCTTCAACGTTATCAGCAGCACCATCGTCAACAGGTCCCGTTGTCATTTCTTCGGCGATTCCGCTTGCACGCGCCATTATCTTATCCAATAACTCCTTTTGAACATCTTCATGTTCTTTTAACCATTGACGCGCATTCGCCTCGCCCTGCCCCATACGTTCATTATTGTACGAGTAAAAACTACCCGCCTTTTCAATCAAATCGTTTTTTACACCCATATCCAGTATTTCACTTATTCTAGAAATACCTTCGCCGTACATTATCTTAAAGTCAACTGTGCGGAAAGGAGGGGCAACTTTATTTTTTACTATTTTAACACGCGTTTCGTTTCCAACGATAGTTTCTTTATCTTTAATTTGCCCTGTGCGACGAATATCAAGACGTACAGACGCATAGAACTTTAACGCATTTCCACCCGACGTAGTTTCAGGATTACCGAACATAACCCCTATTTTCATACGAATCTGATTAATAAATATCAACAAAGTATTACTGCGCGATACACTGCCCGCCAGTTTTTTCAAAGACTGACTCATCAATCTGGCGGTTGTACCAACAAAAGAATCGCCTATGTTACCTTCTAATTCTGCCTTGGGCACCAAAGCGGCAACCGAATCGATAACGACAACATCAACGGCACCGGACTTTATCAAAGTGTCTGCGATTTCCAAGGCTTGCTCGCCAGAATCAGGTTGTGAAATAATCAGATTTGCAACATCAACACCCAACTTTTTTGCATACGATGGGTCAAGCGCATTTTCCGCGTCTATATATGCACAAGTCCCGCCTTTCTTTTGCGCTTCGGCTACGGCATGCAATGCCAAGGTCGTCTTACCAGAACTTTCTGGTCCATAAATTTCAACGATGCGCCCGCGTGGATACCCGCCAATTCCCAATGCAATATCCAAGCCCAATGAACCAGACGAAATCGCTTCTATGTTTTGTTGGCTACCGTCCCCCATCTTCATGATGGCTTCTTTGCCAAATTGTTTTTGTATTTGTGCCAACGCCGATTCCAACGCCGGATTTTTTACTGGTGAATTCGTTTCTTTTGCCACTTCTTTTTTTGCCATAAAAATCCCCTTTTCTTTTCTTGAAATGATACAAAGAAAAAGCACTTTACGCAACGAAAATTATACAAAAAATCCGGGCATAAAAATATCTATTTTTTGCCGATTAAAACTAATGCGGAAAAGCCCCCAATTACGGCCGTAACTATCCAAACGGCAGACGTTGTGCCCGCTATTGCGATACAAGCAGCACCAAAGATTGGCGCGATAACATTTGGCAGATTTACACTTGTTCTGAAAACGCCATAAAATTTTGTTTGCTCTGATTTTTTTGCCTTGTCAAAGAATAACAAATCATGCACAGATTCCATCAAAGCCCCCGATATTTGCCACAGAACAAATATCGCCAACAGCGGGAAGCCCGTCACAAACGTTGCCAAAACTGAAAAACCGGCGAAAGACAAGAAACCAAGCATCAACCAAAGTTTTTTACCATACTTCTTGACCAATTTTGCCATCATCTCAGACAGCACCAAATAAGGTATTATCCCCAAAGTCAAAACCCAACCTAACGCATCATTAGAAAAGCCGCTTTCTATTACGACAATCGGTACATACAAATAACGCATTGCGCGCAAAGAATAATACCCGAAATTAACCGCATACGCACGCGCCATACCAGGGGTTGCAAAAAACTTAACGGCATTTTTCCATAAAGCCTTAAAAGTTCTTCTGGGGTTAACAGGACTAATTTTTTTATCTTCTTGTACAATACGAAAATATTTAAAGAACACCCAACCTGCAAAATATATCAAAGCAGACGCAAAAAAAGCCGCCCTATTACCAAATTGATTGGCAATTGCCACGGCAATCATAGGTGCAAACAAAGCACCAATATTCAACCACAAATGATACCGAGAGTTTAATTTTGCCATCCCTATATTTTTAGAAAAATCGGACATAAACAAAGGAATCAATACCCCAACCAAAGTAATCGCTATCCCCGTTGTATAGTCCAAAATTATAAATGTACTGGGACGTATAGAGAAACTCATCATCGCATAGCAAACCGCCAACATCAGCATAACGAAATAAAAGACACGCACTTTTGAGAATCGCCTAAACAATTCATTTGCGAACAATCCGACAATCATACAAAACGCTGCATATATAGCGACATAAATACCAACAACCGCAGAGTTTCTAAAAATTTCTAAAATCACCAACGAATAAACGGCGTTATAAATACCATCAGCAAACCCCGTGAACAAACCCAGGTTTGAAAAAGAAAAACCGCTAATACCGTTTTTTACAGAAATATATTTATCTTTTGCCATAATGTGTTTATTGTATCACAAAAAATACAATATAACAAACAAGACAAATAAAAAAATCCGCCCACGGCGGATTTATGGTTAATTCACCAGATTAATGATTAATTTTTCTTTTGTTTATCTTCGTACAATTTTGCAAAGTCAACTGGCTGCATTACAAAAGTTGGGAATCCAGACTCACTTGTTAATCTAGAAACCAGCGCACGAACTGCCGGGAATAATAACGTAGGTACATCTATTAATAAAGTACGTTTTTTAGCATCTTCATCTTTTTCTTCTTCCATTTGAACCAAACCAGAATAAGTAGACTCAATCAAGAATATAGACTTTTCACCTGCTTCTAATTTAGAGTGAACTTTTGTAATCAAATCAACCATAAACAGGTTGTTTTCCGCACCCTTTATTTGAATATCTATGTTTATTTCTATTTTCGCCTGCCCGTTGTCTTGTTTAAAAAACAATTCTGGTACATTTGGACTTTCAAAAGAAATGTCTTTTAAGAACTGAGATATGATTTTAAAATTTGCCATTATTTTTACTCCTTTTTGGCGGGATAAAAACCCATCTGGACTTAACACCCCATTTTATGGTAATATAGCATTATAAATCTAATTTTACAAGTGGGGGGATTTAATAAAATGTCTTATTCAATTACAAGGGGTATTATACGTAGTTTTATCGGTATTTTTTGCGCGTTTACTTTGGCATCTTGCGATCTTTCAACGCCAACGCACCAAGGTGACAACTCTGTAATCCCAAGTAATCTAAGAAAAGTCTCTTACAACGACCTACCCGGTTGGGACAACGATGATGTAAGGTATGCATTGCAGGCATTCCGTAACTCCTGCAAAGCGAAAATACAATATACAGGAAAAGTAATTCCAGACAGGGCCTTATTTGAAGAAAAATGTCAAATGCTGCCCAGTGCCAGCGCAGACATAGCAACCGTTCGTGCATGGTTTGAATCTAACTTCCAGCCTTATCAAGTATATGATGACAATGGCGGAAAACGCGGAACTTATACCGGATACTATTCCCCGATTATCCCTGCGTGCAGAACGAAAACTGCACAATGTAACGAACCATTGATGGGCGTTCCCACAGACGGCAGGAACTACAAGGGCGTTGATAAAAAAACTATTGTTAACAACAAAATCGGACGCGTTTTATATTGGGCCAACATAGTTGACGTTCAAAACATACAAATCCAGGGCAGCGGTATGCTACAACTAGAAGACGGTAAGATGGTAAAATTAAACTTTGCCGCCGTGAACGATATGCCTTTCAAATCTATTGGTGAACAATTGCGCAGTCGTGGCATCAGACCAGAAGGCGGATATTCAGCAGACGCCGTGTGGCAACATCTAAAAAAGAATCCATCACTTGCCAAGGAAGTAATTTATAACAACCCAAGATATGTATATTTTTATGAATCCGTTCCACCAGATGTAATCGGAAAACTTGGCACGCCGCTTTCAAAGATTCGTTCTATTGCGATGGACGACGACATTTACACATTGGGTATGCCTGTATACATTGACACAAACTTATCTGACGGTCGCAGATTCAGCCGCCTGATGATAGCCCAAGACACAGGTAGTGCGATTCGTGGCTGGATACGTGCAGACATATTCTTTGGCAAGGGTGACGAAGCATATAAATTCGCCCACGGTCAACATTCCCAAGGTCAAATGTTTATTCTGATGCCAAAGGAATACACATATGTCAAACCAAGCAAATAAATTTAACGAACGTCTTTCGCGCCCGCAAACAATTGCGGGTGCCATTGGCGGTCTTTTAAAAAAGTTTGGAATTCGTGCATCAGATGCCGATTTAATATCCAGATGGTCAGAAATTATGGGGCCTGAAGTATCGGGCGTTGCAAGAATTATCGCAATAAAGAAAACAAAAGATAATAAATTTAATATTATAATAAAACCGGTAAATCCTGCATATGCCCTGGAATTGTCTTATATGACGGCAGAAATACAAACAAAAATAAACAAATATTTTGGTCGTGATGCTGTACAAAAAATAACAATCAGAAAATAAAAACGGCGCTTGCCGTTTTTATTTTTACCTTCTAAGCATTTTTCTTTCCCACCAAATTGCGATTCCAGGTATCAAGAAAAATACAATCCCAGCCAATTTCCAAATTGCCAAGAAACTTATTGCAGATATATATAAATATTGCAAAGAAATCCCCGTTATCTTTACAGCCAAGAACATAAAATCCGGACACATTGTTAACAACCAAACTAAAAACACCAACACAAGATTGATTACAAAAGCCCTAAAACATACGCGTTGTTTTGACAACAAATGCGCATCATATAAATCAATAGATTCTTTTTTCATGATTTCCCTTTTTGCTGCATATAGATTATAGCACAACATTGCCAATATTATAAATTGAATTTGCTCATATTAGAGTGCGCCAATGCAATCGCAATAGCATCACTTTCATCAGGCGTTTTTGGTTGTGCAGCCGGTAATAACATGCGCACCATTTTATATACTTGGTCTTTATCGGCGTGTCCGGCCGACGTCAACGCCTTTTTGATTTTATTAGGTTCGTATTCAAATATGGGAATATTTTTATCCGCAACGGCAACAATAGCAGCCGCCCTGGCATGTCCCAAGGTCAATGTGGTTTGCGGATTTTTGTTTACAAAGGTTATTTCTATACTGCATTCATCAGGTTGAAAATTTTCACAAATTATAGAAACCTGGCGAAAAATATACACCAGTCTATTAGACAAGGTTTCAGATTTATTTGGCAGAACAACGCCACTGGCGATATATTTACGATTTGAACCTGTGCTTTCTATTATCGCCCAACCTGTATGTAACAAACCTGGGTCAATACCAATTATACGCGTCATGATTAGTCCTTTCATCAGAATTATACAACAAAAAATGTCGCATTTGCGACATTTTTTACATATCGTATAAAACCTTATGCAGCAGCGGTAAACACCTTTTGAACGTCATCATTATCATCCAAAGCGTCTACTAATTTTTCTATTTTTGCATATGTTTCATCATCCAGATCCATAGGCATATTTGGTAACCATGTTAATTCTGCGCTTTCTGGTTCGCCCAATTTATCACTTAACGCCTTTTGCACATTCATAAAATCATCCGGTTTTGTTGTTATTATAAACCCCTCATCAGAAGTTTCTAAATTATCTGCATTTGCGTCCATTATGATTTCCATCATCTCATCTTCGGTTTTGCCGATAGATGCGGGATAGAAAATCTGCCCTGCACGAGTGAACATAAAAACAACGCTACCCTCTTCCCCCATGTTACCGCCATTCTTAGCAAAGATATTGCGAATTTCCGGCACTGTACGACGTGGGTTATCGGTCAAGGCCTCTACAATTACGGGGACGGCGCCCGGTCCATAACCTTCATATCGCACTGCGACATAGTTTTCTGTATTAGATCCAGATGCTTTTTCTATTGCGCGCTTTATATTATCGTTTGGCATAGAATTTTTACGTGCATTCAAAACTGCCAAACGTAACCGAGGATTATTATCAGGATTCTTATCGCCTAACTTTGCCGCCATTGTAATTTCACGCGCCAGTTTAGTAAACAAACCGCTACGCGCCGCATCATTCGCACCCTTTTTGTGCTGAATATTATGCCATTTGCTGTGTCCACTCATACTTGACCTTTTAATTTTATTAGATTAGAATTACTACAAAAGGATAACAAATGATTGGTAAATTGCAAGGGGTTGTTGATTATGCTGGTGACGGCTTTATAATCTTGATGGTTCACGACGTTGGTTATAAAGTTTTTACCCCAGAATACTTAACACCAAAGTCCACCGTATCTTTATGGATAGAAACCGTTGTCCGCGAAGATTCTATACGTTTATTTGGCTTTTCAACGCTTGCGGGACAAAGTTTATTCAATCAATTAACAGGCGTATCTGGCGTTGGTCCAAAGGTTGCCTTGGCAATCATGGGGACTGTTAAAACAGATACATTAATGTCTGCTATTGCAACAGGCGACGCAAAAACCATAGCAACAGCACCGGGCGTCGGTAAAAAGATGGCAGAAAAAATAATATTGGAATTAAAGAACAAAATCGGTGGTTCATCATTTGATTTTGCCCAATCAAATTCTGATACCGTTTCCGCACTGCCAGATTTGCTGTCTGCGCTTGAATCATTGGGATACAGAAGATTGGATATAATAGACATGGCACAAAAATTGGTAAAAGAAAATCCATCCGCAGACGTTTCAAAATTGGTACCGATGGCATTAAAAGAAATAAGTGGGAATAAGTAATGAACAAAATCAAACAATTTTTATACGCGAAAGGCATTTTAACAAACGCCCCATATAAAAAAATAAACAGCATAAACAAACTGCTGAAATTGCCTTTTGAAAACACTCCAAATTATAAACGTGTTTATCATGTTGATTTGTCTGGACTGGACCTATCAAAAGAAAAAGACATGTTCACAGGTCCCCTGCCTAAAGACTACGTTTCACCAGAAGATACAGAAAAATTAAGAATTGTAACCAACTGGACAACAGATGTAATCTGGCCTGTGGCGGATAAATTACCACCTGACTTTAATCCGATAAAAGAACTGGAATCCGCAAAAACACCAACAGACACTATTAAATTGCATAAATCCGGCAAAACTGGTAAAGGAATATCAATTGCGATTATTGACCAGCGTTTAAATCTAGAACATCCAGAATATGCCGATAACATAAAATATTATTCTGTTTTTGGCCCATGGGATAAAAACGGAATTGATTATCATGGCAGTTTAGTTTCTGGTTGTGCCGTTGGTCACACAACAGGCACTGCCCCGGATGCAGACTTGTATTATTTTGCGGCTCCTATACTTGTGGATGGTAAACAAGACCGAAAATATATAAATGAAGCAATCAGAAAATTATTAGAAACAAACAAAGCATTGCCTGAAAATGATAAGATAAGATTTTTATCCTGCAGTTGGGGGGGGCCAAAAGATAAAGGCGTAGATAAAACAAAAATGCTTTTTGATGAATGTGAAAAAAATGGAATTATGGTAATCGGTGGTTCATACAAAGAAATGTCAACGTATGTTCCATATGACAAAAGATATAAAAATAAAACAAATCGCATTGGAATTCCAACAGACGGGAAAACAACACCATTTTGGCAAGGGGGATATTATTATACGCGTCAAGGTGGTGCATCTTCCACATTTCCATACATTGCCGGGATTCTTGCATGTGCGACACAGGGGAATGCGCTGTTTTTCACGCGTCAAAATTGGCCAGATGAGTTAAGAGATATAATAAAGCGAACCGCAACAAATTCGCCAGAACAGGGTTTAGTAATTAACCCTGATGGAATTGCGCAGGCAGTTGCAAAAATTACGAAAGAAATGGAAAAGCAGATAATAATAAACAAAAGTAAACAAAATGAATAATAACGATACAATTTTTGCTTTGTCCAGTGGGCATGGAAAATCCGGCGTTGCCGTTATAAGAATTAGCGGAACTGAGCTTGGTAATACATTTTCAAAATTTATAAATAAAACCGACTTTATAAATCGTCACGCATATTTTACAAACCTACATGACACAAACAAAGATTTAATAGATCAGGTTATATGTCTTTATTTTCGTGCGCCCCACTCTTTCACTGGCGAAGATATAATAGAAATTCATAGTCATGGCGCCCCGGCTGTCATAGAAAAAATATTTTCTTATTTAAGCGCGCTGGGTTTTCGTATGGCAGCGCCCGGTGAATTTTCACGTCGTGCGTTTTATAACAACAAAATGAATCTTGCCGACGTTGACGGTCTTGCCGCTTTATTAGACGCCCAGACTGACGTTCAACGAAAAATCGCACTAAAATCAATGATGGGCGGTGACAGTAAAATATATGATTCATGGCGTAATCAAATGATTGAAATTTCCGCATACGCAGCAGCAACACTTGATTATTCTGATGACGAATTACCCGCGAATATAATTAACACCATTCGTACAAAAACAAAAAAATTACACACAGAAATACAAGACTCATTATCGCGCTATGCGGCGGTACGCGCTATCCGCAGCGGTTTTAATATTGCGTTAGTTGGCGAAACAAACGTTGGAAAATCGTCTTTGTTTAATGCAATACTTGGCGCAAACAGAGCGATTGTTTCAGACATCCCCGGGACAACACGCGATGTGGTATCTGCCGCAATAGATATAAATGGATATTTGGTAAATCTGTCAGATACTGCCGGTTTGCGTAAAACAGCAAACAAAATTGAAAGAATCGGAATACAGCGCACAAAAACAGAAATTGAAAACGCCGATTTAATTTTACGAGTTTTAGACGGTTCAAAAGAAACGAAAATTCCGTCACTTTTAAATAACGAACTTTTGATAATAAATAAATCCGATATAACACAAGGTAAACAAATTCCGCAGGCAATCTATGTATCTGCAAAAACGGGCAAAGGTATTAACGAATTAATCATGATCATAAAAGAAAAAATAGCGACATTGACAGCAGGCACCGAATCATCGGTTGCAATAAACGCACGCACCCGTGTTTTATTAACCGAAGCCTTGCAAGAGTTAAAATCTGCCCTGGACACATCCGATGATAATTATGACATATTTGCAGAACACGTCCACCGCGCTGCAGATAATATAGGAAAAATACTAGGCACGATAACAGCATCCGAAGTAATGGACGCTACATTTGCACAACTATGCTTGGGGAAATAATATAAATAATATCAAGACAATTAAAACACCGCCAAAATGGCGGTGTTCTTTTTTGATTCAAGAAAATTACTCTTTTCTTATAGGATATTTACCATCAATTAAGTTTTGACGAACTATATGATGTTTTACCTTTTGAGTGCTGGTCATCGGTAAATCTTCGGTCGTCATGGCAAAGTGTGTCACCCATTTATAAGACGCGACTTTCTTGTTTGCTTGCGCGATTGCCGCAGACAATTTTTCAAGCGTCATCGTTGGTTCAACACTAAATACACCATACGTGACCGTTTTATTTTTAACCTTGTGTTCAAAAACGGCAACGTTTTTAACGCCTGGTATTGTTATGAACAAGCCTTCTAATTCATCAGGATATACATTTTTTCCAGAATCTAAAACGATAACCTGCTTTTTGCGTCCTGCGAAATGCAATTCACCGTTTTTATCCATAGAAACCATATCGCCTGTATTAAAGAAACCGCGTTCATCAAAAACTTCTTTATTTACTTCTGGGTTATTCAGATAACCGCCGAAAACCTGATGCCCGCGCAACCATAATACCCCGACGCCATCTTCATTTTTATCACGAATCTCACATTCGTTATTCGTCGTCGGACCACCAAAGGCAAACGGCAAACGATTCTTTGTTGGTTTTGATATACAAATAGGACCAACACATTCCGTCAAGCCATATCCTTGTATAAACGTCAAACCAAGACGTTCATAGAAAGTTTCTACTTCTGGCTTTGTGGCGGCGCCGCCAGCAATCAGCAATTTAGCCCGCCCACCAAATACGGCCAATACTGGTTGTTGTACCTTGCGTACCAGCGCACCAAGTCCTATTTTCTTTAAGAAGTTTCCATATTTTAAAACTACTGATACCAGCCACCACTTACGTTGGGCTTTTATATTATCAATAATTTTATTTCTAAATACTTCCCACAATCTTGGCACAGCGGGTATAACATGAGGTCTGTACGTTTGAAAATCGTCTAGTATTTCTTTCGGATTAACTGTCGGTTGCAACAACACCCCCGCCCCGTAATGCAACGTAGCCAACAATTCAACAGCAAAACCGAATATGTGATACATAGGCAGAAATCCGTACATGATAAACCCAGGTTGTATCCATTCATGCATATCTTCTAAAGAGTTTGAACACTCTATCAAATTAAAGTGTGTCAGCGGCACAACCTTTGGTGTTCCCGTAGAGCCTGATGTAAACGACATCGTGGCAACATCCAAAGATTCTGTTGGCACTGGCTTTAAATCGGGATTTATCTTGCCATCTTTCTTCTTTATATCATAAAACTTAAATTTATCTGTTTTATAAAAGAAAGATTTTTCCGCACATACAATACGACAATTTGTTATGGTTGTCATATTATCGTATTCAAACGGTGTTAAATTTGTGTCCAGCAATAAAGCAATCCCCCCAAGATACCATATTGCGAACAACGTTATCGGGAATTCTGGAATATTATGTGCCAGCACACCAACAACATCGCCTTTTTTTACCCCTGACGCATCCAAAGACGCCGCACGCGCCTTTACTAAATCAATAAATCCAGAAAAAGTGACGTTTTCGCGAACCAAGAACAAATTATCTGGCCAGGTTGAAGCGGCTCTTTCCAGTAACTGATACATATTCATAATTAAAAATCCTTGTTGTTTTTATATTGGACAGGAATTATTATATCCACAAGGAGACAGATTGCAATCATGAAAATACTGACATTAAATATTAACTCTATTCGTGCCCACGCCGAAAGTTTTATGGAAATTCTTGGCCAAGGTAAATACGACACGGTTATGGTTCAAGAACTAAAAGTTGAAAACGCGGCATTTCCGCACAACTTATTTGATATGTACAACTATAATGTAAAAGTATTCGGTCAAAAAAGTTGGAATGGGGTTGCTACTTTTTCTAAAAATTCTATTGAAGATACTACGATGGGCTTACCGACCTATCCCGATATAAACGCCCGATTTATAGAGTGCGTCATTGACGGCAGAATAAGACTTATAAATGTATACATGCCAAACGGTGACACAATAGATTCGCCAAAATTTCCTTATAAATTGGAATGGATGCGTGCTTTTACGCAATATATTAAGCAATATAAAGACTCGCCAGAGCCCGTCATAATCGGCGGTGATTTTAACGTTGCCATAGAAGATCGCGACGTCTGGAAGCCACAAAATTATATCGGCATAGCAATTGCCGCACCCCAAGCGCGCGAAATCATGAATCAATGGTTAAACGACGGTTGGACGGATGTATGGCGCACCCTGCACCCAGATACCGTTGATTTTACTTGGTACGGATATCGCGGCGGCGATACCATTGGTAAAAAACAAGGACTTCGTCTGGATTATTTCTTAGCCAACAAATCCGCTATGGCCTTGATAAAAAGTTGTGACATAGAAATGTCACCAAGGTTGGCCACCAAACCAACCGACCATTGCGGTTTGGTCTTGGAATTAAACTAATCGTCACATCTGGCTAAATCATCATATTCCCTATATTTTCTATCGTTTGTTTCACGATATTCATATGGGGCATTTCCTGCTGAATACATATTTATTAATTCGGTTGTTTTTTCAACGGCTGCTTTTATCATCTGCGCTGTTGTTTCTGCATCATATTTTATAACTTTCACATCGTTATTTCTTAATTGCAAGAACATCATAACGGGCGTCAAAGAAACGCCAGACATACGAATCGGGAAGCCCCCTTGTTGCAACATAAATGCCTCTAGCGGTAGTTGCGGCATATTTCCGTCTAATAACTGCTTTTGATTTGGTGCCGCACCAGTCTTAATATCTAAGACCCCGCCATCCCAAACCCTATCTGCACGTGCACGAACGTTACGACCCGCAATTTTTACCTTGCCGGCAATTTCCGCCTGTGCGTTTGGAATATTTTTTAATTCTGCGGCAACGACCGGCGCAATTTCAAGAAACCTTTTGTGCCAAAAATAAAACATAACGCTATCCGGCCCAAGTATTTGACGTGCCAAAGAATCCATATCATTAACCAACTTTTCGGATGAAAAATCTTTGGCGTTTTCAATTACGAAATGCACTAAATTACCAAAATGCCTTGCGTCTGGCAAAGTCCAATAATCATCCATCGGCCGCAACCGTAAGATATGCCGCACATAGAACGCATAAGGATTATGAATTAATAGTTCTAATTCTGTCACATATACATCAGACCAATCTGCTGGCGGCGTCGGCGCAGAATAATCTAACGGACAAAGCGCAACGTCATCTTTTGCCCGAACGTCAGATAAAATTTTGTCGCCAAGCGTTAAATCAACTTTACCAAACCTTGCCCCCACGCGAGACAAAAATCTAGACTCGGTCGTTTGAACACCGCCAGATATTTTACTGCGTAACCAATATACCTCTTTTCCACAAGACAGATTCATGAAATCTAATGCCTGTAAAGACACTTTTCTATCTGGTGACGGCAACCCCACTTCTTGGGCAATTTTCCTTGGTAACCAAGCATTTTCGTATCCGCGCGCTGGGAACATTCCTTCATTCAACCCCGTCAAAATGACGACGTCCGCCGTTTGCATTCGCGATTCTATGTTACCCAATACCACCACCTTGGCCCTATCATTCATAGGCATACGTACCGATACACCAGATATAGCATCTGATATAAACGCGCGTGCGTCTGATAAATTAAGTCTTATGCCGATTTTTTCTATACATTCCGACAAGTCTGTAATGGCGCGCCATATCGGCATGTTTATATCGTCTGCTGGGTTAAATGGCGGGTCAAACTCTATTCCTGACGCATCAACGATTCTTATTATCGTTTCAAGTAGATTATAATTGGATTCGCAATAAAACTTATCAAACAATAAAGTATTTTCTTGCTCTGCCCAATCGTTTAAAAGATTTAATATCGCCCTGCCGGCAGGCGTCATACTACCGGATATTCCCCCAGAAAAATCAGCCTGTATTCCATAAGCATTAAAAGCAGTCAAAATTCTTTGGTTACCGGCGGCATCGGGCGTAATTATTAAAACTGTTTTGTTTTGTGCAATTGCCCGGACAGATATTTCTGCGACTGCATTTGCTTCCTCGCTTTCATGTGCACATTCTATTAAATGACAATGACTTACCGCATCGTTATTTTTCGGGATAGCCGGATTATTACCAAAAGCGTAATTTAAAAAATCTATTGTTTCGCTGTTACCAACATCAATTGGTGTTATATCAGAAATATTAAGCCCAGCCCTTGATAAAAACTTATACTCTGCATTATATGGATTTGTGTCCAGCGCAAAATCGGTATCAAATCCTGAAATCTTGCCGGACAAAATAATTCTGCCATGCGCCAATGTTACAACTTTCAACATTAAATCTGCGGTGGCAGGAACGCTGGCCGTAGATCCACATACCACAACCAACTTATACTCATCCAAATGGTTTGCCCAAGCGCGTATATCCCTGTTACGCACCTGCGTTTCCGTCATAGATAAAGAAGTATAGTCTTTATGCAGTTTTGATAATATATTCAATAAATCAGCTTTACGTTGAAAATGAGTGGCATACTTTTCATCCACTAATTTTTGCCAATCAATATTTGCAACACTTACCCCTTCGTTTTCAAGATAATCTTGCATGCGCAACAAATCATGCGCCACAGGTAACGCAGTGGCTATATTTCCAATACTTGCATCTGCGGACAATAATTTTGCCAACAAAACCAAACGCTCTGTATTAGATATAACATCTGTGCTGGCGTTATTATCAGCAACTTCTTCATCTTCCGCACCTTCCCCCAACGCCACCAACCGAGGCAAAATAATACTATGACCAGATTTTACTACTAAAAACTTTTCTACCGACCGAACCGCGCGCCTACTGGGCAAAAAAATCAACGCGTCTTTTAAATCTACATTTGACGCAGATATTACCTGCCATAACGCTTCTAGCATATTGGCGGGGTTCGTCGCATAAAAAACGTTATTATTTGATACCAAGTGCCACCCTTATAGGTTCCAGACCTGTTTTTTTCTCTGCCGACGTTTCTAATATATCGGCCAACATCGCGGGATGATTATCATGCGACAACTTTATTTGGTTCGTTTCACGCATCCGCTTATCTTTCTTTGTATAAACGACTTGATATGAAATACCGTTTAAATCACAAAAATCCATTAAATCTAAATCGGAATCGCGCACACCTATCCTTGAATCAATCAATATAAACAGTCTTGTTAATTGACGGCGATTCATCAGATAATCTTCTAATCTGTGCAACCATTGCAACGCCTGCTCTTTTGAAACCTTGGCATAACCATACCCCGGTAAATCAACAATCATTATTCTATCATCTATGTTAAATAAATTTAAAGATTGCGTACGACCCGGCGTATTAGACGTTCTGGCAATCTTGGTTCCAACAACAGCGTTTATCAACGAAGACTTACCTACATTACTACGCCCTATGAAGGCGTATTCTGGGAATTGAGTTTTTGGTAAACTTGAAACGGTTTCAAAACTGCCGACAAATTTTATCATTATTTTTTCCCTTTTTGTAACAGCCTGTTATAAGCCTCTTTTTTAGATATACCTGCCCGCAAAGCTAAATCGTTGGCGGCAGATTTCATAGATGACGCAGAAATATCATTTATTAATTCGGTAATTTCAGAATCAGACATTTTATGTTCCGGCGCAGGTGCAACGACGATTACAATTTCACCCCTTGGTGGCGCTATGTGCATTAAATCTGCCGGATAGCCAATAATTGTCTCTTCATGAATTTTTGTAATTTCACGAACTATGGCAATCTGCCTTTCTGGCATAACACGCGCCAAAGCAGATATAGTTTCCATAATTCTATTCGGACTTTCATAATAAATGATTGTATGCCGAATTTTATTATCTTCGCGTAACTTTTTCTCATCAAAAAAACCGCAAAAAGTAAACCTATCTGTTGGGAAACCGGACAATACCAACGCCGATATCGCTGCGACAGGTCCAGGCACAACAAAAACAGGTAATTTTGCCTCTCTTGCGGCACGAACCAAACGAAATCCAGGGTCGCTTATACCCGGCATGCCGGCATCGGATACAGCAGCCACCGCTGCACCCAAAGCAATTTTATTTATTATTTCAGGTACAACGTCACGTTCATTATGCTCGTGACAAGAAATACGCTTTGTTTTTATATCAAAATGACTGGCAAGTTTACCGAAAACCCTTGTATCTTCGGCAGCAATCAAATCCACATTCTGCAACACTTCTATTGCGCGCGGAGAAAAATCAGATAAATTACCTATTGGCGTACCAACGATATAAAGCCCAGATTGCATTCGTAATCCTTTTATAGTAAAATGATACAAGATAAAATGGATTTTTCAATGTATATAAAGAATTTTTTTATTTTATGCTTGATGATATTGACCGCTGGTTGCGCCACCAAACAACAAGAATGGCACAGTGAATACGGCACAACTGGAACGCGCGCACCAACAGAAATAATGTACGGATCACCATACGTTAAAATCGGCAGTCCGGCTGACAATATGGACGGTGCCCCTGTACATAAAATTGCTGTTTTATTACCACTGTCTGGTGAAAACGAAAAAGTCGGCGACACCATCAGAACATCAATTGAAACGGCGGTATTACAAAACGCCCCACAAAATCTATCTGTATCTTTCTATGATTCTTCTGATGGGATAAATGTAAAAATGCCGGACATTTTGGCCGAAAATCCAGAGATTGTTATTGGTCCCGTATTTTCCCAAGACGCCCGAATATTGCGTAGCATAAAGCCAGAAAACTTGCCAGTTTTATCATTTACATCCGATGCAAATTCTATTGGCAATGGCATTATGACAATGGCTTTGATGCCGACAAATAGCATAGAAGCAATAGTAAAAGAAATGATAAACGATGAAGTTAGAAATTTCGTGATTATTGCCCCCGATACAGAATCTGGCAAACTAATGGCAGGCACGGCGTTAAGTGCTTCTGAAATATATAATATACCAACTGTTGGGATATTCTTTTATAAAGAAAACGATTCGGAATCTATAAAAACTACTGCAGAAAAAGCGTCTATGAACGCGGCGCGCGTAGCCGCGAACAACCGCGCGCGCGAAATTTTATCCGACATAATAACCCAAGAAAGATTAACTGCCGTTGAAAAATCTTCTTTAAACACGCAATTAAATAGATTATCTAAATCCGACACATTAGGTAATGCACCATATGACGCAGTATTATTTTTAGGTGACGGGAATGATACAAAAACGATTGCTTCATTTCTGCGCTATTACGGCGTTGGCGCAAGGGACGCACGTTTTTATGGAACTGCTTTATGGGAAGGCTCTGATATAGCAACAGACTTTACCATGCAAGGTGCAAAGTATGCGACACTGCCGGAAATATCACCAATGTTTTCAAATATATACGAACAAATGTCTGGTCAAGCCCCGAATCGCCTTGCAACATTTGGTTATGACGCGACGAATATGGCAATTGGTATGATTTATTCAAATAAATCTGACGCGGCATATTTATTAGACCCCAGCGGATATGTCGGTATAGACGGTTTGTTCAGACTTAAACCAACCGGTGAAAGCGAACGTGCTTTACGTATAGTACAAATCACAAACACAGGTACAACACGGGTTGTACGAAACGCCCCCCAAAACTTTATTGCCCCGGTTTATAACATAGAACAACACAAAGTAAAACCCGCCAGCGCAATGGATTTGGAAACAAGCGGTATAAATCCAAATGACTATATAAACATTCCAGAAAGACTGCGCAGCAAATACAAATCAAAAACATACGGCACTCACATAACCTTGGAACAAGAACAACCCAAGCAAGAAAATATTATCATTTTACCAGAAGACGACAGTGATCCGATAATATCACCGGACTTTCAACCTGTCTCCTTGGAATCTGTTAATAAAACTTATATAGACAGCGTGGAAATAGAAGAATAAAACCTTGAAAACACATTTTTATTCATTAATATGAAAATACATTAATAAAGGTACCTTATATGAATATATACAAAGAAGTATCAAGTGCTGTAATATCTAAATTGCAAGAAATTCCAGAATTAAAAAACGTTCTGACGCCTGAAATATTAAAAAACGCGACCGTTGAAATTCCAAAAGTTCGCGATTTCGGTGACTTTTCAACAAATATTGCAATGTTACTGACAAAAAGCCTTGGGCAAAAACCGCGTGACATTGCGGAGATAATGGTACCGTACTTAAAACAAATACCTAACATTGACCAAGTATCTATTGCAGGTCCCGGTTTTATAAACCTGAAATTAAAAGACGAATACATAAAAAAAATTGCATTATCTGATAAATTGACGCCGGAAACCCCAAACCCACAAAAGATAGACCTTGATTACGGCGGCTATAACGTCGGGAAAACGTTACACATTGGTCACTTGCGTACGACTGTCGTAGGCGACACATTTAACCGCATTGCACAATTTCTTGGTCACAAAACAAAATCATATAATCATATGGGCGACTGGGGCAAACCTATGGGCTTAATAATTGCCTGGATACTTGAAAACGGCATGCCTAAAAACGTAGATGATATTAACAAGATGTACCCTGCTTCATATGCACGCGCCAAAGAAGACCCGGCATGGTTGGAACAAGCACAAAAAATAACGGTTGATCTGCAAAACGGCGATAAAGAATACAAACAAATATATGACGCTTTTATTCCAATGTCTTTGGAACAAGTAAATAATCTATTAAAGCGTTTAAACATATTAACATTTGATGAAAATAAAGGTGAAAGATTAATAGCGGAATACGTTCCAACCGTACAAAAAATTTTAGATGAAAAAGGTATAATTGAACACAGTGACGGCGCTGAAATCATATCCGTAAAGCAAGACACAGATACAGAACCGATGCCGCCTGTTATGTGGCGTTCCAGCGCGGGGGCACAAACTTATGCTGCGGCAGACTTAATGGCAATTTATTATCGTGAAAAGACCGACAACCCTAATGCCATTGTTTATTTTACCGACAACCGTCAAACCTTACATTTTAAACAAATATTCCGTGCAGCGCGTATGGTAGGTTTTGCACAAGACATAGAATTACAACACATCGGTTTTGGAACAATAACAGGTGCAGACGGTAAACCTTTTAAAACGCGTGATGGCAATGTACCAAGTTTGGATGAAATGCTAAACATAGTTGCAGATTCTGTACGCACGCGTGTTACTGAATCCGGTAAAAAACTGTCTGATGAAACGATAGAAATGATTGCTTTGGCTTCGTTAAAATTTAATGACCTGATGCACGATGTAAAATCAGATTACATTTTTGATGTGGAATCTGTTACTAATTTTGAAGGCAGAACCGGCCCATACATTCTGTATACGGCGGTCAGATTGAATTCCATACTAAACAAGGTTGGTGATACTTCTATGGACGCCGCTTGTCAGTTATTACCAGAAGAACGTGATTTATTAATGTTCTTGCTGGATTTCAATCGTGTAACGGAAACCGCATTTGAAAAACGTGCCCCATATATATTGGCAAATTATACATACGACTTATGTAAATTGATAAACACATTTTATCACACCTGCCCTATTATGCGCGATGACATAAGTCCTGAAATAAAATCACAAAGACTTGCAATAGTAAAACAATCTTTGAATGTATTATCAAAATCAATAGAACTAATGGGGCTAAAGATTCCAGAAGAAATGTAAAGCTCATATTTATTGGGCTTTACTTATCAAACTCATAAACATACGCTTTATGTGGATACTTTTTTCCGTTAAAATACGTATACCCATAAGCGCCACTAATTATTTTATCTGGTTGCATATTATCTATTTCAAAATCCAAAGAAATCAGAACTTTTATTTTATTTTTATATTTCAATAACCGAGTTACATCTGCAGGAGAAAGATATGCAACCGCTATATCAAACTTTTGTTTTGTATCACCAAGATATTTATACGCATCACACCAAATTGTTTTATTGTTACAACCCGACAACCAATCTAATATTTTAGCAACGAATACGTCATACGGCATATTTTCCAGTGCAAAAACTTTTGCATTTGTATTTCTTGCGACACTTCTGGCAAATCCTCCAAAGCCAGAGCCAACTTCACATATCATTTTCGCATTTTGATAATTATTTTTTATTTCCCTGATTACAAGTTTTCTTAATTTCCTGTTACTTGGTACAAATGGTACTTGTCTGCGAAAAAATACTGTATATGCCTGTTCTATTATAAAAAGAACATAGAAGAAAAACGCTATTGCAAATATATATACTAAAATATTTAATAACATTTATGATTCCTTATAAGACATATTATATATTTTTTATAATCGGATATAAATATAAAAGAACATCACTAAACCGTGATGTTCTTTATTTTTATAACTAACAAAAAACTGTTCTATATGCTGATATCCTTGACGTAGATAATTTTATTCACCACGAATGACAATATCTTTACCATCACAAGAAATAGTCATTGTTTCCCCCTGCGATACAGATACTATATCTTGTGGCACTGGTATATATTCCGCATCTATATGCGTTGCGATATATTCACGCAACCGATTCGCAATGTCGCACGCATGCTGTGCATCTTCTGGATAATAATTTGCATTCTCTGAAAAAAAATGCTTTGGATCCATTCCATTAAATATCGTCTTGATTGTATCAGCATAAATATACATTTCACGACCTGTATTTTCATCAAATACAAGCATTTCCTTTTCTGTATCGCCAAACATTTGTTCAGATAAATATGCCAGACAATTTTTAATTTCTTTACGTTGTTCATCTGGTATATTTTGTAGCGTCTCATCAACGGGATATAAAACCGGTTCACACCTAGACCCAACAATATATTGACCATCTGGAATGTTTTCACCATCATCCATTGTTAAATTATTGTCCGTTGCATGCCATATCGTAAACGTCAATCCGCCTGTCAACAGGCTGTGTCCTAAAACGAATTTCATTTTTCCTGGTGCTTCATATTCATCGGCTTCGTTTACAGGTAATGTTATTTCTATTACATCATCAATTTGTGGAATTTGGTTATATAACCATGTATGATCCGCCAACCAGACACTTTTTTGTCCCTGTGCTTTGGCGCGTAATTCTTTTGTCAGACGTTTTACAACCAAATCCGCATGCGTTTCATAAACTTTTGCATCAACCAACAAATGTCCCTTTGCACCATCTTGACAAACCATTTGCATGTCATACTGTGGTCTGTCACAGGCAGTCAATGCCAACAAACACATGAAGAAAAAAATACGTTTCATACCGTCACCTTTACTTATTTTGATTAAACAAAACTCATTATCATCAGATATTTTTATTATAACATTTTTCACAATATAAAACAAATTTTTGATATAATAATAACGTAATGACAGACGAACAAATTAAAAAATCTTTGCAAAAAATTTTAGATAAACTGCACGACGAAAAGAAAGGTATTTTTCGTAATAATTCAAAATTAAAAAACGGGATAATAAAAACTCAATTAGCACTATCACGTTCAATTCCAATCAAAGATGTACCTTTCAATGTTTCCGGGAAAGAAATAATAGAACAAAAATTGGGCGACATAATTTCTTGCACTGGTATGGCCAAAGCATTTTTAGAGGCTGGAAAAAACAGTGGTTTAGATTTAAAGGCTGTCATAACAGTAAACAAAGAATTTTTAGATAAAGGCGAAACAAATAACGACCATACTGTCCCCGCAGTAAAAATGCAAGACGGTCAATACCATATTATTGAACCCAGATGCAAATATATTGATGCTTCAAATTGCCGTAAATTATTATCTTTACCGGTTAAAATTGGGCAACAAGTATTTCATATACTAAATTCATTGAAAGACCAAGCATATGAAGTTGTTGCAATAATTGATCAAGAAGAACTAGAAAAAATAAAAACACTTAAAGATGTAGAAAATAAAAACCATCGTCACAACTTTTTCATAAATATTGATAAACAAAGGTAAAACAAACTTATATAGTCAGTTTATTTTGTGGTGGGTAATTCCCAACGCAAAATTGCGTCGCCCCATTTCACTACGCACTGCGCGCTTGTCCGAACCAAACAATCTAACGATTTGTATGCCCTAATCCATAAACACATGCCATAAAACAAAAACCGACCTGCTCGGTCGGTTTGTTTTTGGTGGGAGTGGGTGGATTCGAACCACCTCAGGCTTAAGCCAACAGATTTACAGTCTGCCCCGGCTCTCCAACTCCGGCGCACGCCCAATCTCGTTAAAAATTGTCAAAAATCGGAAGATGCGACGATTTTGATGCAGGCGAATGTACAAAGCGTACACGACCGGAATCAAAATCAAGCAGATTCCATTTTTCACAATTTTTTGGTGCGGGCAGCGGGAATCGAACCCGCATTTCAAGCTTGGAAGGCTTGCATACTAGCCTTTGTACTATGCCCGCAACAAATCAAAGCCCTGTGATTATATAATAAATTTCCCTAAACGCAAGTGTTTAATTCCAAAAAGACACATATATATATTTATTTATCTGATTCCGTGAATGATGTCCTCTAATTCCATCAAAAATTCCATATCATAACCACGAGCCTTTAATCTTTGTAACATCAAATGCGCTGCATTGGCAACCCCTAAACTTTTGCAAATTTCAACAACCGTTACAATTTCATCACGACTCATTTTATCCGTAGGCATTAACGCAACCGCCACCCCCAGCTCACGAACAGCAGCACGCATATATGCCGTCTTGTTATCGCAACAACCATATTCATATAATATAGCATAATTTTTAGCGTTATTTAAAAACTCATCATAACTATATGCATTTATGTCTATATTTCTCATCAATCTGTTTTCAATGGTTTGACATATTTTTTCTTCTGAATATAAATATTCACTTGGATTTTTAGTTTCGTAATCAAGTGCTAACAATGCTTCTGCTATTACTTTCTTGCGAAGTGCCATATCAGCAAAAAATTTAGAGTTTTCCGGACAACCCTTTTCTGCTAAAACTTCATAAATATGCGCCGAATTAAGTTGTTCATAAGGCCCATCCATTTCATCATCAACAACATTTTTCAACAATATATTTTCTATGACTTTACACGCTGGGACAACAGCAATATCTTTTGACTCGTCATTGTCTTTTGGTTCTGTAATTTCTGCATCAGCATCACTATCAACCGTTTGCACAATTTCCGAGTTAATCTGGTCTGTTACGTTTTGTGCTTCTTGTACAATTTCTTGGTTTTCAACTTTATCAGATAAACCAAACACACCGCGTTGATACATACCAAAAACAGTCAGCCCCGCAATCAGCAAACAAAAAATAATCCAAAACCATACCCTGCCCTTACGAACAACTTTTGTCTTTGAATCAGTAATTTTGTTTTCTTTTACCATTTTATTTCCTTTAATTATTTAATTGGCGGAAAGCAACTGTCACCATTTTCAGGGCAACAGTTAAAACCTAGGTCCCCCATATCTGTAAAAACCTCGCCCGCGCAACAACCATTCTTATCCGGCGCGTTTCCGTCAGGGCAAACAACATCGCTTGTGTTTGTAAGAGAATTTTCAGCAACGTTTTGCCATAACAACGTTGCCCCCCAACCTATTACTATTCCCAACAACAAAAACAGTAAATACTTTTGCGAAACTGTTATTTTCATAATGCATCACCCGTAGTTATCGGCGGATAACAATCACCGCCATCATCTGGACAACAAGCAAAAATTAAGTTACCCAAATCCTTGAACGTTTCACCCTGACAGCAACCAAAGCGATTAGGTTTACTTCCATCGGCGCAGAGACCCGCTTCTATATTTGCGGCGACCTGCTCTTCATCTACCTCGTCTATATCTTCGGAAACATCGGTTTCATTAACAGCACAATCTGCGTCATATTGATCCTGCAACATTGCTTTTTCTTCTGTGCTGCCGGTGGCTACCTCCATAGATTTTTGTAAATCTTTACAATTTTGATTTTTCTTAGATAAATATTCATTTAACACTTCTGTTGCGGTTTTAACTTCTACGGTCTGAACATCTTCTGCTGGCTGGGCAACAGGAACGGGGGTAACAGTTGCCCGACCAGATGTCGAAGTTTTACGTCCGGCAATACTTTTAGAACAATCTTTACGATATCTTTCTTGCAAAGATTTTAATTCTGCAGATACAGAATCGTCAGGATTTTCAACTGCAGACAGTTCTGATATTTTTTGCTGCATAGTCGGGCAATCCATACGTTCTGCAACATTATTTGCAGTTGCAAAAGTCATGCTTGCGTCAAACATTTGCAGACACATTAAAATCGCACCTATAAAAAGACAAATTTTCGCTTTATTCATATTTAACTTCTATCAGTTCAGAAGTTATATCTAAATAATAAGGGTTTTCTTTTATCTTTTTTCTAAATACCTCGGCTTCTTCCGGCATATCTATTCTGTCATACAGATTCATAAATCTATTCAAATCTAACTGTGATCTGCCGTCACCTATTGCATCCGCAATAGACATCTCTCTCACCGTCATAGACCTATACATTTCGGCGTTTTCTGCGCATCCCTTTTCATACAAAGTGGCATACGTATCCGCATTGTTCATATGTACAAAATAATCCATAGAATCTTCTGGTCTTAATCTTGTTTTCAACAATTGTTCTATACGAACGCAAGTTGATAATATGTCATTTTGTTCAGAATTATTTTGTGCGACAGCGTCACGTTCAAATATGACAACGCGTCCCTGACATCCTTTTTCATACGCTTTATTTAAATCGCGCAATGTATCAATATTATCATCGTTAACGCCTGCAACGGTCAGGTTAAAAATTTCTTGTGCAACAGCTTCGCATTCTTGGGCGCCCATCATCATTTTTTTATCCGAAGTCTTAAAACCAAGTCCTACGAATAAACCACAGGCAAACAATCCTGCCAAAGCAATAACAGACAATATTTTATGCCTGTTGCTGCATTTACAAACCGTATTTTCGTTACTTACAGCGTTTTTTGATAAAGATTTCATTTATCCCCCCTTGTTATATTCTTATTTTTCCAAAATATCGGAACTTTGTAAAGTGTTTAAAAATTGTTGCGTATCTTTATGCATATCGGATTCTATAAAAACCTTTAACACATATTGCACTTTTTGTTCATCATAACCTGGTTGTAATAATTTTGCGTTCATTTGTTCTTGCTGTGCAAGACCTACATAATATTCTGATTTCTCAGGACATCCTGCATACGCCAACTTATTATAAATCATTGAATTGTATACGTGTGCTACAAAATTAGGGCTGTCTTCTGGGAACAGTTTTTGCAACAAAATATCTTCTGTAATCTCGCAAGAATTTTTTTGTTTTTTTATATCATCATTATTAATAATGATTAACCTGCCGGCACAACCGTTTGAATAAGATTCATTTAATTGACGTAATTTATCCACATTATCTTGTGTTGCACCTGCTGTGGTAATATCAATAATTTCTTGTGCAACAGCATCACATTCTTGAGGCGTTAATTTTTTAGAATTAAAAAAATCGCTGTTGTACATCAGTCCTAAAAATCCGCCTAAGCAAAATAATAAAATCAAGGCCACAACGCAAAAGAATTTTTTCCAAAATCCCGTTTTTTTCTGTTCTTTTACTACAATTTGTTTCATTTTATTTTCCTACATTATTTATTAAGGTTTATTTTATTATACCATTTTTTATAGTGATTTGTCTATCGGCACGTGCAGCCAAATTCATATCATGCGTTACAAACAACATTGCCATTTTGTTTTTACGAACTAAATCCATTAACAAATCAAATACAGTCAAAGCGTGTGCAGGATCCAAACTGCCTGTCGGTTCATCCGCCAGCAATATTTCGGGATTATTCGCCAAAGCGCGCGCGACAGCGGTTCTTTGTTGTTCCCCCCCAGACATCTGCCCAGGCAAATGCGACGCCCTGTGAACAACGCTGGCCGCCTGCAGTAATTTCATTGCGCGACTGTTTGCTGTATTTTCATCAACGCCGTTTGCCAACATTGGTAAAACGACGTTTTCAAGTGCTGTAAAATCTGATAATAAATTATGCCTTTGATAAACAAATCCTATTTTTCTTCTGCGCATTAAAGTGCGCATTTCATCATCCATTTTTTGTACGGGCGTTCCATCCAGCAATATGCTTCCCGATGTGGGTTTATCCAACAATCCGACGCATTGTAACAGCGTTGATTTTCCACTGCCCGAAGGACCGACCAACGCAATGATTTCACCACGATGTAAATCAAAACCGCCACCACGTAAAATATGCAACGGTTGCCCGCCTTCTATGAAGGTCTTTTTAATATCCCGCACAGACAAAACAATGTCAGCCTTGGATACTTTTGATAAAGAATTTAATATATTCGCCATTATTTTGTCCCTTTACTCGTTTCTTAAAACTTCCACAGGATCTGTGCTGGCCGCTTTCCACGCCGGATAAAGAGTAGCCAAAAACGCCAACACAATAGCTATAAACGCTATGCCGATAACAGTGCTTGGTACCAGTTTAGAAGGTAATTCCGATAAATAGTATAACTCTGCCGGGAACAAATCGCGACCGGTGGCCCATTGAAAGAACTGACGAATTGGCTCTATATATATAGCAATCAAAACGCCAAACAACGTTCCAAAAAACGCGCCTATTATACCGATACTGGTACCTGATAAAATGAATATTTTCATCATAGAACGTCGTGAAACGCCAAAAGTACGTAACACTGCAATATCTTTTGATTTATCTTTAACCAACATAACCAGGCTTGATACGATATTAAAAGCAGCCACAATAACTATCAGCATTAAAATCAAAAACATAACATTTGATTCAACCTGCAAAGCCCCGACAAAACCGCGATTTAAATCCCGCCAATCGCGTACGACGAAACCGTCTGGCAGTAATCTTATCAAAGCATCACGCACTTCTTCTGTTTCTTCTGGGTCTTTTAAAAATAAATCAATATGTGTAACTGCATTATCAATATTTAAATATTTTTGGGCTGTTTCTAGGGGCATAAATATATATCCCGAATCATATTCGTACATTCCCATAAAGAACGAAGACATTACTGGATACGCCATAATTCTTGGCATAGAACCAAAAGGTGTGGGCGTTGCACCATTTGCAGATACCAAAGATATATTATCACCCATACCAACACGCAAAGCGCGCGTTAACGAAGCACCCGCGACTAATTCACCGTCTGTTATCTTATCCAACGGTTTTCCATAGATTTTCGTACCTGTCGCGGTTTTCGCCGCCAAATCAGACATTCTTATGCCGCGTATCATCGCCCCCGTATTATTACCATTTGCGGTTGCCATGACCTGCCCTTCGGCAATCGGAACAATAGACGTTGCGCTATCGGCAACGACTTTGTTTTGTTTCATTTTCTCTATCAAGAAATCGTAATCTGTGATTGCACCGTCTTGATAATAAACAACAACATGACCATTCATGCCGACGATACGTGACAACAAAGTATCGTGAAATCCGCCCATTACTGACATGACGACAATCAGAGTTGCCACGCCCAAAGTTATACCTATCAAAGATACCCACGAAATAACAGAACCAAACCCACGTTTTTTTGCAGATAAATATCTAAAAGCTATTTTTCTTTCTAGTTTTGAAAACATATATTATTCCTATTTATATTTTTCTTAATACATTTTATTCACTCAAAAAATCGCGCAACGCATCACCAGCAAGCGGCATTTGTGAATTGCCTGACTTTTCTGCATCAACTATTGATATTATTCGCGGGGACATAAACACAACTAATTCCGCGAATGGGCTTATCAAAGTTTCCGGCGTGGTTACGAACGAGTGTGTTGGAATACCTATTATTATATAATTATCGCCGATACTTGACGGGATATTAAACGAAGACAATTCACCGTTGCTTGTACGCAGTACTATCTTGGCATCAATCTTATCACGACCACCAAAGTCACCGTATTTTGCGGTCGCGCCTATAATCAAGTCAGTTTCCAACCTATCTTCTTTGCTACATTGCCCGATATCAAAACGTGACTGCCAACCATTAGGAATGACAAAACGTCCTTGGGATATCAACACAACGTTTGCTTGCTGCGACAAGAATTCTTGCAGGGTCTTGGTATTAATTTCAGGACTTACCACTAGTGCGCGCCCCACGATTCCAGGAATTGACATTTTTATATTATTATCACCGAACGCCGGCAACAAGTTCATCCATATAATCGGGTTGTCTGTACGGGGATATACGCGGTATACATCAATATCCCACGCTAACATATATTTCTTTGACGCTATATCGGAAATTATTTTTGCAACTTCACGTTCTGTCTGATAATTCCCCTCAAAGACAACTGTTTTATCTTGCCAATCAACCAACAAATTGCGCATATCGGCGCCATGCATAGCATCCAATAAAGCCATAACAATGTTTTCATCTTTTGGCATTTTTACCATCCACTTTGCGCGATGGTTTAAGTGAATTTCACCGGCAGCCGCATCATAAGAATAATAAACCCGCCCCATTTTTGCCATCAATTCAACGGCATCAGATAAACTGCCTGACGAAATAGAACCCGAAATTTTTTCTATTACTTCCTCATCTTCAACCACAGATATATCTGTACCATCCAACAACCTATCCAAAGCCTGTTTTACGGTTAACTGTTTAAAATCGTAATCAGAAACGTTTAATTCTGGTAAATCGTCACCTACCCCTAAACGCACGATTTCTATTTTTTCTTCTGGTACGACCGATATTACAGTTTGGTTATCCCAATTCACCTCGCACCTTTTGGGTAAATCAATAGAAAATCTTCGCGCGGTATCTGTTGTTAACGCGGCTTTCTTAGGAAAGATAGGAACAGAATTTTCATCAATGACGAAGTTTTCTACTACATTGATGGTATCATATTGTTGTTGCTGCGTTTGCGCGGTTTGATTGGCGCAACTTGTTAAAAATCCCAACGCAATCAAAGCAAATAATTTTTTTAATATCATCATACTTTCCTTTCTCTTCTTTTCGTTTATATCACGATATCAAATATTCATAACCCTTTCAAATTCTTCAAGAGTCATTTCATATATTGGTTTTTGTGTTGGTGTGGTTAAATTTTGAACTTTTTTATATCTTTCTTCAAATTTCTTTATTACAGCAACCACTTCTGCGGGCACAGTAATAGACTTATCTGCCATTAATCTTCGTCCGTATTCATAAACGAACTCTAAGGTATCGGCTGCAAAAAAACGTCCTACATAATTTTCCATAGCGATACCGCCTTTCTCAACGCAAATAGCAGACATCATCATTGCCATTTGATTATAAAAATTTGCCAACTTAATAAAGTTTTGAACTGTTATTGCCATATCTCTATCCTATTGCCCTTTTCCCTATTATAAAAACTATTGCCCCCCAAAGGCAATTAAATTATAATACAAAACATGAGAATAAAATATCTAGCAATATTATTAATATTATCTGCATGTGCATCTGCCAACCGGGGCAGTATTGACAACGCGACAATATTAAACTGGGAAAACGAATCCGTAACGATGGAACAGTTTGTACGCGATCACAAGGCCTGTCTTGGTATTGATAAGCCTTCGTATATGCCCAAGTCACGTATTGCGAAATTAATAGCACCAAACCAAAGCGACATAATGCCTGACTGGGATGGTTTGTGGGTAACGTTTCAATCAAATGAATATAAAGACGTAGGTCAACGTTCTTTGTTATCTGTTCCCAGAAACACCACATCAAAATCTGTTGGTGCATACCGTAAATGTATGTTTAGACGCGGTTATTTACTGCGTGCCAGTTAATTTTTAGTGTGTCACTTTTAAACCGCAATAAATTGTGATATAATTCAATTCATGAAACGAAATTTATGGTTTTGGCTATATTTTATATTCGCGATATTATTTGCGATATACTTTGCATCGCGAATTATAATGACATATATGGGATACGGTAAAAACGCTTATATTCGTAACATATCCATAACAACCGATACATCAGGCAAAGATTTAACGGCACTTGCAGCGGCGGCGGCGGTTGCCCCCGGGACAAAGACTTTTGATATCAATCTGTCGGAAATAAATGAAAGAATAAACGCCGTTCCAGGCGTCAAGGAATCTGCCGTACACAGACGACCGAACGGAAGCCTATCTGTAAAAGTAGAATTATACAAGGCTGTCGCGCTGTGGACAGACGGTGAAAATTATTTTCCGCTATCTGCCGATGGAACGATTGTAAACCAACCAAAAGCAGAACGTGACGAAGGCACTGTATTATTTCGTGGTTCTGTGCCAAACGACGTGTCCGATATAACCAAGGCCGCCCATAATTTACTAGCGGACCTAGATTATATGGAATGGGTTGAAAACCGTCGCTGGAACATACATACAACTGGGGGGATAACAATATTGTTACCAGAAAAAAATCCAACCGACGCGATTGGTGCATTAATTGTATTAAACAATAATCATAAAATATTATCAAAAAAAATAGAAATTCTTGATTTGCGTGACAGTGCCAGAATTTTAGTTAAATAACGATATACAAATATGAACTTATTTGATTCGTCTTTTTTATGTCTTGATATAGGTACCAGCGGTGTACGCGGGATTGCACATCGCGTTCGCTCTGGACGAATAGACCGTTCTGCGGTATACGCCGTAGACAGTTTTGATACAACTTTTGCTCTAAAATCTACAATTGACGAACTAGAACGTCAAATAGGTTCACATTTTGACTCTGCATATATAACTGGTAATTTCGGTCCTGCTTTGTTTGAAATGGTGGCAAAAAGCACTACATGGAACAACGAACATAAAATAAACACATCGGATATAAAAAACCAAATTTCACAGATTACAGCGCCAGAAAACTTTTATCCTATGCATATAATACCTTTGCGATACGATACGCCCAGCGCAAGAAACATGTTTTCACCAATTGGTCACACAGACAGACAATTAATTTCTGCGTTTGGTGCCGTTTTTTACAGCAAACCTGAATTAGATAAAATGTTTTCCACACTACGTCGGGCGCATATTCAATCAGACGCATTATATGACCCACAATATTTACTAAATGCAAGTTTTCGTAAATTAAAACAAAACACTTTATTTATAGATTTTGGTGCACAATTCACAAGCGCATCCATTTGGACAGACCGTGGCCCTGTATGGTATGAAAAATTAGAACACGGCGGAACAAATATAAGTTTAGATATTTCAGAACAATTAAACATAGATTTTGACGAAGCCGAACGCATAAAACGCAATGTATCCAGTTTGATTCCCAAAGAAATGGACCGCTTTACGCCGGCAGATACAGCTTATGAGTTTTCTCGCGCAGACGTAAACGATATTGTTTTACCACATATCGTAGATATAATTGCGGAAATAAAAGAAAAATGCACAAATGCGTTTTCAAAATATCGTCCTGTGCAGATAATAATAACTGGTGGCGGTGCAAATATTGAATCTATGCCCGAATTTATAGAAAACGCGTTTAATTTACCAATAAAAAACCTGCATTCTGATGCAACTGTTCGTGCATTATCTTCTTATATTTGGGACGGCGAATCAGAACATCGTCAATCATACATGGCCAGAAAACAAAGATGGGGCAACATAACAAAAAAATTAAATATGTTGTTTAAAAGGCGTCACAAAAAACAACAGTTTTTTGTACCAATTTTACCAAGCACGCTTTGCTTTAATATGAAAAGCCCTGTAACATATTCCATGTTTAAATCCAGTGGCATATCAATGATTCACGTGGACATCATGGACGGTTTTTACGTTGATAGAATCGCCGGCAGTATAAACGAATTAAAATACATACGTTCCCACACAGACGCGCATTTGCATGTACATCTTATGACAGAAAGCCCATCTGTTTGGGCCCAAGACGCAATCAGCGCAGGTGCAGACACAATAATAGTTTCAACTAACACTTCCGGTTTACGAGACGCGTTACGATTAATAAAATCTGCATCACGTCGCGCCGGTGTTGCTCTTAATCCAGATTCGTCTGTTGAAATTTTAAAACCGATTTTGCGTGAAATTGACGAGATTATGATAATGACAGTAAAACCGGGGGCCGCCGGACAATCCTTTAACGAGTCTTGTTTAAAGAAAATTTCCGTTCTTTCGGCAACCAGAAAAAAATATGGCTTAAAATATACAATTTCGGTTGACGGCGGCATAAATCCAGAAACCGCAAAAAAGTGCTGGGATGCCGGCGCCGATTTATTGGTCTGCGGTTCATACTTAGCAAAAAGTCGCGATTTTCCCGTCGCCGTTCAAAAATTATTAAAACAACCAAGATAAAAAAAGACCCGCTATAAACGGGTCTTTTTTGTTTTCGAATCCAATAGGGATGTTTTTTTCGAAAAACTAAGAAAGTAGACGCATCAGCATAATGTTAGTAGATTATTTTAATACGTCCCGGGTTGTTGTAGCAACCACTTATAATATGAAGCGAATATACAATTTTTACAACAAGAATGATTTCTTAGCCGTTCTGTTTTAAAATAATTTTACGCCCGTTTTCATATTCAGTTATATAAATGTGTACTGTATTTTTTGGTAAAATATCGTTTGCAATATCTGGCCACTCAATCAACGTGATGTCATTTGCGATGGCATACGGCAAACCGATTTCTGTTAATTCGGACTTATCCTCTATCCTATATAAATCAAAATGAGATATTCCATCATAATTTTGTACAATTGTAAAAGTTGGGCTTGGCACAACTGTATCATCGCCACGCAAAGTTTGAATTATGGTACGCGCAATTTCTGATTTTCCCATTCCTAAATCGCCATGTAACGCAACAGTTACAGGCGCGCTTAACGTCATGGCAAAATCTTTTGCCCAACTACGAGTTTCTGCGACCGTTTTTGTTATAAATTCTTTATTCATATTTACTCCAACAACAACAAATCATCTTCTAGTTTATGTATTGCATCACGTAAATCAGCGGCTGTTTCAAATTCAAGATTTTCTGCTGCTTCGCGCATTTTCTTGGTCAATTTTTTAATTTCTTTACGCAAAGTTTCCGCATCCATTACGCCATCAGCAGTATAAACAAATCGTTTTCTTTTATCAACTTTTTCATCTTTATCTGTAACCTCTGCAAATACTGCTTTTGTAACAGTTTTTGGTGTTATATTATGTTCCTTGTTATACGCCATTTGTTTTTCACGGCGTCTGTTTGTCTCGCCCAGCGCATCACGCATAGAATCTGTTATTTTATCAGCGTATAAAATTACCCTGCCGTTTGCATTTCTTGCGGCGCGCCCTATTGTCTGAATCAAAGAACGCGTAGAACGCAAGAATCCCTCTTTATCGGCGTCCATAATGGCAACTAATTCACATTCTGGAACGTCTAAACCTTCGCGTAACAAGTTTATACCAACTAGCACATCAAATTTACCCAGTCGTAAGTCACGCAGCAACTCTATTCTTTCCAAAGTTTCAATATCACTGTGCAGGTATTTAGCCTTTACGCCATTTTCAACGAAATAGTCAGTTAATTGTTCCGCCATTTTTTTTGTCAGTGTTGTTACCAGTACCCTGCCCTTTATATTTTTTACTTCGCCCAATAAATCGTCTACCTGATGGGTGGTTGGTCGTACTTGACACACTGGGTCTAATAACCCGGTTGGTCTAATTACTTGTTCTGAAACAATACCCCCAGATTGTTTTAGTTCCCATTCTGCAGGCGTTGCCGATACGAATATAGTCTGTGGACGTAAAGAATCCCACTCTTCAAAAGTAAGCGGTCTGTTATCTATGCACGCAGGCAGCCTGAAACCATATTGCGACAAGGTTTCCTTTCGCGCCCTATCCCCGCGTGACATAGCAGAAATCTGCGGCACAGTCACATGACTTTCATCAATAAACAAAACCGCATCTTTTGGTAAATATTCAAACAAAGTCGGTGGCGGCTGTCCGGGTAATCTTCCAGATAAATACCTAGAATAATTTTCAATGCCGCGACACGTACCGGTAGACTCCATCATTTCAATATCAAAATTAACGCGTTCACGCAGACGCTGTTCTTCTATATATTTCATATTTTCATGGAAATATTCCAACCGTTCTTTTAGGTCTTTTTTTATTTGCCCTATGGCCTGCAAAATTGACGGCATCGGTGTAGCATAATGCGTATTCGGGTATATTGCAACTCTGTCCAATTTTTGTAATTTTGCACCTGTCAGTGTATCAAATTCCCATATTTCTTCTATTTCATCACCCCAAAAAGACAGTTTCCAGGCCCTATCCTGCGAATGTGACGGGAACAAATCCAAAGTATCACCCCTGGCACGAAAGGTTCCGCGCTCAAAATTCATATCGTTACGTTTATATTGAATATCCACCAAAGAATGCATTACATCTGCCATACTAATTTTATCCCCAGCGTGCAGAACTAACTTCATGCCAGCGTATTGTTCTGGCGACCCCATGCCATAAATAGAAGACACCGAAGAAACGACAACAACATCGCGTTCTTCCAACATTGCACGCGTTGCACTGTGACGCATACGGTCAAGTTGCTCGTTAATAGACGCGTCTTTATCAATATAGGTGTCGGTTGTGGGCAGATAGGCCTCTGGCTGATAATAATCATAATAAGAGACGAAATATTCAACATGATTTCTTGGGAAAAAGCCCTTCATTTCCGTATATAACTGTGCCGCCAAAATCTTATTTGGCGCCATAATCAAGGCGGGTCTTCCTAATTCGGCGATGACGTTTGCCATCGTAAACGTTTTACCCGATCCAGTGACCCCAAGCAAAACCTGACTGCGCCTGCCCTCACGAACGCCCAAGACAAGTTCAGAAATAGCCTGTGGTTGATCACCCATAGGTTTATAACTACTTTCAAGATCAAATATTTTTTTATTCACAAATGATAATATAATTCATTATAATCAAAATACAAGGATAGAGAGAATGGCACTTAAACCCAGATATAAACGTAGAATTTTTTGGTCTGTTGCAGGATTACTAGGTCTTGCTTTGGCTGCTTTAATTATCGTTCCACCGATGATAACTCTTAACAATCTAAAACCAAAGATAGAACAGACAATCTACGAACAAACGGGTGTACCGGCAAAAATCAACGGTAACGTAAATTTCAGTCTTCTGGGACGCGCCACAATTGTTGCACATGATGTAGATATACCGATTGGTAATATAGGGGCGCTGTTATTTACGATACCGCTAACAAGCATATTTGATTTAAATAATGCGCCACTAACGGGTGACATTTCTGTATACAGGGCAAACGTAACCATTAATAAACTGATACCAAAAACATTCTCGCATCCTATTGAGATATATAATTCTTATGTAAAGTATAAAACTAAATACTTTGAAATCCAAAATGCCACACTTGACAATGGAAATCTTGTTGGGATTGTTCGTACAGAAAAGCATAAATATGACATAGAATTTGATAAAGACTTATTTTTCATCAGAAATCAAAACGACAAATTAGAAATATCTGGTCAATTATACTCTGATGGTTCTGTACGCGGACAAATATCTATGGAAACCAACGACATTAATAAGTGGTTTGATTTTTCTGAACCCAAAATAGACACAACCATCAGTTTAACAACAAAATTTGAGTGGGACGGCGGCAAAGGATATTCTTTTAAAGATATTTCCGCAAATAACTTCAAAGGCAATATAGAAATTTTACCAAACGGTGAAAAAAATATTCAGTTATCTGGACAAAACATAATTTATGATATGTCTTTTTTATTAAAACCATCGCGAATATTTTACAGAACGAATTTCAATCTTGATTTTTATGGTGATTTACAATTCGGTAATTATACGTTCAAGCATTTAAAAATTGATGCGATTGGTACAACGAATTATCTACAAATTGCAAATATAGTAGCAGATGATATTGCGATGACCGGCGGCATAATAGACGCAAACGGCGCAAAAGATATAATGATAACCACACCATACGAAGGTCAACCAGCAATGTGCCTATTTTCAGGCACGCCAGAACGTTGGAAATGCAGCGAATATACATACGGTGATTATTGGGGCAGTTTGTCTGTAAACGATAATAATTTTGAGATATTCATTCAGTCCGACAAACCGATGCCCGATAGAAATACTTTGATTAAATGGGCAAAAAAACTTGGTGATACCGGCCGAATAAATTTTCAGTTTTCAGATATTGGCGGCAGTTTTGATATAACCCCAGATAATTACATGACGCCAAAATATACTTTCGCGGAAAATAAAACTTTGAATTGGCTAAACCCCAACATAAAAAACATACCAAAATTTATGCGCGATGAACCTGGTGACTTTAAATGGTCAGATAATACGATGATATTTGTTCCTAATTCAGGACAGTGGACATTGATATTATCTGAAAATTCTTTTAGCATAATGGGGAAAAGCGCAAAACAATGGTTCCCGGACCTAGACCTGCGCGCATTAAACGACCAAGAATATGTGGTATCAGGTACATACAAAGATGATATAATATCAAACCTGACAATAGAAATTGCCGGTCAAGAATTTACAGGCAGCGTTAACGGAAACAACATAACGCTTTATACGAAGTTATTAAACATAGACTCGTTCATGAATCAAGAATTTCTTGATAATTATGAAGAAAACTCTTTTTTAACCACATCACCTATTATGTTACCATTTAACCTTCCTGTTAATATATCTTTATCTGCCGACAGTTTAATTTATAACGGGGACGAGTTTAAAAATTTTGTATATGCATTAAAATCTGGCACACAAACATTTTCTATTACAGATAATTCGCGTGGTAATTTGTTAGCGACTATAAATAAAACAAACAATCAATATAAGATATTTGCTCAATTAAATAAATTTATAATAAATGGTTACTTGTTATCATCTGAAATGCCTCTGAATATTCGCGACACGATGATAACCGCAGAAATAAATATGACAACATCTGGGAACATCGCGCATGATATAGCATATAACATTGCTGGCGATATGGATTTAACTTTTACCGGTGGATATTTAAAAGGTGTGGGCGTTGATGAATTTTATGCATCTGCAGGAAACATAACAACATTAAATTCAGAATTTGCTTTATCACGTGCGCTGGAACAAGGGGAATCGGCAATAAAAACTATGCGAATAATAGGCGAATACAAAGACGGTGCTTTTAAAACAACTGCCCCGCTTGAATTGTATATGCGACACACAGACGCTTATGGCAGCATAGAAATAAACGATAACGCCATGCAGGCAAAACTACAATTAACTTTACGTGGGACATCACCTGAACCTGCACCGATAGATTTAACTATATCGCCCAACGGTTCGCGTGCATATTCCTTATCAGAAATAGTTGTAAACTTTGACCCAGGTTTTATGCGTAATTTTGTAAAAACACACGATAAGTTCTAGCGCTTAAGGTTTGATATTTCACGCATAACTTTATTTCGTGAAACAACGCGACCATCTTTATCCGCATAATATTTAAATCGTCCTAAACAAACGCAATGAAAACCGCCCGCATAAAATTTTATTTTTTTCTTACCTGAGGCCAGCATTTTATTTTGTCCGATTAAATCCGCATGTTTTCCATACAATATGGTCCTGATTAACGCACTAAAACTGTCTGTTTTCAACAAATAAGGCGCATACAACACCCCGCCCCTTTTTACCAAACCAGAAATATCATATTTTTCATAATTTGATTTCAATACATCATATTGATATTGACTAAGACTTAATAATCTTGCCAAATCGTCTATATCCGCCCTATGCATAATCTCCCCCGATTTTAAAACAAAATTATAACTAGGAATTTTTTTGTTTTTAATAGGTTTGATTTCTTAATAAATAATCCCTCGGGCTTACGCCCGGGGTATTGGCTACCACACGACTTTCAGTCGTCCCAAATCTTTTTGCCCCTGTTGTTCAATATATTTTTTGATTATCGTTTCGTCTATCCCTGCCGTTGATACAAAATACCCA
>CASFOK010000003.1 GCA_949296475.1 uncultured Pseudomonadota bacterium
CTGATTTTCGCAAGTGTTATCGGTGGCCTTGCTGGTTCTTTAAATTCTGGAACGAAAGAAGCGCTTATATATGAAACACTGTCAGACTGCAGAAAGCAAAGTAAATTTTCTGTTGTGTTTTCACGAATAATGTTCTGGGAACAAATAGGCGCAATTTTCGGCGCATTAATTGCCGTCGGCACAATGTTTTTGTTTGACATAAAAGTTCTTGCTTGGACTACCGTTCTGTTTGGTTTCTTATTCTTTATATCGTCTTTCTTTTTATACGAACCAAGTACAAGACAAAAATCAGACAAATCATCTTTTGGTCTTTTATGGTCTTCGTGTAAACAAATATGGAAAGACAAAAAACTTCGTTCACTAATCGGTATAAATATGTTGCAAGGTCAAACAGCATATAATATGGAAGGTGTATATTTTTCATCATTAATACCATCTTCTTTAATACCCTTGGCACGATTATTTAGACAATTTACAGGGGCAATTGGGTTTTATATTGCCTCATTTGTTAGTAAAATTGGTTTCTTAAAAACGCTTATTTTTTCAAACGCAGGTTCTTTTGTTTTTAATTCTGTAGGTTTATTATTAAATGGTATTGCAACACCGTTTATAAACTCTGCCACAAATTTATTTTATGGTTTTAACCACACAGCATATAACGCACTATTACAAGAAAACTTTTCGGACAAGCAACGTGCAACTATGCAAAATATACAATCACTGTTATCATCAATATCTGGGGGCATTTTGCTGCTGATATTTGGAAAGATAGCAGATAACAATTCTTTATTTACAGCAATGTGGTGTACCGTGGCACTGGATTTTATAGTTGCCTATGCGTATTGGAAACTGCTCTCCCAAAACAAATAATTAAAATCTTATCATTTGCTGCCAAACAGTAATTCGGGCAATTCGCGCGAATTAATACCAATGCGACGATATAATTCTTCGGTATTACAAGAAACTATTTCTTTGCTGTTATAGCCACACTTATCTATTATTTCTTGATATATAGATTCATCATCGGATTCTATTTCCATATAAGGCTGCAACATTGGCCATTCGTCTAAATCTATTTCTGCGTTTTTATATTTATATTGCGTCCTTATTTTTTCTTGGACGTTTCTTTTTGCAAACCCCAATGCGGTTAATAAAGCATCGGCTTCTTCAACAGAGTTTACTTCTATTTCATATTCGCCAACCTTTTGAACATCTTCGGAATTTTTATCAAAAACATGCTTTACAGTTAATGTAACACGCCCGTTTGTATCGCGCAGGCGGCCCCACTTATTCGGATTAATACGCAACGATTTTATCCTTGAACTAATAGGCAAATCAGCAAATTCGGTAAAATCTTGCACTCTATCAACTATGTCGGGCAAAGATTCAACATTGTACTGTTTCATCACTGGCATCAGTTCTGAATCAGGTAACAAATCTGCAACTTCGGTCAAAAGAGTTTTTAATCGTTGTTTATAAGAATAGGCAACCAACGGATTAATATCAGAATTTAAAAAATCAATATACTCAGAATATCTGTGGGCAATAGACGGTAAATCATAAGTATATATTTTTTGCTTCGTTTTAAAAATAAATTTTGCACCAATATCACGTAAAATTTTTTCTGTGTCAGGAACAGATATGTTCAGTATCTTGATTTCTTTTTCAAACATAACGAACCCCTTTTCTATATAATATAATACAGTTTTAAAAAATCAAATTCTTATAGAACGATTCATATTTAATTTCTGCATAAATATATCATCATGCGATACGATTAAAACCGCCCCCTTGTATTGATTTAATGCTTCCTCTAAAACCATCGTGCTTTTTATATCAAGATTATTTGTCGGCTCGTCCAAAATCAACAAATCTGGTTGATTACCACTGCCGATAACGGCCGCCAAAGTTGCTTTTAATAATTCCCCACCCGACAAAACGCCTACTTGTTTCTTAGATGCATCGCCACGGAATCCAAAATTAGCCGCAATAACATGTGCATCGTGCAATAAAACATCTGCATAATCGGCAATATTTTCCACAACGCTTTTATCTGGGTTCAACAAAGACAGGTCTTGGTTTAGATACGCGATTTTCCCTGATGCTTTTACAGCACCCGACGACGGTTGCAAAACACCGCTGATTAATTTAAGTATCGTTGTTTTACCTGCCCCATTATCACCAATCAGTCTGACTCGCTCGCCTGTGCGGATAGTTAGATTAAAATCTGATAAAACAAACTTGTCGCCATAAGAAAAAAATACATTTTCCAACCTGATGATTTCTTTGTCGTAAACTTTAACGTTTGGCAGTGGGACTTTTATTGTATCATTGCGTAATTGCGCAGATAATTCTGCCGAACATTTTATTTGTTTACTTAACTTTGCTTGTATCAATTTTTTGCGTTTTGCCTCGGTTTCTTGGCTTTTGCCTTTCATAGCATTTGCTGCTATTTTTGAACCCGCTGATTTATTGTTTCTTTCTTTTTGTTGCTTTGCTTCGTGGTGTTGACGCATATTTTGCGCTTTTGCCATCGTTGCATTTAGCCGCGTAATTTCTTGTTGCACACTTGTGTATTTTGATTCTAGGCTTTCTTGCATTTGTCTTTTTTGAGCAATATAGAAATCATAATTGCCCCCGAATACAGATAACTTGCCATTATGCAATTCCAATAACATATCCACCTGATTTAACAACAGTCTGTCATGCGACACTATGACCGCGCCACCACGATAAGAAAACAATTTTCTGAAAAAGTCTTGGCGGGAACTCGCGTCTAAATTATTTGTCGGCTCGTCCAACAATAAAATATCCGTACCAGAATCAAATGCGCGCGCCAGCGCTTGTTGCTGACTTTGCCCGCCGCTTTTTGTTGAATTCGTATTGATTTGATTTAACAAATAGCACGTTGCATTACGTACTATGCGCCCAGAATCGGGTAATAAATCGCCGGATATTATTTTTAATAACGTGGTCTTCCCTGCCCCATTATCTCCGATAATGGCGACTTTTTTATCTGCACTAAACGAATACGATAAATTAGAAAACAAATCGTCTGCGCCAGAATATGCAAAAGTGATATTTAATAAAGAAATATATTTCATAAGGTTGCCTTTTATGTAAACTTTAATCGCCCCGAACAATTCGGGTAACTTGATAGAAAAAAATAAGTTTACATACGACTCATTGGCGCCCCTTTACAAACTAACCTATAATTAATAGTATATATCCAAATATTGTCATGTCAAATAACAATTACACGCGATGTCGTTCTTGTGCTTTATTAAACAATTTTAGAAAAAACGCTGTGGCATAGAATCGACGCACTCAAATAAGTCAATGCCTATATAAAAACAAATAAAGCCCCAACGGGCTTTATTTACAAAGTACTTTGAAAAATGTCTTCTTTCCAACTTTTACTTTCAAAGCAAGTTTTGTTTCAAAAACGGCCTTTTCATCATTTTGACGAATGTCATTTATTATCACTCCCCCTTGTGCAATCAACCTACGAATCTCGCTATTTGATTGTGAAGTGAGCCCTAATTTTAAGACATCAAACACAGATAAAGTTTGTTTTTCTGTAATAATTTCTGGGGCGTTTTCTGGGAATACTTTATTAGAAAAAGTATCTTGAAAATGTTGCAAGGCCTGTTCTGCTTGCTGTTGCCCGTGCAAAATACCAACGATGGTTTTTGCCGTAAATAATTTTGCGCCCATTGGCTTATGTTCTATATCCAGTGCTTCTATTTCTGCCAAAGGTACACGAGTATTATTTATCAGCAAAATACGTATCATTTCGTCCGGCAACGACATAATTTGCCCGAACATAGTATTCGCATCTGTATCCAAGAAAACCCCTGTTCCACGAGATTTAGACATTAACTCGCCCGTTATGGGATTTTCCATTAAATTATTGCAAACAATGAACTTGTCTTTGTTCTTTAATTTCTTTAACAAAGTGCGTCCCATTAGTGCATTAAATGTCTGGTCTATACCACACATTTCAACATCCGCATCTAAAGCCACAGAATCAAAGCCTTGAAACAACGGGTACAGGAATTCATGTAAATGAATTGGCCTATTCTCGCATATTCTTTTTTGAAACATATCGCGTTCTAGTAAATGCTGTACTGTTGTATTAGATGCAAGTTCTATCAAATCACGCATAGATAATTTATTTAACCACTGCCCATTAAATACAACCTTGGCAGGATTTACTTTATCATTAAAATCTATGAGTGGAGAAATTTGCCTTATCCAATCACCTGAAAAGTCCCGAACTTGCTCTGGCGTCAATCTGGCACGTGCAGAATTGCGGTCTGATGGGTCACCAATACATGCCGTAAAGTCACCAAATAAAACTATTACTTCATGTCCGAGTTTACGAAATTCTTCCAATAACATAAAGTTCTTTGCGTGCGACAAGTGTAGTGATGTATTAGTTGGATCTGCACCTATAAAAAATCTTAATTTTTCATTTAATAAACGCTGTTTAAATTCTGCTTTTGAAGGGATTATATCAATAATAATTCCTCTGTCTAAAATTTCATCTATTATCTGTTCTTTTGTTTTCATAATATGCCCTTTTTGTGTTTATGGTAAATAAAAATCGGCTTTGGCAGAAATAACCCTTAAGGTGCCAAAGCCGATTAAACCCATAACACC
>CASFOK010000004.1 GCA_949296475.1 uncultured Pseudomonadota bacterium
CGATTTAAAACAGTAAACGGTCAAATCGTCAAATTTAATTATGATCTTTACGGCATACTTTCAGGACCTGACTTTTGGGTCTACAATAATCAAATACAAGACATAAACAAAGAAACACAGTTTATTGCGGATTATTTCCTTTTTGACACGAACACCAAACAGTTTCAAAATATTGAGAATATTGCCTGCAATAAATTTAATATACCCTGCGACCTTGCATTCAAAGACAGTTTTATAAATGTCATAAACAAAGAAATAAAAGGCAAAGACCTGCGTATGCAACGAAATGAAATTGACGATACCGTTACCTTATTTGCAAACAGCGTTCCAGTTGTCACAACACAAAAAGGGCTTATTGTCGCTTTAAATTTGCCAGATACAAAAGAAATCGGACCGGTATTTTTACAAAATAACAAGGTTTTATCTTCTTTTAACGCTGATAATCTAGAATTCGTAGATGACGGCTTTTTATGCCGAAACATGGGTTTAACAACATTGCACTTGGGCAACTTAAAAAAAGTTGGCAACGATTTTATAGTCCAAAATGAAAACATTCACGATTTTCAAGCGAATAAACTGCAAAAGGTTGGATATAATTTTCTGGCAAGTAATAAAAAGATAAAACAATTGGAATTAAACGAATTGCAATCTGCAGATAATACGTTCTTGTATTGTAATAAGTGCCTTAAATATTTACGCGTAGATAAACTTGAATCATTCGGTAACGACGCATTGTTTTATAACGAAAGCCTTGACGTGCTGTATGTACCGCGGTTAAAAAACATCAAAAATAATTTTATGTACAAGAATAAAATTTTATATAAATTTTATGCACCAAATTTACAAAGTTATGGTGAAAACTTTTTAAAAAATAATAACAAAATATCAAAAAAAACCGTGATGAATACCACGCAGTCTGCATTAAATGCAAAATCGCAGAACGCGCAGGAAATTTCACAAAATACAGTTAACGGCTTAGACCTGAAAAATTATTATAAAAAACTATTTCAAATTACTGAAAAAATAAACCTGGCTAAATTTTTACATAAAGGTAAACCACGTACTCGTTAAAAATCACAGTTATATAAATCGTCTTGGTTTTATTTCCAAGACGATTACATAAATTTGACATAAAACAAAAAATAATTTTATATATGCCAACCCATTGTTTTCTGTTTATTGCTTACTTTTAAAACAGGGATTAAACCAAATAGTTTATATTTTTCAATGCCCATATCATTATCAGCAACAGACGTTAAAATAGGAAAAACATTAAATAAAAGCCACTTGTAATTATAGCGTTTATCGTATGTAGGTTTTACGTCAAATTGGCATAAAAACACATACGTATCTATTCTGGCGCGCCTATAATACATCCAACGTAATTTTCTTGTTTTTTTGACCGCAGACATAGAATTTGGGCGGTTTTTATACCAATAAGTGACACCTGGTACAAAAACAATACGATTACAGTTATACACTACTTTTGTCATAGTTAAAATATCCGAATAATATATCATATCCATCGGAAACGAAAACCTGTTATATTCCCAAAAACTTCTTTTTATGATAAAACGCGAAGAAATTCCGCATTTATCAACACGTGTTTCGTTTATTTTATCTTGTGGTACGGACAAAACACATTCACCGTCAAAAACAACGCTGTTATGTCTATTTCGTTCGTTTATATAAGAAGCCACGGCAACGTCGGCATCAACTTGTTTTGCGCTGTCGTACAATTTTTTATAAAAATCTGGGTTTATAACATCATCTGCGTCATAAAAATGAATATATTCACCCTTGGCATGTTTTACTGCCGAATTTCTTGCGTTTGCCACGCCCTGCTGATATTCTGCCCTTATGACATGTAAATTCATATTTGAATAATCTTTAAAATATTGCTGAATTGTGAACGCCGTATCATCGGTACAACCGTCTAGAAACATGATTATCTCTATATCTTTTTGTGGCAAAGTTTGCGTTCTTATACAATCCAACGTTTGCCTGATGTACCCTGCACAATTATATGCCGGTATTATAACCGATATTTTCATATTAATCCCCCATGTTAAGAATTAAACCGCCAAAGGAATTTGGCGGTCGGGGAGTTAGCAATCAATACATGTATGATTCCGTTGCTTTCGGTTTTTACCTGTTTTATAACAAACGGCCCCCCGACCCATTAAAAGGAACGGGGATATAACGATGCATAAGCACCGAAACATCAGATTAACGATGCTTACGCACCGCATGTATAGGCTTGCTACAGCCCCGAAGCCACATCCCTGTGGATTCAGGCATATGATATATCATTCTTTTTAATAACGCAAAATAAAATCTATAAAAATCAACGAAAGACGCAGAAAACTGCGGAAGCAATTCTGACAGATATCCCAAACCGCTGCGCCACCTTGCAAAATCGCCATGCGGTGACCGGCGTTATCCCGCCTTTTTGCTGCGGTTCAAACCCCTTGTTCGGGGGTTTTCGTCCCACATCCATAGCATAAAAAAATCGCCCGTTTGGGCGATTGTTTTTCTGGTGGATGTTGAGGGACTCAAACCCCCGACCCTCTCGGTGTAAACGAGATGCTCTAATCAACTGAGCTAAACATCCGAAACAGCGCGATTATAATAAACCATTTTTTCCCACTTGTCCAGTTTTTTATTCTGGCATTGGAACGCCCGCTGTCGCTTCCCCCATAACCTTGTCTATTAACTCGTCTGCCTTTGCCTTGGCATCACGATAAGCCAACGATACCAGCTCTGCAACTTTGTCTGCACCATAAGCCAAAGCATCTTCGCTGATTTTTACATCAACTAAATCATACTTACCAGTCATGTCAATAATGCAGGCACCTTTTCCGGAAATTCCTTTTACGTGCATTTTATCTAACTTTTCTTGTGCATCGTTAACTTTGCTCTGCAGAGCATTTGCTTGGGCCAATAAAGCTTCCATATCCATATTTCTCTCCTTAATAAAAAGTCGGTCACCCCATATAAACACGGGGTGACAACTTATTATTTTTCTATTTCTTTGCCTGTCTTTTGATCAATACCGACCATAGACATACGCGTTTTTCCACGTTTATCCGCGCCAAGGTATTTTACAAATACTTTGTCGCCTTCTTTTATTTTAGCGTCTGTAATCTTGGCCAGTCTTTCACCCGTGATTTCAGAGATATGAACCATTGACTCAAAACCGTTCAAGATTTTTACAAACAATCCAAAATCTTTTACCCCAGATACAGTACCTTCATAAATCATGCCAACTTCTGGCTCTGCAACAATCTCTTTTATACGTCTGATTGCTTCGTCTGCATCTTCTTTGGCCGTTGCCATGATTTTGATAGAGCCATCATCTTCTAAATCAATCTGGGTATTTGTTTCACGGGTCAGTGCCTGTATCACGGCACCGCCTTTGCCGATAACGTCACGAACTTTATCCGGATTGATTTTCATAGAATAGGCCTGTGGGGCAAATTCAGACACATGCTTGCGTGGGGCTTTGATTGCTTTTTCAATCTTGCCTAATATATGCATGCGACCGTCTTTCGCCTGCGCCAACGCCTTTTCCATAATTTCAAACGTAATAGACGTTATTTTTATGTCCATTTGCAAGGCAGTGATGCCCTCTTTCGTTCCGGTTACCTTAAAGTCCATATCACCAAGATGGTCTTCATCGCCTAAGATATCCGTTAAGATGGCATAATCATCGCCTTCTTTGATTAAACCCATTGCGATACCTGCAACGGGACGCTTTAATGGTACGCCACCGTCCATCATTGCCAATGTGGCACCACACGTCGTCGCCATTGACGATGAACCGTTTGATTCCAAAATGTCGGAAACAATGCGGATAACATAATCAAACTCGCTACGGCTTGGCACCATTGGATGTACTGCACGCCACGCCAAGTTTCCATGACCTATTTCACGACGTCCAGGTGATTTTAACCCCTTGGCTTCGCCAACAGAATATCCAGGGAAATTATAGTTTAATATGAAATCTCTTTCTTCGGCACCATCCAAAGATTCAATCGGTAAAGCATCTTTGCCACCGCCCAAAGTCAACGATACCAAAGCCTGCGTTTCCCCGCGCGTGAACAGCGCAGAACCATGCGCACGCGGTAATATTCCCAACTCTATTTCAATCGGACGTACTGTTTTATTATCGCGACCGTCAATACGAGGCTTGCCAGCCAATATGTTGCCACGCATAATACGTGCAGTCAGACCTTCTATAATCTCGTCCGCCCACGATTCCAAAGTAGATGTAGCAGTTGTAGTTTCTGGGAATAATTCTGGAATGCGAGCCTTAGCCGCAGCATGTATATTGCCCAAAGTTTCTAAACGAACCAATTTCTCTTTTATCTGCAAAGCTGACTCTATATCGCCAGCAAAAGATTCAAAATCCTTTTGCATCGCAATATATTCATCTGAATGTTCGGGCGTTTCCCAACGTTCTTTGCCGGCTTTTTCTGTTAATTCGTTAATCGCCTTGATTACTGCCTGCTGCGCATCAAAGCCGAATTTTACAGCACCCAAAGTAGTTGCTTCGTCTAACTCACCAATTTCAGATTCAACCATCAAAACCCCGTCTTTGGTTGCAGCAACTACCAAATCCATCTCAGACTCTTCAGTTTCTTTCTTTGAAGGATTCAAAATATATTTACCGTCCATATATCCAACGCGTGCCGCACCAATAGGACCTGCAAAAGGAACACCAGACAACGCCAACGCAGCGCTTGATGCAATCATAGCCAAGATATCCGGTTGATTCTTTTTATCATATGAAAAAACCTGTGCGATAATTTGAACTTTGTTTTTAAACGTTTCCGGGAACAACGGACGTATAGGTCTATCTATCAAACGTGCAATTAATGTTTCTGACGTAGACGCCTTGCCTTCACGTCTATCCCGAGAGCCAGGAATACGTCCCGCAGACGCAAATTTTTCTTGGTAATCAACCGTCAGCGGAAAGAAATCTTGTCCTTCAACAGCCGTTTTTTCTGCACAAACAGTTGCCAACACCATTGTTCCGCCCATCGTAGCCAGCACAGAACCGTTTGCCTGTTTTGCCATGCGCCCCGTTTCCAATCGCAACGTTTCATCACCGTATTTTATTTCAACGCCAACGGGATTATTTAAGTGATTTTTTTCATCTTTATTAAACAAACCAAATAACATTTATTTCTCCATTTTTGTTAACTTAATAAATGCGAAGAAAAATCATTCGTTTTTGCATTCTTGTATAAATGCAAGAAAGAATAATTTCTCCTTCGCATTTCAGATTATAAAATATATTTATCTGTTTGCAAATAAAAATCCGGCGCACTGGCCGGATATTTTTATTTACGCAAACCTAATTTCTTAATCAAAGTTTCGTATTCTGCCAGGTTACGTTTTTTGATGTAAGCCAACAGTTTTTTGCGACGATTAACCATTAACAACAAACCACGTTTAGAATGTTCGTCGTTATGATTATCTTTCATATGCTTTGTTAAGTTACGAATGCGTTCTGTTAAGACAGCAACTTGTGATGCAGCGGAACCACCATTGTCCTTTTCTGTAGTTTTAAAAGCCTGGATTAATTCCGTCTTTTTTTCTTTTGTTATGGACATTACTTTTCCTTTTTTAGTTATATTGTTCGCTTTGGACGCAAGAACCCGTCAGATACGACACCTATACCAACAAAATGTTTATTGTTGTATACGCGCCACATTCCATCAGCAGCGTCTGTTTTGATAAAACCACCGTGTTTATAAAAATCGGCCTGTTTATCATCCAGATTTTGAACCGGAATGTCCCCCAGTCCAAAATCAATCTGTTTCAAGTACCCCTTGAAATCTGCACCATTATTAAACAAATTTTCCAAAAAATCAAGTTTTACACAATCTTTTATATCAAAACCATTCGTTTGCGTTCTGCGAATCATGTCAACCGTCGCCAAAGTACCGCATTTTTCCGCAATATCCCCCGCCAACGAACGAACATAAGTTCCGCGGCTACACACCACCCTAAACTGCCAAGAATCGTCTATTCTTCCGACATAATCCAGCGAATATATTGTGACCATACGTTTAGGAATATCTATTTTTTTACCGGCACGCGCCAACTCATACGCCCTGCTTCCATCAACGTGCACGGCACTGTACATCGGTGGAACCTGGGCCGTTTTCCCAATAAAAGACGGTAAAACAGACAAAACTTGTTTTTCATCCGGCACAAAACCCGTATTTGCGATTTCTGTGCCACTTGTATCCAAAGTGTCTGTTTCAAACCCAAAACGTAATGAAAATAAATATTGCTTCTTACCGTCAGAAGAATCTTCCATAAAAGGAATCATTTTTGTAGCCGCGTCCAGCGCAATCGGCAAAACGCCAGAAGCCATCGGGTCAAGCGTACCAATATGTCCAAAAGTTTTTGCACCAAACATTCGCGCCACGCGCGCACCAGCACTACGACTGCTGATGCCAGATGGCTTATCTAATAAAACGAACCCGGATGCATTGCACATAATGTAAATATTAAAAAGGTTTTTTTTCTTTTGTACAGGAAAAAATTCGTATATAATTCATATAAACGATACTTACTTTGTATAAAAAACGACAAAAACAGAGGAAAAAAACTTTGAAAAACCTTGTGATTATCGGCATTCCACGTGCAGGGAAAACAACTTTGGCAAAGTCTGTGGCTCAAAAGATAGAGTCGGCCGGACATCCAGTATCTGTAATTTCTGCAGATGCGTTGGTTGGCGGTTTGACACAGATTCGTAAAAAGAATTTCTTTTATACTGCAATATACAGACCATTAAAACACGTATTTCCTGCCATGTCTCGTGCATACAAGGCCGGACTGATACGCGATTTACACAATGTTGCCACCCGTTTTTTATCTGAACAATCAGACGTATCTACGGTCGTTTATGAAGACGCTTACCTGACACCGACCATGGCAGCAAAAATGTTTGATAGAAAAAAATTTAAAATTATCGCGATTGGATATCCTAATGCAGATGTTGATAAAAAAATTGCAGATATCAGAAAGTTTGACGGTAAAACACCCGCTAATCGCAGAAACGATGAAGATTTACGCGTATTTGTAAATTCTATGATAGACAACAGTCGTCGTTTAGAACACGATGCGAAAAAGCATAAAATGCCTTTTATTGATACATCCCATGACTACCACGGGCAAATAAAAAAATTTACAAATAACGTATTAAAAATTTTATAAAAAACTATTATCTGTATTACCTGCTGTAGTCAATTAACCTTTCAGACAATACATTTGATAAAAATAACTCTAACTTAGAATCTTCTTCTGCAACATGCGGATAGACCTGCTGCAAGGTTTTTGGGTTTATAACGGTAAATTCAGCGTTTTTGTGCTGTCTTACCGTGTATTTTTCATAATGATTCTTTCTGGCAAATGGTATTTCTATGACATAATCTATAAAGTCCGTATTTTTCACGGGCATAGCCTCTACCCCGCGACCTGCCCACATTTTTTGCAGAAATGTAACATCTGATTTAATTCTATATCCATTTTCTGCAAACGAAAAGCAACGTCCCAGCCAGAAAATCGGCGGATACAAAGCAAAAGACTTATTGTAAGTATATGCCCTACCTCTTGCATCATAATTTTTAGAAAAATCAAATGACTTTATAAAATTTCTTAGTTCGTATCCACGTAAAAACTCACGCTGGATTTCGTCGCCAAGTTTCGTATGAAAAACAATCAAAGGTTGCACATACATATTATCAATTCCTATTTATTATCTTATTTTTATTTTGTTTTTTTCTTTTGCGGCCCGATTAAAAAATTTCGCCAGTTCCGTTCTAGATTTGTTACGTACAGGCCATACCTGCAGCATTCTATCTAAATCTATAACAGCATCCGCACTATGCTTTTTAAAAGGCACTTCTTTATATTCGCGTTCTATCATAGGTAAATTACGCCCTGGCTTATCCATAGGAACCTTGGCAAAAAGTTTTCCTTTATCGTCCTGACGCACAAAACGGCCTACAAGAAATTTAGGTCCCCATTTAACGTCAGATTTATATAAAAAACCCTTTATTTTTAATTTTACACAAACGCCCAAAGTAAACTCTGGCAAGCTCGTTGGAAAATTGCTGGGTTTATGCGATTCCATAAAATCAAAATCTTCTAAAAAGTTTTTTAATTTGTGTTTATTATCAAATTCTTTATATTTTGGTGCATAAAAATCTGTTTTAAACACATATACAGTTTCAACTTTCATCATACCCACCTTAGCCAAATAAATTGAGTTGTGCAATCGCGTTCGTTTGTGAAACTTTTTTCACATTTTGTTTTTGCGTTTTTTCTTCTGTTGCAGCGTTTTTACAAACAGACGAATTACGGTCTTCTAAATCCGCCAACACGCTTTCGGCACGCGCAACGACAGATTCCGGCATCCCCGCCATCTTTGCCACATGTATACCATACGACCTGTTTGCCACGCCTGCAACTATTTTATGCATGAATATTATTTCATTATTATGCTCGCGCACATCTATGGTCAAACAAGACACATTTTGCAATTGTCCATTCGCACACCCAACCAGCGCGGTCAGTTCATGATAGTGCGTCGCAAAAAGCGTCCTAGGTTGCAGGTTATCCAAATATTCCAAAACCGCCTGCGCAATCGCCATACCATCATACGTCGCAGTACCACGCCCTATTTCATCAAAGATTATAAAAGACTCTTTCGTTGCACGACGAAGAATGTTTGCGGTTTCGCTCATTTCCACCATAAAAGTAGATTGTCCCGCGGCCAAGTTATCCGAAGCACCCACACGACTGAACAACTGGTCACAAATACCAATCGTGGCACGCGTCGCCGGCACAAACGAGCCCATATGCGCCAACACTACCAACAACGCGTTTTGACGTAGATACGTTGATTTTCCCGCCATGTTTGGACCTGTCAACAAAGCAATTGATTTTGCGTTTAAGTTGCAGTCGTTCTTTACAAAATTATCCCCGCGCGCACGCAATACAGCCTCTATCACAGGATGACGACCGCCAACAACGTCAAACGCGTTATCTTCGGTCATATTAGGACGAACCCAAGAATACTTATCTGCCGCAACAGCCAAAGAATACCAGACGTCCAAATCCGCTAATAATTCCGCCGTTGATAGTAAATCGTCCGAAATATCACGAATCTTTTGAATCAACCTAGCAACTATATCGTTTTCTATGGCTGCAGATTTTTCGGCTGCACTTCGCACATTGTTATCTAAATCTATTAATTTGGCCGTTGTAAAGCGCATATTACCGGCCATTGTTTGACGATGTATAAAACCAGATTCCGGCTTCATCAAAGCATCTGCACGGGCGCTGGGCACTTCTATAAAATACCCCAATATATTATTATATTTTATTTTCAACGTATGAACCCCGGTTGCCGCGGCATATTCCGCCTGCATACCAGCAATCGTTTCTTTGGCACCGTGCGCCAGACCACGCATGTTATCCAACGAAATATCAAACCCAGTCCTTATGACATTACCGTCACGAAAAAACGTTGGTAATTCATCAGCCAGCGCAGAATTCAACTCTAACGCTAACTCGTCATGCGTTCTGATTTCGGCGAATCTGCCCGCAAAATTTGTGTCTAACCGCGTCGCCAACATCTTAGAATTTGGTAATTCTATCATAAAATCTGCAATATGACGCATGTCACGCGGCGTGCCGCGCCCAGCAAGCAACCTTGATAAACTGCGCCCCACATCAGGAACGCTTGATAACACAGCAGATACAGCTGCCATAACATCTGGATTTATTAAAAAATGTCCTATATGTTCTTGTCTGCACCTTATTTCACCAATGTCACCGGACAAAGTACGCAAATAAGAACGTAATTTCCTGGCGCCCGCCGCCGTTTTTGTGTTGTCCAAGACATCTATCAAGCAGGTTCCACCTTCATTAATCGGCGCATCAATCTCTAAACTTTTCCACGTGGCAGAATCTATTAACAACTGACGACCAGACTTGTATACATAAGGCGCCCTAAATGCAATTGATGCCCCGCGCTGCGTGTTAAATAAATATCCCGCAAGTAAACTTATCGCATTTTCACAGTTTGTATCATCGTTATCCGTACGAACCGCACCGCCAAAAACCTTTGATACAATCTGCCCTATATCAGCGCGTTGATACAATTTTTCATACACAGGCGTTGTTTTAAATACGTCTCGTAAATGTAAAATCGTTTCGTTTTCCGCCAAAGATTCCGGATAAATAACCTCGGCAGGATTAATTCTGACCAAGTCATCCAAAACATCCGCCGTTTGCCCGATAAAAAATTCACCCGTTGAAATATCGCAGCCGGCAATATCAAACTTGCCGCCGTCCAGTACTGTTACAGCCAATAAAAAGTTAGAGTTTTTCGGCGTTAACAAATTTTCGTCCGTCAGCGTACCGGGCGTCAAAACACGAACGACCTTTCTTTCAATAAATTTGTGCCCGCGCGCTTTCGCTTCGGCCGGCGTTTCCATCTGCTCTACCAGCGCAACCCGAAACCCTGCCCTGACCAAGCGGCCGAAATAATTATCAGCCGCATGCCAAGGTATCCCACACATTGGTATATTTTCACCGTCACCGTCTGTACCGCGTTGCGTTAATACCAATCCCAGATTTTCACTGATTGTCTTTGCGTCTTGAAAAAACGCCTCATAAAAATCCCCAAGTCTAAACATCAATAAAGCGTCTGGATTTTCAGACTTCATATCAACATACTGTTGCATAACGGGGGTTAATTTACTTTTATCCGCCACGACTTAATCCATTTATGCTTGCGTTCCAACCTTTAAGGTTTCTATTTTTAATTCTGCCTCTTTTAACAGTTGTTCACAATAAGCCTTTAATTTTATTCCCTGTTCATAGGCAGCAACAGAATCAGACAAAGACAGTTCACCTGCCTCCATCTTTTTAACAAGTTCTGTTAATTGCTTGTACGCTTCTTCAAAAGATAGTTTATTTTCGTCCATAACCAACCCTTATGTATACACGGAAAAGATACAAAATTAAATCTAGAAACGCAAATAAAATAACTTAAATATTACAAAAAAAACACAAAAAAACCCCGTATAAAACGGGGAAATTTACTTTGCCGGTGCAATAAGAATGGACTTGGTTCGTTCATCAGGCTTTGACTTTGTTTCCAAAGTCCCCTTATCACCTACCAGTTCCAATATTTTTGCAAACAATTCTGGAATAGCATCTTTGCCACGCGCCAACACTTTTTTAGACCCACGGGTCATTACAGAAATTTTTACTTTATTACCTTCCCCCAGAAACTCAAAAACCTTTTTCATTTTTATGTTTAAGTCGTTTTCTTCAATGAAAGGTTTTACCCAAACTTCTTTTACTTCTATTGTTTTTTGGTTTTTTCTGGCTTCGCTGGCACGTTTTTTCTGTTCGTACTTAAACTTACCATAATCCATTATTTTCACGATGGGTGTCGCACCGTTTGCATTTATTTCAACTAAATCCATACCTTCGTCAGCAGCGACCTGCAAAGCCTGCGAAGTCGGCATTATGCCCAGATTTTGCCCATTAGAACTTATTACTTGCACCGTTTTTGCAAATATCTTGTTGTTTATACGCGGTCCCATGTCCCGACGATTATCACGGTTAAATGTTTGTTTAATTGTAGGCTCCTTTATATATTTATGCGGAAATTATTACCTATTCATCAGCACTTTTCAACAAATTTTGTACAAGTTGCAACGCGGTCCATGCGTCGCGCTTTGCGGCAGGCTTTAACATTAAATAGTTCGGATGAAATATAGGCACGCAAACAGCACCAGATTCTAGTTTATTAACACTTCCGTGTGCCTTTGGTAAATTGACGCCGGCAACCTGATTCGCCGCCAAAGTCCCAAGCGTCAAAATCACCCGCGGTTTTAATAAATCCAACGCCTTGTCTACGAAAGGCCTTGTTAAATCTAATTCACTTTGCGATGGCGTCCTGCCACCAGGAGTGCGCCAAAACACTAATGGAACGATAGACACATTTTCACGCGTCATATTAATCGCAGATAACATCTTATCTAACAAATCCCCTGCCCCCCCAGATAAAATCTTACCGCTTATATCGTCTTCGCCACTTGGAATATCGGTAATAATCACCAATCCGTTTGGCGCGCTTGCCACGCTGGGCAAAACAACATTCGTTGCACCCGCACGCAGCGGATGATTAAACTCGCTAATCATTCGATTTAAACTAAGCATGTCACAAGGACGACCAGCCATAGAACGCACCGTATCAACCGACATGCCGACCACCGGTTCAATCGGCGGCACAACGGTAGTCTTTGTTCGACCATCAACATTATATTCAACCGAAGAAATTTCTGGCTTTACAGCCTGTTTCATACTTCTTAACGCGACGGGCGTATCTTCCAACTCCCACTTAATGCCATACAAAGACAAATCGCGCAAATCATTACCATACATCGTTTTGATTTCCCTTGATTTTATAAACATTTTATTATAGACTAAAACACGAGCAACAAAAACTCAAGGGAGTATTTTCATGAAAATAAAAAACTTTGCTATATTGGCCGGTGTTGCGGGTATGTTGGCCGCTTGCGGTGGCTCTAACATCGTTGAACCAGCTGATTTAAACGATCAACGCGTATTCTTCGCATTTAACTCATCTGAAATTTCTGATGAAGCACGCGATAATTTGTTGGGTCAATCTTTGTATATGAAGAATCACCCAGAAACAAATATCCAAATCGCCGGTAACTGCGACGAACGCGGTTCAACAGAATACAACTTGGCATTAGGCGCACGCCGTGCAAACGCTGCCAAAGATGTAATGGTAAAAGACGGTATCGATTCTAAACGTATTTCTACAATTTCTTACGGTAAAGAACGTCCATTGGTTCAAGGGACGGGCGAAGAAGTTTGGAAATGGAATCGTAACGCAACCACAACAGTTAAATAATTGTATGTGTATAAAAAAATGCCGGCAAATGCCGGTATTTTTTTATCTGGTACACATTTACACAATTTATAAAAAGCCCTTAACCAAACAGAAATCAGGCCGGCTTTTGCCGGTTTTTTTTAACAAAAGTTACAAACCACAACAGCAAAACTATTTATAAAATAAAAAACGAATAAAAATCAATATAATCACCAAATAAAAAGCCGGTATTTACCGGCTTTTTATTTGGTTAATTTATCTACTAACTCTTGCAACTGGGTTCTTGTTGCAAACGACAAAATCACACAACCTGCCCCGCCCCTTTTTTCGTTTAATTTAACCGGGACGTCCAGGGCATTTTTTATGCGCATTTCAATATCACGAACAGTGTCTGCATCTATGGTCTTGGATACGTACGCGCGACTTTTTGCAGAACGCCCCGACAATTTCACCATCTTTTCCGTTTCCGCAACAGACATCTTTTTTTCCACTATCTCGTTAGCAAGTTGAACAGGATTTTCTGCCACAGCCAATGCACGGGCATGCGACGGAGATAAACTTCCCTGCTCTACCATGTCTGTAACAGCCGTCGGCAAGGACAATAATCTTATCGTATTTTTTATATAACTTTCTGATTTTCCTATCAACCTGGATACATCGGACATAGCATATTCACATTTATCCATAAGGTTTTTATAAGCGGCCGCCTCTTCTATCGGATTCAGGTTTTCGCGTTGAACGTTTTCTATTAACGCAATCTCCATTGCATTTTCATCTGTTATCTTTTTTACCAAGGCAGGAATTTCGTTTAACCCTGCTATTTTACTGGCACGAAAACGTCTTTCACCGGCAACGATTTCATACATATAAGGCCGCCCAGTTACAGCACGCAATAAAATAGGTTGCAAAACCCCTTTTTCTTTAATTGATGCCGCCAACTCTTGCAATTCGGCATCAGAAAAAATTTTTCTGGGCTGGTCCGGATTAGCACCAATTTGTACCAACGGTATTTGTTTAACAACGACACGTTCGCCGCCTGTTAAAATAGAAATATCAGGAATCCCCCCCATCTCTTCTTTTAAATCGGCCAAACCACGTCCTAAACCAAACTTTGTCATTACGCTACCTCTTTCTCTATTTTTTGTATCAATTCGGTGGCAACACGCAAATAAGCCTGCGCGCCAGCAGAATTAAAATCATAAAACAACGCCGGCTTTCCATGGCTGGGCGCTTCTGATACACGAACATTACGCGGTATAACGGTTTTGAAAACCGTGTCACCAAAAGTATTTCTTACATCATCTTCCACGGCGCGCGTCAAACCATAACGCTTGTCATACATAGTTAACAATACACCCAAGACCTCTAAATTCGGGTTCCATTTATTTTTTATCTCGTTTACAGAATTAATTAAATGACTGATTCCTTCCAAAGCATAAAATTCGCACTGCAGCGGTATAATAACATAATCAGCCGCGGTTAAAGCGTTCAGCGTCAAAAATCCAAGGGCAGGTGGACAATCCAGTAAAATATAATCATAATGTTCCATAATCGGCGCCAAGGCATCACGCAACCGATATTCACGATTATCAACATCTAACAAATCAACCTCGGCCCCGGCCAAAGCCATCGTAGAAGGCATTATATGCATACCTTGAACCGCCGTGGATAAAATATTATCAGCCGCGCTGGCAGTCCCCATAATCACACCATAAACACTTTGACGATGAGAAGCGCGAACAAATCCCAAACCCGTACCGGCATTTCCCTGCGAATCTAAATCCACCAATAAAACGCGTTTTTTTATCGCAGCCAAAGACGCACCTATATTTATTGCCGTGGTAGTTTTACCGACACCACCTTTTTGATTTGCAAAAGCAATTATTTTTGTCATCTATTTCCTTCCAATTTTTTATTTCTTATTCAGGATATAAAAACGCCACGATTCAGTCAAGATAATTATATTTTAATTGTAAAAAACAAGAAAAATCAAACAGTTATAACTAATTTCATGTGAAACAACACACATATACCCCCGTTACAACCAAGCAAAAAACAAATTAATATGTAAAAAAATACTATTTTCAATCAGATAAACATAGTTTCATATGAAATTACCGGCTGTTTTGAATAATTAATATATAACCATCACCGGTTTTTGACGGTATTAAATCGTAATCAAATTTATATTTTTGTTTTGCCACAGAAATTTCGTTCAAAACTTCCCGGCCTTTTAATAGAAAAAGCCGGCATTTTGTTTTTGCAACATAATCTAATATTTTAATCAAAGGTGCAAATGCGCGCGCAGTAAAAATAATATTTTTCTTGTCACGGGGCAGGGTAGGTATAAAAACCTCTACCCGACCGTTATAAATCGTCAAATTATCCAAATTTAATTGTGTTTTTACTTCTTCTAAGAAAACGGCTTTTTTACCAATGGACTCTATACAAACGACATTCCACCCTAATATAGCAAGAACAACGCCAGGAAAACCGGCACCACTGCCCAAATCTATTACAGTTACACCAGATGGTATAATGTCCGCCAATTGTGCAGAATCGTCAAAATGCCTTTCTTGGATACTTTCAAGCGTGCTGGGCGCAACAAGGTTCATTTTTTCTGACCATTCGCGTAATAATTTTTCATAAAGATTAAATTTTGCTTTATTATTCATGAATATTATTGTAGCATAAGTTTCACATGAGGAAAACAGAAACTTTATTAACCGGTATTCTTTTAATTGCTGTTATTATTATAACTGGCGGCGCCTTTTGGTATCATAAACATGAAACAAATCGCGTTGATACTTTTGATTACGAAACGACAAAATATGGCGCATTTTTGGCGACGCAACACGCTGTATATATTAATGACTTTGAAAAAGCGGCCGAATTTTCAAAAACACTTGAAGATGTTGATTATCCGGCGGTACAGTCTACAAAGATGCTGGCCGAGTTTCTTAGTGGCGAGTTACCTAAAAACGTAGAATCGCTTAAAGACGAAAAAGCATCTGCATCCAGGTTAATTTACGACGCATATCTTGTAACACAAGATAATTGGAAAGAATTATATGATCGCCATAAAAAAGATGAATCTGCTTTGGCATCGCCTTTGAAAATATGGGCTTCTGTGGCGACTAAGCATGAAAAAGACGCACTGAAATTCATTGATGGACTGCCTACTAACAATTCATGGAAAGACTTTGTTCGTGGTCAGATTTATGCAGAATTAAACCAGCCAGAAAAAGCCGCAGAGTATTTTGCAAAAGTCAGTCCAGACTTTATGAATATAAATGACTATCTGTACATAAGTTCTTTTTACAAACATCATAATATGGCAGAGGCTGGCGATAAATTATACTCTGATTTTACAGCCAGACCAGGCGGTATGTTTATGTTAGATTACAAAGATATTCCTGACTGGTCTTATTTTTCTGGATATAAAAACGCTTTGGCTTTCAGTTTGGTACAAAATGTATCGCATACACAAATTATGATGTATTCGGACTTATCAATTTTATTATTGCGTTTCGCACAAATTATCGGTCCAAGTTTTACAGAAAATAGCGACGAAATAAATTACTATCTGGGTCAATATTTTTATAACAATAACGGAAATTACGAACAACATTTTAACAAAATACAAAAAGACAGCCCTTTTTATCTATTTGCCACCATACGTTTAGCCGATAAAAGTGGGAATTTAGAAAAACTGGAAGAGGCGTTCGCTGAAAATCCGCTGTTTATCCCGGCTGTAAATAAACTGGTTGCACATCATACAAAAAACGGGTCAAAACGTGCGGCATTACGCGTTGTTAATACCGCCCTTGATAACGAGAAATTAAACGATGCAGGGCGCGCTTTCTTGTTAAAAAGCCGTGCATTAATTTATTATACTTTTGGTGATTTTGATAAGGCGCAATCGGACTTACACGATGCTTCAAAGGGCATACCTTTGGACACGGATGTTTTATCGCTGCAAGCAAAGATATGGGCGGCGCAGAATCGTGAAATTGAAAACGCCTATGATTACGCGATGTTGCTGGTGACAAAAAATCCAACCGATATAAACGCGTGGGACACATTGGGACGCGTTGTGTATGTACGCGAAGGGCTGCAGCCAGCATTAGACGTATTGGTACGCGTTGGTGAATTATCTGTAACGTGTTCTTCTTTGTTTGAGCAGCTAGGCGATTTATACACAGAATCTGGCGATATAAAATTAGCCAAAGACGCCTATTTACGTGCAATAGAATTATCAGATGACGGATTGGTCATAATTCCAGAAATACAAAAAAAACTAAGGAAAATTAAATGAAAGTCGGTGTTATTGGTGCTGGCGCGTGGGGGACGGCCTTGTCCATTATTTCTGCACGTGGCGGGGCAGATGTAATCTTATGGTCTTTTGACGGCGAAAAGAAAGAATTTGATGGTATAGATGTCCCGAAAAATTTATACATAACAAAAGATATGAAATATCTGAGGGATTGTGATGCATGGCTTATGGTTACACCCGGGGCATTTTTCCGTGAAACGCTGCGAAAAGCGACACATTTTTACAATAAGCAGCCGATAATCATCTGCACCAAAGGTGCTGAATACTCAACCGGCTGTTTTATGTCCGAAATTTTACAATCGGAATTACCAGAAGTTTCAGATTTTGGCGTTCTGTCTGGTCCACAATTCGCCGCAGAGGTCGCACGCGGTGTTCCGACAGGTTCCACGCTTGCAGGTACACCAAAAGCGATAAAAATCGGCAGGGATATATTACATTTATTATACATAAACGACAGTGACGATATAATAGGCACAGAAATATGTGGGGTCGGTAAAAATGCGGTTGCCTTGATTTGCGGTTATAATTCTATTGCTTGCAACGGTGAAAATGAACGCGCGATGATATTCACGCGCGCATGGAACGAGGTCATGAATATAGGACTGGCCAGCGGGGCAAAAATGCGTACATTTTTAGACTTATGCGGAATAGGGGATTTATTTCTATCTGCTACCTCTGCAACCAGCCGTAATTTTGCGGGCGGAATGGCAATTGCAAAGGGCGATAAACCCGAAGGTACCGTAGAAGGTATATTCGCACTAAACGGTTTAATTAACAGAGCAGGGCAATTAAAAACCGAGGTGCCAATTTTAAAAGCAATGCAAAAGAAATTAAATGTATAAAAAACCGGCATTTGCCGGTTTTTTTTTATTCGTATCGCAGGCTGTCTATTGGGTTTAATTTTGCAGCCTTTCTGGCAGGTACAACCCCCGAAGCCAGCCCAACCACAACAGCAACGCCAACAGAAACCACAACAGGCCATATACTGAAAGGCACAGAATATCCCAACACAAACCTACCAACGCCTTGAGATAAACCGATGCCCAAAAACATACCAAAAAGGGAACCTATAAAAGATATTAAAATAGATTCTGATAAAAATTGAATTATTATATGTTTTTCCCTGGCACCGATGGCTTTACGAATGCCTATTTCATGCGTTCTTTCGGCAACAGATACCAACATCATATTCATAATACCAATAGAACCGACCAGCAAAGACACTGCTGCAATTGCTATCAATAACATCGTCATATAACCGGTTACTGTGTTCATTGCATCCATAACTTGTTTCATGTCCATAATTTGAAAATCATCGGCGTCTTCTTCATCTAACTTATGTCTGTCGCGAAGTAGGGCGGTAATTTGCTCTATGGCCAGGTTATTATCAGCATCTGAATACAATTTTAATGTAATCATGTTTACGGAATTTGGGAAACGGCTGCCTTGTAAACGCTTTTTCAAGGTAGTAATAGGTATTATTACCATATCATCTTGACTACCCATTGCGGAATCCCCGCGTTCTTTCGTAACGCCTATTATTACAAAAGGCATATTTTGAATACGTATTACTTCCCCAACTGGGTTTTCAGGCATTTGTAATTCTTCGGCGGTTTGCGGCCCGATTACCGCATATGTAGAAGCGTTCCTTACAGCAGATTGATCAAAAAAGGTACCGTACTTCATTTCTAAATTCTGAACAGTTGCATAATCGGGGTATGCACCGACCATGGAAGAAGACCAGTTTTGGTTACCATAAATTACCTGTGCGGCTGCATTTTGTACTGGGCTGGCCGCAGCGACGTCTGGTAATTGTGCGATAAACTCTGAATCTTGGATTGTTAACGTCTGTCTATTACCGGTTCTTACACCGGCGCTTTGCGCGGCACCGGCACGAATCGTTATGGTGTTGGTCCCCAACGAAGAAAACTGGTCGTTTATTTCCTTGGACACCGTTTCACCGACAGCGACCATTATAACCACAGCCATAACGCCGATAACTATACCAAGAACCGTCAAAAACGAACGTATCTTATTTCCACTGATAGACAACCAAGATTCTTTAAAAATGTCGTTAAAAGTCATATTTCTACCTATTTTGCTGTATGTTTTAATAATGTTTTCTCATCTTTTGGGATTTTTCCGTCATAGGTTATTCTGCCGTCATAAATGTGTATAAGACGATTAGAATATTGCGCAATTTCAAATTCATGCGTAATCATAACGATTGTGATTCCCATCTCTTCATTTAATTTTTTAAAAAAACTTAATATTTCATTACCCATTTTACTGTCCAAGGCCCCAGTTGGTTCGTCTGCCAAAATTAACTTTGGGTTACCTGCCAGCGCACGTGCAATAGCCACGCGCTGTTTCATACCACCCGATAACTGAGTAGGTAAATATGATTCAAAATTTTCTAGTCCGACACGTTTTAACATTTCACGCGCCCTGCGTATACGTTCATCCATGGGCAAACCGCGATACATCAACGGTAACATAACGTTATCCAAAACGCTTCTTTTAGAAAGCAAATTAAACTGTTGAAAAACGAACCCTATGTATTCATTTCTGATAATTGCTAATTCGTCCGCCGATAAATGTGTAACATCTTTGCCGTATAATTTATATGTACCACTTGTTGGCGTATCCAAGGCACCTATTATATTCATGCATGTAGATTTTCCACTACCAGAAGGTCCCATGATAGAAACAAACTCGCCCTGGTTTACATCAAACGTTATATCAAATAAAACCTGTTGCTGTCCCCCCATTTCAACGGGAAAACTTTTACAGATTTTATCCATTGAAATTATATTTACCTGTTCTTTGGTTTTCTTCATAAAACACTCTCTCTTTTTCAAAACATTATATCTTTTGAAATAAAAAATTTTTATAAAAAACAATAATAAACCGGTTAACAACAACCGGTTTTTATTTTTACATTGGTGGTCCCATACGCATACCAGACGACGAAGAAGATGTTTGTCCGTAACGGCCTATGATTACCCTATCTCCTTCTTGAATATCATCTGATATGATTTCCGTTTCTGTTGCGGTGACCAGTCCTTTTTCATATGGCACCAATACCACGGTTGGGTTACCATTAACATTACGTTGTATTGCCAAATGTGTTTTAGTTGTCGCATCCCCAGCGTCTTCAACAATACCGTCAAAACTACGTAAAATCAGCGATGAATTCTGAACTTTCCATACATCGTCTTTTTCTGAGATTAATATCGTAACAAACGCCGTCATTCCGGGCTTTAACCGCAAATCGCTGTTATCAACGTCAATTACAACCGTGTATACAACAACATTTGAAGTAACGGTTGGTGACAAACGAATCTGGCGAACTTCGCCTTCAAAGGTTTGTGTTGGATATGCGTCTACAGTAAATGTTACTTTTTGACCTTCGTTTATCATGCCAATATCAGCCTCTGACACAGCGGTCTCTATCTGCATTTTTGATAAATCTTCCGCGATTGCGAACAAATCAGGCGTTTGGAAAGAAGCAGCAACGGTTTGCCCAACGTCAACCTGCCGAGAAATTACCGTACCGTCAACAGGCGATGTAATCGTTGCATAACTTAAATTCGTAACAGCCCTGTCGTACTGAGATTTCATACGATTAACCGATTGTTCTGCTTGTTCATATGTCGTCTGTGATTGTTCCAACTCTGCACGCGCTATAAATCCATCGTCATACAAAATTTTGTTACGTTCATATTCACTTTTAGCATAATTACGTTGTGATTCGGCGCTTACCAAAGAAGCATACGCTTCATCAACTGATGCCTGCAACACTGACGGTTCAATTTTTAATAGCACATCACCTTTACTTACCCGTGAATTATAATCAACGAATATTTCTTCAATTGTACCGCTTACCTGTGATCCTACATTAATCGTATTCAAGGGTTGTATTTCACCGGTCGCCGTTACAACCTGACGCAAATTACCGCGCGTAATAGAAGCCGTTGCGAAACCGGTTCCCACTGTACTATTGCCAGACAGCATAAAGTACAAAATCGTACCGGAAACGATCAAAAAAGCCAACACCCACCATTTACGTCTTTTCATCCAAGACCACATTTTCTTAATTTTAGATTCTTTATTCATTTACTTCTTCCTCCATTAATCCGTCTTTTATATCACCTATTGCCAACGCCAATGCCGCCCGTTTTGTGAACAAGTCGTATTTTGCGGCGTTATTTTGTTTATGAGCATCTGCCAAATCCGCCAATGCAGTTTGCCAGTCCAACATTGTTGCCTTGCCGACTTTGTACATACCGGCAGTAACGTTTTCTGTTTCCTTCGCAGAAGCCAATAAAGTTTCTGTCTGCTTTAGTACGGTTTGCGCGGTTTTATAATTCTGATACGCGGTAAATACGTCCAGTACCGCCGCATCTTTCGTTGCCCGTTCTTGTTCTTTGGCGCGTTCATAGTTTGCCTGGGCAGACCTTACATTATATACATTTGCAAAACCGGCAAATATCGGCATAGACGCACGAATTCCGATACTGCCACTTATATTGTCCTGTCCCGCGTTAAACACATCTGATGGCGTATTATTCCAAGACAAACTGCCAGATGCAGAAATGCTTGGCAAATTACTTAAAAAAGCACTATTTCTGCGATGCCATGCGGCGTCTTTATTTGCAGATGCACGCAAAAGGTCAGGGCGCTTTTGTTCTGCCAACGCAATTAAATCATCTATGTTTTTATTTTCTGATTCTGTACCGAACTCCGCCGGCATATCTGCAATTTCTATATCCTGATTTGCAGAAAAAGACAGTTTAGATAGCAAAGTCCCCTTGGCGATTTCGCGGTTGTTCTTTGCCCTTTCTAAATCTAATTCGCGACTGGCCAACGTGGTATCCGCTTTCAGCACATCTGCCTTGGCGACGGCACCCGCCTTGTATTTCTTATCGGCGGTATCTTTTGCGGTTTGCGCAACAACCTTTAAAGATTGCGCTGTCATTACGTCAGCGTCGGCATTCAACAAAGCATAATAAGCCCCTATTATCCCATAAACATAGTTTTGAACCGATTCGCTGTAATCAAAACCAGTTGCACGCCATGTCGCAATAAGTTGGTTGACATCTGACAACCTTTTTCCGAAGTCAAAAATTAAATACGATGCGGAAATGGACGCGCTATAAGACCAATCAGACCACTCTTCGTTTCTGTATGGTAAACTCGCAGAACCCGACGCACTGACGCTGGGCAAGTATTGTGCATACCCGGCATTTTTGTTAAATCTTGCGGATTCCAAAGATAAATATGCAGAAGTTGTTTCTGGATTTCTGCATAGCCCCAGTTCTATTACTTGTTGTAAAGTAAGTTTTCCCTGGGGTACGGTATTTGTAGACAAGCAGTCTGTTGATGCAAACACTGGTAACGGCATTAAAAAGAATAAGAAAAACGCCTTTTTCATTTATACACCCTCTCTACAATAAGAATATTATATCATAAATAATATGAATTTTTATGTTGAATTACAATTTTTTTTTGCGTAGTATAGTTGCACATACTTTATGGCCTGGTGGCAGAGTGGTTATGCAGAGGACTGCAAATCCTTGTATGCCGGTTCGATTCCGACCCAGGCCTCCATATTTTTATAATGATAAACGAAATAACCTTATCTAACTTCAGAAACCACGCGACGTGCCGAATAAAAACGCATAACTGTCGTAATATAATAATAACAGGACCAAACGGTGCAGGTAAAACCGCTATCCTAGAGGCGATATCCATGTTAGGTGGCGACCGGGGTCTGCGCGGTGCCTGCATGACAGACATAACGCGTTTTGACGGTAACGGTAATTTTGCCGTTTGCGCAAACCTTGCCGACGATACGGAAATATCTGTGTATTTTAATTCTGGGGATTCTAATCGCAAGGCAAAGGTTGACGGCGATAACACCGCGTTATCTGATTTAGCGAGATACTTACGAATAATATGGCTGACCCCAAAAGAAGACAGGTTATTTGTAGATGCCGCATCTGATAGACGGGCGTTTTTTGACAGACTGGTTTCTGGCTTTGACCCGACACATGCCGGACGCGTCGCAAGACTTTCAAAACTTATTACAGAAAGGGCGTTTGCTCTAAAAAACGGAAAAGATACAAACTGGATAAATGCGTTAGATTCACAAATCAGCGGTACGTCTGTTGCAATTGCTTTTGCGCGAATTCAATATGCAGGGGAATTAAACTACTTTTTAAAAGATTGCGCCATAACCGTATCAGGAATTGTTGAATCAATGTTACTAGAAGGAAACAACGCCGCAGAAACAGAAAGAAAATATCTTGCATATTTACAATCTAACCGTGAACTTATCGGCGATAAAATGATATTAGACGGTCCACATAAATCCGACTTTGGGGTGTTTAATAAATCTTTAAATCTGCCGGCCAATCTTACCAGCACGGGCCAGCAAAAGACAGTATTATTAGATTTAATTTTGTCACATGCGAAACTTACCCACACTAAAACAGGTCGCGATACAATAATATTACTGGACGAGGCGGCCGCCCACCTTGATTCCGACGCGCGCGCAAAGTTATTCAAGGACCTAGACGATGCAAACGCACAAGTGTGGGCAACAGGTTTAGACTCAGATGTTTTTAAAAATGTACCCAGCGCATTATTTGTTACTTGCAAGGGTGGCACAATAAATAATATACTTGTGGCGGAGAATATAAATGAGCAAAATTGATTATCAAAATTTACTGGACGTCGCCTTGAAATCCGTTGTAAAAGAAGCGCTGGTTCATGCCCAAGTAAATGGCTTGGGGGATGGCACACACTTTTTTATAACGTTCAAGACCCGCGCGCCTGGGGTTGTATTACCGGATTTTCTGCGAATTAGGTATCCTGATATAATGACAATCGTTTTGCAATATTCATATAATAATTTACATGTATCAGATAAAGAGTTTGGTGTTCAATTAACGTTTGACGGTCGTCCGTTTTTCATTCGGGTACCATTTTCTGCGCTGGTAGAATTCAAAGACCCGTCTGTTGATTTTATATTATCCTTTCATCCAAAAGGCAACGTGGCAGCAGACAACGACATGGAATTACCATTGGAAGAAAAACCGGGCTCTGTCCCGGACACAGGTCGCGTCGTATCCTTGGACGAATTTAGGAAGAAAAAAAACCAATAAAAAACCGGCGTTTGCCGGTCTTTTATTTTTTTCTTTTTACAGTTTTCTTTTTTACAGGTTCTTTGGTCGCAACGACTTCTTCTTCCTTTGGGGCAGATTGCGCTTTTTCACCCTGTAAAAAACTTTCCAGCCAATGGTTATCAAAATTCAAGGTTTTTACATCTTTGTTTTTTAATAACTTCTGTTGCAAAGGTATCGTCGTCTTTACGCCTTCAATCACAAATTCATCCAGCGCACGCGTCGCACGCATTATGCACGCTGGCCTGTTCGGCGCATGAACTATTAACTTTGCAATCATTGAATCATAAGTCGGCGGAATTGTATATCCAGTATAAACCGCGCTATCCACACGAACACCCATACCACCAGACGGCGCATATAAAGTTATTTTTCCTGGATTTGGAACAAAATTTTCTGGGTCTTCGGCATTTATACGAAATTCAATCGCATGCCCATGCGGTACAACATTAGACTGTGTATAACCTAACTTTTCACCGGCCGCAACCCTTATCTGTTCACGTACAAGGTCAACACCATATACCATTTCCGTCACGGGATGTTCTACCTGCAGGCGCGTATTCATTTCCAAGAAATAAAACTTACCGCCTTCAAACATAAACTCAAAAGTACCAGCGTTTGTATAGCCCATTTTTTTCGCGGCTTCTTTACATATTTTTATCATATCGTCGCGTTGCTTTTGGGTCAGAATTGCCGCAGGGCATTCTTCCATAACTTTTTGATTCTTACGTTGCAAGGAACAATCGCGTTCCCCAAATATAACAACGTTACCATGCTTATCACCCAAGACCTGAAATTCAATATGTCTTGGATGTAACAGTAACTTTTCCATATATAACGTGTCGTCACCAAAGCCGGATTTTGCTTCCTGCTTTGTAATTTGATACGCGGCCGGCATTTCTTCGGCAGACATAACAGGCCTTATACCGCGACCGCCACCGCCGGCAGCCGCCTTTAACATAACCGGATATCCGATTTTTTCTGCCCACGATAACGCGTCTTCCAAAGACGTTACCGCACCGTCAGACCCCGGCACAACAGGCAGACCACATTCAATAGCAGTCTTTTTTGCGTTAACCTTGTCGCCCATTTTTTCAATCATTGCGGCAGACGGCCCAATCCATATTAAACCGTGTTGCTCAACCTTTTGGGCAAAATCTGCGCGTTCTGATAAGAACCCATACCCAGGGTGAATCGCATCGGCGTTCGTTAACAACGCCGCCGTTAAAATCGCAGACTCGTTAAGATAAGAATCCTTTGAAGGTCCCGGACCAATACAAACAGATTCGTCGGCCAACTGCACATGCATTGCATTTTTATCAACCGTAGAATAAACCGCAACCGTACGTATACCCATGTCACGACACGCACGAATTATGCGTAGTGCGATTTCACCACGATTTGCAATTAAAACTTTTTTTATCTGAGACATTTTTTAACTTATTCAATTACTATGATTGGTTGGTCAAATTCAACAGCCTGACCATCGGAAACCAATATTTCTTTTACAACGCCGTCTTTGTCAGACTTTATTGGGTTAAATGTTTTCATCGCTTCAATCAACGCAACGGTATCACCGGCCTTGATTTGCGCGCCGACTGTTGTGAACGGCTTTGCCCCGGGTTCCGGCGCCAGATATGCAACGCCCACCATCGGCGATTTCAATGCGTAACCATTTAATACCTTTTCAGAAGGTTCGCTGTTTGTATTTTTTGATTCTGTTGCAACTGGGAAGTTAGGCATTGCCACCGCGGTCGCCTGTTGCTTTGATAAATGAATATGTTTACGATAAACGCCGAATAAAAACTGACGTTCCAGTTCTAGTTCTGTAATGCCCATTTCATCCATTATTTTAGACATGGATTCAACGGTTGCACGAAAAGACATTTTACATCCTTTTATATTTTTTATATCAGTAAGTGAAATTTTACCACAATCAAGTTACTTGTCAAGGGACAGGGTCGTAACCATAGCCCCCGCCAGGCCTGCACCTGCATATTCTTTTTATTCCCAACCAGATTCCGCGCCACACACCATACTTTTCAATTGCCTGTCTGGTATATTCACTGCAAGACGGGGTAAACCTGCACGCTGCGCGCCCGCCGATAAGCGGGGATATACAAACCTGATATACCCAGATAAGCATATTTGCACATTTACGCGCCCATCTGACCAAAAAATTATTCTGCTGATTTTGCATTACGTAACTTTTTTATATAATGTAAGGCCTTGCGCATGGCGTCGCGCCCTTCGTCACGCGTGGCGTCTAATATAGGCTTGCGCGCGGTAAAAATATAATCCAAATCATCGCACAAGTATTTTTCATTAAAGCGCAACCAGTCACGTAATAAACGCTTTGCCCGATTTCGGTCAACCGCATGCTTGAACGTCTTTTTAGTCACGGTCAGGCCAAATCTGGGATCGCCGGGTATTTTCGCAGGTTTAGCGCGAACAAAAAACCACACGCAACGCGCATTCAAGTCTTGGTCCGTCATTAAAAAATCGTCGTGTCTTTTTATAGTGTTTCTCATTCTGCTTATAATAACAAAATATAAAGATAATCAAATAAAAAACATAAATTAATACACGATGTCTTGATTTTTTAATTTCAAGGCTTTATAGTGCAAAAAACATCATTACTTTGGGGGACAAAAATGTACAATTGGCTGATGAAATTCTTTTCTGCCGACATGGCCATAGACTTGGGCACGGCGAACACACTTATTTATGTAAAAGGGCGCGGCATCGTACTAAACGAACCGTCTGTTGTTGCCGTTGCAGAGAATCGCCTGCTGGGGCGCAAAGAAATCTTGGCCGTCGGGACCGAGGCAAAGCAAATGTTCGGTCGTACACCTGGTACAATATCTGCCGTTCGTCCGTTGCGTGACGGCGTTATCGCGGACTTTGAGGTCGCCGAAGAAATGATAAAATATTTTATCCGCAAGGTTCATCACAAGAACCCGTTGGCCGCACCTCTTATTATTATATGCGTACCATCTTGCGCGACGCAGGTGGAACGACGCGCAATTCAAGAAGCGGCCGACGCCGCCGGTGCGCGCAAGGTTTATATTGTTGAAGAATCAACCGCCGCTGCAATCGGGGCAGGTTTACCAGTTGAAAAGCCGGTCGGTTCCATGGTACTGGATATCGGTGGCGGCACGACAGAGGTTGCAGTTATGTCACTGGGCGGAATCGTTTATTCAAACGCGGTTCGCACGGCTGGTGACCAAATGGACCTAGATATTATTGACTATGTACGCAAAAATAAAAACCTATTAATTGGTGAAAATACAGCCGAAGAAATAAAAAAACGTATCGGAACGGCAATATCACCAAAAGACAAGGCGAATGAATTAACAATGAAGATCAAAGGGCGCGACCTGTTATCCGGTACGCCACGCGAAACAGTTATTACAGAATCACAAATTGCATCTGCGCTGTCCCAGACCGTCGGCAAGATTGTTGATACTGTTCGTCAGGCGCTGGAATTGACACCACCAGAATTATCTGCGGATATTGCAGACCTGGGTATCGCGATGACGGGCGGCGGTTCGTTACTGCGCGGCCTGGACGCAGCCATTCGCGCATCAACCGGTCTGCCGGCGTTCTTGGTTGACAATCCACTGGCCTGTGTCGCATGCGGTTCTGGCAAAATGTTATCCAGTCTGGATAAAAACAAACATATATTGCAAACAATGTATTAAAAAGGCCGGCAAATGCCGGTTTTTTTTGTATTATTTGTTATTACCGCAAACAGAAATATTATATTTTGAAAATTCCCCTCTATCTGTCATTCCCGCGCAGGCGGGAATAGGGTCTATTAAATTTATATCGCAGATTTCAGATTAATGGAAAAAACATAGATATATACTAATTAATTAAATAATTATTTTAGTCCCTATTCCCGCCTGCGCGGGAATGACAAAACACGCATTATCACCCAATAAAAACATTAGTTTTTTGACCCGCCTGCGCGGGAATGACAAATAAGATAATATATTAGAAAAACAATGTTTAAATTTTTACCATATTTTTTATATATTCTGTCAAACCAACAGCCAAATCATTCCATTCAGGATTCATTGTTTCTATTAATCTATACTTCCACGCACGATTCCATTTTTTTAATGCCTTTTCGCGTGCAATTGCATCGTGTATATATTGATAATGTTCAAAGTAAGCCAGTTTGTCAATATTGTGCTGTTTGGTGTACCCAGGTACCAGTCCCATTTTATGTTCAATTATTCTGCGTTCTAAATTATTTGTAACCCCGATATATGTTGCCTTGGCACGATCATTAAATAATATATATACCCAAAAGTTGTATTCTTTCATGTATTAAATACTATAAAATATAGTATGTGTATAACAACTGTTTTTATTCTATACACTTCATTGGGTGGTGGGTGGAATCAATAAACATTATTAATTGAAAAACTGTGGGTTTTTGTCGACCAATCACAATTTGATGATAACCATTTTCATCGGTATCAAATATAGAATATGCAATAAATAACGGCATATTACATTTTTGTCGGATTTGTTCTATTTCATTACCCAGTGTCATTTTACCCCCGATATTCAAAAATAAAACCACCGGAAAATTCAGGTGGTTGGAGTTTACAAACAATTGAACGAATTGCGGCCTTATTCAATATATTCAGACCACTCCAACCTATTGGTTGGATTTTCGCCTGAGCCTCAGGCGCGTTCAATGGGCTACTAATCCCAACAACAGAACACCTGTTGCGATATGTATTATAACCACCCATAAATCACATATCAAATTATTTTTTCTGGTGCTTTTTACTCCTTTACGTTAAACAAAAAACCACCGGAAAATTCAGGTGGTTGGAGTTTAGTAGCAATTCAATCAGAAATCGCGGTCTTATTCAATATATTCAGACTCACTCCAACCAATTGGTTGGAGATATTTTTCGCCATCACTGGCGCTGATTGAATAGGCTACTAATCCCAGCAACAGAACACCTGTTGCGATATGTATTATAAATGCTGCTTTTTGATATTGCAATCGTATTTTTCTTTGGTATAATCTGTGCGCTTGAAGAAAATATCGGGTGGTTAGCTCAGTTGGTCAGCCGCGTACGTTGACATCTTAAAGGTCGTTGACTTTCTGGACATAGCACCGAAAAAAAATATGGGTGGTTAGCTCAGTTGGTCAGCCGCGTACGTTGACATCGTAAAGGTCGTTGGCTTTCTGGACATAGCACCGAAAAACATTGGGTGGTTAGCTCAGTTGGTTAGAGCGTTACGTTGACATCGTAAAGGTCGTTGGTTCGAGTCCAATACCACCCACCATTATAAAAAAACAAGAAAAGAAATGATGCGAATGTACAATTAATCTTACTAAAATTTCTGACGGGATTCCTGGGCGCCCGTTGGCGCCCTTTTATTAAATAACAAAGGCAACAATATGACAACTGACAATAAACAAAAATATCTTATTACTTCTGCATTGCCATATGTTAATGGCGAATTGCACTTGGGGCACCTTATCGGGTGCTGGCTGCCGTCTGATATATATGCCCGCTTTTGTCGCGCATGTGGGCGTGATGTATTATATGTTTGCGGGGCAGACGAACATGGTACACCTGTTGTTGTCGGTGCTATGAAAGAAAATATGTCGCCTTTTGATTATTCAAGCAAATATTATGAAAAGCACTTGCGCGCAGTTAAAGACTTTAACTTGTCTTTTGACCTTTATGGACGTACCCACACAGAATTGCAAGAAAAGTTAATTCACGAATTATTCTTGCGTCTGGATAACGAGGGCTTAATTGAAGAACGCGAAACTTTACAACCGTTTTCTGTTGACGACAATATGTTCCTGGCCGACCGTCAGTTATTAGGCACTTGCCCAAAATGTGGTTATGAAAATGCACGCGGTGACCAATGCGATAAATGCAGTGCGTCGTATGAAGCGACAGAATTACTAAACCCACGCAGCGCGATTTCTGGCAGCACAAACATTGAAATGCGCCCAACTAAAAACCTATTCTTCCTTGCTTCTAAAATAGAAGGCAAATGGAAACAATGGCTTGAAACACACGCACCAAAATGGTCCAAGACCGCCATTGCTATTGCACAAGGTTGGGCAAAAGAAGGCTTGCAAGACACTTCTATTACTCGTGATTTATCTTGGGGCATTCCTGTAAATAAACCTGGATACGAAAATAAAGTTTTCTATGTTTGGTTTGATGCACCTTGGGGTTATGTTTCTATCTCGCAGGCTGCAAATAAAGACTGGGAAACATGGTGGAAAAATCCTGATTGTCATTATGCACAATTTATGGGCAAGGATAATGTTAAGTTCCATGCGGTTTTATTCCCTGAACAGCAACTGGCGATGAACGACAACTGGAAAACTGTTGACCAGTTAAAAGCAATGAACTTCCTGAATTTTGAAGGCGGTAAGTTTTCTAAATCTGAAAAGCGTGGTGTGTTCTTGGACGAAGCAGTCAGCATTGCACCTGCTGACGCTTGGCGTTATGCGCTGATTGCATCCGCACCAGAAACAGACGATACAGACTTTACTTTTGCGCGCTTTGCAGATATCGTTAACAAAGACCTGAACGGTATGTTGGGCAACTTTGTTTCGCGTGTTTGCAAATTGACTGATAAAAACTTTGGACTAACCGTTCCAAATGCAGGCGAATTAGATGCTTCTTTAACTGCGCAAGTAAACGAAAAAATTGCAGAACTTACTGCTGCGCTGGACGCATGCGAATTCCGTGCCGCTGTTGTTGCGTTGCGTTCGTTGTATGCAATTGGTAACGAATATATGACTGTTAAAGAACCGTGGACGCTTGTTAAAAATGGAAACGCCGAGCAAGCGGGCGCAGTACTAAACGAATGTTTTCAACTGATAGACTTGTATGCGCGCGTTTCTGCCCCGTTTATTCCGGACGCTGCAGAAAAAATACAGCGTGTATTTAACAACACGCACGACCTGTCTTGGCCAAAAGAATTTGAACGCAGAATTCAAAATGGCGAAGCCTTCACTGTTCCAGAAAACTTATTTTCCAGAATTGATGATGCGCGCGTCGCAGAACTGACTGAAAAATATGCTAAAAAAGAAGACAACAATGTTAAACCTGTTGTTGCTAAAATAATCGCGGTTAAAAATCATCCCTCTCGTGATGACTTGCATCTTTTAACAGTTGATGACGGTACAAATCATAATTTACAAATTGTATGTGGTGCGCCAAATGTTCGTGTTGGTTTAATTGGCGTATTGGCGCCTGTTGGTTGTGTGCTGCCGACAATGAAAAAACCGATTTCCCAGCGCACAGTTGCAGGTACAGAATCTTTCGGTATGATGTGCAGTGCTGCTGAACTGGGGCAGGGCAATAATGCAGATGAAATAATAGAACTGGATAGTGATGCAAAAATAGGCAGTATTTGGGAAATAAAATGAAACTGGTTCTGATGTCTTGTTGTGCACCATGCAGTGCGGGTGCAATAAAGCAATTAGCGGACGGCGCAATACCTGACGTTGATGACTTTGTTGTGTTGTTCTTTAACCCGAACATTTTCCCCGCTGCAGAATATACAAAACGCTTGAACGAGCAAATAAAATATTGTGAATCTTTGGGCGTTAAATATGCTGTTGGAAACTACAATCACGAAGACTGGCGCGGTGCAGTACGTGGTTTAGAAACCGAACCAGAACGTGGGGCACGTTGCAGTCGGTGCTTTGAATTCAGATTTGAATTTGCACGACGTTGGGCAAAAGAAAACGGATATGACGCGGTCGCTTCTGTATTTGGTGTATCACGACACAAAGACCAATCACAAGTTGACCGTGCTGCACAATGTTCTTTAGGAGATATTTCCTATATGCCAATAAAATGGGATGAAAAATTGCGTCAAGAAATTGGCAGAAACTCTAATTTTTATCGTCAGAATTATTGCGGTTGCGAATTCTCTGTGCGCAAAGTATAATTCGGATATGAACTGAACAAAGGTGTAAATATGTCATCTATTTTGGTTTTCCCAGGACAAGGTTCACAAGCCGTCGGTATGGGAAAAGATTTATATGAAAATAACCCTGCAGCACGTGCTGTGTTTGATGAAGTTGATGATGCGTTAAATCAAAAATTATCTGATATTATATTTAATGGTCCGATGGAAGATTTAACACTGACGACAAATGTTCAACCAGCAATTATGGCTATGTCTATTGCTATGTTGCGGGCAAGCGGTGTGTCTCTTACTGAATATGTCGCAGGGCACTCTTTGGGTGAATATACAGCGCTGTGTGCGGCGGGGGCATTGTCTTTGGCAGATACTGCCAGATTACTTCGTCTGCGTGGTGACGCAATGCAACGCGCAGTACCTGTTGGCGAAGGTTTGACAGCTGTTATTCTTGGTTTAGATATTGAAAAAGTTCGTGAAATTTGCGCACAAACAGATTGTGATGTTGCAAATGACAACAGTCCAGGGCAAGTCGTTATATCTGGGGCAAAAGATGTTGTAGAAGCAACTATGGCACTTGCAAAAGAAGCCGGTGCAAAACGTGCAATGCCACTTGCCCTGTCTGTACCTGTTCATTGCAAAATCCAGGCACCTGCCGCAGAAGAAATGCGCGCAGCATTGGAAAATATTGAAATAAAATCACCACAGGCAATTCTGATTTCTAATAAAACCGCAGCACCTATGCGTGATCCTGCAGAAATAAAAGAAGCACTGGTTTATCAAATTACACATGGCGTTCATTGGCGTGAATCCGTCTTGAAAATGCATGAACTTGGTATAACAGAAACAATTGAAGTTGGACCAGGGGCTGTTTTAACGGGGCTTACCGGACGTATATGTGCAGACATGACATCTAAAAAATTGGAGATATAATATGTTTGATTTAACAGGTAAAGTTGCATTAATTACAGGCGCAACCGGCGGTATCGGTGGCGCAATTGCTAAAAAAATGAAAGAAGCCGGCGCAACAGTTGTTGTTTCCGGTAGAAATTTAGCAAAATTAGAAACAGAATTTGACGATTCTTATATTAAAATCCCTGCCGACCTGGCGTCCGAAGGGGCAGGCGTTGAATTAATTATGAACACAATTGAAAAAGCCGGTAAAATAGACGTCCTGATTAATAACGCAGGTATTACAAAAGATACTCTTTTGATGCGTATGACAGACGAACAATTTGACGACGTTATTAATACGAACTTACGTTCTTGTTTTAAAATGTGTCGCGCGGTTATTATGCCTATGATGAAGCAACGCTTTGGTCGCATTATAAATATGGCATCCATTATCGGCACAATTGGCGGACCAGGGCAGGCAAATTATGCCGCATCAAAAGGCGGTATGATTGCAATGACAAAGTCTATTGCTGCAGAAGTTGCATCGCGCGGGATTACTGCTAACTGTATCGCACCGGGCTTTATTAAAACACCTATGACAGACGTTCTGTCTGATGAACTAAAGCAATCTTATCTGGCACAAATACCTGCAGGTAGATTTGGTGAACCAGAAGACATCGCAAATGCCTGCGTATTCTTGGCATCTGACGAGGCGTCTTATATCAACGGGCAAACCTTGCATGTAAACGGCGCAATGGGCAGATTTTAATTATCATGACAGAATTTGACGTAATTGTTATCGGTGGGGGGCATGCCGGGGTAGAGGCCGCGGCATCTGCATCGCGAAGAGGCGCAAAAACTTTGTTATTAACACAAAGTAAAGCAGACCTGGGGGCTATGTCCTGTAATCCTAGTATTGGCGGCCCAGGCAAGTCACAAATGGTTGCAGAAATAGATGCACTGGGTGGTGTTATGGGGCGTGCGGCAGATGCGGCAGGAATTCACTTTCGTACGCTGAACGCATCGCATGGGGCGGCAACACAGGCACTGCGCGCACAGATTGATAGAAAACTTTATCATAATGCAATCGTTAAAATTCTGTCAGAATATAAAAACTTGGATATAGTTTTTGAAAAAGTTGAAGGTCTCAACTTAAAAGAAAAAACAGTCAACAGAAAATATCACGCACGTGCAATCGTACTGACAACAGGGACTTTCTTGCAAGGTCTTGTCACACGTGGGGCAGAAAAAATACCGTCTGGCAGATTACAAGATGACGGCACATATCAAGAACCAGATACAAATATATCAGGTATATTAAAAGATGCAGGATTTTCTTTAATGCGTCTTAAAACAGGGACGCCGGCGCGTATTGAAAAATCTTCTATTGATTTTTCTGTATGTGAACTGCAACCAGGTGATACCCCACACGATTGGTTTTCTGAACCTAATCCAGAAAATAATTATGATGCGGTTTGTTATATAACTCATACGAATGAGACAACGCATAAAATTATCCGTGATAACATATCAAACGCACCTATGTATAACGGTGATATTCGTGGTACAGGGCCAAGATATTGTCCGTCGCTGGAAGATAAAGTTATGCGATTTCCAGAACATACAACGCACCATGTATTCTTAGAGCCAGAAGGTCTGGACAGCGATTTAATATATCCAAACGGCATTTCAACCAGCTTTGGCGCAGATATTCAAGACAAATGGATACGTACAATTCCAGGTTTAGAAAACGCAAAAATCGCACGCTATGGTTATGCAATTGAATATGATGCAATAGATGCGCGTATGCTGAACGAACGCTTGGAATCAAAAGATATTGCTGGTCTATTCTTTGCGGGGCAAATTAATGGTACGTCAGGATATGAAGAAGCCGCCGCCCAAGGAATCGTTGCTGGTGCAAATGCGGCAGCGTTTGCCTTGAATTTAGAAACATTAAATCTAGACAGGACAAACGCTATGATTGGCGTACTGATAGACGATATAACAACGCTTGGGGTTGATGAACCTTATCGTATGTTTACTTCACGTGCAGAATACAGATTATCACTGCGTAGTGATAACGCAATTGCGCGTCTGGGAAATATGGCCGTAAAACTGGGTCTGATTACTGAAGAAGAGTTTGATAGAAAATATGCACTGCGCGCAGAAAAAATAAAAGAAAATGATAAGTTTTATGCGGGCTATATCCAGCGCAATGAACGCGAAATCGCTTCGTACAGACGCGACGCAGCGATGAAAATACCAGTAAATTTTGATTATAAAAATCTACCGGGTCTAACAAATGAATTGATAGAAAAATTAACAGCGACGCGTCCTGACAACATAGCAGACCTGTCCAGAATACCAGGTATGACGCCCGCGGGAATAATGGTCGTTTTACGTAAAATAAAATGTGGAAATTCGTAAAAACATATATTATGATATTGGCTACATGCCGGTTTAGCTCAGCTGGTAGAGCATCTCATTCGTAATGAGGGGGTCGTAGGTTCAAGTCCTATAACCGGCACCAGATAAATTAAAAAAGCCACAAAAGTGGCTTTTTATCTTTGCCGCGCGCTTCGCTGTTTTGTTTGAACTATGTTTTTCTTGGCTAACTCAAACTTCTGCTTCTGAGATTTATATTTTTCCACCTTTTCTGTTCCATATTTATATGTTTCTATAACAAACTCAAACGGTGCTTTGGCAACTTTACAAATTGTATCTGCCGCAGTATCTATACCAACCTTTGCGCGCTTGCTTTTATCCTTGGTTTTTTTTACTGCTTCTATTGAATCGCATAAACCCATTGCAGGACCAGCAAAAACCATACCAAATAAAACCATTGGTAATACAGTCAATACGCAACTGCGTTGCGCTATGTTTACGGTCTTTATCATTAATAATTTACTATCTATTTTTTTACTGCTCATCTTCTAAATCCTTTTTTAGCGGGGAATATTACACCATAAAAATAAACAAATTTCAACTTTTTTATAAAAAAAACTAGCATTTTATATTTTTCTATACTAAAATTGCACTAGCAATGAAATTAACAAGCATAATTATTATAAAATAACTCGGCACCGCGCTTCTGCACGTGGCTGGGGCGCATAGGCGCCCGTTTTTTATAAATAAAACCAAACGGAGTTTTTATTATGGCATACCCAAAAACAGAACCAAAAGCCGATTTTCCGAAACTGGAACAAGAAATGCTGACTTTCTGGAGAAATGATGACACGTTTCACAAGTCTTTAAATCAAACTAAATTAGGACATCCTTTCTCGTTCTATGACGGACCTCCTTTTGCAAATAATTTGCCACATTGGGGACACTTGGGCGTTTCTGCCGTAAAAGATATGGTTGGTCGTTATCAGACCATGCTTGGAAAACATGTTGTTCGCGAACTTGGTTGGGATTGCCATGGACTGCCAGCAGAAGCATCCGTTGAAAAAAAGCAAGGCAGACAAGCAAAAGATATCGTCGCAACAGACGGTATTGCAGCATTCTGCGATATGTGCAGAAATGACGTTTTAACTTATTCTAATGAATGGCTAAAATTTATTGAACGTATCGGTCGTTGGGTTGATGGCGGTGATGAAAAAGGCTATCGCACAATGGACAAAAATTATATGGAATCTGTTATATGGGCAATGAAAGAATTGCATAATAAGGGCTTGTTATATAAAGATTATCGTGTTAACCCGTTTGATTGGAAGTTAGGTACCGTTTTATCTAATTCCGAAGCATCTAGTGAATATCAAGACGTCGTTGATGACGCAATCACTGTTTGGTTTGAACTAGAAAACGGGGACAGAGTATTAGCATGGACAACAACACCATGGACTTTGCCGGCAAATTCCGCATTGGCAGTAAATCTAAATATGAAATATCTTCGCATGCAAGACGAAGACGGCAGCGTTTATGTAATTGCTGAAACCAGGCTTTCTGCATATGAAAAGCAATTTGCAGCCACAAAAAAGATTGGCGAATTAAAAGGCAGTGAACTGGTCGGTAAAAAATATCGTCCTTTGTTTGATTACTATTCAAATGACGAAACAGGTTTGTTATATCAAATTATACCCGCAGAATATGTATCTGATTCTGACGGTACTGGTATCGTTCATATCGCACCAGCTTATGGTGAAGATGACTTCTGGGCCGCAAAAAACATTGATCCAAAGTTCCCGGTTCTATTAAATGTTGATGATTACGGTAATTTTACAGATGAGGTCAAAGACTGGGCAGGGGAAAATATATTCGTTGCTAATCCTAAAATTATACAACACTTGCGTGATAACGGGCACTTAGTTAAGAAAGAACAATATAAGCACAGTTATCCATATGGTCCACGCAGTAAAGAAAAGTTGATTTATCGCGCAACAGATTCTTGGTATATTGACGTACCAAAAATCCGCGAAAAATTAATTGAGAATACAAAAAAACACACAAAATGGACTTCTGCTGGCGACCGCTTTTTGTCCTGGATAGAAGGTGCACGTCCGTGGTCTGTATCAAGAAATCGTTTCTGGGGAACGCCACTGCCAATATGGGAAAAAGACGGGCAGTATAAAATCTTTGGCTCTATTGCAGAAATGGAAGAATTTTTCGGTGTGGAAATTCATGACCTGCATCGCCCGACTTTAGATGCACTTACAAAAGACGGGTGGAAGCGTATTACAGACGTTTTAGATTGCTGGGTTGAATCTGGTTCAATGCCTTTTGCATCGCTGCATTATCCATTTGAAAACGCAGATAAATTTGAAGCGACTTTCCCAGCCGACTATATAATAGAAGGACAAGATCAAACACGTGGTTGGTTTTATTCTTTGATGGTTTTGGCAACCGCGTTATTTGATAAGCCTGCCTTTAAGACTGTTTCTGTAAACGGTATGGTCGTTGACGATAATAAAAAGAAGATGTCTAAATCGCTTGGGAATTTCGTTAACCCAAGTGAACAAATAGAAAAATATGGCGCAGACGCGGTACGTTTATTCATATTAGGTTCAAACTTCTTAAAGGCGGAACCCGTTGGTATTGATATGGAAGGTAAGGTCTTTACAGAATCTACAAAGACTATTCTGACACCGCTGTGGAATGCGTATCACTTCTTTACTTTATACGCAAACGCGGGAAATATCACGGCGCAAGAAAACACAAATTCAGAAAACGTGTTGGATAGATATATCTTGGCAGAATTAAACGAGTTAATTTCTGTTGTATCCACAGCACTTAACGAATATAAACCAGACGTTGCAATTAAAGAATTTATAAGATTCTTGGACGTATTAAATAACTGGTATATTCGTCGTGGTCGCGCACGTTTCTGGGATGAAGAACAAGACGCTTTTGATACCTTGTATTACGTTTTAATAAATCTATGTCGCACGTTGGCGCCTTTTGCCCCATTTATCAGCGACTATATTTATAAAAACTTAACAGGAACAGACAGTGTGCATCTGCAATCTTTCCCTGTTGCACAAGAATACGACCATAAAATCGTAGACGATATGCGTCGCGTGCAATCAATCGTTTCTGTTGGTAAACAACTGCGTGAACAATATAAACTGCGCAATCGCTTGCCGCTGTCTAAGATGACGGTTGCTGGAACTGATTTGACAGAATACGCAGATATAATAAAAGACGAATTAAATGTCAAAGAAATTGAATTTACTTCTGACGTATCTAGTGTTGCAGATTCTTTTGTATATCTAATTACACCTAAGATCGGTGCAAGATTGGGTGGGGCATTAAAAGAAATCATACCTGCTGTAAAACGTGGTGAATATGAAATTTCTGGAACAAATTTGAATGTCGGTCAATATACATTAAATTCCGATGAATTTGAAAACCGCCTGACTGTTAAAGAAGGCATAACAGGTGCAGCTTTGCCTGATAATACTGCTGTTATAGTATTGGATACAGAAATTAATTCAGAACTGGTTGCAGAAGGGCTGGCAAACGATACTTTGCGCTTTATCCAAGACACCAGAAAAACTGCTGGTATGGATGTATCTGACAGGATAATATTAGAATATAATGCAGATCCAGCATTGGCAAATGCTATTGAACAACACCGCCAACACATTATGGACGAGGCATTAATAACAAATATGTCACGTGGTGACGGAAAATATAACACAGAAATAGAAGGTTATAGCTTATCTATTTCTATAAAAAAAGCATAAAGGATAAACTATGCGTAAAACATTTTATTGGATAATAGGTGCCGCCTTTATAATTGCTTTGTTTGGTACCGGATTTTATATCGCCAACAAAAACACAACAGACGATTTAACCATACTGCATGCCCGTGAATGTGTATGCTGTGATTCAAATGGTAATGTCTTTACACGAACGATAACGGGAAAGTATAAAACAACAAAAGAAATGGAAAAGTACCTAAAAGAATACCCATTCCCTGAACTGTGTCAACAACTGTGCAAGGATGAGTTTGCTGGATATTCTTTATAAAATATAATAAGGATACAACATGCATAAAATGCTATATTGGATTGCTGGTGCATTACTTGTTCTTGCTTTGTTTGGTGCCGGATTTTATATCGGTAACAAAAATACAAAAGGCGATTTAACCATACTGCATACCCGCGAATGTGTATGCTGTGATTCAAAAAGTCGGTTCAACCCCTTTACTGCACTTACGATAACGGGAAAGTATAAAACAACAAAAGAAATGGAAAAGTACCTAAAAGAATACTCTGACGAGTGTCAACAAGTGTGTAAGGAACTTTTATCAGGATATTCTTTATAAAATGACGCCTGAAATTTATTTTCGCGAAGTACCGAAAACAATTGATATGAACATTCGTTCTGAACTGTACAGCACAAATGAGTTTACTTTTGCGGTTGCCGTCATTCTGTCGGCGCAGGCAACAGATAAAAAAGTAAACGAAGTAACACCCGAACTTTTTCGTATTGCCCCCAGCCCCGCAAAAATGATAGAGCTTGGCGAAGAAGGTATAAAAAAATATATTCGCGTAATTTCTTTTTTTAATAATAAAGCCAAAAGTATTATCGGTTTATCCGAACGATTAATGGATGAAGACAATAATGCGGATGAAAATTATAAATTTCCGAAAAATTTTCACAATCGTGATGCTTTAATGAAATTGCCGGGCATCGGACAAAAAACTGCAAATGTTGTGATGAATGTCTTGTGGGGCGCGCCAAATATTGGGGTTGATACACATGTATTCAGATTATCTCACCGATTTGGTTGGGCAGATGATTCTGATAACACACCAGAAAAAGTAGAAGAAAAACTACTTCAAAAAATACCCAAAAAGTATCATGCGATGGTAAATCATGTTATGGTTTTGCACGGACGTTATACTTGTAAAGCCCTTCGCCCAAAATGCGCAGAATGCCCTGTGGCACGTTGGTGTAATTCCAACGATAAAAACATATAAAGAACCCGGTAAATGCCGTTTTTTTATGTCTCCTTGATTTTTTGCTTTTTTTGGTATATATTCATAGTAATCCAACAAAGGAAAAAATTCTTATAAAGTTTATAATTTTATAACGAATATCTACTGTTGGTATAAAAAACAGAAAGAAAGGATTTCACATGAAAAAAACTATCTTTTTAACCAGTGCAATTTGTTTATTGGGTGCAAATGCAAACGCTTTTGAACTGACGCCATATGCAGGATTAAGAATCGCCGGCATATATTCAAACAATGAAACGACCGTTTTATCTGATTATTCTTTTGGCGGGAAAAAACACCATAACAACGTTATTTCCGACACAACTCATTCTGGTATTCATTTTGGCGGTCGTGCTGCTGTTGGCGCAGAAACACCAATTCCATACGGAACATTACGTGCAGAAGCAGAATTTGGTTGGAACTCTGATTTTACAGACGACAATGATTTTCCTTTCGAAATAACAAATTTCTATACTCATAATTATGAAACAACAACCTCTATTTATGATGCTATGTTGAATTTCTATTATGATATTAATACAGGAACAAAGTTTGTGCCTTTTGTGGGTGCTGGTATCGGTTACGCACACGTTGAAATTTCTTCTTTGGCAACAGGTAATATACCTGGTGGCGTTTTAGACATAGAAATAGACTCAAAAGCTGATAATTTGGCTTGGAATGTTGGTGCTGGTGTATCTTATAATTTAAACGAAAATCTCGCATTTGATATCGCATATCGGTATACAAATTATGGCAGCGTAACAGATAGTGCAGCAGAAAACATTCTAAACTTGGGTAAATTATTGTATATAAACGGTGATATTGACGTATCTTCACATGAAGTTATGATCGGGGCTCGTTATAAATTCTAAAAGCACTAAAAAAGCCGGTGTTTACCGGCTTTTTTATTCTTTATTTATCGCGAATTTTTGCGTTACATTTCTTTTCAACGTTTTCTATGACAGCGTCTTGGATTTTTAATAAATCATCGTCTGACATATTTGAATCGGGAATAATAGTTATTGTAAATGCAATTGACTTCTTGCCGTCACCCATATCAAACGCGTCAAAGACGACAACCGCTTGTATACGCTTGTCCGTAGACATCGCAACACCAGTTAATTTTTCTGCTGGAAAATCTGAATCTACGATAAATGCAAAGTCACGACTTATCGGTTGAAAATCGCTAATCACAGGTTCTTTGCACTTTTTTGCCAAAGGTACATTTTCTACATCATCTATTATTGCAATCATAACAGGTGTTTTTATTTTCAATCTGCGTGCAACAGATGGGTGTAATTCACCGAATTCAGCAATTTTCTTTTTACCCTGATAAATTGCACCATATCTGAATGGATGTGCCCACAGCGGTGCATTGTCAGTGCTGACCGTGAAATTCTGTCCGTGCATCAATGCAATTAAATCCGCCTTTACATCATATATGTCACGAACCCGATTTCTATGTTGCCAATGTTTAGGCGATGTATTGCCCGTACGAACGACACATATTTGTGTATGTTGCTGACCCGGCATATCACCGTCAAAAACCGTTCCTAATTCAAACATATTTAAATCCGGATATCCGCGTTTTTCATTTTCTGACACAAAACTTAATAACGTGCCCAGCAAACCATTTCTTGCTGTATCCATAGTATTTATAATAGGATTCGCAATTTTTATGATTGTTTTATCTGACAATAATTCTTCTATTTTTGAATTACCGAAACTATATGACTTAACCTCGTTCAAACCACGGGCGGCCAATTCCTTTTTTAACCACATATAAAAATCTTTATGTGGCACGGCGCTTGCTATTTTGTGTTTTGCAACCTTGGATATATTGTCATAACCATATATTCTGATTAATTCGGATATAATATTTTCAGGTAAAACAATATCAACGCGCGCCGACCTAGGCACAATTGTCCACGCGGTTTTTGTTTCTGTTATTTTAAACCCAAGCCCTTCAAGAATCTCGCGCTGACGAGAACTTTCCATATCAACGCCTATTTTTTTCTTGAACAAATCCGGACTGTATCGTATAGCACGCGTTTCTTTTGGTATTTCCCCACCAATTCCCGTACCAACTATTTTTCCACCACAGGCTTCCATTATTATTTTTGCTGCTTTTGCCAAAGCAATACCCGTAATAGTTGGGTCTATACCGCGTTCATATCTATATGAAGAATCTGTTGATATACCGATACGTTTGGAAGTCTTGCGAACAGAAACGGGGTTAAAATACGCGCTTTCTAAAATAATATTTTTCGTATTATCTGTCGTCATGCCACGCGCACCGCCAACAACACCCGCCAACGCAAGAATTCCTTTATCATCCGCGATGACCATATCTGTATCAGATAAATCATGCTCGTTACCGAATAAATCTGTAAATTTTTCGCCTGTCCTAGCGCTGCGAACAGTTATATCACCAACTATTTCATCCGCATCAAAACAATGCATAGGCTGTGCCATATCATAACAAATATAATTCGTTGCATCTATCGGGGCATTTTTAGGATTTATACCAATTGCTGCGAGCCGCGATTTTATCTTGCTGGAACTTGGCCCGATTTTTATATCGTGTATTTCACAGAACTGATATACAGGACACTTATCTGTTTCTATTTTTATTTTTCTTTGACCTGTTACAGGCGCCAAAACGTCGTCTTTTGGTATAATATATTCACCGATTCCACATGCCGCTAAATCGCGTGCGATTCCGCGTACTGCCAAATAATCGGGTCGGTTTGGCGTAATACCCGCATCAAAAATAATTTCTGAGGGTAATATTTGTGAACCTATTACTGTATTTTCAGGCAACTCAATAATACCGCTGTGGTCGTCGTTTATACCTAACTCGCGACCGCTGCACATCATGCCGTCGGACAGAACACCACGTAATTTACCGCTTTGTATTTCATGACCTTCTATTACGCAGCCGGGTTTCGCCAGCGCAGACATCAATCCAATGCGCGCGTTTGGTGCACCGCATACAATCTGACGAAGTTTTCCACTGCCGTCATCAACTTTTAATACGTGTAAATGGTCGCTATTTTCATGCGGTACGCATTCAACAATCTTTGCTGCAATCGGTGAGATAGGTTCTATTAAACCTTCAACTTCCAACCCGGTACGCGTCAGTGTATCCGCAATCAAAGACGCATCCGCATCTGTTTTTAAGTAATCTTTTAACCAATCATAAGTCCATTTCATCTTATGCCTCGTTCTTAATTTAAAATCCGGCGTTTTTTAACCAACGAATATCACCGTCGTAAAGTTTTCGTAAATCGTTTAGTCCATACTTTAACATCGCAAGTCTGTCCCAGCCAAAACCAAACGCAAATCCTTGATATTCTTCTGGATTTATGCCGCAATTACGTAAAACATCAGGGTGTACCATACCGGCCCCCATCAGTTCTAACCATTTATCACCACGCCATTTCATATCTACTTCTATGCTTGGTTCGGTAAAAGGAAAGTAAGACGGGCGAATACGTAATTCAACATTGTCCATTTCAAAAAATCTTTTCAAAAATTCTTGTACATCACCGATTAAATCAGTCATCGTCACATCTTTATCAATATACAAGCCTTCTATCTGATGAAACATAGGACCATGCGTTGCGTCCATTTCTTTACGATATGTTGCACCTATACCAAACATCTTTATCGGCGCCCCTTTCTTTTCCATGCTGCGAATCTGAATTGCAGATGTCTGCGTGCGCATAACGTTTCCATTCGGTAAAAAGAATGTATCTTGCATGTCGCGAGCAGGGTGATGCATAGGAGTATTCAAAGCCGTAAAGTTATGCCAATCATCTTCTACCTCTGGTCCGGTCCATAATTCGTAACCGAATGATTCAAGTATTGAAGATATGTCAGCCAAAGCATGAGTTATCGGATGTAAAGTACCCGTATTTTCTGGTTCAGGGTTCAAAGATACGTCCAACTTTTGTTTTTGTAGGCCTGCCATCAATGCCTGCTGTTCCAGTTCAGATTGACGAACTTTGAATAATTCGCGCAAAGTTGAATTCTCTTTATTAAGTTCCGCGCGCGCGTCGTTATCCAAATTTTTCATTTCTTTCAATCGCGCCGTCATCGTCCCGTTTTTACCGAAGGTAGCAACGTACAATGCCTGTAAATCTTCCAAAGTTTTAATGTTTTTTATTTGTTCTTGCATGGATTCCACCTTAAAACATAAAAAGCCGTCAATAGACGGCTTTATCATACAAAATAAAACACCTGCCGCCAAGGCTTATTTAGCATCGGCAGAGATAAATCGTTTTGCAGTATCAATCAGTTTTGTGAAATTAGCGTCACCAGCATACGCCATTTCTGCCAAGACCTTGCGGTCTAATGTAACGCCTGCTTTCTTTAAACCATTCATGAACTGGCTGTATGTCATACCATTACTACGCACGGCAGCGTTTATACGAACAATCCACAAACCACGAAATTCACGTTTTTTAACGCGACGATCGCGATATGCATATTGTCCCGCCTTTTCAGTTTTTTCACGCGCAGCACGATATGTTGTACTGTGACGACCCAAATACCCCTTGGCACGGGCCAAAATCTTGTTATGTTTTTGTTTTACGGTTGTTCCGCGTTTAACTCTTGCCATAATCTACCCCCTTTTATTTCAATCCATATGGGGCCAAGATTTTTGCCTGACCGACCATGTTTTCATTCAGATACTGTGGCTTTGACCCAGCGTTATTTGCACGCTTGGATTTATGACGTAACAGTTTCTTGTGGGCATTTCTGGCAACGCGAATTTTACCGGTCGCTGTCATAGATGCGCGCTTTTTTAAGTACGACTTTGTTTTTAATTTTGGCATTTTTTACCTCTTTCTTAATACCTTATGGCAATGCCATTGCCATTTCGGCTTTGTTTAACACATGCGTTATTCTGGCATAATAAAAAGAAAAATCAAGTTTTTATTGAATGTTGCTCTTTTAGAGTTTACACTACCCATTAATATGAGCCAAAATAAATTATCTTCAAGATTATATACAATCATTAAATCTGCCGTTGCAGCAGCGATATTGCCCATACTATTTATATATATAATGATTGCCAAACCCGATTATAAAATAATGAATGGTTTGGCACATATAATTCTGCCCGTGGCACATTGGACCGGTAACATAATAACTTGGCCGGTTCGTGCCGTTGGTAACGCAATTGATAACATCAGGGAATTATCAACTTTGCGAACGGAAAACGAAGAACTGCGCGTAAGATTGGACGAGGCGCTTAAAACCAAAACCACATGTGAAATCGCAGTATTAGAAAACCAAAAACTTGCGCGCGAACTGGATATTATTGAATCTAACATACGCGATTCTTTGATTGCAGATGTTATATACGACGATTCCGCCTTTCATCATAGTACCTTTCTTATTAACAAGGGTGTTAAACAAGGTTTAGAAAAGGGTATGGTTGTAACATCTACTGATGGCGTGTTGGTCGGTATTATAACTGATGTTGCGCCGCATTTTTCACGCGTACGCGCTTTGACAGATTCAAATACAAATATTCCGGTGCGCGTTGTTGGCTCGGAAGTTTATGGTTTTATGCAAGGCAACGGTTCCAGCACACCAACGATGGGATTTTTTAGCGATCCAGAATTCCAACCTTCTGGCGGTATTAAATTGGTTACAAGTAATATAAGCGGCGTCTTGCCAAACGGAATACCAGTCGGTGAAATGCAAAACGAAACAGATGTAAGTGTATTACCACCAAAACAATTATCACGTGTGGTTGTATTAAAATTTGATACACAAGACGAATATAAATGAAAAATAAAATAATAAATTTTCTGCGCGACGCGTTTCCTTTTATCGCCGTGATAGTGTTATGGCGATTATCTGTTGCGTTCTGGAATCCTGCAGGCATTCTGGCAATAATACCTATATTTTATTGTTCGTTTGTACGCCCTATACCTTGGTTTGCACCATTTGCCGCTATTTTTTGTTTTTTAATAGATTACAGGTTTGATTCGCTGGTGTTTTGGACTGTTATGTATTGCCTGTTTTATGCAATAATCGGGTTTCAAAGTATCATTGATTTATCAAAACAAGATAATAACGCGCTAAAAATATTTATGGTATTTTTTGGTATATCACTGCTTATATTATCTTTTATGAACTTTAATGTATCAAACCTGATACGTGCTGGATGGACGTTTGCATGGGTATCAACGCTTTACATACCTGTAACTGCTTTAATAAAAAGGGTGTGCGATGATAGATAAAGAAGTTGCACGTCTTTTTGACAGAAGAAGCGCTTTGTTCTTAACAGCAGGCGCGGTTTTAACATCTGCACTTGTTTTACGTATGTTACAGATGCAACTTTTCAACTATCGTGAATATACAAAAAAAAGCGAAAACAACTCTTTCAGAATTCAAATAAATATGCCCGAACGTGGTAAAATATTATCTAATTCCGGTACGCCTATTTCCAGGGATACGTCCACATACAGAATTTATATAATACCGGAAGAAACGGAAAACCTTGATGAATTAATCAGTATTGTTGCAAAAGAATTAAACCTGAATAATAAGCGCGTTAATAACATTTATAAAAAAATAAAAAAGCAATTAAAATTTCAACCTGTACTTGTTAGCGAAAACACAGATTGGAATAAACTGGCAAAATTACAGGCGCAAAATTTACCTGGGCTTCACGTACGAAGCGGTTTTTCAAGACTTTATGAGATGGGACCTGCCGGCGCACAAATATTTGGCTACGTAGGGGCCCCAGAAAAACCAGTAGCAAATGCACCCTTTTTAACGACAGGTATTACCGGCCTTGAAAAAAGATATAACGATATGTTAGCGGGTACGCCCGGACAAACCGTTATGATTACAAACGCAGTAGGCAGAATAACCGGTGAAGATAAAACACAATTTAAACAACCAATAATCGGCAGCGATTTAAAAACAACTATAAACGACGACGCACAAAAGGCAATGTATGATTCTTTGATATCATATCGTTCTGGATGTGGCGTTGCTTTGGACATAGAAACTGGTGATATATTAGCAATGGTATCCGCCCCAAGTTTTGACCCTAATAAATTTGGTTCTGATGACGGCGAAGAATATATCGCATCACTGCGCGAAGATTATATGAAACCCTTTATGAATAAAAGTATAGAAGGGTTATATCCACCTGGCTCTACATTCAAAATAGTCGTTGCATTGGCGGCACTAGAATCTGGCGCGATAACACCAAATGAAAAAATATTCTGCCCAGGATATTGGGATTATGGCGACAGAAGATACCATTGCTGGGAAGAAGAAGGTCATGGATGGGTTGATTTGGCTGGTGCATTAAAACATTCTTGCGATATATATTTTTATCAAGTCGCACTAAGAATAGGTATTGACTCTATTAAACAAATGGCCATTAAACTTGGGTTTACGCAAAAATATATGGATGGTATATTATCGCGTGAAATGCCGGGCGTTATACCAGACAGATATTGGAAAGAAAAACAAATCGGTTACAGGTGGGTGCACGGCGACACGATTATATCTGGAATAGGTCAGGGTTTTACTTTAACGAACTGTTTACAGTTGGCCGTTATGATGGCACGAACTGTATCAAATAAAGTCGTTATGCCCCGTCTTATTTTAACAGAAGAAAAACCACAATTTGCGAATCTTGGTTTGAATTACAAAAATATCAAATCTGTATTAAACGGTTTGGAACAAGTAACCAAGACCGGTGGAACAGCCGCGGGAAGCGCTATCAATGTAAGCGGTGCAAAAATGGGCGGCAAAACCGGAACGTCACAAGTTCGTAGCATTTCCCGCGCAGAACGTCTTAGCGGCGTTTTGACTAACGAGCAATTAAAGTGGAATATGCGCAATCACGGTTTATTTGTCGGATACGCACCAACAAGCAAACCAAAGTACGCTGTTTGTGCAATAACAGAACATTCTGGTGGCAGCGGTCCAGCGGCACGAACAGTTGCGGCAACAATGCGCGCACTTTTAAAAAAGGATAAATAATGGCACGCCAAACGCGCGTTTCTAATGCTAATATGATGAGTTTTTCAGAAAAACTTGGCCGTTTTTCATGGGCTTTATTTATCCCTATGTGTTTGGTTCTGGCTATTTCTATTGTTGTTTTATATTCAGCCGGCGGGGGATCTTGGTATCCCTTTGCGATGTCGCAACTTATTAAAATTTTACTCGGGTTCGGCGTATTCTTTTTTGCGGCCTTTATTAATATAAAGACATGGATAAAATCCGCATACTGGATTTATATAATCGCCTTTATAATGATTGTACTTGTAACGTTCGTCGGGCATACTGGTATGGGCGCACAACGTTGGCTTAATCTCGGTTTCTTTCATGTTCAACCATCAGAATTAATTAAAATTGCTCTTGTTTTAGCTTTGGCGCGTTACTTTGCTTGGATGAATTCCGTAGAATTATCACAAATAAAAAATTATACCGTACCGGCAACTATGTTGTTGGTGCCGTTTTTATTAATCGTTTTACAACCGGATTTAGGTACTGCTTTATCACTTGGTATGATTACTATCGGTATGTTTTATATAGTTGGCGCGCAAAAAAAATGGTTCATCATCGCCATTATACTTGGGTTAATGGCTGCACCTTTGGTTTGGTACGGCGGTTTGCACGACTATCAACGCGACAGAATTATAACTTTCGTAAACCCAGACCACGATGCACAAGGTGCAGGATATCAAATAAACCAAGCGAAAATTGCTTTTGGCAGCGGTGGTATGTTGGGCAAAGGATATATGTCAGGAACGCAATCGCAACAATCTTTCTTACCCGAAAAACAAACCGATTTTATATTTACCATGCTTGGTGAAGAATTTGGTTTCGTAGGCGCCTTTTCGTTACTTATGTTATATACAATCATAATAATCGTTCTGTTTTGGTGCGCAAAAACATGCAGGAATAGGTTCGGTCAACTGGTATGTTTTGGTTTTATGTTGAACTTTTTCATTTATTATTTTATAAATATCTCTATGGTTTTAGGTTTGATGCCAACTGTTGGTGTGCCACTGCCTTTGATGTCTTTTGGTGGCAGCAGTCTTTTATCGCTGATGTTTGGTTTCGGGCTATGCCAAAATGCGCACATTCATAAAGATCAACAATTGTCTGCAAAAGGAAGTTAAAAAATGAATTTACTTATCGTGGAATCACCTTCAAAAGCAAAAACAATTGAAAAATACCTTGGCAGTGGCTGGCGCGTTATTGCTTCTGTTGGACATGTTCGCGATCTTGTTCCAGAAAACGGCAGCGTTGACCCAGATAAAGATTTTGCTATGCGCTGGCAGATAATGCCCGGGAAAGAAAAGCAAATAAAACTTATTACAGATGAAATAAAAAAGGCAGATGCCGTTTATTTGGCTTCTGACCCGGATAGAGAAGGAGAAGCCATTGCATGGCACATTCTTGATATTTTAAAATCAAAAAAGGTTTTAGATGGTAAAAAAGTTTACCGTGTTGCTTTCCATGAAATTACGAAAAAAGCCGTACAAGAAGCAATTGCACATCCGCGCGAAATAGATAACGATTTAGTTGATGCGTATCTTGTTCGTCGCGCATTAGATTATTTGATTGGTTTTAGTATATCACCGTTGCTATGGCGCAGAAATCTTGGTAAATCTGCCGGACGCGTACAATCAGTTGCTGTTAAACTGGTCGTTGATAGAGAACGCGAAATAGAAGCCTTTAAACCTGTTGAATACTGGTCTATATCTGCCGAATGCGATAAAAACGATTTCGTCTTTTCTGCCAATCTTTCTCAATTTGATTCAAAAAAAATTGAAAAGATGACACTAGAAAACAAAGCACAGGTAGACGATATTTTATCCGGAATAGGCCGCCCCATAATAAATGCAAAAGTTATTTCTTTGGATAAAAAGAAGACTTCTCGGCGGGCGGCGGCGCCATTCACGACAAGTACGCTGCAACAAGAAGCCGCAAGAAAACTTTATTTTTCTTCAAAACGCACTATGGCAACAGCGCAAAAATTATATGAACAGGGTATGATTACTTATATGCGTACTGATGCGACTAACTTGTCGGCAGAAGCGGTAAACGACATTCGTAACTATATTCAAAATGCGTATGGCGAAAAATTTGTTCCAAAAACACCAAATGTATATGTAACTAAATCCAAAAACGCACAGGAAGCACACGAAGCAATCAGACCAACTCACTTTGATACAAACGAACACAAACTGTCTGGTGATGAAGCAAAATTATATGATTTAATCTGGAAAAGAACAATTGCCTGTCAAATGACGAACGCTGAATTTGATAGTGTATCCGCAGATATGGAAACGGAAAATAAACGCGCCGTTTTTCACGCTGTTGGTACAACCAGAACTTTTGACGGCTTTATGCGTGTATACACCGAAGATAAAGATGATGCAGAAGAAAATAATGAATCTAAATTACCGCCTTTGTCTGTCGGTGATGATATCATTATAACAAAACTGGAGCCCGAGCAGCACTTTACGCAACCACCGGCAAGATATACAGAAGCATCACTGGTAAAAAAACTGGAAGAACTCGGGATAGGGCGCCCGTCTACTTATGCAACTATTATGTCAACTATCGTAGACAGAAAATATGTCCAGCAAGATAAACAACGTAGATTTCATCCTACATCAGGCGGATGGGTTATCGCTTCTTATCTGTCTAAATATTTTAAAGACCTGGTTGATGTAAACTTTACCGCAAAAACAGAAGACACGTTGGACGACGTGTCAAACGGAAAACAAAAAAAATTAGATGCCTTGCGGGGTTTCTGGTCTCCGACAGAAAATATGATTAATGGTGCAAAAGACGTTAAAACCGCGGAAATTATTGATGCGATAAATGAAATGATGCACGAACATTTACTATATATTGGCAACAATAAATGTCCAAAATGCGGTGGGGATTTAGGAATTAAATTATCAAAGTTCGGGCCTTTTATAGGATGCGTAAATTATCCGAAATGTAATTATACGAAAAAACTAGATATTACAGACGCAGAAGCAGACGTCAAATCAGATGATACGAAACCCGAAAAACAAAAATCTAATTCAATAGAATTAGGTGATGGTATTTCTTTCCGTATTGGGCGTTTTGGACCTTATGTTACAGACGGTACGAAAAATGTCGCCGCAAAAAAATATACGTCTGAAACAATTACTTTGGATATAGCGAAAGAACTATTAAAAAACGAAACAAAAAAGTCTGAACCTGTTGAAATTGGTAAAAACCCTGAAACAGATAAAATGATTTATTATTATCCAACAGGACGATATGGTGCATATATATCTTCTAATAAAGTAAATGTATCAGTGAAATCACAACCAGATTTAGAAACAGCAATAGAACTGATAAATAACAAAAAAACGTCAACTAAATTTAAAAAGACCGTAAAAAAATAATGGCAGGATATGACCGTAATTTTACAGACGAACTTAGAACCCGTTTATCTATCGTTGATGTAGTAGGGCGTCGCGTTCCGCTTGTTAAGAAAGGTCAAAATTATTGGGGGTGCTGTCCTTTTCATAATGAAAAAACACCCAGTTTTTCTGTAAATGAAGAAAAAGGATTTTATCATTGTTTTGGCTGCGGTGAACACGGTGACATCATTTCTTTTACCATGAAATCTAATAATATGGACTTCGTGGATGCTTTAAAAGAATTAGCAAATCAGGCAGGTATAAAAATGCCTGAATATAAACCGAAATCGGCAGAACAAGTTGCCAGGGAAGAAAACTATTTTCAAATAACAGAACAAGCAACACAAATTTATCAAAAAAAATTATTTGAAAGTGACGGTACAAGTGCATTGGAATATATTCGCGGACGTGGTTTTTCTGATGAAATGATAAAAAAGTATCGTATAGGATATGCGCCTAAAAATAATTTCATAGCAAATAAATTTGTAAACATAAAACAAGAAACATTATTATCTACTGGTTTATGTAGGCGCGGTGATTATGGCATATATGACTTTTTCCGTGATAAATTAATGTTTCCTATATTCAACGTACAAGGACAAGTTGTTGCGTTTTCAGGACGTAGTATGGACGGTTCTGAACCTAAATATATAAACACATCAGATACCGAAATGTTCCATAAAAGAAAAACTATTTTTGGATTAAATTTTGCGCGCAACGCAATTCATCGGGCAAATAGAAGTATCGTTGTAGAAGGGCAAATTGATGCAATTCAAATGCAATCAAATGGTTTTCCTGAAACCGTTGCCCCGCTTGGTACTGCACTGACAGAAGATCACGTTGCTATTTTATGTAAATCAAATAGAAATATTATATTCTGCTTTGACGGTGATAATGCAGGACAAAAAGCAGCAGGTAGAGCATGTGATATAGTAATGCCGTTTTTACGCGATAATTCTGATGTACGATTTGCTTTTGTTACGGGCGGTAAAGATCCAGACGAAGTTTTAAAAAAATCTGGTGCCGATGCCATGCGTAAAATAATAGACAATGCAACACCACTTGTTGACTTTTTATGGAAACTTACTAATGAGTCTTTTTTAGTCTCTACGCCAGGCGGACGTGCACAGGCAGAAAAATTTTTAAAACAAAAAACCGATAAAATAACCGACATTTCTTTGCGCGCTGAATATGAACAAGAATATAATTCCAGAAAATTCAATTCTTGGCACAAATGGAAAAAATCGGATTCAAAACAAAAAAATATAGAATTACCAGAAATAGATACAATTACACAAAACACTTTGATATTCATTATAAATAAATATCCAGAACTGGCGGAAAGGTATGCAGAATTTTTAGCAACATTGAATACAAATTTTGACGGTGATGTATCAGATATGAATTTAGATGAAAAATTGGCTGAAAAATATATCGTTTCATTAAAAATACAAAAATATATCGAATCGCTGAATATAAAAAAGAAAGAGTTATTTTCTGCATTTATTTCTGGCGATGAAAAAGCTGGCGATGAAATAAAAAATATTGACGCAGAAATTCAAAAATATACCGATAAACTGGATACAATCACAATGTTATAAACCCCGGCCTTTTTTAACATTTTTATCAAAAAAGCCGGTATTTTTATTTATTTTTTTTTAACTTTTCATACATTGATATCATAAATTTAACCTTGAAATAATCTGCAAAAGGCGTTTTTTGCGCGTAATACCAAAACAACTCAAAATGCAACATAGGACGATTATTTATTAAGTATTCAGACCACGGTTTTAATATATTAAATTGTCTTATCACCATTTGATTTTGCATTTCTGAAAACCTATCTTTTTGAACAAATTCAAACCATTCCACATCAAAAGTAGTAGGTACTAATGCGGTATCAATCACTTTATAATTATCTGCAAATAACATATTCATTGCATATTGATCTGGGGCCCCAGCAATTTCTTCGCCGTATTTAATACCTATTTGTTTTAACTTTTCTGTATATTTTTCCGAACGCCATTTTTTTAAATCAAATATGATTGTACTGACAGAAAAAGATAATTTCTTTTGTGAGAAATGAAGTACATCTCTGTAATATTTTAATTTATCGGTCATATAATCCGCGCCCATAAATATTTCCGGAACAACCGCCAGCGGAAAACCTTCTAAATCAATATCCCAGATTTTTTGTATATCGCCTGTAAAAATAATGTCACTATCTAGATACATTATTTTATCAATATTTTTTATCAAACTTGGGGCAAGATAACGCGACCATGCATCAAGCCCCCCTGTCCAACTTGCACAACCAGAAAACTCTTTCTTTATATCAACAAAATACCACTTAGGTTTACTAAGATGTTTATATTTACTACATATATCTTCTATTATTTTTCTATCAAGATTAGTTATGCCGTTATCTATAATATGCAGTGTTATTTTACTGTTCGTATTTTCAGCCATACTTATAATTGCAACAGATAACCAACTGGTTATATTTTTTGACGCTGAAAATAGAACATGTATCATTTTTATACCCTTTAATTATTAAATAAGAAATGACAAATATCACCTTCTTGCATAATGTATTCTTTGCCGACAAGACGCATTTTACCGGCTTCTTTTACCGCAACTTCCCCACCAAGTGTGATAAAATCTGACGGTGATATTATCTCTGCACGAATAAACCCTTTTTCAAAATCAGTATGTATCTTTCCCGCCGCCTGCGGAGCAGTCATACCTTTCGTTATCGTCCAAGCATGTGCTTCCTTTGGACCAACCGTATAAAAAGTTTGTAACCCTAAAGTATCGTATCCAGTTCTTATAACTTTATCCAAACCGGATTCTGTTAATCCTAAATCATCAAGAAACATTTTTCTTTCTGCGGGATCAACTATTTGTGAAATTTCCATTTCTATTTTTGATGAGATTACAAGAACAGGCGCAATTTTACCAAATTTGTCACGAACTATATCTGAATACTTATTACCATTTGCCGCCGCTGATTCCTCTACATTACACACATATATAACCGGTTTTGCCGTTAATAAATTAAACGGCGCGGTATCTACTTCTTGCATTCTGGCAGGGGTACCCGTTGCAAGCCCATCACGAATTACCTTTGCATCCGCAAGTAATTTAATAGCAACTTTATCTAAACCATGCGCTTTTTTTTCAAGGTTCTTCATCTGCTTATCAAGGCTTTCTAAATCAGCCAACATTAGTTCTGTTTCAATCGTGTCAATATCAGAAAGTGGGTCTATACGACCGTTTACATGGACTATATCATCGTTTTCAAAACATCTAACAACGTGAATTATTGCATCAGTAGATAAAATGTTACCTAAAAATTTATTACCAAGCCCTTCGCCACTTGATGCCCCCTTGACTAAACCCGCAATATCAACAATCTCCAGTTGCGTTGGTATGATTTTTTGTGACTTTGCAACTTCTGCTAACTTATGCAAGGTTATATCTGGTACAACTACGCGACCTGTATTTGGCTCAATGGTGCAAAAAGGATAATTTTGCGCATCTGCTGCGGCGCTTTGTGTTAACGCATTAAATAATGTAGATTTACCAACGTTTGGTAATCCGACAATTCCGCAATTGAATCCCATTTATATTTCCTTTATAATATATAGCAATATGTCATACATGTGGGAAAAATTCAATATAAAAACCTTTCCAGCGGAAACTATTGTTTTCCAAGATGGATGCTTTTGTCCGGAATTATCAACCTTAAAAAGCACAAATATAGAAAAAAAATATAAATTACCAATACATATTATATACGTCGGTGAAATAGAAAATCAAAATAACCTTGATATAAACATATCTGCAGAAAATCAAAAGGTGTTTATGAGTCTAAGAATAAAAAACAAAAAACCGGCTTTTTTAAACGTTTTTATCAAAAACACCGGTAGATTCTCTGAATTTCTAGGTCAAATAATGATAGAAAATAATAGCAATATAGATTTTAATTGCACGGCAACCCACTCACAATCAGACACAACTGTTTTCTTAAATACAAAATTATTAGCAAATAAACACTCTATTTCAAAATTATCAGGAACCGCAATTATTGATAAAAACTGTATAAACACAAAATCAAATATAACGTTTTCTGCATTAGCAGACAAAACGGCAAAATTAGAATTTACACCAGCACAAAAAATATCTTCTATCCCAGATACAGCAGACCACAGCGCTTCTATTTTTAAACCAACAGACGTACAAATACAATACCTACGTGAATCGGGGTTATCACAAAAAGAAGCAATTAATGTGATGAAAGAGTCTTTTTTAAACGATTTTTCTTTATTTTAAAAAAGTCCGATTTTATCGGACCTTAAAAACAACCTGTACAAAGCCAGATAATATTTATTTTCTTTTAAAACCCTGTTTTGCCTTTAATTTAGGATTACTTGGGTCAATTAAAATAACTTGTTTACCACGACGAATTTGTTTTATATTACCGCGTTTTTTCCAAGCCTTTAATGAACTTAAAAATTTCATATCTAAATCCTTTTTGCTTGGTCATTATAAACGCTTTTTCTAAAAAATCAAATATTTATTAATATTTTGTTGTTTTTGTTATGCCTGTTAAATCTGTTAAAAATGGTTTTTATTTACTTATTAACAAGTTTTTAACAATTTTTTCCCGGTTTTTTCAGGATTTTTGAAAAAATGTTGAAAAAATAGAAAAATAATTAATAGTTAAAAAATATAGACTTTTTTAACATTTTTAACAAAAAAATATGTTTGTTTTTTATACTTGTTGAAAACTGTTGAAATTGTTATAATTTGAACAGCGAGAGAGGATTTATCTCAAAATGAAGCAACAAGTGTTAAAAGCATTAGCAAATCCAGCGCGTATTTTTTACGTGCCTTATTCTGTTGCTGTTTTGAATTTTGCTGTTCAATTCATAATATTTATAATTATTTTTGTAACAGATTTAATTATAAATGGGGCAAGTTCTAATATTAATCCATTATTCTTTTTAATATCTGTGTGTATTGTTCATATAATTCTTGCCGGATTTTCAAAAAAAGAACCGCAGTTGGGACAAATCATTTCTGCAAAAATTAATTTGTTAAAAAAAAGAATACCAAGGAGATTAGCAGCATAAAATGACAAGTTTTTTTAATTATTTTGCAGGTGCTGGATTTCCTATTACTACCATAATATTAGTTATGGCGGTGGTGTTTTTATTTATCATTTTGATGTTGTATATACCTGCCATAACGCGTCGTATATTTCCTAAGTTTGGTTATGCGAATTATTCACAATATTTACCTTTTGGTACTGTTTATAACGATGATTCTTTGACTTTGACAGATGGCAGTATTTTGCGTGTATATAAGATTACAGGCGTTCAGACAAGTATGCAAGATGATGCAACAAAAGAAAAATTCTTGGATTTACGTACCCAATTATTTAACCAAATTCGTGATAAAAATGTCGTATTACGTTTTTATATGATGCGTGATGCAATAGATGAAAATACAAATTATGAATTTGACCAACCTGTTTTACAAAAAATTTACGATAAATGGCAAGAACAGGGCCTGCGTATATTTAATAATAATTATTATGTTGTTTTATCTGTATCTGGTAATAATGCAAGAGATAAATTAAATCAATATTGTAATTATATTGAATCTATATTGGCCGCATACAGACCGGTACTTTTACGTAATGATTCAAATGATAACATGGCAAAATTCTTTGGTCGCATTTTATCGCCAATTACAAAACCAGAACCAATTGTATGTGATCAAAATATTGCAAACGTAACAACTGTTGATGATGTAGAATTTTTAAAAGATGGTGTTGTTAGGTATATAAGCGGTGGAAAACAATCTTTCGCATCAATGATTTCTTTTAAAATGTCGCCTGATTATCTGGACGAAGATTTTTTCAATACAGTTTCTACCATTCAAACAGAAATGATATGTATGAACGCTTTTAAAATTATGGGTAGTGCAGACGTAGAAATGGCTATACGTCAAAGAATATCAACGGCGGATAAAGATAATAATATAACAGAAGAACAAATATCCGTGGCACAAACAGCAATGGATGAAAATATTTCTGGTAATCAAAGTCTTGTTAATTATTACCCATTGTTTATAGTTTTCGGTGCAACACAAGAAGAATTACAAAAATATGTTGATGAATTTAAGAAAATTTCTGCCTCGTTCGGTATTTCACCGATTGTAGAAACGTTCGCGTCAACAGTTTCATGGTTTGCCCAAATACCTGGTTTTGACGTTTTTCCACGCAGTTTTAAAATGTTATCCAGAACTGCGGCAATCAGTATACCTATGTCCAGTCAACCAACAGGCGTTACAAACAGTGACTGGGGGCAGGGACCGCTTGTAATATTCCCAACTGCACAAGGAACACCGTATCAATTCCAGTTTCATGTTTCTGATAAACCCGCGGCTGTGGGACATACATTAACAATCGGTCCAACAGGTGGCGGTAAAACCACATTATTTTCGTTCTTGATTGCGCAATCTTTACGTCATAAAAAATTAAAGGCTTTCTTCTTTGATAGAAACAAAGGGGCAGAAATATTTACTTTATCCGTTGGCGGTAAATATATAACTATGCAAGGTAAAGAAAAAGAAAAGTCCGTTATAGATTTTCAAACGCATTTAAATCCGCTTAAAATGCCCGATAATGCAGTAAACCGTGCTTTCTTACGTCGCTGGTTGGCTATGATTTCAGGTCAAACTGATGCAAATTCAGCAGATGAAATTGCACGCGCTGTTTCTGTTAATTTTGATTATCTTGATAATAAAGACAGGTTATTGAAAAATCTTTGGGAAAGTTGTTTCTCTTCGTCTGGTAATATGCGTTCGGCACTTAAAAAGTGGGTTGATCCTTTACAATACGGTGATATTTTCAATGAAGAAAACGATACTTTGGATTTGCAATCAAGGTTAACTACTTTTGATTTTACTGAAATTTTACAAGATGAAGTTTTAGCGCCAGCAGTAATTTCTTATATTTTACATAGAATTAATAATATAACTGTTTCAGGTGGAAATCCGTCACTGATTATGATTGATGAAACAGCACCGATGTTGGAAAACAAAATGTTCCGTGATAACTTTATAGTAGGTTTGCAAGAAGGTCGTAAAAATCGTCAGGCTTATATGGTGGCATTTCAACGTGCAAATGTGCTTGATAAACTTGGTATCGGTGACGTCGTTCGTGGACAGGCGCAAACAGTTTTGTTCTTTAGAAATCCTGGGGCCGACTTAAACGATTATGCGCATTGGAATTTAAATCCTTTGGAAATGGCGTTCATCCAAGGCAAAGCATATCCAAACTTAAAACGTGCGGTATTATTATCAAGACCAGTAAACGGTGAATCTGTCATTTTAAATACAGAACTTGGTGGTTTAGGTAATATGTTAAGACTATTTGAATCTGGGCGTTCGTCTGTTTTATTGGCAGAAGAACTTTATAAACAATACGGTAATAATTTCGTTTCTGAATATTTAAAAAAGCAAGGGGCCGGTAATTTATAAAAACATGAGTTTTAAATATTTAACAAGTTTATTTTGTATATTTTTTTCTACGCCTTTATTGGCAGATGATTGTTTGCATTATAAATTGACACCACGTGTAAATCTTGAAATACCCGCATGGTCAAAAGAAGTCGTTCAACCACTGAAAGAAATGGACTTGTTTCACGGTAATGTGATAGCGACCATGGTTGATAATTATGATATAATCGCAGATATAACGAATATAGAAGACGGCTTTTGTGTATCTTTGAAAGAGGTTTCTGCAAACGTTGGATATAGCGATTTTCTGGTTCAAATAGACATAAGACACGTTCCAAATACATGTTCTTATAATGCGATTTTATTGCACGAGGACGAACATATACGTACATATTTATCTGTAATGGATGATTATAAGAAAGAATTACAAGATTCTATTTATAGCGCTGCAGATTCTATTATGCCGATATTTGTTAGAAATCAATCTGATATAGATGCTGCGATAAACGAATTAAATGACGAGTTACAGGCGCATCCAGACTTGATTTTGATAAAGCAGAAAATTAAAGCCGCCGAAGAAATAAGAAATAAAAAAGTAGACCAAATGGACACAGGTCAAAACCTTAAAAAATGTTTTGAATGATTTTATTCTTTACTATTTATCTCGTAATAATATTCAAGTAGTTCAATTCGGCGCCTTCATAAATGACATTAGTACTAAACGATAAAGATAAATTTACTGCTTTCATATGAAAATATATTATATAATAATATTGTGAATAAAAATGGAAATAATGAAAAAGTTTTTATTTATATTTTTTGGGTTGCTTTTATCTGCTTGTGGCAGCGAAGAATTAAGCATAGAAGGTAAATGGGTGGAACCTGTACCAAATATGCCTGAAATAAAGCAAGGTTTTGATTTAGAGCAGGGCGGTAAAGCAAAATCAATAGGTATGGCGACATTGCAATATGAAACATGGAAAGAAGAAAATGGCAGGCTGATATTAACAGGTAAAAGCATAGGAAATCATCAGACAATAGAATTTACAGAAGAATATGAAATAGTAAGCATAGACGATAATAAACTTATGCTGAAAAGTGGTGACTATGTTCGTGAATTTGTAAAATGTACGGATTGTGAGTAAGTTATAATTATGAAAGATATTTCTATAATTAATTTAAATAATTTACACAAAGAAATATGTGATTGTAAGAAATGTCTTCATCGCGATTTGTGTTTGCCTACTTATACTTATATTGGTAAAGATAACAGGATTTTAATTCTAGGTGAATCACCTGCTAAAAATGGTTGGCGGGTTAGCGGCAGGGCTTGGTATGAACCATCGGGAAAGATTACAGCGACAGGAAAAATTTTAAAAAGGTTGTTATCTGAAATAGGTCTGGTACTGGAAGATTTATATTTTACAGAAGCAGTAAAGTGTACGCCTAAATCGCCAAAATTTTTAAAAGAATGTGGTAAAAATTGTTATCCTTTTTTAAAAAGGCAAATAGAAATTTTGAAGCCGGAAATAATTGTTCCGCTTGGGGTACGGGCAACAGAATTAGTGTTGCCGAAATTTAACAAATTTTCAGATGTGGTTGGAAAAGTTCATAAAACAGAATTTGGGCTTGTTATACCGATATATCATCCTTCACCGATATCGCCCGTCGGATATAAATCAAATATACCAATTATGCAGATAATAAAAGACATTTTAAAATAGTTTATAACCATGTTTTCTAGTTAAATTTGTGTGTTTTAATTACATTTTTAGTCTTTAATATCTGGTAACAAATTAAAGAAAACACCCCGAAAGGGGTGTTTTTAACGTTCTATATCATTTAGGTTATTTATCGTTCTCTGCTTTTGTTTTTTTATCTTTACCTTGTTTGCTCCTTTTGAAAAATCTGATTTTTTAGAATAATCAGGATCATAATATTCTATATCTGATTCATCTATTGTCAGTTCTAGAATTAAAGACTTTAACTGTTCTTCTTTGGTTTTTAATGATTTTAAATCTTGTTTATTTACGTTACCAATATGGGAATTAATACGATCTAGACGTTTTTTTACAGAGTTTAATTCTTCGGTTACTTTGTTCAATTTATCTCTACGAATTGCATCCTGTTTTGCTATTTCTAGTTCTTCATCTGTTGGTCTGCCAAGCAAGGTTAGCAATGTATCTAATTTTTGCTGTAACGTTTTTTGCTTGCGCCACATATCGTCTGCTACTTTTTTCCCTTTATTTTGTTTGCGTTTCTCTTGTATTTCTTCTATTTGTTTCGGTATCAGATTCAAGTTATTTGCTTGGGCACGCGTAATACGTAAAATACGTTTCTTTTTATGCCCGGGTAAAAAATTGTCGTCGTCAATATATGCAGATGATATTTTTATCGGATTTTGTTTAGGTTCGTCCTCTTTTTTTATTTTTATTATTTTGTCCAACAAAGCACCTGCACGTTCTTTAAACTTTTTTGTCTTTTCTTTGACTTTGTTATACATACCAAACATACCCATCGTCCAAGGTGCGTTTACCGGTTTATAAGTATTTATATCTATTGTCTCTTGATTTAAAATGGTCGTTGTTTTAGTCGTAAGCGGACTTTCACCGTTAGCATATACGTTGTGAACAGGTGTACCACTCGCATCAACAGTATTTTGCGATAATACACCGTCATAATGTGGTGTATCACCAACAGATACAGAACCAACTTCATTAATAGCCGATACATGTGGATCTATTTTTATTGCGGCTTGGATACCGTTTGGATTAATAGAGCCGTCCGACATAAACAGGTTTTTCAAATTAGACACATCGTCCATTGAAAAACCGTTATCCATAGCCCACTGACGTGTTAAAACGGTATGTTGACCGCCTGTATATTCAACGCCACCACCGTCAACGTGCAAGGCCATATTATTTGGAACTTGTGCACCAGCGTCGGCGTTTAATACTATGGCACGATATGGGTCTATGTTAGTCCCGTTTAATGCATTGTATTGGTTTATCATTTCTACACGTTGTTGCAACAGGTCTGGATTATCCTGATACCACATTTCAGCAATATGTTTTGCATTTTCTAGTGTTTGTGGGGTATAAAGTGTTTCTGTTTTTGTCTCTGTTGTGGTTGTGGTTTCTTGTGTTGTATCTTTATTTTGAAAAATCGTGTTTTCGGGGTTATTTTGATTAAACGCGTTTATTCCTGCGTTTGCAACAGTGCGTCCTGTGATGCCTCCAATGGCGACGGCTGCCGCGTTTGCAATTGCCCAAGTCAACGATTCTATAGTTGAAAACTTTGATGCTTTTGCGTCTTTATACATTTGTATCGCATTGGATGTACCGCCCAAAGCCAGGGCACCAAAACCAAGCGCTGCGGCTGCCTGAGCCATACCGGCTGCACCAAATATCATTGCTATAGATGCAATTGCTGTTGTACCCAAAGCTGTCAACATTCTTTTATCTTTCAGTAATTCGGATAAATCTGCCGACTTTCCTGCTTCTTGTTGTTTTTTTCTCCATTTATATATTTGCAAAGCACCCATCGCAATACCTGTGACAACACCTATTGTCGTAATGGCGATGGCAACGTTAATTCCAGCAGTTGCAGCCGCAGCAGTTGCAACTACTGTTATTGCTGCACTAAATAAAAATGCATTACCAAAACCCTTTAGAATTTTAAGAAAGAAATCAATTCGTTTTTTTCGTAATGATTCTCTATTGCCGTCCTCGCCACGATCTTTTGCTCGTTTATCTATATCACGTATAGGGTTAAATATTTTTTTAGCAAAATTTGATATTTTATTGTTTGACCCACCAAATTTACTTTTTATACGATTTACAAAACCCGAAATTTGGTTTACTTGATTATCAATAGCAGATTGGTATCCGTTTTCTGTTATGCTGCCGCCGTTCTCAGATAAATTTTTTTTGAATTGTTCTAAAAACTCGGGGCGCTTAAATTGTTTTGGATCTTCTGTTGCACCTTGCATGACCTTGTCCACAGTATCAATCTCAAACAATTTTAACATTAGTTGTTCGTCCAGTTCTTTTTGATAGTCTTTTTCGTTCTTAGAACCGTCATATGTAGAACAATCATGCATGATTATGTCTTGTTTAGCCAAATCTATTACACGTTGTAAACGACCTTGTTTATCTAAACTGAATCCTTTTTTGAAATCTTCTTGTGCGTTTCCATTTTTGTCTATGAATTGCGGAATGACGTTGTCTTCTTTATCAAGGAATTTATATTTGGCCGCTTCTTTTAACGTTTCATCAGAAACTGGTATGTCATTTAGTAAGACAGATAATTTGTCCCAATTTTTTGCAAGTTTTGTAGGTCTTATAGTATCAGATATTCCCCATTTATCATCGTATTTACTGATAAGTTCTTCTAATTCGGTCAAGTTTTCGCGAATTTGTTGTCTTTGCCTTCTTGATATAACATCTGATATTCTAATTTTGAACATTTTTTTATAGCCGTCATAAACATCCGCGATATTAGACGGATCGGCATAATAAAAACCAATGTTTGTATTAAAATTTTCGGATAAATTATCTATACGTTCGGTAACTATCTGAAGGTTGTTTTCTATTTCTTTATTATCCGGTGACTTTTTTAGTTGTTTTTTTAAGTCTGTATATGCATAGGCCAATGTTACTGGCGGTACCATAGCAAATAAATCTTTATTATTCACAATTTTGTTTACAAACAGCAGCGAAAATTTTTTTTGTTGTTCTTTGTTTAACTTAGGAACAGTCTGTAAAACAGAAATGGTTTGTTCGGGACTAGATGCATTATACTGTTCTTGGGTTATAAGTCCCATTTCTAAGAAGACTTCAACTGCTAAACGGTCTAACATATATTGATTTTCGTCAGAATAATTAGATCTTACACGAGAATCTTCATGTAAATTATTTGCTGTAATCATTTGGTATCCCCTTTTTATATTATTTAATGATTATATCATAATTTAGTGGCAAAAAAAATTTTTTGTATTAAAAATATATTTACATTTGTGTTTACGCTTGGTGTCAAAATCGTAGTTGTTTTGTTTGTGCTTTGTTTTTTTGTGGATTTGAAAAAATGACCGAATAAAAAACACCCCTTTATAGGGGCGTTTTTCATTTAACTGGTTGCGGGGAATGGATTTGCTTTGCCACCTTGAAACTTTTGCTATTGCAAACCGGCGTCCTGGCGTCCGCCTAGTTTCTGCGGTTGAACCACTTTCATCAGCGGTTCAAATCCAGCAACACACTAAAATAAAA
>CASFOK010000005.1 GCA_949296475.1 uncultured Pseudomonadota bacterium
ATTATACATTCCCTTCGCCCGCACCAAAAAATAAAACCAACCTTGCGTTGGTTTTTGTTTTTTGGATTTGTCGGCGACGGAATAGAACCCGATACAGAGGGTTCGGAACGTAGCGCATTTGCGCGCAGTGAAAGGGACCCGACGAAATCACCAAGAGTATATCATACGATTAGATTGATTTCGGCAGGGAATTATACATTCCCTTCGCCCGCACCAAAAAATAAAAGCGGACAAAAATTGTCCGCTTGTTTTATTTTGATTTCCCTTTTTGTTTTGACTGCTCTAACATTTCCAACTGCTGTTTATAAGTTTCATACTTATTTTTGAACGACTTCATCAACTTCTTATTCATATTGTTTTTAATAATCGCTCTTTTTAGTTGTTCTATTTGCGCAGCCAAACTAAACAATCCTAACAAATTTGCACGCGACTCCAACGACTTTAATAGCCCTATTAAATCGTCTTTCTTTTCATCGGGTGCGAAATGATTTATATTGTTTCTTTTTTCATTCATCTTTATTTTTTGTTAACAGGTATCTGCAACAATTGCGCTGGGAATATCAAATCGGGGTTTTCAATATTATTACGCTCTGCAATAATGCTGAACAAAACGCCACGACGCAAGAAGTTACGCGCAATAACCCATAAACAATCACCTTTTCTGACAGTATAATAAGTATCATCATCACCAGTCATTTCAGGCATTTCAAAAGTATGACCAACCTGTGCAATTGTGCGACCATCACCATCGTGCAAACGAATAGTCAATGTATAGTTCTTACCTGTTTCTAGTTGGCCGACATCTGCCCCTAAACCAAAGTGCTTGTGATCAGACACTTTTGCAAAACCTAAATACTTATCGTTTAAGGATAGAGATACACGCAAACGCGGCAATGCGTCACCGGTTACTACGATTCTACCAGTATCTAAATAATCTATCTTTGACACAACCAAATCGCCATCATTCAGCACGGTTGGTGCTTGCAATAAAGTACTGCCATCTGCCGTCATCAATAAAGATACAGAATTTTCATATCCACGTGGAGATATATAAATAAAGACATTTTCTTCCGACTTCATTTCTGGGTCTGTACCAAGTAAAGAAATAGTATAATTACCAGACTCAAAAACGCGCGTAGGCGCATATACAAATTCACCGTTAGAATCGGTTCTTTCTGTGGCAACAATTTCCCCGTCAATCAAAATAGATATATTTTTATCAGCCAACCAACGACCTGCAACGACTATATTACCAGACTGTTCTATACGAACGATATCAAACATCGGTGCAGAATCACTTGTAACATTGCGTACGATTGGTTCCGGCACAGAAGATTCCACAGCAACTGTTTGCACAGGACCAGTACGAACGAAAATAACCCATATTGCGATAAATATGACCAATAACGCACAAGTTATAGGGAACCAGTATGCAGTCAGACCAGATTTATTTTTTTTCGTTTGGTTATAACTAACAGTCATGCTGTCTTCTTGTTTAGGGGCGGGGCGCGCAAAAATGTTTAGAGTTTTCAAAAATCGTCTTGCGAAAGCACGACGCTTTTCCATCCAAGAATTTTGTTGCGCGATTGCGGCATCAATTAAATCGTCTGTAGAACGTTTAACTTTTTTATTCAACTTGCTATTTGATACCATGGTCAAAATCTCCTGCGGGTTATATTTTTGTGATCCTTTGGACAAATTATTACAAAATAAATATCTTTGTCAACTTATTTGTGTTATAATTAGTTTTAAATAGAGGGGAAAATGAAAAAAATTGGAATTATGACAACTGGGGGCGATTGCAGCGGCTTGAACACCGTCATCCAAAGAATTTATCGCGGGGCCACCATGCGCGGTTGGCGCGTTATTGGAATAGAAGACGGTACAGACGGGCTTGCAACAAATCCACCAAGATTTATTGACTTTAATGAAAATACTTTACCAATAGAATACGCGCGTCTTGCAGGCAGTTTTCTTCACAGCGGCCGCCCAAGCGCGTTAAATTTTGAAACTGCTGTTGAACGCGGAAAAATAAAACAATTTAATAATCAACTAAAAAAATCATTACAACAACTGCGACTGGACGCTTTGATTTTAATCGGCGGAAACGGCAGCATGTCTTTGGCTTGGTGCAATAAATATATATACGATGGCTTACAATTAGTTTGTATTCCAAAGACCATTGATATGGACATACCTTTGACACAACGAACAATCGGGTTTGAAACCGCTGTTCAACAATTGACGTCTTTTTGCGATCAGTTGATGTTAACCGCGCGCAGTCATCACAGATGGTTTGTTGTACAAACAATGGGACGCGATTGTGGTCAACTGGCTTTAAACGCCGGCGTTGCGGTTGGTGCGCGTGTGATTTTAATTCCAGAAATTAAATTTGACGTTAATTCCGTAATAAAACACATAAAGCAGACCCCAGAAGACCACGGTATAATCCTTGTATCCGAAGGCATATCTTTACGCGGTCATTCTGGACGCCCGGCGGACATGATTTCTAGAAAGTTAACAGCCGCTGGCATATCAAACCGCGCAGTATTTCCAGAGCACACGCAACGCGTTGGCGATACAGTTGCAACGGACAGGTTATTAGCCACCAGAATGGCAGACTGTGCATTAAACGCAATCGCAAACAACGAAACATATGTAATGACAGCGATAAAAGACTGTGAATGCAAAACAATAAGTTTACAAGATTTTTTTGAAGCAGGTGATATAACTTCTGATCCGAACATTCCAGACGTAAAAACGTCAGACGCGTACGTGTCACCGGACGACCCTTTATTACAAATTGCGACAAATCTTGGTATTTATATTGGCGAAACAAAATAATAAATAATCCCTCGGGCTTACGCCCGGGGTATTGGCTACCACACGACTTTCAGTCGTCCCAAATCTTTTTGCCCCTGTTGTTCAATATATTTTTTGATTATCGTTTCGTCTATCCCTGCCGTTGATACAAAATACCCA
>CASFOK010000006.1 GCA_949296475.1 uncultured Pseudomonadota bacterium
ACGTTGCAAGTTACAGCATTTGCAGACACAATCGGTGTTATTAAAAAGCAGCACAACAGCAATATTTTTTTAATCATACTGCGATAATCCCCCCATATGATATTTTTATAACCTTGATTTGATTCTAGAAAAAAATTCCCCACCCATGCAATAAAAAAATTCCCCACATATTAATGTGGGGTTTATATATGTATTATTCATAAATTATTTTTTCCAAAATGCAAATCCAGAACGACGTTCAGTCTTTTCTTCACGTTGTTTTCTGTCTTCACGTGCACGACGACGCTCTGCCCGACGTTCTTGAAAGCGACGTGCAGATTCTTCATCGCGTTGAATCAATTTTAATGTTGTAACAGACAGTTTACCGTCGGTTCTGACTTCTTCCTCAAATTCTACGATATCATTTTCATTTAAAAATCTGATACCTGCATCCTTTAAAGAACTGGAATGAACAAACACATCATCTGTATTCCCGTTTTCGTTCGGTGTGTCTGGCGTAATAAAACCAAAGCACTTTTTACCGTTATACCATTTTACTTTACCTTGACGCATAATTGATTCCTTTCCTATGCTTGTTATGGACCCCATAAAACACGAGTTCCTGTAATAATTGTTAACAATACTTACAATGAAAGCAAGCAAAAATGAAAATACAACAATAGTTTGATTTCCTATGCCGGTTTCCGCCTATTTAGCGGATTTTTTATAATAACGTTGTACCTCGGTCATGACAAAGTTAAACAACTTGCCCGCCATCGTGTCCGAAGGCGCCGACCAATCGCGTTGAACATACGGCATCGCAGATATTAATATAAAACGAACCATAAACCTAAATATCTGACTTTCTTGGGCCTGCGTAAGTTTGGCCGGGGCGTTTTCTATATAAAAAACCTCGTTTGAAATCGCAGTGTCCAGTTTTCCTATTATCCCGTCTAAAACCTTTTGCGGATAGTACAATTTACATGGCTTTGGAAATCCGTCAAATATCGTTACATCATTACCTTGACTGTATAAAATATTCCAGCCAACACGATCAAATAAGTCCTCTAGGCAATGGCATATTAATAAATTGTATTCTGATACGCCCATGTTATGCGCGCGCGCGCCAAGACTAATATTTAACGAGGTCCCCGCCTTTTCAGACAGATTCTGCGCAACATCGTCGTTTTCATTCTGACGCACCTGCTCGTAATTGATATGTGTCTGACGCTCAAACTCAAAGAAAGTACGAACCTGGCAAATGATTTCCATGGGGACAACCCTGCCGTCTTTGCCGATGTCTATGATTAACTTTGCATCGCGATAATTACGCGGGTTCTCTACGTCAAAAAAATTATCGCGAACAGATAAAATCCTGTCGGGCATTGTATCACATACATGCTCTATGAAAGTGCGCGCCTGGGGTATCAAATCAAACAAGCATTTAACGCGCCATACGTCTTGTAACCGCATGCGCGGCTTTTTGATTTTATCCAACGCACGAACTAATTCTACGGCTATCTTTTCATGACCGGAACCTATTATGGACAACACCGTCTCGGACGGAGTAGAAATATATTTTTCATTCAGTTTCTGACGAATCTTTACAGATATGTCACGCGCAGTCTTTTCGTCGTCATAACTTGATACAATGCGATAAACGGTATCAGTAACCTCGTCTACATATGCGCTGTAATATTTGCCGGTAATTTTATCAATGGCCCTGTTTACATTCTTCTGCGCGCCGACAATGACCGTAACAATAGAAGATACCGCCAAATCTATCTTGTGACCCGCACCACTGGTAAAAAACTGATTTCGCATAGGGTCGGCGTCTAAGCGATGATGCACAATATAAGGCGACAACGGGTTTATGTCGGATATCTTTATCTGTTCGTCTATTATGTCGTCCGTTGCATAATCATATCGCATAACAGGCGCCTTTGGGGCACCAAAACATTTTCCAAGGAAATAAAACACCTCGCGGAACCAAGTAATGCTGTCCGAATACAATTCAGACAAATACTGGGCCGCTTCGTCGTTTATGCGACCGGATGCGCGCGCCGATTCTATTACAGCCAGATTACGCCGATCGTTATCGGCGGTCTTGTCAATCGCATATGTATCAGAAAACTTGCTTATCATGTCAGCACAACACCTTATTTCATAATCGGAAATAATACAATGTCACGCAAGGTTGGCTGATCAAAGATAATACTGGCCAATCTGTCCACACCCATGCCTACACCGGAAATCGGCGGGAAACCGTGTTCCATCGCACGAACAAAATCGTTGTCTGGATTAAAGGCCTCTTCGTCGCCGTCGGCAATGTTTTTTGCCTGCTCTTCAAACGCGGCCAACTGTTGTATCGGATTAACTAATTCAGAATAACCCTTGCACAATTCTGCACCGCAAACCAAGAATTGATACATTTCTATGCGACGAACGTCTTCGTCGTTGCGACGCGCCAACGGAACCATGTACGCCGGATAATTGTACAATACAGTCGGATTTACAATCTTGTCACGAATCTTGCGCTTGTAAACATAATCAACCAATGCCGGCAACGACTTTAAGTCTTCTAATTCTGACGCCGGGAACATGCCGGCAGATACCAGTTTGTCACGCAATTCATTAACGTCTTCAAAGTCCAAAATGTTGCAACCAAAAAATTCGTTCATTTTTGCGGTGTAATCTATCATCTCGTACTTTGAAAAGTCCAATTTCGTTCCCTGATATTCAATCTGTAACGTACCACGACATTTTTGCAATAGGTATTGTATCAAATCCCAAGTGAACTTTATGTTCTTGTTATAATCCCAATAAGACGCATACCATTCAACCATAGTAAATTCTTGCAAATGCATGGCATCCATGCCTTCGTTACGAAAGTCCTTGGCAACTTCGTATACGCGATCAAATCCCGCCCCGATTGCTTCCTTTAAGAACAATTCCGGAGATATACGCAACTGAAAATCCGCATCCAGTGCGTTATGATGCGTGGTAAATGGACGCGCCGCCGCACCACTGGCAATGTTCTGCATGATTGGCGTCTCTATCTCTAAAAATCCGTGACTGTTCATAAAATCACGCCAATGTTGCATCATCTTGAAACGACCCAACAAAGCCTGCCTTGATTCGGGATTTGATATTATATCTAAATAACGTTGACGATATCTCGTTTCCATATCGGTCAAACCGTGGAACTTTTCCGGCAACGGACGCAAAGCCTTGGAAAGAATGTCATACTTTGAAACGCGAACTGTTAATTCACCCGCCGTCGTATGATACAACTCGCCGGTGATGCCGATAAAATCACCCAAATCAACGTTGGCCTTCATAAACTTATACTGTTCTTCGCCCAGTTCTTCACGCGACATAGAAAACTGAATCTCGCCCTCTATATCATAAATACGCCCAAACATAAGTTTGCCCAACCAACGCAACGCGGTAACACGACCAGCCAGTTTGACTTGCGCGCCATCTGATAAATTTCGCGCGTCCGCAATCGTATGAGTGCGATCAAATTTATCTTTCCAAACAACACCGTCACGGGCGCGAATATTTTCTGCTTTTTGCAAGCGGGCCTCTAATTCATTCGTAGATATTTTCGTAGCGTTGTTCGTGTTTTCTGACATGGTCGTTCCTTTTTGAACCGTTAAAGTTAAAAAAACGGACGCCCAAAAGTGCGTCCGTCGTTTATAGATGGTCGCACTACTCAATTATAAGATTTTTTAAAATTGAATTTCATCGTGCACTGACCTTTTATTCTTAAACCTGGTGCGAGCAAAGGGGCTCGAACCCTCGACCTCAACCTTGGCAAGGTTGCGCTCTAGCCAACTGAGCTACGCTCGCATTGCGTGACACATTTTTACATATCTTTTTTATAATTGCAAGTATTTTTTATACGACATAAAAAAACCGCATATTCATGCGGTTTTCCTTACCTAGAACCACTTCCACGGTTGCAAGACTTTTAACAAACCGTATACGGTACGTCTGTCCGTAAATGTGTGGCCACAGCGCGGACATACTATGAACGGCGCGATTATCGCTTTGACCTTTCTGAACGCCATAATCCACAACAAAACGCCCAACGCCCAAAACGCTATGACCAGACCCCATGCAACATAACCAAAGTACTTATTAACCGTATCCGTGATTATAGTTACAGTACTTAAACTGGACTTTTCCAAGTCATTATATATCTTGGTCGCAACGCCCCATGAAGACGGACGCCATGGATATACGTGCTTTATGCCATAGTTGGTTAATAACGTTGTACCCAGCCCACCACTATTTTTGTCCAGTTGCGATTTAATTGCAGTATCAATCATGTCATCAATTTGTACCTGCAATACACTGGTTAAGTCCGTTTCTATCTTGTCAAGTTTCTGATTAACTAATTTGGCGGTTTCATCAACCTTGTCAATAGTATCGTTTGCCTTGTTAACGGTGTCATCAACCGCACCAATCGCTTTGTCTACACCGCTGGTATCAACGCCGAACATACCCGCCAGCCCCGATATCTTTTTCGCCTTATCGCTGGTTTCTTTGACGTCTTGTGTAGCGTCTTTTGCTTTGGCGGTTGTATCCGTGACTTTATCAACAGCATCTTCGGCCATACGAACTTTGTCTATGGCGAACGCAACGGGCTTTTCTAAATCAATAGAGTCTTTTATGCCGTCTAATAATTTTTCATATTGTTCAACTATATTGCGCTGCAAATCAAAAAACATTGATACAACAATTGACTTCTTGATGGGTTCAGAATACGTGTTCTTGACCCATAATGGTGCCCAAACTACAAACACAATCCATATCACAGAAATAACTGCGAATATCCGCTTGGTACGCGTTACAAAAGAAGTCTTTTTTTTGACGGTTTTTGCGCCGCCCATATCTATGACTTCTACTTCTTTCTGTTTTTTTGGCATATTTTCTCCTTTCGTTATATAAGCAGTATAATAAAACCCGCATATTTTTTTCAATAACTTTTATCGGGTATTTTCTTTAAATCTTTTAATTTCGTCTTTGTACGCTTCCAGCATAATCTGCACACCCGGATTTTTATGCTGAAGTTCCATAATTGCCGTTAACGTCTTGTAATATATTTCTGCCTTGCTGTTTTTATCAAAAGTCGTTACAGAAATTGTCGTATTTAAATTCCATTGATTTGAAGAAGCCTTCATATTACCCAATGTATATATATAAATTAAATTACCAACACTTTTCTTTGATACAGCTAAATATAATTTATCCGTAGAATTTAATGATATCGTTGATGCATCTTTATTCTGATTCAACCATTTAATTGCCAAGTTCGTTTTTAATTTTTCTAACATATTATTCTTCGCCTGTATATTTCGTTATAAACTCTTTCTTAAACTCTGCAAATCTGCCCTGCTCTATGGCCATACGAATGTCGCGCATTAAATCTTGATAAAACCATAAGTTATGTTGCGTCAACAAAGTCGCCCCCAATATTTCATTACACTTTATCAAGTGATGAATATATGCGCGCGATAATTTACATGCCGGACAACCACACCTGTCATCTAAGGGCGTCTGGTCGTCACGAAACTTTGCGTTTTTCATATTCATGGTGCCATGACGTGTAAATGCCTGCGCCGTCCTGCCAGCACGCGTTGGCATAACGCAATCAAACATATCTATGCCACGTTCTACCGCACCGAGTATATCAATTGGCGTTCCCACACCCATTAAATACCTTGGTTTATTGTCTGGTAGCAACGGGGTTGTTGTTGCAATCATATCAAACATTACTTCTTGGGGTTCGCCAACTGCCAAGCCGCCAACTGCGTAACCGTCAAACCCGATTTCTGTCAATGCTGTTGCGGACTTTATACGCAAATCTTTAAAATCAGCCCCTTGGACTATACCGAATATTCCATATCCTGGGCGGTCAACGAAAGCGTCTTTACTACGGCGCGCCCAACGCGTTACCATATCTACGTTCTTTTCTACGCGTTCACGCGGTGCGGGCAAATGCAAACATTCATCCAGAACCATCGTTATATTAGAATCTAGTTGATATTGAATGCGCACTGAATCTTCTGGTCTTAAAAAATGCTTTATTCCACCGTCTATATGCGAAGTAAACTCTACGCCCTCTTCTTTCATTTTTACCAAGTTAGACAGCGACATAACTTGGAAACCACCACTGTCAGTTAAAATAGGTCCCGTCCAACCGCTAAATTTATGCAAACCGCCCATTTTTTCAACTAAATCACCGCCCGGACGCATCATCAGATGATAAGTATTTCCCAAGATGACTTCGGTACCAGTTGCACGCACTTGGTCCATGGTCAGCGCCTTGACCGTTGCAGCCGTTCCAACCGCCATAAACGCAGGCGTTTGAAAGGTCCCATGCGCTGTTTCAACTTCCCCACGACGCGCCATACCATCCTTTGCAATTAAATTAAATTTTAACGACATTTATCATCCTTTGTAATCGTTACAGAATTCTGTTGCGACAAATCACCTATATTTTCGTTCCATACTTTAATTAAATCCGTATCATAGTCTGCACCATTTGAAATTATTGAAATCGGACCGTCAAAATACCCACGTGAATTACGTATAACGTCTGCTGCCGTCATAGAATTTGACATTTTTATAACAGAATTAAAATCGTATAAAGTACCAAAATCTAAATAATATGAAATCAATTTAGATGCACGATTGTCGTTTGATTCCAAGAAATCCGCATCGCCTAGTTTCATTCTGTTATTATAACGATTTATATAGTCGTTAGTGATATGATTTTTCATATAAACATCATTTACTGTCCTTGCCATTAACGAAACTACTTTTTCTAAATTTTCCGGTGTGGCAGTGGTGCTAAAACCGTTTAAGCGTTGCTCTTTCGGGCCGTAAAAAACAGACTGTACACCATATACCAAACCGTTTTCTTGTCTTAATACATTATATAAATTATATCGCACCCAATCTTCAAAAACGTTTAGGCACATATTTTTAAAAATATTTTCTTCTTTGTATTTATACAACTCTGGAAAAACAACAGAAATTTGAGTATTTTGATTTCCTTCTATACCATAATGTACATTCCCCGGAATATATGGAAATTCTTCTATATTTTTAGAAACATCTAATGATGTAAGGAAAGAATATTTACTTTCTATATATTTTAACAAAGCGTCTTTGTCATCTATTTTACCAGACACGCATATCACACAATTTTTCGCAGACAACCGGCGTCCAATAAACATTTTCAACTGTTTACGATTAAATGATTTTATATTTGCTTCTGTTCCAAGCGTGCGATACGTAGGATAATTTTCACCAAAAATTTTATCATTTACAAAAGCAGCTATTTTATTACTTAAAACATCTTGTTTTCTTCTTAACTCATCCAAGACGACTGTTCTTTCGTTTTCTATAACACTTTCATCAAAAGACGAATTTTGCAACATATCACTAAAAACGTCCAGTAAAACAGGCGCATTATCTGAATATATACGTCCATAAAACTGTAAAGAATCATTAGAAGTAAACGCATTGCAAACCCCTGAATTATTCTCAACATAGTCATTTATTTCGTTACGATTTTTAAATCGCTTTGTTCCCTTACATAACATATGTTCGCAAAAGTGCGTTATGCCGTATTCATTTGGCTTTTCATCGCGACTGCCTGTATCAAAAGCAACCACAACTTTTGTAGACGCGGTATCCGTAGGGTCTAAAATAACCGTCACCCCATTAGAAAGTTTATGCAAACTTGGTTCAAACTTCATTTTTAATCCTCCTTCTTAAACAACAAGCAACAGTCCCCGTACGAAAAAAATCTATATTTTTCATCCACCGCATGTGCGTATGCTTTCTTCATTTCATCAAGTCCTGCAAATGCAGACACTAACATAAATAACGTAGATTTCGGCAAATGAAAGTTCGTCAGTAACATATCAACTGCACCAAACTTATACCCCGGCGTAATGAATATATTTGTACTGCGACAAATTGACATAACTCTTGTATTTCTTTCCTTTTCTGGCAATTTACAGTTATCTATTGCCGCACTTTCAAGCGTCCGCATAGACGTCGTACCAACCGCAATTACACGTTTCGCATTATTTATTACATCCGCTTGTTGCGGCGTAATGCAACACCATTCGCTGTGCATTTTATGTTGTGATAAATCTTCTGTCTTGACCGGCATCCAAGTGCCTGCACCAACATGCAAAGTTATCTTTACAATCTTTGCGCCGCGGGCTTCTATTTCTTGCATTAACTCTGGCGTAAAGTGCAAACCCGCGGTTGGCGCAGCCATTGAACCAACGGGGTCTGCATATACCGTTTGATAACGGTCACGGTCTTCGGTTTCTGCCGCACGTTTCATATATGGCGGCAGCGGCATTTTGCCAACTTTATCTAGGACCGCAAAAACATTATCGCATAAGAATTCCAGTTTCAGCCCACTTTCATCATCTTTGTCCAGAACTTTAACTTGCGTACCATCGTCCAAAGTTAAAACCGCATCAACGTTTATCTTGTTAAACTTTTTGCACAGCCCCCACCAAACCTTATCACTTACGGCTGTATGTAAAGTTATCTCGTGTCCAGAGGCATTAAACCGCGCAGGTATTACCTTGGAATTATTAAAAACAACAACGTCGCCAGGCTGTAAATAATCCAGAAAATCACGGATATGTTTATCTGCAACGTCGTTCCCGTTCACAACAAGCATACGTGAAGCATCACGGCGATGCAACGGGTGCGACGCTATTAGTTCTGTTGGTAATTCAAAATCAAAATCTGACGTGTGTAACATTAAATTATCTTGTCTTTTGTCTTAGCGCATTTATTGTACCTGACTTGGTACCGCGAGCAGAATCATTCGCAATCTCGTCCAATGTCTTGCCATTTATTCCGCGAATTCTGGACACAGTGCCAAAGAAATGATGATTCTTGTAAACCGCATCATTACCAGAAATATTCAAAGCCAGCGTATCGTTTACTTTTATGTTGTTATAATATTCCATACCTTTGGCGAACCTTTCAAACTCTATGACCTTTTTTTCATTGTCTTTTTTATCCAAAGATTTGACGATTATTTTGTTACCAGACTTTTTTTCTACGACACAATTATCAACCAAGATAAATTTATCGGATATATACATCAGTCCGCAACATAAACACAAGACAAAAATCGTATACAATGCCCTTGTTACCAATTCCTCTTCACAATGATTCATTTTTTAAACTCCAAACCTTGTTCCGCATAGTTTTCGGCTTTATTCTCCCAATCCGGCTCTACACGTACAAACAAATGCAAGCGTGCGTTTACGCCCCACTGTTCTTGTATATCATGTCGCGCGGCGGTACCTATTTTCTTTAACTGTGCGCCACCACGACCTATTACTATTTTTTTATGAGCCTCGTTCTGAACGGCGATTTTTTGATATATGTCCAATACGCCTTCGTCATCAACCTCTACCCGTTCCGTCAAAACGTTTATATGATAAGGTAATTCTTGATGAACGTACTTATATATCTTTTCACGCGTTAGTTCTGATAAATACAGCGCATCAGGCACATCTGACGCATCCTTAGTATCAAACAAATAAGGCGACTCTGGCATAACGGCAGCCAAAGAATCTAACATCTGTTGCACACCGTCGTTTTTTAACGCGGAAATCATAAATATTTCTTTAAAGTCCGCCATCTGTGATAATTCGGCCGCAATCGGTAATAAATCTTGCTTTCTTATGGCGTCTGCCTTGTTCAACGCAACAAATAAATTCTGATTGCCTTTTATTTTTTCTATCAGATTACGAACCGTATCAGTAACGCCCTTTTGCGCATCCAGCACCAACAAGACAGCATCTGCATCTGATACAGCGTCCATTGCCGCCCCAACCATCGCCCTGTCTAAGCGACGCGACGGCTTAAATACCCCCGGCGTATCAACAAAAATTAATTGACGGGCACCCACCATCTTGACCGCACGCAATCGCGTACGCGTTGTTTGTACCTTGTGTGAAACGATAGATACCTTGCGCCCCATAATTTGGTTCATCAAAGTACTTTTACCTGCGTTGGTCGGACCAACGATTGCAATAAATCCTGAATATGTCTTGTCTGTCATACCGAGTACCTTAGCACACCTAAACAAAAAGTGAATAAAAATCTTGCAAGTGCCGAATATTTTGATATTTATTACCAAGAAATATTTAATCAAATGCGGAGCAAATCATGCAATTAACAGGTCCAAAAATCTTAGAAATTATGAACAAACCAAATTATATGAACCCGGAATCAAAACCCGACATAATAATTAAACCATTTAACCGTAAATGCCTTGGCAGTAATAGTTATGACCTGCATCTGGCTGATACGCTTAAGGTCTATAAGCATACTTTACCCAAGGGTATGAAGCCTGCAATTCAATACAAAGGTAACCGCAGTAATCACAGCATGATGGACTGGTTTGAATCATACGTATATTATGTTGACTATATTTTATGTCATCAAAACTATGACGCAATAAACCCACAATTTTTAATAGACCCATGCGAAGATGAATCTCATGAAACAATTGATATAAAAATTCCTAAAACAGGACTTATTTTATCGCCAATGATTGGATATCTGGGATCAACCGTTGAATACACAGAAACAAGAAATTTGTTCCCTTATATAGACGGCAAATCATCTATTGGACGCAACTTTATATTAAACCACCACACTGCTGGACGCGGTGACGACGGCTTTTGCGGGACATGGACGCTGGAAATTAAAACCCTGTACCCAACAGTCGTTTATCCGAACATGCGCATCGGTCAAATATATTACGAAACGTTTTTGGGCGCAAGAAAACCATACGACAAAAACAAGGCAAGCCATTATAACGGTCAAATTGGACCAACAGCGGCGGCCAAAATACAAATTGAAAAGATACGATAAAAAAACCGGTTTTACACCGGTTTTTTATTTCTTTACTTCCCCAAATTCCGAAGATTTTTTAGACAATTTCTTCGTCCACTCGTTATCTGGGAAATTTAACTTTAACATTTCGGCATATCCCGTGGCCTGTTCTGTCAGACCAATGGCTGTATAACACTCGGTCAGCCTAAACAACGCTTCGGGCGTCATAACAGTTTCTTGGGCACCAGAGACAACAGACTGCAACTTAGATATCGCACTGGGCCAATTTTCTTTCTGCATATCAGAACGCGCTGAATACATTATCTTGCCTGCTATATAGTTTTTCAAAATGACTATTTTATTTTCTGCGTTCTTGGCATATTTGGACCGTGGGAATCTTTCAACCAATTGTTCAAACTGTTGCAAAGCGTACGCAGACATACCTGGTTCACGACGAACGTCACTTACCTGACGATAATAGCACATTCCGCGCAAGTATAATATATAAGGAACATCTTTGTGCCCTGGATGAAAACGCATAAACCTGTCTGCCGTTAACAAAGCCCCTGCAAAATCGTCGTCCATATATTGCGAATACGCCGCCATAACCAACGCATCTGCCGCCCATGGACTGGAAGGATATTGACTTTCAGCCTTCAAGAACTCGGCAGCGGCGGTTTCATAATCCTCGTCATTGAATTCCGCATATGCGGTTTCATATATTTCTTTTAACGGTTTATCTGGTTCTATATCTTTGTCACTGCCAGCGCAACCCGCTAAAACAGCAACGACACCAAATGCGATAAATAATTTTTTCATAGTTTTTATTCCTGCCTTGATTTTATGTCTTGAACATGAGTATAATCTAAACTATGAAACTAGGCAAACATATTTTCGGGGTTGGTGCAATGACCGGCATAAGTCGCGTATTCGGTTTTATCCGCGACATGCTGATTGCACGGGTATTAGGCGCAGGACGCCTGTCTGACATATTCTTGGCCGCGTTTAAGTTACCTAACCTATTTCGTGACTTGCTGGGCGAAGGGGCACTGTCTGCCATATTCATTCCTATGTACACAGACTTAAAGAAAGACGACTATTTTGCCAAAAACGTTTTTTCCTGGTTAATGACGATACTCTTGGGAATAACCGTTGTGTTTGAAATCTTAATGCCAATAGTCGTATGGATTCTGGCCCCCGGATTTTCAGAAGACCCAGGAAAGATGGAATTAACCGTACTTATTTCCAGAATAATGTTCTTTTACGTAATATTCGTTTGTGGCGCGGCATTCCTATCCGCAATACTAAACGCCTTTTCACGTTTCTTGTTGGCGGCTTTTATGCCTGTGCTGTTAAACATAATGTTAATTGGCGCACTTTTGTTGTCTGCCTTCTTCGCATCAGACACCATTTTGTACATTATGGCTTTCACAGTGGTATTGTCCGGCATTATACAATTTGCTGTCTTGTGGAATAGAATTAGAAAAAAACATTTCGGACTATATTTAATTAAACCTACATGGACGCCCGGAATTAAAAGTTTATTCAAAAGACTGGGAATAAGCATCGTCGGCAACGGTTTTTATCAAATAACCATAATCATAGGAACCTTGGTCGCCAGTTTCCAAAGCGGCGCTGTTTCTTGGCTTTATTATTCGGACCGCATTGTACAACTACCTTTTGCAATGATTGGCTTGGCCGTCGGAACGGTTTTAATGTCTTCTATCTCTAATGCGCTGGCGGAAAAAAATATGCGCAGCGTATATATCCAGCAAAATTCTTCCATGCGTAAGTCTATGATGTTAATTATGCCTTGTCTTGTCGGGCTGTTCGTACTTGCCGAACCGATTATAAAATATTTGTTTGAATACGGTGCATGGACTCCTCAATCCACACATGCGGTGGCAGTGGCGATAATGATTCAAGTGCTTGTATTGCCGGCAATGATGATAAGTCAGATTTATAGCAAAACCTTATATGCCAGCCAAGATGTCAGAACGCCCGTAAAAACCAGCATTATTTCACTGGGGGCGGCATCAGTTATATATTTAGTGCTGTTCCCTTTTGTCGGCTATCTGGCAATTCCTATTGGCGTTGTAATCAGCGGTTATTTAAAAAATTACTTGCTGGGGCGTGCATGCAGGCAGCGTGAATTATTTCACCTGAACAAAGGTACCTTGAAGTCTATCTTTGCCTTTTTACTGCTTTCTGTACTAATGGGCGCACTGTTATGGCAAGTAAATATTTCTAGCATATGGGTCTTGTTCATTTCCATTGCGATGTTCGGCGTCATATATCTTCCGTTGGCTTACATTATTGATAAAAAAATATCATCAAAATAAAGTTGAAAACAGACTTTTTATATGATATTATTTAAAACAAGAATGTAAGGAGTCCCAAATGAAAAAAATCGTTTCATTAGCAGTATTGACCGGTATCATTGCCGGTTGTAGCGACCTAAGTTCTACGGATACCAGCGCGGTAAACGGCTATGGTTCCGACGGCTTTGGCGAAGAAGTTCTTGTCACAACAGACAGCACAGGCACAAACGCGTCGTTAAACGATGCATATCTGCTGGCACCGGCACCGAAATACTATGTCGGCACCGCTTATAAAGTAGAAGATGTTCAATACATCCCTGTTGAAGATTTAACATATAATCAAACCGGCGTTGCGGGAATAATACCATCTGAATTAAACGGCACAAAAACAAGCAACGGTGAAATATTTGATGTAAACCAAATGGTTGCAACAAGTAAAACCTTGCCACTGCCAACGATTGCACGCGTAACCAACCTTGATAACGGTCAGGCTGTTACAGTACGTGTAAACAACCGCGGTCCTTTTGTAAACACACGTATTATGGACCTGTCACCTGCAGCGGCACAAAAAATCGGCATGAACGGTCAGGCAAAAGTTCAAATCCAAGTATTAGCAAATGAATCTATGGCTGTTAAAAACGCAACGCTTGGCACAAGCGCACAACCACAACAAACTGTAACAGCACAACCTGTACAAACGGTTGAAACAACAACAGTTGTAACAACTACACAGACGCCTGTTGCAACAACTGGGGGCGATTACAGTGTACAAGTTGCCGCGTTCTATGCTCAAGATAGTGCAAATGCATTGGCAGCAAAAATGCGCGCTTATGGAAATGCGGTTGTCGTTGAAGAAGGCGACATGTACAAAGTTCGCATTATTGACTTGGATGCAGCACAAGCACGTAGCGTAATTGATTCTTTACGCGCAAACGAAGGTATGGCACCAGGCTTGTTGCAAAACGGTCGTTGGATAAACGCCGACAGTATTTAAAAAAACGCCCTGCGGGGCGTTTTTTTTACTCTTATTGCTTTTTTGTTTTTTGATTTTATAATTCTTCTGTTATGAAAAAACTATCCGACGCAGACATTAACGATATGGCAAACGCCGTCTTTAAACCTGATACAAATGTTGCCAAACAGGTAAGATCTGAATTACGCCTATCAACAAGACTTACACAAACAAAACCCGCACAATATACAGAACGCGCCGTTCTAGATTTACATCAATATACCCAAGAACAAGCATGGGACGCCATTAATAACCTAATCCACAGCGGTATACGTAATGCAACAATAATCACTGGGGCCAGCGGTATTTTAAAAATAAAGTTTCAACAATGGGTCAAAGACAGCATTATATCTGCGTATTTCATATCTGTAACCCCCATTAACAATGGCAGTTTTTGTGTAAGACTAAAAAAGCCCGCTGATTAATTCCGTCCCAGCCATTGCATAGGATCAATATATTTATCATTATACTTAATAGAATAATGTAAATGTGGCCCCGTAGACCTACCCGTATTGCCGGTTTTTGCAATTTCACAACCCGCAAATACATTTTCACCCTGTTTAACCAATTGCTGACTTAAATGACAATAAATAGTTTTATATCCACTTGGGTGACGAATTCTTATACCATTGCCACAAGAGGTGTCCGTCCACACACGCTCTACCACCCCATCCGCAGGCGTAAAAACAGATGTTCCGGCAGGCACCCCAAAATCTATACCATAATGCATGCCAGCAGGTTTTTTTCTATAACCATAGGGAGATGTGATACGAGGTTTGCCTTTTAAAGGCTCACCCACGGGTTCCTTTTGACCGGCTGGTATATCCGTTTTTACAGGGAAACATCTTGGCCTATAATTAACAACTACGTTAGGTTGCGTTGTTTCTGGCTGTTGCGTTGATGTTTCGGGCTGTTTAGTTTGAACGTCTTCGGTTTGTTTGACAAAGCCACCGTCTTCGCTGGTCTGATAACCTAAATCATACATATGCTGGCTGGCATCTTTTGTATTTTGCTCTGACCGTTGTATATCCTCTGCCAGCGTAATCCCATAATATGCACATCCTGATATACAGCGTCCGCTGGCATCATACGTGGATTCTAGGACTTCCAAACCATCTGACAATAACTCAACACGTTGAACAAACGTTAAATCCGCCGCAGTCTTTGGAAAAGATTGCGCCTGCAACAAACTGGAGCCATCTGCATAGCGCGCATAACATACAGATATCAATGCTAATAATATACCGCTTGGATACTTCATAATAATTTATATTATAGCATATTTAATGCCAAATTAAAAAATTATCTTCAGATTTAATTTTCCCGTATGCGCAATATATTCAGAACGCAAGTCCAAATTATATGATATACCAGCAGAAAATGACGTTGCATATACGTTTATCCCCAGTCCTCCGTTAAATGCAGCCCGATGCGGAATTTCTATGGGAATGTCATAAACACTGTAATCAATTAACTGAACCGATATATTATCCGTACCGTTGCTGATAAAATCATAACTGCCACCCATGTGCATGTCTGGACGAATAATAAAATCACTGCCCTTGAAATCAAAGCCGACTTTAACGCCTGCGAACCCAGTTAAAAAGTTATACCACCAATCGTCAAATTCTTGGGACGCATTATCAACATATTTATCTGAATATGTATATAAATATTTAACGCCAACTTGCGGGATTAAAGAAATGCGCCCACGATACATTAAAAAGCCGGTATTTACCTGCCCTGCAACAAAATCCGTGTCATAAGCACTGTTATCGGGCATCCCAGCAATTGTCTTGTCCATATTCCAACTGGTATGACCGCCGTTTAATCCGACGTTAACAAAGAAACCACTGTCCGCGACATATTCTGTAAACATTGTAATGCTGTTACTGGTGGCATCTGCATAGACCTTTGTATCTTGCGTATCTGTCATGCTGCGCGTATAAGACACCCCCAGCTGCCAACCGTTTGATATAAAACCTTTGGCGCTGATATAAAAACCGGTATTTCGCGTATCAAAAGAACCGTTATTATCCGAGTCAAATTCTGCAAAAGACCCAAAAACCTGACCGTCAATGCTTATCGTCTGATTTTGCACGTTGCAATTCATCAAATTCTTGACGCACTGATTTCTACGCGCCATTATTGGCGAGTCTATAACAGAAAACGCCTGTGACACATGGTGGTTGATTTCAAACAAACCTATTGCACTGGTATTAAAGGCCAAAATAGAAATCGCATCCGATAACGCCAACGTGTTCGTGGTCTGTACATCACGAATATACGCGGCGATTTCACCACCAACGCCAAGGTTTGCCAGCAAATTCTGCCACGCAGACGCCGCCTCTACTAAATAATCCGCCGGATATAAATTCTGTGCTTTTACTGCGCTTGGACAAACGCATAAACCTGTACAAAATATATATAAAATATTTTTCATGACTTGCCTTGTTTTTTATTTATAATAGAAAGCAAAGCAACAATTTTTAACAGGAACCATTTACTATGAAACAAGTCAAAACCGTATACGACCACATTCGCAGCAACAATATTAAAACGACTATTTTAGTCATCTTATTTCCGCTGATATTCATCGCACTAATATTTTTATTTACTTGGATTGTTGTGCCCGCTGAACAAGCATTAGAGACAACGATTCAAGTAGCAATACCTACTTTCATCGCTTGTGCTGTATGGTTATTGATATCTTGGGCATTTGGGGATTCAATGATGTTAAATTCCGCACACGCACACGAAATACACGACGACGACCCAAAGAATCGCGAAATCTTTCGCGCCGTTGAAAACGTATCTATCGCAGCCGGTTTGCCCTGTCCGAAAGTTTATATCATAGACGACGATTCAATGAACGCCTTTGCAACGGGACGCAGTCCAAAAGACGCTTCTGTTGCGCTGACACGCGGTATAATAAAAAAATTGGACCGACTGGAACTGGAAGGCGTCATCGCACACGAAATGGCGCATATAGGTAACCGAGACATCAGATTAGATATGTTACTTATAACCGGCGTCGGTGTAACTGTATTTGCGGCCGATATGATTTTACGTATGGCGCTATACGGTAACAACGACCGCGACGATAATAAAAATAGCGCTGCCATTTTATTAATGGTATGGCTGGCGTTTATGGTATTTAATTGGATTGTCACCCCGATACTACGCATGGCAATATCCAGAAATCGCGAATACGCCGCCGACGCAACTGGCGCACATATCACAAGAAACCCAAAAGCCTTGGCGTCTGCCCTGCGCAAAATCACGACTGATTCACGCGTAGAATGCCTGGATAAAGTAAAATCTATGTCTGCGGTTTGTATTGCGTATCCCGGCGGCCCCCGCGAATTCATCAGTTCTCTGATGGCGACGCACCCACCAGTAGAAGAAAGAATTAAAAGATTGGAATCAATGGCTTAATAAGGGGTATATATCATGGCAAACCTTCATTTTCATTATGGCGCTATGGGTTCATCAAAATCCGCGCGCCTGATAATAACTGCGTATAACTTTGTACGAAACAATACGCCAACCGAAGTTATAAAGCCGCAATTTGACTCCAGATTTTCATCAGACAAAATCGTTTCACGAATTGGCATAGAAACCCCCGCGTTATCTTTACAAAACCTGCATGGCTTTGTTCCAAAACCAGACACAAAAGTCGTATTGGTTGACGAAGTTCAGTTCTTTTCACCGGCTGACATAGATATTTTGGTAAACATTGCGGACGCCAAGAACATTATTGTTATGTGTTATGGTTTAATGGTGGATAGTAACGAAACTTTATTTCCTGCGTCAAAGCGCTTGATAGAAGTTGGTGCAAAATTGCACTTTATGGAATCAAACTGTCAAATGCCTGGTTGTATGGAACTGGCGACGCATCACCTACGTTTTGACAAGAACGGCAATGTAGTTCGGGCGGGTGAACAATTTGAACTTGGCGACAGTAATTTCAAGTCAGTTTGTCGTCAGCATTTTAATATGATTTATCGCCAATCCGGAAAAGTTGAAAAAGGCAGCAGATAAAAAAAGCGATATTTTTACTTGCAATCCGTATAAAAACTTATAAAATATAAGACCGTTGCGCCCATGGCTCAATTGGATAGAGCATTTGACTACGGATCAAAAGGTTGAGGGTTCGAATCCTTCTGGGCGCGCCAGAAATTTAAACCGGCTGTATGCCGGTTTTAATTTTGTTGCAAGCCCAAGGATTTGAACCCGACACAGAGGGTGCGACAATGAGTAGTTAAGCCAAGCTTTTGCGCAGGCGAAACGTTACGAATGCCCCGCAGGACACAGGCCGAGGGAATCCTTCTGGGCGCGCCAGAAATTCAAGCCGGCTGTATGCCGGCTTTAATTTTGTTGCAAGACCAAGGATTTGAACCCGACGCAGAGGGTGCGACAATGAGTAGTTAAGCCAAGCTCTTGCGCAGGCGAAACGTTACGAATGCCCCGCAGGACACAGTCCGAGGGAATCCTTCTGGGCGCGCCAGAATAAATTTTATATTTCTTTATAAAAATTAAAACCGCCATAAAGGCGGTTGGTTTAACTTGCGTTTGTACAAGGCGGCTCAAATTTATAAGTACCCGTTGAATCTGAACCACTCAACGCATACCATATACAAAAAGCCTTGTCAAAAAATGGGGAAGTAATTTCTTCTGTACACTGTAATATATCTGTTGTATCTAATAGCCCTATTGCTGTTGTGCCTGATGGACATGCGCCCGATGCCAACCGTATACCTGTAACAGAAGTTAATGTGTATGGATACGGACAAGTCAATGCCAACGCGCTGGAAAATGGAATTAATGTGACGAATGCAAATATTAATATTATTTTTTTCATTTTATTTATCCGTTATTATCGTTGTAATGTTTTTAATATGTTGTTTTTAAAAGTGGAATTGTTGTAAAACAACTGGGCACAACGTTGCGCACACACAGATTCACACCAATCAAACTGCCCCCAAGATGTTGACGTCATCCGAACAAAATCGGATATTGCCGGATATATCATTTTACACCAACAATAATAAGATGAACTGGATACCGTTGGATTGGATGCCACCCTTGTAGAAGAACTGGAACATACGCCAACACCACGAATTGTTATTCCACTGCATGTAATCGTCCAATCTGGTTGACCGGTCGCAACACTCGGCGAAGTACATGATGTTGAAGATGTCATTTCCAAACACATTGACACCGCCCAACTGGGTACAGACCATATAAATAAAAACAACATAAATATTAATTTTATTCCTTTCATTTCTTTCACCTGTACGAATTGATTAAAATACATAATATTCTGTAGCACACCTTCGTGGACATTGCGCGGCACAAGTCTTATTATCGCCATAACTTTGTACATATTCCCAACCTGTTATTTCTGGTCTGATTGTCTTGCACCAACAATAAATCGTATTTGGGGAATCGCCTAATTTTACCTGACTTGCCGACGTAAAGCACATACCTATTCCTATAACGCTTATTGGCAAACCAATATAAGCACCGCTAGAATATTGCTGAATTGTTTTGTTCCATATATAATTACTACCAGAATATGACTTTACTCTATATAAAGAAGTAGTTTTTTTATTAACGGGGTTTAAACACATTTTTATGGTTGTTGCGGAAAATGCTGGTGATAATGCCGCCATACATATAGTGCTGAACAAAAACAATTTTGTTACTTTCATTGAAGTACTGACCCCCACATATATTTAAGATCTTTATATCGTAACCTTATGATAAAAAAAACATACATTTAAAGTCAAGACATAAAAACATTTTCCAAAACATAAAATTTTTTATATCATGCTTTAACATGAAGAATTTAACCGACCAAGATATTTTAGAACTGCCCGGAACGCCATTCCAACGCGATGTATGGTGCGCCTTGGTTAAAATACCGTACGGCGAAACCCGAACGTATCGGCAAGTTGCCGCTATGTCTGGGCACCCCAACGCCGTACGCGCAGTCGCAAACGCAATTGCAAAAAATCCCCTGCCCCCGATTATACCTTGCCACAGGGTCATTCGCAGCGACGGCGGTATCGGCGGATATTCCGCGCCGGGCGGAATAAAGCAAAAAGCCCGCCTGTTACAGCAAGAAAAACAAAGCGCAAAAAAATAAAAACGCACCAATTAATTTTTACCGTTGACAACGTTGTCGCAATTAAACTACAATAATCATAACAAAAACAACAAAAAGCGATTTGTTTTAATTATATGACTTAAGCAAATCCGCCTTTTTGTCTGAAAAGGGGAGGAAAAACATCACATGAAATCATTGACAACATTTGCGTTTACGATATTTGCATGCTTGATTTTGCAACCCGCCTTTTCAGAGACAATAAAAATCTGCGTTCCTAATTATAGTCAGTGGACAACAGGTTGGCAAAATTATACTGGTATGGGTATTGATACAAGTTCTTACAAAAACCAATATAGTTGGAGTGCAGCTGCACAAAGAAAATACGTCGTAACAGGTTTAATTGAAACTATTAATGCCAAGGGCGTCGGATTTTGTTCAACAAAAAGCGGCAGTCCGGGTGGCACATCAGCATCATTGCCTGGGTTCAGTGGTTTTGAAAATGCTTATTACTGTTGGTGCCAAATGACATCACCATTGGATTCCCAGTGGGTTTTCTTGAAAGATTACAACGATGAATTTACCAGTTTATATACAGAGTTTAGCCAATCTGGCAACCCACAAGTGTGGGTAAATGCTGGTAAAGAAGTATCAGATCAATATCTAACCAGTTCTACATTTTGTCAGAAATATTGCGCAAAAGAATGTGCGGATGATTTTATGAAGGGGGGGTCCGTAATACGCGCACCGTTGTTTAATTCTGTTCAGTAAACAAAAAATAGTACAGGAATATAAAATGAAAATACTACATTTATCAATTACAGTGTTTGCATCTATGCTTTTGATATATGAATCATACGCAACAACATTTGCTTCATCATCAGAGGCGAAAATTTGTTTAACAGATTTCTTTGGAACAACGCAATCCCCCGCCAGTCATTGTACAAATTCCCCCAGTAGCGGACTAACCGAAAACACTAATAATCAATGGTCTTTTAACTGTCAACTAAATGGTGATTCATTAGAACTTAAAGGTCTGGCGTTTTGTTCTTCTGATATACCTGCTGGGGGCACAGTAACAGATAATATAACAAGCGGTGACTTTAATGACGGTGTTTACGAAGCGTCTGGCTGTTGGTGTAAAATGACGTATCCGTTTGCATCGCAATGGGTATTTTATGGGCGTATATATTCTGGCAGTGACAGATGTTTTAACAGATGCGCATCTGCTTGCATATCTGCTGTTGCTTGGAACGCGGACAATTATTCTTTTGCAATGCGCACATTGATGTTTAATAATCAAGAGTGATAAATAACATAGGATATAAAAATGAAAAAATGTATCTGTTACACAATATTCATGTTCGTCGGTATCATGTCGGCAAACGCGGACCCGTTTATTCCGCCTGCATCGTGCCCCGCAGGAATGCGCCAGATTACAAGACCCTATATCCTTGCAGATACAAGTTGCGGTACCGGTCAAATGAATGTAAATATTTCTGTTACGTCTTGCTATAATTTTTATACTAATGCAAGCAATACAACCATTAATCCAGCCAGAACGCCAACTGTATGCTTTATGTATATTCCCACGAATTTAGAATTCAAAGATGACAAGGGTTACTATATATTTAACAACGGTATTTGCACCGTTGATGGACCAGTACAACAACAACCATAAAAAAGTGCGAATGTCGCACTTTTTTATTATGACAGTTAATATTTTTCGTCTTGACTTGAATTACTGTTTTTATTTATCATTTAACATGAAATATAACCATTATATTGGGGGGCATTATATAAAATGAAATTAAAAACATTTTCTTGTTTCTTGTTTTGTCTGATACTGAGCGCCCCCGCATTTGCAGAAATCACACGATGCATAAATCCGTTTTCCAATCGTGAAATGTATACTAAAAATACAGATTCGTTGACAGCGCCGAGACGATATATGTGGAGTCAAATTGTACAGCACGGCTCATGGACAACCAATATACAAGGTATCAGCATTTGTTCTACATCAAGTACAACTGTAGAGGTTCCAATAAACGCAACACCAGCAAAATATTGTTGGTGCAGAAAAATAACACCACGGGTAGGCAACTGGATATATTCAACAACTAGTTTTGACGACACAGCAAGTTGTTTCAGCGGTTGCGCTGGGACATGCCGTGAATCTATGTAAAAATACAGGAATACAGTTATGAAAATGTCAAAATTTATGTTCATACTATTTATGGTCGGCGCATATACTGACCCGGCGTCCGCGGTTTCTGTATGCGCAAGGGTGACAACCGACACAAACACCACATGCACCAGTCATACACCAACCGGTACAACTTCTACAACACCTGATTGGACTGTAACATGTACAAATACAACCAATAACACAACAGATACAATAACTGTAACAGGTATTGGCGTATGCTCTAATCAAACAACCTTGTTTAATGACGCTATTTCGTATCCTGCTGTACAAAACCCCGATGAGACGCCTATAACGTCTTATTGTTGGTGTAAAATGTTGTCACCTGCCATATCAAAATTTGTACGTATCACGAATAATGCATGGGACCAATATGACTACTGCTATCCACGTTGCGCCAAAGTGTGCGCAGAAACGTTTCAGAATGATACCGGATTTCGCGCAAGTATATTGAATAATTTATCACTATAATAAAAGGCACAATATGAAGAAAATTTTTTTCTTGTTACTGATTTTACCAACCAGCGCCCTTGGGATTGGACCGCAAAGTTGTACCGAGGCAACTGGCACACTCAATTTTGACCAAGTAACAGAGCCGGGGTTAATCATAACAAATGGCAGTTGCCCAACCGGAACAACAACAGTACTTGAAACAACGGACAATATCAACTGCCCGTCTGCTGTAAGTTCTCTATTATTTACAAAAACATTTTGTATCTTGTACGAACCGGCAAATACGAATATCACAGATTCTACTGGGACCTATGAATACGTAAATGAAGTGTGCCCGTTTGCTGAATAAATCCATGTGCATTACAAAAAATTAAGAGGCGATGTAAACGCCTCTTTTGTTATTCCCACAAAACAGTGTTATATCTGTATGAACCAATCTGGATGTTGCGCTAACTTTTCCATACCTTCGTCCAGTACTTTCCTGTACTCTATGAATTTCTTTTTATCCGCAGAGCCCAAGTTACTGATTGCCGGCAACTTTACAGTCATTGGATTTACATGTTTACCGTCTTTGATTATTTCATAGTGCAAATGCGGACCCGTTGATAAACCCGTTGAACCAACATATCCAATGGTCTGACCCTGCTTTACAGTACTGCCAACCACAACCCCCTTGGCAAATCTGGACATGTGCGCATACAACGTTTCATAAGAACCGTTATGTCGGATTTTAACGTAATTCCCATGCCCGCGATTATAACTGCGCGCAACAACGCGACCCGCACCTGCCGCCGGAATCGGCGTACCCGTAGACGCCCTAAAATCTACGCCCTTGTGCGCACGCGTATAGCCCAACACCGGATGCTTGCGACTGTTAGAAAAACTGCTGGTAACGCGCGCGTTATTAATCGGCGTACGTTTCAACGACTTAATGGCACCGTTACCGTTTTCGTCATAATAACCGGACTTGCCATCTGCCTTTTTAAAACGATACATTTTGACGTTACCACGCAAAGCCTCAAACTCTACGGCTAAAACGCGACCGTTGTCTATCTTTTCGCCGCCAGAAAAGTTTTCTTCGTACAGTACAGAAAACTTCTGACCTGCACGAACGTCACGTTCAAAATCCATTTCAAACGCCAATAAATCATAAACCTCGGCAAGAATGCCCGCAGGAATACCTGCGCGCGTACCCGCTAAATAAAAACTGTCGCCGTCTAAAATCTCGCCCGAACGGTATACCGCCCTTGTGTCACGTTCTATATCTATGGTCTTGCACTGCCATTCCCCCGAATCGTTACACGTCAATTCAACTTGACGCCACGGCGAAGGAATAACAACTATCTTTGACACTGGCTCTTCGGCACCAGAACGAATGAACTCTATCTTATCGTTGTCGGCACGTAAACTGGTTATCTCTGCGTCTTTCTTTAACACGCTTGCAATCTGCGATACGTCATTATGCGTAAACCCTTGGGCCAGCAATAAACCAGACAAAGTATCACCGGATTCAACCAATACCAACGACTTCTCTTCCCCGTCAATGAACGATGCGCCCTTTGCAAAAAAACGAGAAACCACCAATGCAACCGCAATCAAGGTTAACAATATCGCCAACGCCATGACCGCGCGCACAACACTATTTGAAGTAATTATATCTTTTGCTTTTTTCATAAGTCCGATTATAATGATTTTATGAAAATAAATCAAGCATTTGAAATCTTAAAGAAAGCCGGCGGTTTACGCGCCGCACGCATCATAACCGATAACGTACAAAACTTGCACTCGTTACGGGTATGGTATATGGCTTGGCAATTAAAAAGAAACGTGCCCGTCGCAAAAATCATCCACCAAAAGTGGTTCTATGGATTAAAATTTTATACAAATAGATATACATTGGACCCGCGCCCTGATACTGAAACACTGGTGGCGGCCGTCATCAACGATTGCCCAGATAATGCACCACGTACAATATTAGACCTAGGAACCGGTACAGGATGCATAATCGCAGCCCTGGTCAAAAATATTCATGGAACAACTGGTATCGGAATTGACTTTTCTTGGCGCGCCTTGTTGGTTGCAAGAAAAAACATGCGCAATTTGGGATTGGAACATAAAATACAAATTATCAAAGATGATTTCTCGGTCGGCACAAAAATCAATAACCGTTTTGACATCATCGTTTCTAACCCACCATATATCGCACGCGGCGATTCACGCGTTAATGCCGGGGCAATGCACGACCCAGCCAAGGCCTTATTCGCGACCAATAACGGTTTGGGCGCATATCAGGTAATTGCAAAAAACGCTGTTAAATGGATAAAACCAAACGGTAAAATTTACCTTGAAATCGGCGACGGTCAAAAAAACGACGTTAAAAATATTTTTGAAACGGAAAATTGGAAATTCCTGCGAACTGAAAAAGACCTGGCCGGTATAGAACGCGTGTTGATATTCACATATCCAACCGTATAAACCTTATTAAACCTAGTCACAATCACATTTATTGTGACAATGACAAACATGACCAGACGTATTACTTTTACAGCCACCGCCGTTGGAACAACATTTGTGCGCGACGAAATAAGGATTTTGCTTCTTTAATATCTCTATGGTTGAGTCAACGTCATGACCATGCACAACATAGGTTTCGTCTGGTAACTTCATATCATATAACTTTGATATAGACTCACGTAAAACATTTGCGTCACCACCAGGTAAATCATAACGACCAAAACTGTCCCGGAACAATGTATCGCCAGTCAACAGTACACCAAACGCCGGAAAATAAAACGATAAACCGCCCGCAGAATGCCCCGGCGTTTCTATGACATCCATCTGAACATTCGGCAATATGTTCCTGGAACCCGAACGCAAATCCTCGGGTTTCTTATAGTCCGCGTTAATATGCGGAATTTCAAAAAAATCCAGCAGTGCGTTTCCCCACATAATTAAATTCCAATCGCCAGAATTTAAATACCACGGAACATTATATTTCTTTGCTAAATCCGGTGCAGCAGAAATATGGTCGCTGTGCCCGTGCGTTGAGTAAATAGCAATCAGTTTTACATTACGTTCAGACAAAACCTTGTCCCAATCTGACGCACGTCCCCATGCGTCAAATATAACCGCATCGCCGCCTTGACACACCAAAACAGAATTGGTGTTTTCTGGCGGCATATGCAGTACTTCAAAACTAAGGTCTTTACTTGCCATGTGCGTTACCAGATTTTTTGGTTGTTTTACCGGATGGCTTTTTTGCCTTTTCCGACCCTTTGGACGCCTTTTTGCCCAAGACGATTTCTTTAATTTCTTCGCCGGTCAATGTTTCACGCGCCAGCAACTCTTCCGCCAGTTTTTTAACTGTTTCTTTATTTTTTGACAATAACTTAGTTGCATCGTTATGGGCAATGGTTAACCATTCTCGGACCTCGTTATCAACCAATTCTGCTGTTTTTTCCGATGCATTTTCTAATGCAGTACGACTGCCAAAGTTGTTAACTTGGTTTATTGCAGCCAAACCTATTTTCTTTGAAAGACCAGCGGTCGTGATAGAATAACGAGTCAAACGCGTTGCCATCGCAATATCGCTTTCTGCACCCGTGGTTATCTTGTCGGCCCCAAAGAAAACTTCTTCTGCGGCACGCCCCGCCAAAGCAATGGACAGGTTTGCCCGAACTTCGGCAATGGTCATAGACACCTTGTCGTCAATCGGCAAGTGTTGAACCATACCCAGCGCACGACCGCGCGGTATTATGGTCGCCTTGTGAATAGGGTCTGTAATATCAGCATACATTATGCTGACAAAAGCATGCCCTGCTTCGTGATACGCAGTCAATTTAATGTCTTCGGGGCGCATTTTACGAACCTTGCGCGGTCCCATAAGTATTTTATCGCGCGCTTCTTCTACGTCTACTTGCGCGATTTCCTTGCGACCACCGCGAACTGCGTGTAAAGCCGCCTCGTTTAACAAATTCTCTAAATCTGCACCAGAAAAGCCGGTTGTACCACGCGCAACATCTTGCAAGTCTACATCAGGTGCAATTTTGACCTTCTTTGCATACAAGTCCAAAATTTCACGACGACCAGACAAATCAGGCAAATCAATATATACTTGACGGTCAAAACGACCCGGACGCAATAACGCAGGATCCAACATGTCCGGTCTGTTAGTCGCACCAATTACAATTATACCTGTATCGTTTGCGAAACCGTCCATTTCTATCAGTAATTGATTCAAAGTCTGCTCGCGATCTTGGTCGTTATATGAATGAGTACTGCGCCTTTGACCGATTGCATCAATTTCATCAATAAACAAAATACACGGGGCGTTACGTTTCGCCATATCAAATATTTCTTTTATCTTGGCAACCCCTAATCCTACGATTATACCAGAAAAATCACTGCCCGACGCCGCAAAGAACGGTACGTTCGCTTCGCCGGCAATTGCGCGCGCCAGCAACGTCTTACCAGTTCCAGGTTCACCAGATAGTAATATTCCCCTTGGAATACGAGCCCCAACTTCTTTGAACTTTTCTTTATCTTTCAAGAAATCTACTATTTCCATTAATTCTTGTTTTTCTGAATCAATACCCGCAACGTCTTTGAACGTTGTCTTTGGTTTACCTGTTGATATTTTCGTCGGATTCTGCTGCGCTAAACTGCGACTAAGACCGCCGGCACCAGCCTTGAACCCGCGGAATATCCACCATATAAAAAACAACCCCATCAAAATAGGAACCCATGTACCTAAATAATCAACCCAGGTCTTTGAATTGTCTATTTTAATACTTGCACCGTTTTCAGCAATTTTTGCCAATAAGTCAGGATCATATTTTATCGTCGCATTATATTTTGTCCCGTCACGCAAAGTACCCGTCGCATCTTCACCACGAATTTCCATCGTCTGAATATCCGGCGCACGACGCAAAACATCGGAAAACGACAATTCTATTGGTTTTGCCGGCGCAACGTTTTGACCGTTTTGCAAAGCCTGTGGATTTACACCGCCTATAACAAAAGCCCTGATTATCATGGCAATAAACAATATACCAAATATAGCCAAGAATGTGGACGAACCGTCCCATTTGTTACGTTTTAATTTATTTTTTATGTTCATCTTTTTGCTTTTTTTGTCTTCCATGTCTTGTCCTAAAACTTGTTTTTGCACCTTCGGGCACAATCAAAATCCGCTGTCCCAGACGACGAATCGTACAATGCCCCAAGGTAAATTTACAATCAGTCTTTAATTTATCTAGTGCGTTTGACAGCGAATTCAAGCGTGGCTGATACTCGTCCCCCCCAATGCGTTGAATTAATGTACCAAGAAACTTTAACCTAATATCGGGGGCTTGGTCAAATAGAAAAGAATCAGCAAACACTGCACGCTTTTCTGTAAGCACCTGCGCGATATAATCTTCTACCTCTGCATCCAAAGTGTCACGAATTCGCCCCAAGTTCTCAATAGCCAATAAAATTCTGTCATCAGAAATGCCTAATTTTTCAGACAATAAATGACGGTTCTGCCTGATACGAACGCGCGTATAATGCGGGTCTTCGTTCATTTCGTCCATAAAGTATTTTATTCCGTTATCGTCGCAATATCGCCGCAATTCTGAACGATGTACCCTTAATAAAGGCCTTACAATTTTAACGCCACCGCGCCAAGACACAGGACGCATGGCCGACAAACCGTATAAACCACTGCCACGACCAAGGTTCATTAAAAAAGTCTCTATCTGGTCATCGGCATGATGCGCAACCAGTAACGCGTCTATGCCGTTTTCAGCGCAAAAATCCGTCATTAATTTATAACGTGCCGTTCTGGCGGCGGCTTCTAGCCCAGCAACCGGCTTTTCACCTATCCAATAAAATATCTGACACGCAACGCCTAATTGCTGACATAAATCTTGCACATATTGCGTTTCAATCGCGGCGTTGGCACGCAAACCATGATTAACATGTAAACAAATGATATCTTTACGAAGTTGCGCCAACCAACATAATAAACATACCGAATCAATGCCGCCACTGACAGCGACCGCCAGTTTCTGATCTTGGTATTGCAACATAAAATCAACAAAGTTTTTATTCATAATGACAATATTTTATGCTATAATTCGCAAAAATAAAGGAAAAATAAAAAATGTCACAAAAACTAAACACAATCGCTGTATATTGCGGTCATCAATACGGTACTAATCCAGAGTTTGCGCGCGACGCTAAAAAAGTCGGCGAATTGTTAGGGAAAAATAAACTAGATATGGTTTTCGGTGGCGGAGACGTCGGTCTGATGGGCACCGTCGCAACGGCCGCGTTGGAAAACGGCACACACGTAGTCGGCGTTTCTACACATAATGTTATAGAAAAGCAAGAACCCGTACACACCGGCGTAGAAATTCAGGTGGTAACAGGCGTGAACGAACGAAAACAAAAAATGTACGAACTTTCTGACGCTTTTATAATTTTACCCGGCGGAATCGGAACGTTAAACGAATTAACCGACATAATGACAATGCAACAAATCGGCGAATCCAGAAAACCGTTGTTCTTTTTAAATACAGCAAAATTCTGGGAACCGTTTGGAACCTTGTTCGTACATATGCAACAATGCGGTTTCATAGAAGACCTGAAAGACTATAACCTGCATGTTGCCGCCACCCCGGAAGAACTGATGGAATTAATAAAAAAATATTAAATTTCTATCACTTTATCGCGACAGGTTTGACCGCGAATTATTTTAATGCTGGTCTTGGGTACATCATAGTACTTGGCCAGCATTTTTACTACCGCCTCGTTCGCTTGCCCGTCCGCGGGGACCGACACTGTATGCACGCGTACAGTACCGTCAGCATCAACGGTAACCTTGTTCTGTCGCGCACGCGGAATAACACGAACTTTTATAATCATTTATCTGCTAAAATATTACGAAGATCTGTTTTTTTATCGCCCGCAACCAAATGCATATGAAAGTGAAATACAGACTGCTTTACAAACGGAGCATTTGCCCCGGCATTGGCCAAAACGTTAAAGTTTTCACAAATCCCTAATTTATTTGCGGTTTCTTTAAAGCAAATCCAAAAGTCCCTTTGCTCTTCCGGTTTTGCGTGCTTCACAAAGTCCAACACGTTTTCATATTCGCCCTTTGGTATTACAAGAACATGCTTTTCAAACAGTGGGTTTATATCGTTAAAACTTAGCGCGTGTTCGTTTTCTACGATTTTACTGCATGGTATTTCGTTTCTTATAATTTTTGCAAAAACATTGTTTTTATCATACATACTTTTTCCCTTTGGTAACAAATGGCAGAATATTACAACGCGCAAATAAAATCAAGCCTTGAAATCATGTTTTAACGCACTATATCTATGCCCAGAAGCAGACAGAATAGAATCAAGGAGAATAAATATGTTCAAACCTTTACATAATTATGTACTGTTGGAAAGAATAGAAGAAGAAAGCAAAACAGCAGGCGGAATAATCATCCCAGATAACGCAAAAGAAAAACCATCACGCGGGCGCGTAATCGCCGTTGGCGACGGGGCTTTTGACGGCGACGACCACATTCCTATGACAGTAAAAGTCGGTGACGTTGTATTATTCGCAAAATGGGCATCCAGCGCAAACGAAGTAAAAATAGACGGTAAAGATTACGTACTTATCAAAGAAACAGACATATTGGGAATCTTGGAATAAACAAAAAGGGTTAAAATATGGCAAAAGAAATCGTTTTTGACACAGATAAAATGGCAGCCGGCGTTGATAAACTGGCAAACGCAGTAAAAATAACAATGGGTCCAAAAGGACGCACTGTTGTAATTGAAAAATCTTATGGCGCACCCGTCGCTACGAAAGACGGCGTAACCGTTGCAAAAGCAGTATCACTTAAAGACCCACAAGAAAATATCGGCGCTCGTATGGTGCAAGAAGTTGCAAAAAAAGCAGGTGATGATGCCGGTGACGGAACGACAACTGCAACCGTACTGGCACAAAAACTTATTCACGAAGGTCGCCGTGTAATTGCGGCCGGTATGAATCCTATGGACATCAAACGCGGAATTGATTTGGCAACAGCGGCGGTCGTCGCAGATATTGAAAAACACGCGCGTCCTGTAAAAGATAGCGCTGAAATCGCACAAGTCGCAACCATCTCTGCAAACAGCGATAATGACATAGGCGAAAAAATCGCTGACGCTATGGAAAAGGTTGGTAAAGAAGGCGTCATAACCGTTGAAGAAGCAAAAGGCTTGGAAACAGAAATTGACGTCGTAGAAGGCATGCAATTTGACCAAGGATTTATGTCACCATACTTTGTCACGAACAGTGAAAAAATGCTGGCCGAACTTGACGGCGCACAGATTTTGGTTTCAGAAAAGAAAATAACGGGCTTGCAAGCATTGTTACCTATTTTGGAACCAATCGCACAATCCGGTCGCCCACTGTTGATTATCGCGGAAGACGTTGAATCCGAAGCCTTGGCAACATTAGTACTAAACAAATTGCGTGGTGGCTTAAAAGTTTGCGCGGTAAAGGCACCCGGCTTTGGCGACAGACGCAAAGAAATGCTGAAAGACATCGCCGCTGTCACGGGCGCAACCGTTGTATCAGATGATATGGGTATGACATTTGAAAATATTACCGCCGACGTTTTAGGAACAGCAAAAAAAGTAGTCGTAAGCAAAGATTCTACTCTGTTGGCCCAAGGTGGCGGCGATAAAAAAGCGATTAACGCACGCGCAGACGAAATCCGTAAATTACTGTCCACAAGCACAAGCGATTATGATAAAGAAAAATTATCAGAACGCTTGGCAAAACTGGTCGGCGGCGTTGCCGTCATCAAAGTTGGCGGTATGACAGAAGTAGAAGTCAAAGAAAAGAAAGACCGCGTAGATGACGCATTAGCAGCAACGCGCGCAGCAGTCGCAGAAGGCATCGTTGCCGGCGGCGGTATTGCACTTGTTCGCGCCGTCAACGCACTTGAAAAACTGTCTGGCGCAAACCAAGACCAAAACGTTGGTATAGATATCGTTCGCAGAACTTTGGTTGCACCGTGTGCACAAATTGCTGAAAACGCTGGTGTGTCCGGTGAAATCGTTGTCGGCAAGGTAATGGAAGCAAAAGATTATAACTTTGGCTATAACGCACAAACCGGCGAATATGTAGACATGATGAAGGCCGGTATCATTGACCCTGCAAAAGTTGTAAAGACGGCAATCCAAGCCGCAGCAAGCACAGCAGGCGTCTTACTTACAACCGGTGCCGTTATGTCTGAAATTCCAGAAGAAAAACCCGCACAACAAATGCCGGGCGGTATGCCAGGAATGATGTAAACAACATAAAAACACACCCCCTTATCGGGGGTGTTTTTATAATTTTAATATGTGAAATCTAATTTCAAATTACCAAAATCATCGTGCGTCGCTTCGTTTACAAGAATCATATTTTTCCCGACCGTCCACTTATTTGTAAGTTCTGGTGGAACAATCTTATCCTTTGTACCTGCATAATGAACCTGCGCAACATCAGGCAACGCTTCTAGGTTCATAGATTTGGATAATGAACTGTCACCGAAATACTCTGTCCAATCTGCATGATTTAAGACACCTGCAACAGTTATCCATTTTTTCACATTTAACTCTGGGTACTGCTCTATCACCAAACCAGACACCATTGCACCGCCAGAATACCCAATTAAAATTATCGGGTTCTGACCGGCAAGTTGTTTTATTGCCGACGCCATTGAATCTATTACTGCCCTATTAAAACGTCCATCCGTCCAATATGTCTGTTCGCATTGTGGCGACATTATAAACTGACAAGGACGCGCCATATAAACAACGTTAGGCGAAACATCCGAAAACGCCAAATCGCGCAGAAAGGTGCTTTTCGGACTGGGGTCAGCCGTCGGCATTCCCCGCCCATTAAAAGCGTGTCCGTCACCTTCTATGTAAATATGCACAGGGCTGCTTGTATCATTCTTCTTCTGCCAAACAGCAATATCAAAACTATTCGTTGAAATAGGAGTGTATTCATAGTCCGTCGGAACATGAGGCGTGCCAGCGCAACCGCATACACATACAGATATCAAAAATATTTTATATGATTTCACTGTTACTTATATTATTCATTCGCACCATAACAGTCAAACCCAAAGTATTTGACAAAACATCTTGACAAAATACTTGACAAACATTATTTTTAGGGTATAGTTAACATAACCATAAAAAAGGTAGGCACATGTTAAAAGCACTAAAAATGAAAATCGCGACAAATCGCATAAAAAACAAAAGCAAAAACACGCGCGCAAAAAGCACACGCGTTGCTGGTAAAAACAACCAAAGATTCTGGGCAAAAGTATTAAACGTAATATATGCCCCATTCCGTTTTATCGGACGCATATTTACAAAGTTATGGTTATGGATTCGCAGTCTTGATGTAATCGGACTTGTTAATATGACTTTATTGTCCGCTATTATCGTGCTGTTTTCAATGCTTATTTTAGACATGACAATATGTAATAAAAAGCCCGTTATAATAATAGCAAAAAATGATATTGAACAGTTTAATAAAACCGATATCAAAAACAACCAAGAAAAACAAATTACCCAACAAGTCGCACAAACAACGTTACCAATTAAACGCGACGCCAATCGTAAATACACACAAAAAACCGTTACAACAACACACGTTGAAAAATGCGCCGTCACAGAACGTCAAACTGCACGCGTAAAAAACACGCTATATGGCGATATCATTATTGACAGCCGTGGCGCTGCAGCGGTTTTAAAAGACGGTGACAGCATCAAAGGAAATTTATTTATACAAAACATGCGCAAATACACGTTGCCTTGTGGTATGTATATTGACGGTGATTTATTCTTGCGCGACGTAAACATGTTACAATTCTGTGGCGATTTTACTGTTACAGGTAACATTTATGTCAGCCCACGTTCTTCGTTCGGGCCGATCCCGCGTACTGCAAGACTGGGAGGACAAGTTATTTTATAAAGCACAATTTTCGTGCTTGCCACAAAAGACCGCAACCAGCGGTCTTTTTTTATAGATTTTCTGCTTAAAATATGATATAATACTGTCACAGTTCAAATGAAGGAAGGAAATATGAACATGTTTGAAAAAATTTTAAGTGTTTTTGGTAAAAACCTTGGTTATACGATTATATTAATCGTTGCCGTTATATTTTTTGCCTATTTTTCTGACGGATTAATTCCTGGAATATTAACAGCATTAAGCGCTTTGGTTGCCTATGTTTGCATCGTTATGCTTTACAAAGAATTTAAAAAAGCATTTGCATCAAAACCGGTTGCACAACCACCAGCAACCGTTGCAAAAAAAGCACAAAAAAAAGTTACCAAAAAGAAAACAAATAAAAAATAAATCTATACTATATTAATCGTTTAAAAAATCCCGCGTTTGCGGGATTTTTTTATTTTGTCTCTGTACTTTCGTTTTGAACGGGTATCTCTGACACAACGTTATCAGACGCCATTTCTTGTTGTACCAGTTCTGTACGCAATTCGCTTTGATGCTGTGAATTATCAGATTTTGAAGCAACCAAAGCCAACGCCGCACACAACACAAAGAATATAGTTGCCAACCAAGCGGTTGCCTTGGTTAAAAAATTCCCTGCCGCAGCACCGGTCAAAGCACCGCCAAACATAGACGCAGCCGACGACCCGGACATACCACTGCCTTCTGATTTTTGTAACAAAATTAACCCTATCATAAAGATAGCAACGATTATTAATAAAACTAATAAAATAGAAAACATTTTTTATCCTTTGAATTGATACGGTGATTTTAATCGCCAAATACTTAAATTGCAAGAATTTTCAATAACTCTTCGGCTGCAGCGATGCTTGCAATTTTTTTTGATGCGCCCTGACCCGTCGCCGAACGCCCCAAGGCAGTCACACGAACATGAAACACAGGACTGTGTGACGCGCCCGTTGTTTCCAAGAACTCATATTCCGGCAAAGCACCGTTATCACGCTTCTGCACCAGTTCTTGCAACATAGTCTTTGGGTCTTTGGGCGCGGTTACATCAGCCGCCGCCAAATCACGCCAAATTTCTGTTATAACCCTTTGCGCTTCGCCAAAACCACCATCTAAAAATATCGCGCCAAATACGGCCTCCATCGCGTCGGCCAACACATGCTGAACACGACCGGCCGTCATATGACCATGCCGAACACGACCGGATAAACCTAATTGACCCGCAACCATGGCCAATGTATCCGTAGATACTAACATTGCATGACGACGCGCCAATTCCCCTTCGGTTTCATTCGGAAACATTTCGTATAACAACGCGGCAACGCTCAGCCCCAATACTCTATCGCCGACAAATTCCAATCTTTCATTATTATTGTCGGCATCAACGCCGCTTTGGGTCAAAGCCAATTCTAACAACTGTGGATTATTAAACTTATAATTTAACGTAGACAATTTATTTTATCCCCATACCAAATCTATCCCAACGCATCTTGTTTCCCCAACTCCATACAGCCAACATAGGCGCATAATAGTTGTGAGAATACCAGATAAACCAAACCTTGCCTAACACATTATCGCGCGGCACAAAACCAATGTCTGCCCGGCTGTCACCGCTGTTATCACGGTTATCGCCCATAAAGAAGTAATGATTTTCAGGTACGGTAAACGCAGCCGTATTATCAAAACGCGCGTCGTCTGCCATCTCTATTATACTATGTTGCACACCATTGGGCAGTGTTTCTGTATATTCCGTTGCATTAAATACCCCGCACGCCCAATCATACATTTCACATAACTTATCATCCTTGTACTCAATAGTATAATTAAACTCTGCCGGTTTGTTATCTACCCATATCTTATTTCCCTTTATGACCATGTTGTCCTTGTAAAAACCAACGCTTCGTTGCGACTTTGGTAACACAGCCACGATATAAGGTCTGGGATTATCACGAGGTACCTGTACGCCGTTTATATGCAAACGTCCGTTTATCATCTGTACAGTATCACCGGGCTTCCCGATAAGACGCTTTACATAATCCTGCGATTCATTTATCGGGTTTCTGAATACTATGACATCGCCAATTTCAGGTTCGGTCGCCCAAAAACGCCCGTCCCACAACTTCCAAGAACCAAAAGGAAAAGAATAACGCGAATAGCCATAAGACCATTTTTCTACAAAAATATGGTCACCAACGTGCAACGTAGGTATCATAGATTCAGAAGGAATATTAAACGGTTCAAGTAAAAAACTTCTGAACACAATCGCAATCAGCGCACCGTAAAATATCGTATTAAACCAATCACGTGCAACATTCGTCTTTTTTGCTGGCATATTTTTCCCTTTTTATTCGCCTTATTTTATAACTTGAATTGATTAAGCGCAAGTTATAATATACAAACATGATTTCATTAAAGTCAATCATTTTTAATGGCATGGACGCAACACAAGTTGACGTCCAAGTACAACTGTCCGCAGGACTTGCAAAACCAGAATTTAATATCATAGGATTGGCCGACCGCGCAGTCAAAGAATCAGCAGAAAGAATTCGCAACGCACTGTCCGCGTTGAACTTATCTTTACCGCCAAAGCGACTGACGGTAAATCTGTCGCCGGCAGACCTGGAAAAAAGCGGTTCTCATTTTGATTTACCCATACTATGCGGAATTTTATGTGCAATTGGCGTCTTGCCAGAATCAGAATTATCAAAATACGTCATACTGGGCGAAATAGGTTTAAACGGTGCAATCTTAAAAACTAATGGCGTTTTACCTGCAAGCGTATGGTCCAGCCAAAACGGCGTCGGTATAATATGCCCCGGAATACAGGGTAGCGAGGCGCGTTGGGCAGGACACACCAATATACTTGCACCGTTTCACGTACTGGAACTGATAAATCACTTCAAGGGCACACAGATTCTGCCGCTGCCCCAGTTAACCAACCAATCAACAGAACAAACGAATAACAACATTGACATGTCTGATATACACGGACAGCAATCCGCTAAACGCGCGCTAGAAATTGCCGCGGCCGGTGGCCACGCGATGTTAATGGTTGGTCCACCGGGTTCTGGAAAAACGATGTTGGCGTCACGTTTGCCAACCATATTACCAGAAATGACCCCGACCGAGATACTAGAAACATCAATAATTTACTCTATCGCTAGTATGTTAAACGGTCAAGGTCTGATATCTGTCCGCCCGTTTCGTAGCGTACACCACACATCCAGCGCCGTATCCTTGGCGGGCGGTGGCGCAGACGCAAAACCAGGTGAAATATCTTTGGCGCACAACGGCGTTTTATTCCTTGACGAGTTACCTGAATTTAACCGTTCTACGTTGGAAATTTTACGGCAACCTATGGAGGCGGGAAAAATAATGATTTCACGCGCAAAACGTACCGCTACTTATCCAGCCCGATTTCAATTAATTGCCGCGATGAACCCCTGTCCGTGCGGATATTTAGGTAACGCTGCTCTATCCTGTACAAAGGCCCCCCGTTGTGCCGAGGCCTATCAAAACAAAATTTCCGGTCCACTGCTTGATAGAATTGATTTGCATGTTGATGTTGATCCAGTTAACCCGTGGGAAATGAAAACAAATAATACAGAACCTGCGGAAACCAGCGCAACAATTCGTGAACGCGTTGTAAACGCATATTTGCGCCAAATTCAACGTCAAGGCAAACAAAACGCACTATTAGACGGTCCTGAACTGGAACGATTTGCCACGTTGTCCTACGAACTGACCGACTTTCTAAACAACGCTGCAGAAAAAATGGGCATGTCAGCGCGCGGATACAACAGGATAAAACGTATTGCAAGAACGATTGCAGATTTACGTGGTGCCGATAACATAGAAATGCAAGATTTAACCGAGGCACTATCCTATCGCCCGATTAATCGTGGTAAGTATGGCACCAAAATATAATTAACCTTGGATAAAAAATCAAAATTCAAAGCGCAGGCCTAACATCAAATTCGTATAAATCATGTTTTCTGCGCTGAACCAATCGCGTTGACGCGTATCATCTTCATTAGACAGCGCCCACTTTATTTTCGGTATATAAGCGACCCTGGCACCCATATCCAAAAACAAACCGTCAGAAATACCATAAGAAAAACCAACAGCGATTATACCTGCAACATTAAACGAATTTATTTCAGACCTATAAAACTGTAAAATTCCGTAATTATCTAACTTGCCAAAATTCTGCAAGTCAACAGAGGTTGATAAATCGCCATACAAATCAGACAAGTTCAAAACCGTCTTGGAATCTGCATAACCCACACCAAAACCAATATATGGCAGTGCCTTGCGTAACGGCTTTTCCAAACCGTCAAAGAAATCATAAAATCCCATAACGCTGATTATATCTGTTGATATGGTAGATTGAACACCGCCACTTTGTATGTGTAACACAACGCCCGATATGTCGCCACCGTTTAACGGCAAGTCACCCTCGTACAGTGGGGAAGCGTTATATTCGTTTTCTGTTATATGATCCCACCCTAATTCAACGCGCCACTGCGGATGATAAGGCATCGTCCAACCCAAACTGGCACCGGCAGCAAAGGAAAAAGAAGAAAAATCTTTACTGGCAGGTAAATCCGCCAATTCGCCAATCCCGATATACTGATACCCACTGCAATCACCGCTGTCTGCACAAGCATTATAATATTCGGCAGATACAACTATACCACTAGCCGGATCCATATAATATTCACTGGTCAAAGATCCGATATTATTTTTGATGGACGCATTCGCAATTGACGCACCACCACGAAAAGACATGGTAAAACGACTGCCGTCATCTTGGTACCAACCGTCCCCAACGTACGTACCAGGATATTGCCAATTCGCGTATGCACCACCACAAGTAAGGCACGACAGCAAAGATAAAAAAATGCAACTCCTAATTCTCATATCAACTATTATATCACAAAAATGTTCGTTATAAAAACAGATTTTAACGGATTTTTTACATATGAATTATTTTATAATGTCATGAAAGATTTCTGCCGGTATGGTTCCGCCCGTTATTTTAGATGACATCGGCGAAAAATCGTCATTTCCCATCCAAACACCTATAACTAAATCATTAAAGGCCCCTATGAACCATGCGTCCCTGTTATTATTACTGGTACCAGTCTTGCCGCCCAGCACGCCTGGAACCATCGCCCGATGACCTGTCCCCCCCGCTTGCACAACATCTTTTAACAAAACCGTCATATACTCAACCGTCTGAGGTAACAACACCTGTATCGGTTCCGACGGATTTCTTTCGTATAAAACATTGCCTTTTAAGTCTGTGATTTTAGTAATAGAATATGGGCGCACGGAATTGCCGTCGTTCCATATAACCGCATATATCGTCGTCAAATCCAGCAAAGACATTTCTGACGCCCCAAGTACAGTAGAATATTCGTGGCGTAACTTATTCCCCACGCCCAATCGTCCCGCCATATTTAACACGGTATCTATACCATAAGTTTCAGTTAATTTTAAAGGAACCGAATTAACGCTTTTTGCAAAAGCGGTCGCCAGCGTTATATCACCATAATACCGACCGTTATAATTTTTGGGGTTATAGTCGCCAATCGCAAAAGGTGAATCATTTACATAAGACTCGGGCGATAAACCATTTTCCAACGCAACTAAATACACAACGGGTTTAAAAGAACTGCCTGGTTGCCGCATCGCCAAAACCCTGTTAAATTGACTTTCTTGATAATCAGTTCCACCCACCATCGCACGTACAGCACCGTCGGTATTCATCGCGACAACTGCACCTTGGTATTCACCGACTTTACCCGGCAAAATATCGGCAATATGTTCTTGGAAAGACGTGTCCAAGGTAGTGTATACAAGCATATCTGAATCAAACACGCCAATTCTAGACCGAACCTCGTCCATGACGAAATCCGTCCAATAGCGATACACGTTTGTATTCTGCGCAGGTATCGCAGGCGACAATTCTTTTGCCGCGATACGCGCCTGATTTAAAGATATAAAACCTTGGCGCACCATTTCTTGTAATATTATTCGCGCACGCGCAATGTTTTTATCAGGGTTACGCAAAGGACTGTACGTCGTTGGCGCCTTTAACATCGCAGCAATTTGTGCTGCCTGCGCAATACTAAGATTATTCGCAGACGTCTGGAACATGGTACGCGCGGCCGCATCAATGCCACGCATGCCACCAACCAAAGAAACCCTGTTCATGTACAAGTCTAAAATCTGATTTTTATCAAACCTATTTTCCAACCAATAAGATAATATTAATTCCTGAACTTTTCTTGATAGTTTTTTTTCGCGCGATAAAAATATGTTCTTGGCTGTCTGTTGCGTAATGGAAGAACCACCCGCAGCAATGCGCCCATGAATCAAATTAGAAAATACCGCCCGCGTTATTCCCCTGGCGTCTATCGGTCCATGTTCAAAAAACCTTTTATCTTCAATCGCAACAATGGCTTGCCAAACATAAGGCGGCAAAGTTTCCACAGAAACAGGCGTTCCCATAATTCTGTTAGAAGCACGTAATTCATTACCGTCTTTATCCAAAAATATAACCGTCGCAGGACGCGTTTCGTGCAATATCGCATCCAAAGAAGGCATTTGTAAAAATATAACCACAACATAAATAGAAACCGCAACGCATAATAACAAAAATAAGTCTATGCACCAAACAAACACACGCAACTTTAATGAAGGCGCTTTTTTTTCTTCTTGTTTTTGTTTGTCTGACTTAAACAACACCTAATCACCCCACTTTTCGTATAATGAATTATATCACAAACGACTTGCGTTATTCTAGCATTTATCGTTATAATCTTAGCATATAAAACAGGGGGAAAGATATGAAAAAAATAATCTGTATGCTTGGTTGTCTTGTCGCTTTACCGGCAATGGCTGACGAATGGTACGAAGAATACAGATATGACCCGCACCCCCAATACGATACTTATATTGGTTTACGTATACATCAGAACAAGCACCTGGCGATGAAATATGACGTAAACGGCGGACTAAACACAACCGTCAAAGACGATTCTATGGGCATAGGACTAAATATAGGTAATCGTTTAACAAACCATGTAAAATTAGAATTTGAAACGTCTTATACCGGTGGCCAAGACACTAAGCACGAAACCGATTTTGAATTTGATATTTGGTCTAATATGTTGAACATGTATTTATATCAAGAATTTGGTGGCGCAGTTGAACCGTATGCCGGACTGGGCGTTGGCATCGCAAGCAAATGGGGCGACGTAACGAATGCACATGCAACAATGTCTGACACATCTACGGACTTGTCTTGGGCGGCAATGCTTGGCGTAAACTTTGCTTTAAACAGCAGGCTAGATTTAAACGTCGGCGTAAAATATCAAAACTATGGCGACATAAAGCATATTAGCAACGACAAAACATACGCAACGACAAAAATTGACGCGACAGAAATATATATCGGTGCCGCGTACAAGTTCGGACTAGGTTTGTAATTTATATTTAATTGGCTAATTTTGTAACAAGTTATCCAAATCTTGTTCAGACCAAATCGTAATTCCTAATTCTTGCGCTTTCGTCAATTTTGAACCGGCTTCTGCCCCGGCAAGAACTATATCTGTTTTGGCGGATACACTGCCCTGCACTTTCGCGCCCATGCGTTCTAAAATTTCTTTGGCCTGGTCGCGCGTGTATTTTTCCAACGTTCCCGTCAAGACGATTTTTTTATCTGATACAGGACTATCCGTAATCGTCGTCACCGGTTCCGCGGACTTTACATTTATATGCAACAATAATTTATCCAATACCTTATTATTATGTTCATCGGCAAAAAACGACACTATTTCATCTGCCATTACATCACCGATACCATCAATTTGTTTTAACTTCCACAAAGGCGCATTGCGCACAGCGTCCAAATTACCAAACGCACGCGCAAGTATTTTTCCCGTTACTTCACCTACTTCTGGAATACCGATAGCAAATAAAAACCTATGCAAATCTATATCGCGCGATTTTTCAATAGACGCGTTAAGATTTGAAACTGACTTTTCACCGAAACCATCCAGTTGTTTTATCTCTGCCCCGTGTAAATCAATTAAAGTAAATATATCCGCGGCGTCTTGAATCCAGCCTTTTGAAATAAACAACTCTAATTGCTTGGTTCCTAAGCCTTCTATATCAAAACCTTTCCTTGAAACAAAATGTTCTAACTCACCAATTCTTTGCGCGGGACATCCCAAAGTATTTACGCACCTGCGCGCAACCTGTCCCGACTCTTGAACTACATTGCCACCGCAAACAGGACACTTGTCTGGGAAAGCAAAAGGCTCAGATGCCAAGGCACGCTCTGCCACGCCGACAATTTGCGGTATAACATCACCCGCACGCTGAACAATTACTTTATCGCCAACCTGAACATTTAAACGCTTAATCTCATCTGCATTATGCAACGTTGCCCGCGACACCAATACGCCCCCGATATTTATCGGTTCTAATTCTGCCACGGGCGTCAAAACACCAGTACGCCCAACCTGAACAGTTATATCACGCAACAAGGTTATCGCACGAGCAGCAGGAAATTTATAAGCCACCTCCCAACGCGGACTATTTGCACGACTACCCATTTTTTCTTGCAAATCTATGTTATTTACTTTTATTACCAAACCATCTATATCAAACGGAATATCTGGTCTTTGCAACATGATTTCATTATATACAGATTGTATTTCATCCATGCTTGTTGCACGATGCGCCCAACGTCGCGTCGTCTTAAACCCCCAAGATTCCAATCTGTCAAAAAACTCCGCCTGCGTTTGCCAGTCGCGCGAAGACAACTCTCCATAAGTATATCCAAAAGCAGATAAGCGACGCGATGCCGTTATCTCTGGATTTAATTGCCGCAAAGAACCCGCAGCCGCATTTCTGGGATTTGCAAAAACCTTTTCTTTTTTTTCTGTCGCAATCTCGTTTAATTTTAAAAAATCGTCGCGCAGCATATATACTTCGCCGCGAACCTCTATGACTTTTGGAAATTGTCCATGTAATTTTTGTGGTATATCAGCAATTCTTTTTAGATTTTCTGTAATATCTTCACCCTCTACGCCACTGCCACGCGTAAGACCGCGAACAAAAACACCGTCTTCATACAAAGCCGAATAAGAAACACCATCAACTTTTAATTCAATAAAAACGTCTTTATCAGCAAGTTTTACAAACCAGTCTTCCACATCTTTTTCATTAAAAACATCTGATATAGAAAGCATAGGAACACTATGCCTAACAGATTTGAACTTTGTTGACACAGCGGCCCCGACACGACCAGACACACCATTTTTTGCTAAATCAGGAAATTGACGTTCTATATCCAACGCCCTGTGCTTAACTGCATCGTACGTAGCATCATCTACAACAGGCGCATCGTTTTGATGATATGCAACGTCCCATTCTTTCAGTTTTTTTAATAAATCGGCATGTTCTGCCAGAATAAACAAATCAGGTATCTTACTCATACCACCAATTATAAAAAATCTTGCGATTTAATACAACGGAAATATCAACTTAGGGCTTTTGCCTTTCTTGCGGAAAATATTTTGCGAACTCCACCCAGGTAGTATTTGTCGCCTTCATAATTTTAACAAGATTGCCGACCGACATCCAGTGTGGCTTACCGTATGCATTTTGACGCTTACTTTTATTCAAGGCCGTTATGTCCATGCCACTAATCTGCGCCATCCGAGAACAAGATATATTGTTAGCAGCCGCTAAATTATCTATCGCTTTCCAGAACATTTTATTCGTAAGCATGTTTTCCTCCACGATTCTTATACAGCCCTTATATTCCCAAGAATATATTCTAATTATGATTGTATTCACATATAAAATCAATCATTTTTTATAAGAAAAGAATCATATAAAAAAACCCACATTTCTGCGGGTTTTATGTTAAAAGTACACATTAACCGGTTCTTATTCGTCCAAAGCCTTTAATAATATGTCCTTCATTTCGTTTGGCATCATACCGGTTGTGGAATAACCACAATCAACGTGATGTACTTCACCGGTTACGGCACTAGACAAATTACTAAACAAATAAACAGCCGCGCCGGACACGTCTTCCAGCGTCATATTACGACGCAATGGCGTTGTTTCAGAATTCAAGCGCAACATAGCCTTAAAGCCGCCCACACCGGACGAGGCCAATGTCATGATAGGACCAGCACTGATAGCGTTAACGCGTATTTTATCTTTACCAAGGTCAGAGGCCAGATAACGAACGCTGCTGTCTAACGCGGACTTTGCGACCCCCATAACGTTATAGTTAGGCACAGATTTTTCACCGCCATAATATGTCAAAGCAACGATACTGCCACCGTCTGTCATTAATTTAGATGCACGACGAGTCAAATCTACCAAGGAATATACGGATATATCCATAGTATTTTTGAAATTGTCGCGCGTTGTGTCTGCGTAACGCCCAGTCAATTCGTTTTTGTCCGAGAAAGCGATAGCATGCAACATACCGTCCAGATGCCCCCACTCTTTTTCAATTGCGCCGAACAAAGCGTCCATTTGTTCATCGTTTTGAACGTTGCATTCTTGGACGAATTTAGCACCGATAGATTCGGCCAATGGGCGAACGCGTTTTTCAAGGTTTGGCATAGCATAAGGCATAGCGATTTCAGCGCCTTCTTCGTGTGCGCGCTTTGCGATGGCCCAAGCCATAGACCAATCGTTAGCGACGCCTGTAATAAGAATCTTTTTTCCTTTTAGTAACATTTTGAACTTCCTTATATTTAATTATTGGACGAATGAAATATAGCACTTTAAAGGAAGCGTATCAATAAATAAAAAAAACACTTGAAAAGGTATAAAAAGTAGTATAACATAGGGCACGTTATTCGGGCATAGTTCAGTCGGTAGAACAACGGACTGTTAATCCGTATGTCACTGGTTCGAGTCCAGTTGCCCGAGCCAAGATAGACAACCCTTTGTTTCAAGCATTTGAGCAAAGGGCTTTTTTATTGTTATTACTACATTTTTTCCATCAACTAAACAGTTCGAGGTCAACAGTTTTATTATTTGCCGTTTTTGAGAAAACCTCGAACTTTTTATTAAAAAATAGCAGGAATCTG
>CASFOK010000007.1 GCA_949296475.1 uncultured Pseudomonadota bacterium
ACGTTGCAAGTTACAGCATTTGCAGACACAATCGGTGTTATTAAAAAGCAGCACAACAGCAATATTTTTTTAATCATACTGCGATAATCCCCCCATATGATATTTTTATAACCTTGATTTGATTCTAGAAAAAAATTCCCCGTCCCCGCAACAAAAAAATTCCCCACACATTAATGTGGGGTAATATTTATGCCGCCTTTTTTGTTTCTTTCATTATTTCTATTGGTGGCTTCTTTCCTAAAACGACATTTTTATCTATCACAATTTCTGCCAAATCATCTTTTTCAGGTGCATCAAACATCGTTTGTAATAACAATTTTTCTAGGATACTGCGCAAACCACGCGCACCAGTTTTGCGTTCCATGGTCATCTTGGCAATTTCCCGCAAGCCGTCTGCTGTGATATTTAATTTCACCCCGTCCATTTCCAACATCGCTGAAAATTGTTTTACAACCGCGTTTTTCGGTTCGGTCAGAATCTTTACTAACGCATCTTCATCCAATTCATGCAAGACAGTTATAATCGGTAAACGCCCAACTAATTCAGGTATCAAGCCAAATTTCACCAAATCTTCTGGTTGAACGTTTGGTAAATAATTTTTAGATTCGCGTTCTTTTTTAGATTCTATGTCCGCACCGAACCCGATTCCAGCCCGGTCGTTTGTACGTTGCCCTATGATTTTGTTCAATCCGTCAAAAGCACCACCGCAAATAAACAATATCTTGCTGGTATCCAGTTGAACGGTTGCTTCGCCTGGGTGCTTGCGCCCTGCCCCGCCGGCAGGGACATTTGCGACTGTGCCCTCTATTAACTTTAACAGCGCCTGTTGCACGCCTTCGCCAGATACGTCGCGCGTCAAAGACGGATTTTCAGATTTGCGTGAAATCTTGTCAATTTCATCAATATATATAATACCACGACTGGCACGCTCTACATCAAAGTTCGCGTTCTGTAACAAACGCGTCAAAACACTTTCCACGTCGTCACCGACATAGCCGGCCTCGGTCAACGTGGTGGCATCCGCAATTGCAAAAGGCACATCCAAAATTTTTGCCAGCGTCTGCGCAAATAAAGTCTTGCCAGTACCGGTTGAACCAATTAATAACACGTTGGATTTCTGAATCTCTACATCAGCCGACGTTGCAACAGTGTGACGCTTGTAGTGATTATATACAGCAACGGATAAAGTACGTTTAGCATCGTCCTGACCGATTATGTAATCGTTCAAAAAGTTATATATCTTGCGCGGGGTTGGTAATTTTGATGTATCCCTGCTCATTTCAGAGCGAACGTCGTCCGCCATTATGTCATTGCACAGGTTAATACACTCGTCACATATACAGACATTGCGCCCGCTGACAAGTTTTTTTACTTCATATACAGCCTTGCCACAAAAACTGCAAAACTGTGGGTTATTAGCGTCCTGCTTGGTTTCCGTTGTTTTAATTTTATCGTCACTCATATCGCATCCCTGTTATTAAAAATTTCAGATAAAATTATTTTCTTTTTAATACGCCGTCTATCAGACCGAAATCTTTGGCTTCTTCTGGCGTCATCCAATTATCGCGCTCCATCGCGTCAAACAGTTCTTTCTCTTTCCGACCGGTAAAGCCCGCCATCTGTTTTATCAAGGTCTTTTTATTCTTTTGATACTGGTTCATGCGAATTTCCAGGTCCGTAATTTGCCCTTCGGCCCCCGCCAACGGCTGATGTATCATTATCTGCGTGTTTGGTAAAACAAATCGCTTACCCTTTTGACCCGCCGCCAATAACACAGAACCCATTGACGCAACCAAACCCATACCTATCGTAGATACAGGCGACTTTATGTACTGCATGGTGTCCATAATCGCCCAACCAGCAGCAACATCACCACCAGGAGAGTTTATATAAACAGATATTTCTCCGTTCGGATTTTCCGACTCTAAAAACAACAACTGTGCGACGATGCAATTTGCCATATTCGGCTCTATCCTGTCACAAACCATAACTATTCTGTCACGTAATAATCTGGAATATATATCAAAAGAACGCTCGCCACGCGGGGTTTCTTCTACGATTATTGGTACTAACGACATATTTAATCCTTATATTTACAAGTAAAACTATATCATACAAAAAGCCGATTCGCGAATTTATCATATATATAAGCATAAAAAGTAAAAAAACAATGCCTTTTGATAACATAAAATATGACACAACACACAAAACTAAGCGGCACGCTTCATATCGCGCTTTATACCGCGTACGTATTTCCGCAATTCATCAATGGGCACTAACTTGCCGTCCCGCTTTTCAGCCGACCAATAATCCCAACCGTTAAAACTGACGCTGTGTTGCAATTTTGCCGCCATAACATGAATAGAACCCTTACCCAACAAGGAATGCGCCAACATGCCGTCGCGCGTTATCATCACGCGTTCGCCACGCGGACTGACCAAAGTCTGTCCCACATACAGCAGGCCCGCATCTATCAATTCCTTGAAAGACACACGAATTTCTTCACGTTTTGGCGTTGCAACCTCTATATCAGACAAATCTAGGGGCGTAACCGCGTCCACCCTATCTCTTGCCGCCTGAACGTAAGACTCTTCACGGTCAATACCGATAAAGTTACGACCTAATTCTTTCGCCGCCGCCGCCGTCGTACCGCTGCCAACAAAAGGGTCCAAAATCACATCACCGGCCTTGGTTGACGCCAATATCACACGACGCAATAAATCCATCGGCTTTTGCGTATTATGCAAACTTTTCCCGTCGCTGCCTTTGACGCGCTCTTCCCCCAGGCATATATTTATACCCCAATCAGAACGCATCTGTTTGCCACCGTTTAATTTCTTCATGGTTTCATAATTAAAGGTATACTTACCGGTCTTACGCGGGGTGGCCCAAATTAAAGTCTCGTGCGCGTTGGTAAATCTTGTTCCGCGAAAATTAGGCATAGGATTCGTCTTGACCCAAACGATATCGTTCAAAATCCAAAAGCCTAAATCTTGCATAATTGCGCCAACGCGAAAGATGTTATGATAACTGCCAATAACCCACATTGCACCGTCGGGCTTTAAAACGCGCTTGCACTCTGTCAACCATGCACGCGTAAAATCATCATATTCTGACATACTTTCAAAAGAATCCCAATCATCACGAACCGCACGAGCAGCCGTCTGATCTTCTGGACGATATAAAGTCTTGGCACCCAGTTGCAAGTTATACGGACTGTCTGCAAAAACAGCGTCAACCGAACAATCAGGTAACTGGCGCATTACTTCAATACAATCACCGGTCAAAATTTGATTTATGTACTTTTCCATCTCTCTCTGGTTCTCTGGGACATATTATACCATAAAAAGCACCCAAAAAAAATGACGAGGCAACCAAGCAAATGTAAATAAAACACTTGATTTTTATAAAAAAGCCATTTTTTTATCAAAAAACCAATTTGTAAAATCTACTTTACACCGGGGGATTTCATTGCTACATTATAAAACTATGAGATGCCCATATTGTAATTCTACTGACAGCCGAGTTACAGACTCTCGGCCAGACATTGAAGACGCCATTATACGGCGCCGACGTGTCTGCAATCAATGCGGGGCAAAATTTACAACCGTTGAACGCGTGCAAATGCGCGACCTGATGGTACGCAAAAATAGTGGCAAGCTGGAAGCGTTTGACCGTGAAAAACTACGCCGTAGTATCAAACTTGCTTGCCGTAACCGCGATGTCGGCGACGAACAAATAGAAAAACTCGTCACGTCCATTCATCGCAGACTTGAAACAGAAACCGCAGACGATACAGTTACCAGCGCAATGGTTGGACAAATGGTATCTGATTCTTTACTAAATCTAGACCCCATTGCTTTTGTGCGCTTTGTGTCTGTATACCGCAAATTTTCTAAAATATCGGATTTTAAAAAAATTATTGATAAAATACCCGAAGCGGATGAAGACGCTGCCGTCTGCAAACTACCAAAGACTTCTTTATTTTAACCATGAAAAAAATATTCACTTTTTTAATAACTTTATTATTACCAATTTCTGTATATGCGGCAGATTTGCCTGATATACATATTCTAAGCGATGAAAACGCCAGTTTATACAAGCAAATTTTCTTGCTGCAAGATGAAGAAGAAATCAGCGCAGCACAAAAACTTGAGGCGCAATTAACAGACGACTTGCTGTTGAACGAGGTTTTATATCAACGGTACATATCAAACACTTACCGAACGCGCGGTAAAGAAATTGCCAGTTGGATGGACAAATACTATGACATGCCCGGCGCAGACAGAATGGTCAAACTGGCAAAAATCAAACAGGCCAAGGTCAGAAGCGCAAAGGTTCCCAGAACCATCAGCGGGGGCGCTTCTATTGAAACGGCCCAATCAGAAACTTGGACGGCAAAGAAATATACCGGCGCAACAAACACAAAAATAACCAAGTTTAAACGTGCCATACGCAGTGGCGCCACAAAAACCGCCAGACTAATATTGGAAGACAACTCATTTAAACGAAAGTTAACATCATCAGATTACGGTCGCCTGGCAGGTAGATTGGCATATATATATTATACCAATGGTGAATTTGAACTTGCCAAGAAATGGGGGTTTGTCGCATCGGATGCAAAATCAGAATACGGTCTGTGGACGATGGGATTGCTTTATTTCAAAGAAGAAAACTTTGAAGAAAGTGAAAAATATTTCAGTCAAATATTGCAATTAGACCAAATAAACAACGCCCGCAAGACAGAGGCTGCTTTCTGGGCGGGTCGCGCGGCAGATTTGGTGGGCAATCACACGAAAGCAAAAGAATATTGGCAAATTGCCGCTGCACACCCGATGGCTTTTTATGGCGCGTTGGCGTCTATCATGTTAGGCGATACGCCAAAATATGAATTCTTTGAACAAGATTGCTCTGATTCTGAAATAGGTATTTTGGCAGACGAAAAATACGGAAAAATTGCCTTGGCATTATTACAGGTTGGTAAAAAAGACCGCGCGGAACAATATTTAAAATATATGATTACCGCGAAAGTATCCGATAAAACGCTGCATGCGGTCAACTCTGTTGCGACTGCTTACGGGCTACCTCGTGTTTCTATACAAGCGTCCAGCGTAATTCAAGACAGGGGTATTTTAGAAATTGATGACGACATAATTTATTCCGCACAATATCCACTGCCAGATTGGGAACCAATGGGTGGCTGGTCTATTGACAGGGCTTTATTACTAGCAATAACGAAACAAGAAAGCGGGTTCAGAACGACAGCCAAGTCTACGGCCGGCGCAAATGGTTTAATGCAAATTATGCCAAATACGGCAAAAAAAGTAGCAAAAGAAAACAAAGTTGACATATCAGAGATAGATATGTCTAACCCAGAACACAATATGTTTTTGGGTCAGCAATATATCGTAGAATTATTGGCACACCCCAGCATCAATAATAATATAATAAAAATGTTATCTGCTTATAATGCGGGTATGGGAACAGTGGTAAAATTTGAAAAATATTTTGATACTTATGATCCGTTATTATACATAGAAAGTTTTCCGACATATGAAACGCGCAGTTATATAAAGCGCGTGATGTCAAACATGTGGTTATATCGCGCACGTTTAAATCAGCCGTTGACATCTATGAAAGAACTGGCAGAATCGCAGTGGCCGCTGTACAACAGCGAAGACGAATATGTACAAAAGCAAATTGCGGACCGTATGTCTATATGATATCTTTAAAACAAGATGAAAACCAATCCGAACTTTGATATAGAACGTGAAACAGGTTACAACTTGGTCGCGGGCGTTGATGAAGCAGGACGCGGCCCTTTATGCGGTCCTGTTGTTGCCGCGGCAGTTATTTTCCCTAAACATGACATAGACATTCCTGTTATAATTCGCGACTCTAAACAAATGACGCAACATATGCGGGCAGCGGCGTATGATTGGATTATAAAAAATACTATATGGGCATGCGCGGAATGCAGTCCCGCAGAAATAGACGAACTGAATATTTTATGGGCTTCTATGTTGGCGATGGAACGCGCCGTACAAAAACTGACTTACAAGCCTCAGTTTTGCTTAATAGACGGGAACAGGTTGCCTGCGAATCTAACAGGAATACCGGTTGTAAAGGGCGACGCCAAATCGCTATCAATTGCCGCCGCATCTATTATCGCCAAAGAAACACGCGATAAAATTATGCACGACTTAGCAAAAGAATATCCAGAATATGGTTGGGACAAAAATGCGGGCTATCCAACGGCCTCGCATTTGCAGGCGATTGATAAATATGGTATAAATAAGCATTATAGGAAAAGTTTTGGACCCGTAAAGGAAAGGATAAATAATGAACCTAAGAACAATTGATGATATAGATGTAAAAAATAAATTTGTGTTATTACGCGATGATTTTAACGTGCAGATTATTGACGGTCAAATAACGGACACATTTCGTATAGAACAAAGTATGCCCACAATAAAGAAACTTCAAGCCAAGGGTGCAAAAATCGCAATTTGCGCCCACCTTGGCCGTCCAAAAGGAATGCGCAACATGGAATACACACTTGCGCCGGTGGCAAAATATATGAACATTCCTTTAATTCCAGATTGCCTGGACAAAAGTTTTATGTCCCAAATGCACGAAGGCGACGTTGTTTTACTAGAAAATTTACGTTTTTATCCCGGCGAAGAAAAAAACGATTTAACTTTTGCCCAAGAATTAGCATCTGGCTATGATATTTTTGTAAATGATGCGTTTGCCGTTTGTCATCGTGCGCACGCCAGTACAGTTGGTGTTGCCGAAATATTGCCTTCTTATGCCGGGGAATTATTAGCATCAGAAATAAAAAATCTGACAAAGGTATTAACGAACCCGACGCGACCGTTGGTTTCAATAGTTGGCGGCAGTAAAGTATCCACTAAAATAGGCGTATTAAAGTCTTTATCAAAACTATCAGACACTTTGATAATTGGTGGTGCTTTGGGTACAACATTTAATTACGCTTTGGGCGGCAAAGTTGGTAATTCGCTGTACGAGCCAGAACAAAAAGATAACGCACTAGAAATATTAAAATACGCCAAACAAAACGGTTGTGACGTTTTATTACCGTTGGACAAAGGCGTCGCCAAAGAGTTCACCCGCGATGCAAAACGTACAAACAAAGACTTTTCCGAAATAGAACCAGATGATGTCATTATTGATGCGGGTATTGAAACAACCGCGCGCGACGTTGCGACCATAAAAACAGCAGCAACTGTAATATGGAATGGCACGGTTGGTATGGCTGAATGGATGCCGACATGGTCTTACGGTTCTTTTGCATTGGCAAATGCAATCGCGGAACAAACGCGCAAAGGCAAACTACAAAGCGTTATTGGTGGTGGCGATACAGTTGCCGCATTAGAAGCGTGCGGTGTAAAAAAAGACATTACATATGTATCTACTGGTGGCGGCGCATTTCTAGAATTTATTGAAGGTAAAACATTACCAGGAATCGCCGTCTTAGAAAAATAAACACATTTTCTAAAAAATAAAACCCACCAAACAGGTGGGTTTTAACTTATGATTGAATAAATATATTATTCATCCAATGCTTCTGTTATCTGGCTGTAAGGTATCGCGCCAGGGAAAGACTTTTCATTGATAATCAAGAAAGGTGTTCCATTGATTTCAAATTTCTGTGCCAACTCACGAACGTTTTGTAATTCGCGTGCGACAACTTCGCCTTTCATATCTTTTTTCAGTTGTTCTACATCCAGTCCAACTTCTTGTGCCATTTTCATAACGTTTGCTTCAACTTTGGCAGCAATTTGTGATTGGTCTTTCATGTCTTCTGGTTTATAGAATTCACGAGACATCAACATATCTGTCAACTGAGCAGCCTTTTCTGGACTTTGCAATTTAGCAGCAATAACCGCTTTTGCAGGACCGTCAGACAAAGGACCATGGATAGAGAAGTTCTTAACAACTACGCGAACATCGTCACGTTCTTGCAAAACGCGATACAATTCGCTGTGTACACGACGGCAATATGGGCAAGAGAAGTCAGTCCATACATAAATTGTCTTCTTTGCATCTTTATTACCTAGTACAGGTGCATCTGCCATCATTTTATCGCCTTCTGAACGAACAATTTTACGAATTTGTTTGTTCTTTTCTGCTTGTTGTTGTGCCTGCATACCGTTAACCATTTCTTGAACGATAATCGGGTTTACCTTTGTCAAGTAATATGGCATATACAGACGGCAGATACTGCCAGAAATCAAAATGATAGCAATCAATTTGATAGATTTGTGTAACATTACGTTTTTCATAGCAGGTTTTTTCGCATCACCCTTTGGCAACATCATGCCACCAAACAGGAATAGAAGAATACCAACTACTAGAACCAAGATTGTCCAAGTCATATTTTTCTCCTTTGCTGTTGAACGATTTAACGGTAATCAAAAAATTATAAAAGTGCAAGAAATAAATCAAATTTTTTAAAAATTATTTTTTTCCACCATGCGCCGTGCCATAGGAAGCGTAACACCTTGATTTTCGCAAATTTTCTGTAGAAAAATCCCCGTTGTTTTTATGTTTAACGGCAATCTAAAAAGTTTATTTATATACGGTTTAGCACAGGTTGCACATACCGCCCTGCCCGTTTTTGGCGACAAGTATTTCAAATCATCAACTGCCCCGCAACCAGAACATCTTGATAAATCCAGGGCATATCCCAATTCTTTTAAAAAACATATTTCCCAATTCAAATACGCAATTTCTGGTTTATCCGCGGTTAAATCATTTAACAGCAACTGCGTTTGATTATACAAATTATCATATTTTTCACGTTCCGGCAGTAACGCGTCTATCAAACCAAATGCGCTGTTCATAAACGTTAAAGATTTTGTAGCAGACATTATACCTGCGGATAAATTTTTTTCCGGTTCCCAATGAAACGTCCCCAATTGCGAATCTAATCTCGCGTTCCAAGCGACATTACCGTATTGTCCAACCAAAGGTTTATTCTTTTTAGCAATTTGTGCTGCCCGCATAACGCCAACCATAACACCATAATCCTGTGAAAAAATACGCGCAAGCGAATCGCGCTCGCCCAACGGACGCAAACTTATTAAAATTCCGACAGACTCTAATTTCATGTTACTATTATTATCAATGCAGTAAAAAAAAACAAGCCCGCAACAGCGGGCCCGTTATAAAACAATAAACACATTATTCGGCGTTTTCAGATTTTTCTTCTGACTTTTTTTCCGATTCGTTTGTTTCTGCTTTTTCTGCTTTTTTGTCTTCGGCCTTTTCAGCGGTTTCTTCTTCTACCTTCTTTGTACCAAAGGTCAAAACCTTACCTGCAACCAAAGCCTCTATTTCATCTTGTGTTTGTGCAACATAGACTTTCACAGGAACAATTACATCTGGGTGCAATGCAATTTTAGTATCAAACGCACCGATAGATTTAATCGGACTGCCCAACAAGACTTGTGCGGATTCTATGTTTACGTTTGCAACTTCTTTCAACATACGTGCAATGTCGCGCGTTGAAACAGAACCGTACAATTGACCGGTATCACCAGCCTGACGAATCATATACAGTTTCGCGTTTTTCACAGCATCAACATTGGATTCTGCCGTTTTCTTTGCCGCGTCTTGCCGCGCCTGCAGTTCTGCTTTCTTGGCTTCAAACAAAGCGACGTTTTCACGCGTCCAGCGCATTGCTTTGCCGTTTGGTAACAAGTAATTACGCGCGAAACCGGTTTTTACTTCTACCGTATCGCCGATGTTACCCAGTTTAGTAATTTTTTCTGTTAAAATAACTTTCATAATCTGTCCTTTTTCAAGTTAGGGTTATACCCAAATATTTTTCTGTAATTATCCTAAGTTGTTTCGTACGAAAGGCAACAAACCCAAATGACGCGCGCGTTTAATTGCGATGGCCAACTTGCGTTGATCTTTCTGTGAAACGCCACTAATACGACTTGGAACGATTTTTCCGCGTTCGGTTATATAGTGAGATAAAGTTTTTATATCTTTGTAATCAATTACCTTGTCTTTCAAGGGGTTAGATTTTTTACGATAAATTGCTGCGCGAACTGCCATTATTCAACCTCTTCGTTATTCTTTTTCATCATTATGGATGGTGCCGTCGCCAATTCTTTGACGCGAACGTTCAAGAATCTGATAACGTCTTCATCAATACGTGAACGACGTTCTAATTCTGCGATTTTATCACCCGGCAACTCTATGTTTAACATGACATAATGAGCCTTGCGATTTTTACGAATAACATAGGCCAAATTTTTCAATCCCCAGAATTCTGTAGATTTTACATCGCCGCCCATTTCTTTGATAATTTCCGTAAATTTTGCCGCTTTTTCTTTTACTTGCGGTTCTGTTAAGTCCTGGCGAAAAACCAAGACGCTTTCATAATAAGCCATTTTATTTCCTTTGGTCTTAACAGCTGACGACCCCATGTCATCAGCAGGAACGCCAACAATTATGCAAGAAATTTATATAAAATCAAGTATTTTCTTACTTTTATAAAATGTCGCCGATGAATGAATTTATGTTGACTTGGTTCTGTAAAATTTACTATCATTTAAATAATTAAAGAGAGATTGCATGACAAATCAGTTTCATAGAACGCTTAACAGAATGGCTTTTTTCACGGCATTGTTGATTGCGGGCTTGTTCTTATTTTACGAACCGTTTTTACGCGTTGCATCGGCCAACGTCATATTAAACGGCATAATCATAGGCACAATTGTTTTTGGCATAACATTGTGTTTTTTTGAAATATTTAAACTGTTACCAGAATATAGATGGGCGCGTGCATATTTCCAAGGACAAAAAAATGCCCCCCTGCCCCCAAGACTTTTGCGTCCTGTTGCCCTGCTTTTAAGGTCACGTCCAACCAGAATAACTGTTTCCAGCCTGCAAGGAATGTTGGACATGATTTTATTACGATTTGAAGATTCGCGCGAATCAATACGTTATATTACGAACACTTTGATATTTTTAGGGCTATTAGGAACTTTTTGGGGGTTAATTATAACTGTTGGCGGTTTTTCCGAATTAATCGGCAACCTTAATTTTGAGAATGAAGGGGTACTGGTTGCCATGCAACAAGGTCTGTCAAAACCGTTATCGGGTATGGCAACGGCATTTACAAGTTCTTTGATGGGATTGGCAGGCAGTTTAATAATAGGATTTTTAGGCTTGCAGGTACAACTGGCCCAGAATGCGATATTTCGTGAACTGGAAGACTACCTATCGGCGCACACCAGCCCCGTGTCCATAGACGCTGTTATCAGTGACACACTGCCAGAAATCAAATCGGTTGCCCAAGCGTTGAATAAAAACGTTCAGCAATTACAAAACACGGTATCAGAAATAATATGACAAATATTAACCGTATAACGAGAGAGGGAAAATAAAATGCTAAATATTCGTTTTCGTGAAAAGACAAATACTTGGCCCGCGTTCGTAGATTTATTTTCGAACCTTGTGATTATTCTTATATTTTTATTAATAGTCTTTGTATTTTTATGGATTACTACAACCGTGTTTAACAAAGACACTGGGGCACAAACAGTCGCGGAATTAAAACGCGCCAACGCAGAACAAAGTGAAAAAATTATGCAAATGACCGCCGATGAAGAAGAAGCGAAAAGGTTACTTATATTGGCGCGGGCAGAACTAGAAAACCTAGAAAAAAATAATGCGCAACTGTCAAACTCATTACAAGAGGTCAATGTCAGCGTTGACGAATTAATTACAGAATACGAAAACAAAGTTGCAGAATTACAAAACCAGGGCATTGATTTACAAGCGCAAGTTGCGGCACTAACCCAACAACTAAATCAAGCGACATTGGACAAGCAAAGAACCGCGGAACTGGAACAAGAAAGACGTGATTTGCAATCTCAGATGGAACAACAGCGCGCGTCACTGGCAGAACAATTAACAAAATTACAAGCCGCCCTTGATGCCGCCGAAGAAAAGGCGCACGAAAAAGACATTCAATATGTAGAAATGTCAACCCGTCTTAATAAAGCACTTGCAGACAAAGTTGCTGAATTAAACAGCGTTGCCCAATATCAATCTGAATTTTATAAAGCGATAAAGAACGCACTGGGCGGCGATTCTTATATACAACCGGACGGTGACAGATTTATAGTATCCAGCGACATTTTGTTCAGCAGCGGTTCTTATACATTATCACCCGAAGGTAAAAATCAAATAAGGTTAATCGCCAATGTAATCAAAAACTTAGAAAATCAAATACCTACAAACATAGATTGGATAATTCGTGTTGACGGTCATACCGACAAACACAAGGTTGTTCCTGGGACGAAGGATTATAAAGACAATATGGAATTATCGTTGTTACGTGCAAATGCCGTTGCGAACGCATTAGCAGAAAACGGCGTGTCTAAACGTCGCTTGGTTCCCAGTGGTTTTGGTGATTTACATCCCGTTGCATTGGGGACTGATGCGGACAGCCTGCAACAAAACAGACGTATAGAATTACAACTAACTAACAGATAATAAAAGAACAAACAATAAAAAACGCACTAAGTTGTGCGTTTTTTTTATAAATCAAAAATTTATTTTATGATTATAATTGATTATAATTTTTCTACATAGTCAACGTCAATTTCTGTTTTGAACAAGCCTGCATCAACTTCGCCATATAACTTTACATCATCAGAAGGTGTGACTGTCTGACCACGCCAATCATCGTCATCAATTTCAACAGTAATTGAACCGGTAGAATCCTTGAATAAATATTTTTCGTCACCCATGCGTTGAACGATGTTACCTTTGACAATGACAGGGACATCATCGCGCATTTCTTTCACTTGATTTACATTGATGATTGTTTCTGTTCCGCCGACAAAACCGCCTTTTGCGTTTGGTTGTTGTGCATTAGTACCAGGCTGGAAACCGGCGGTTGCAGTCCCTGCAACCAAAGTACAAGCCAAGGCCAAGATATAACTTTTTTTCATGAATTCACCCCTTTTGTTTAATTTTACAATGTTCATTATATCACAAATTTCCATACAAATGTCTAGGAATAAAAATATTTTTATCCCCGCTTATCGCGGGGAACATTACATAACGATATCTTCACATACAGGATCCGACACTTCTGTTGTACATTCTGTATTCCGGCTGTTATGGAACCAACTGCTACTACCTGTTGTCTTACAATTTTCTTTTGATATCGTTGTACATATATGGCAAGTTCTTGTATCACGACTAAATATCGCAGTTACTTCTTTAGTCATTCCACCACCGCTTAAACTTGAGCCCCCCAAATATCCGCTATTAGAAAACTTTATACCACCCGATTTGACAACTCCTGTTCCACCATTCGTTAAATCTTCAACAGACAATCCAGCACCGACATCATAACTGATAGAATATGGCGGAGTTAATGGTGTTGTTGCACCAGTACTTATACCCAAATCACTGCCACCATTTTCTGCAATCTTTTGACACATATACTGCGCCAAATCTACAGAAGCATTTTTGGTAGCATCCGCAATCGCCGTATTTAATTTTTCGTTATAATTATCCTGGGCCTGACGCAACGCGGCAACCGCAATTTGCATTTTTACTTGATTCAATAGATTTGGAAAACGTCCCGTTGTTTTTGCACCGGATTTACCTGTTATTTGCGATAAATCACGACCGTTTACACAGAATTGAATTTCGGGGTCTTCTTCTATCATCGCAATTGTGCGATTGATTGTTCCTGCGATATTATTCAATTCTTCTTCTATGGACGATATGATACCGTCTGCATTTGCGACAGTTGCGTTTTTCTCGCGGATTTTGGCAATGTATTCTTGGACGCCGATTTCACCTGGTCCCAATTTTACATTTCCGTCGTCGCCAGAATCAACCGTTTTACCAGACGAATCACCCATTTTTATGCTGCCAAAAGAAATCATACCTGTTACGCGATATATATTGCCGTCTTTTTGAGAACGTAAAGAACCCGTTCCCAACGTATCATCGGCAGCAAACTTGTTACAATCGGTTGTACTGCCACAAACCTCGGTCATCTTTTGATCAACTAAATTCTGACACTGTTCAATTGCGGCATTATCAATATTCAAATACAACCCCATTAACATGCCATCCAAATCGTCCATAGAGAAATTTGGATTATTTGCCTTGCATACGACCAAAGAATCTAACGGACAAATGTCATGAATATAGTCATAGTCCATACCAATGCAATTTTCAAAGTTAGTACCACAACGCGTATCCGCAGTAAAGCAGTCTTTTACTTCTTGGGTACAAGCATCTACACGCATTGCCGCCAACTTATCTTCAACATATCCCCAAATAAGCGGTTCCATTCTTTCACAAGGGTCTATTTCAACCTTACAAAAACTGCGCGCCATATCGGGACGCGATAAACAGGCGTCCATTGTTGCGACTCCCTTGCCCGCGATATCGTCTTTACACGCCTGTTGAATACAATTAGAAATGTTGGTCAAACAAGACTGACGGAACTTTGATTCTGCCTGGCTTTCGGCAAGTCTAATGGTTGGCGCAGCTTCGCGCAAGAAATTTGGCCAAACCATATCACGAACTGCAACGCAGTTATCTAACACATTTTCACAGATTACTCGTTTTGAATTTAAAACGTCCATCGTAGAAGCAGTTATGTCATATGTTTCAACGCTTTGAACCTTTGTTCCAGCAGTACTTACTGTTTCATTATTTTGCATATTTTCTGACGCAACAATAGAAACGCAGTTTTCCCAGTTTTCACCACAAGCATCATTTGTCAACATACACTTCTTAAATTCTACCATGCATTGACCCAAATCATATTTATTTGATTCTTCAAAGCTGTCTTGCAATGCCTGTCTGACTGCGGATTCCGCGCTTGCCAATTCAGCCTCGGCTTCGGATTTCTTTTTAGTCAACGTATTTTTAAAACCTAAACAATCGGATGTTATTTGTCTGGAATACAACTGTTCCAAGAAAGGCAAATCCCCAGAACAAGATTCTGGTAACTGGGCGTTACATAAATCTTTGGCGGCTTTGTATAATTCATTACCAGTTTTATCCGCAAGACTTGTAACCCCGCTTTCTTCGTCATCATCATAAGTATCATTTTCAAACAAAGCCAATAAACTTGCACGTTCTTGCGCTTTTTTTTCTTCCGCCGTCATTTCTGTATCAGACATTATGTTTCCATCTGCGTCGTACCTGCGTTCACCAGTAAAAATAATGTCTGCATTTGCCCCGGCTTTTACGCGTTCAACCTCTACCGTTTTGATACGATTCGCCTCGGTCAACATATCCTGAATTTCTGCAAAATCCTTTTCATATTGAATGCTGTCATCGCTGCAAGTACAACTGCCACCATTAGAATTATCTGTTATACAAAACTGATCCATACAACCAAAATAAGCATTATAACATTCTTGGTCATATAACCCTGTGGTTTCTGTACGTGTACGGACGGTTGTTCCCTGCTGAATTGCAGATTGTTTCTTGGCAGTCGTTGCCGCATAAACTGCGCCAATAAACATACACATTACACATGATACAGGAACAATCGTTTTTCTTAGTTTCATTTTTCCCCCACATACTTTTGTACATATGTTGTACAAACAAACATGTAATTCGCTGACGAATTACATGTTAACGTCTTCGCAAGATTCAATTTCTTGACAGAATTCTTCCTCGCCCGCGGCACTACGTCCTGCGAAGAAACCGCCAACTGCACCGACGACACCACCGATTGCAGTACCCCAACCTGGCGTAACAATTGTACCGGCAGCCGCGCCAGCAGACAGACCGCCTGCCAACCCCTTTAATCCGGCAGTCCCCTTGCTTTCACCGCCTACCTCGCAAACCTGCTGCATGCGACATACATGGCAGTTTCGCAAATCCGGTTCAAAAGAAACGCTTCTTATGTAACTGTAATTACCGCTTTTAGAACTCGGCGTTTCAACTTTATATGTATTATAGCAATTTTTTTCTGCTTCTTCTAAATCCTGCTGACGTGATAGTTCGGCAATTTTTGTTTCCAGTTCACGCATAGCACGGTTTTCTGCATTTATCTGCGCAATCATTTTTGCGCTATTAAATACGGTACTTCCCAAACTTTTACGATCGGCTGGTTTTTGACTATCTTGACAAGCAGCCACTGTTATATCTTGTTCAAACTGTTTAAAGAATTCATTTACGGTGTTTTCTGTATTTGCGCGAACCGTTTCACGCAACTCCGCCAAACCTTGTTCTGTATCTGGAACGGAAACCAAAGATACGATTTTTGTATCGGTCGGCAAGCAAGACATATCCGTACCGCAAACAGCACCCAATTGTTCACCAAAATAATTCAAGCACCCCTGCAACATCTGATAATCCATCTGCAATAACGCCGCTTGCACAATGATATCAAACTGTGTTTCATTTTTACAAGACGGGAACATAGTCTGCGGACATAATTGCGCTATTTCATTTGCGCTTTTCCCAACACATTCCGGCGCTGTGAAGTTTTCACCACACCTGTCGCGTAAACATTGGTCAATATCATTTTGACAAAACTGAGTACGCAAATACCCCAACTTATCATTTACAACTGTCTTTATACCCGGGATCATGGCCTCGCATTCATCAATCACAGGGCATATCCCAGCCGCAACATTAACATCTGTTAAGCAAGCTGAATTTGTATCCGTAGAACAACTATCTTCTAAGCAAACTTGTATTCTTGCCAAACATGTTCCACGTGCATTTTTATCTGCATACTTTGCAGCATCTGCCAATATACTTTTAGATTCTGCTTCCCAATCTTGTAACACATATTCGCGTACCGCCATACATTGATCCAAAACATTTTCGCACGCATTTGCACGTCTTCCCAACAAGTCGGCGTCTAAGCAATTTTCAAAATTAACACCGCATCCGCCTTTATCGGCAATACAAGCACGATACGCCAACAAACATTCACCACGATTATACTTATTAGTCGTATCCAACATTTCAAGACGCGCTTGACGAACTGCAGCCTCGGCCGTACGTTTATTAGACGTTGCGATAGATTTCTGGTCATTTAAATAAGACTCAAAAGCCTTACAATCTTGCACTATTTGACGCGCATACAACATTTCTTCCATTTCGGCACTACTGCCACAAGCATCTAACTGACTGGCACAGAAATCGGCCGCCATAGAATACAAACCGTCACCTATCAAATCATCTGCGCCAAGACTGGCCTCTGTTTCAGTACCGCTGTTAATCCAATCAGCAAAACTTATTCCTGACGCCTTTGAACTTTTTTGCGCCTGCGCACTTTCACCGAACACCAATTTTGCCTGCGCACCAAGTTGTTCACGCTCTACCCCTTCGGTATAAAGCAAGTCAGCCTCTTCTTGTAAATCTTGAATTTCTTGAATCAACGACTTTGACTGACGAATATTGTCCGAACAAGCGCACCTGCTTCCTTCTGATTCATCAAGCAAACAAAACTCATCCATACAAGCACGATATGCATCCCTACAACTTGTACTTGTTGCGGTGCCGTCACCGTTATCACTACCGTTCGTCGTGCCGTTGTTGGTTGTACCCCCGCTTGAACTGCCACCACCGCTTGTACCACCAGGATTAGTAGACACCGTCGGATTAGTTGGTATTGAATTATTAGCGCTGGTTATGTTTGTTGCCATATTAGGCGTCCGAGCCCCAGCCTGCGACATACGCGTTACACCAACCCTTACACTGGAATCACTGCGATCTGCACCAAAAGCTAATCCTGGCACAGTCATAAGAAACGCTAAAAACAAACCTAATTTCATTTTAATCCCACCCTACAATTGATATAATTTTACCAAAATAAGTTCTCTGGTGCAAGCAGATAAAAACAACTTGATTTTTTATGTTTAAAACAGTACCATTCAACGCATAAAATTTGAATAAGGTTACATATGGCAAAAGACGACGTAATTGTTTTTAGCGGTACCGTAGAAGATAAACTGCCGAACACCATGTTTCGCGTAAAATTGGAAAACGGTCATGAAATTTTAGCAACTGTTTGCGGTAAAATGCGCAAGGCGCGCATCTGGGTTAACGTTGGCGAAAAAGTTCGCGTTGAAATGACCCCTTATGATTTAGACAAAGGACGTATAACTTTCGTTGAGCGCACCCGTCAAACAGGTGATCAAAATACATCTATGTAAAGCCAACAAAGTTGGTGACTTTTTTATTGTAATCGGCGTAAATACTTCTTTCATTAAAAATACATTTTTGATATCATTATTAAGATAGTAATGAAAAAGAATTTACTTTTTATACTTATGTGTCTTTTATGCATTGACAACGTCAATGCTGCTGTTCGTAATGAAACAGCAATAAGCCGTACCACCAGCGATAACGTAACAACGAATGCAATCGTCGCAAGAACAGCAACACCACAAACGACAAGAACAAACAATTCACAAACGACTACGCGCACATCAGGTTCATCAACTGCACGTAATGCAGGGAACACCGTTAACCGCAGTGCAACTAATAGGACAACTGTACAACAAAATGTTTCACGCAGTGCGACTAATCCGCGCAGCAACGCAACTACGTCTTCCGCTGCCAGAACCGCGACGAACGCATCGGTTGTACGCAGTGCTACGAACGCCAGAAAAACAGTCGCGAATATATCACAAGAATTTTCCAAGGCATCTATCGCACGCGCAACAACGCAGGCAACAAATACATTTGGTACTGGATATAACATTTGTCGCGACGCTTACTTTACATGTATGGATCAGTTTTGTGCAAATGCAAATACCACATATCGCAGATGTGTATGTTCATCACGCTTAACAGATATACAAGATAAAGAACGCGCATTATCCCAAGCATCCACACAACTGCAAGATTTCAAAGATTTAAATATAGAGGTTATCCCAAAAACCGCTGCGGAAGTAAACGCAATGATATCCGCAAGCGAAGGTGAAAGTTCACTTTCTATGACCAAAAATACAACATCGGAAACATTGGCAGGCATCAGTGAAATATTAAGTTCAAACAAATCCAAATCTTTATCAACGCTTGGGACACTGGACATAGCAGGCGACATAAATCAAATTTGGGCAACAACTGATTTAGCATCAGGTCAGGCAATTTCTAGCCTAATGGGTGAATCGTTGTACAACGCAGTTCATGCGCAATGCTCGGAATTGGTAAAGACGAACTGCGGTGACAACACAACGCTACAAATGGTTGTATCGGCATATGGAATGTACATAGAAAACGATTGCACTACTTTGTTAAATACGTTGGATTCACAATTACAAAAAGCAAACAGCACCATACGTGAGACAGAACGTGAAATGAATCTAGCAAGGCTAGAAAATTATAATGCGCACAACTCTACTGCTATAAACGATTGCATTGCACAGGTACGCAAAGACATAACAGCCGATACCGCATGCGGTACAGATTATGTCCACTGCTTGGATATCACAGGCAGATATCTTAACCATGACACCGGTGAACCGATTTATTCAAGGGATTTTTATCAATTACAGAATCAAACTTCTTTGGACGGCGACGTATTGACGAACCCAACGAATCGCATGCTGGTAGCAGAATTAAACCGCAAGCGCGCGTTTGCAGAAAAAGGTCTGTCAACGTGCCAAGACATTGCTGACGAGGTATGGGACGAATTCATGCGCCAAGCAATTACAGAAATATACCAAGGGCAACAGGCAAAAATCAGAGACGTCAAAAATGATTGCCTTGATACTGTTAACTTATGCTACGACGAACAGAGTGAATCTTTGAAAGACTTTAGTAATATCAAAGAAGAATTATTATTGGGTTCCAGATTGGAATTATCAGAAGAACTATGCCAAGAAAAACTGTATGCATGCAGTAATTTATACGGTGATCCCAACGGTGATGGCCTTGATTTGTTGATATCTGCGATGCACGACATAACAGACCAAAAGATTGCCAAAGAATGTCGGACACTATTGGAAGAATATGCCCAAGATTTGTGTACCGTGCCCAGCAACGACAGCCTGCATTCTTATCCGTACGCCTGTCGCGTTTATGCACCTGGCGACCAAATTTACGCATCAAATTGGTATTGCAATCAATTACAATGGTCTACAAACACAGGCGGCACAACAGACGATTCAATTGGCCCCGCGCCCGCCAATGGTTATAACTGTCCGACATTCAAAAGGTACAAATCGTGTAATTTTGGATATTACCTTGCCACACTACAAACAGACGGAAATTGGATATACACATCAACGCCAATGTTTAATAACGCATGTATCAGATGTCCGTCTAACGCGCAATGCGCCGGTGGAACGACGGGCCCCGTATACGGCGATGAAAGCGGTGACGGTTCAGGTGCACCAGACTGCGGGACAGACTATGCGGGCAGTTTATATCAAAAGGTTGTAAAATACGCAACCCAGGTATGCATACGTCCATCGGAACTAGAAAACATCATATCAGGGAAAACACAACTGCCCACAAATATATTAGAAGACGTAAATGTGGTAATGGATTCAATTCGTGTATCCATGTCACAGTCTTTATCGGCAGAATGTGACAGGCTTGGTGGCACATGGGTAAACACACCATGGGTAGAGGGCTCAACCGGCGGTACAACGTTATTTAAAGCGTTCTATGATGAAACAGGCGCAAATACTAAGTGGGGATATTGTGCAGACCCCAGCAGCATTTCAACATTAAATTCTGGTAACTAGAAAAATTTTTATAAACCGTGATGAAAGGAATCTTGCGATAAAAAAAACTTTTTGATACAATACAAATTATAAAGAGTAAAGAATGAGGAAAATTTTTACAGTTTCTTTTATAAGTTTACTTATTGCAAGCCCCGCCGTTTCCGCAACGCCGTGGTGGCAACAACCGACCGTATGTCGTCTTGACCCGACAAATTGTTATACCAGTATGGGCATCGGGTACGATAGTGAATTGTGGGATACTAACGGCGGTTGTTGGGGTATGAAATTAATCTGTCCCGAAGCATTGATAAGCACATCGGAAAGTCAACCCATACCTATGGGCAAATCAGACATCGCAAAAAGTAAAAATATAAAACAAGATTTTGATACGAATAAACTAAACGGCGATTGTTTCGGCGTTCGCAAGACTATTTCTGACGGCGCAATGGCGTCCGTTAACGGTCAATACGTAAAGGTTTGGTGTAACGGCGTTTTGAATAACCCAGATGAATTCTTACCAAACGGTGAAATAACATTCGGTGAACAACCCAGTTGTTCTGAATTGGCGGACTATGGTTATGTCGCCGTTGTAGATAATAATTGCTATGGGAAATATTATGACCCTTCAGAATACCGTATTGAATGTGACAGCGATGATGTATTACCGTCTCGTTTGGTGATATTAAACGGCGCGGATTATTCTACTACATCGGGAAAATTCCCTGCCGACGTATCTGCTGCGAACAAAATATTTGACGCAATGGAAAACGTATCTGAAAATCAACGTTCAAAATACTATAAAAACTAAATTCAAATTTTGAAATTTATTTATCATGCACAAAAACAAAAAAATCCCCATCATAAAATGGGGATTTTTTATAGCCTTGGACTTAGAAATCATATCTGAATTTCAACATACCTGTTTGCGAGGTATAATCTTCGTGCAAATCCAAGTCATAGTTTACAGATATTTCTAAACCTTTGTATTCTGCGGTTAAACCTATGCCGAACTCGCCCCCCAAGCGTGACAGACGATTGCTGTTGACCATATAAGAAACAGCACCCGGCATCACAACTGTTGCAACCGCTTCGTCAGACAAGAAATCATACGTTGCAGCTGCACGTAATTCCGGACGGAATTTTAAAGTGTATTCCGTATCAATTCCGAAACCGTACTTTATGCCGGCAACGCCTGTTACATAGTCGGTATCACCAACCTTTATATCTGCCAAGCCGTTATTATACTCATCTTGGGAGATATGCAAGTATCTGACACCTGCCTCTGGCGTAAATCCGATTGGGAGATCATATCCGCCCATAAACTGACCGCCAAAAGAGGTTACGTCATATTCTGAATCAATACCGATACCAAAAGCGCTTGTTTTTTCAGTATAATCCGCCATTGTGTAATTCAACGCAGCGTTTACATACCACGCAGCAGGCTTGTACTGCGCATAAGCAAATATACTGTTGCTTTCAATATCTGTATCGCGTGCATTATCGGCATGAACATCTGTTGTGTTATAAGCATATCCAACACCGATTGTATAAGCACGATTAATCAATGTATCTGCCCCGACAGCAACACCGCGGGTATAACCATGGAACTGCCCATTTAGTTTAGACTTATTGAATAACCCTTGGGCCCATACACCATAATCTGCTGTTACTGCATCACCACCGCTGCGCCCCGTCGCGCCACCAGACATACGTCCAGACGCCAAAGACAATACTTGGTTCTGAACTGATGTTGCAACAGAATGAGCAACAGGTTTATCATCTGCTTTTAATTTTGCAGATTCTGCTTCTACGTATTCGGTATTACCTTCTGCCAAAGCCTGTTGCGCATTCAGTGCGGCAATGCCCATATCATAACTATCACTGTTTGCCAATCCGGCCAATACACTTGCGGAACCCACAGACAGATTTGTTGCTGCGACAATTTCTTCAACGGCTTTTGTATTAACCACGATTTCATTATTTTGGTTGACAGATACATCATATAAAGCATCGTTTGCGTTTATGTTCAAACCGTCAACATCCGCCAAGGTACCATTTGCAAAGATATCGTATACACCCACGGCACCTATGTTTAACGTCAACGACTTGTCCCCATTTATTTCAACGTTTTCACCTACAATCTTTCCATAAGATTGCGAGTTTATGATAGACACAGCCAAATTACCGTTTAAATTAATATTACTTTGTTCAACTGTTGCCGTACCTATATCCAAGGTTGCACCGCTATCAAGATTTAAAGTCCCGGTTCCTGTTATGCCACCGCCAATAGAAGTGGAACCGTCAGAAATTGTCAATGTACCAAGATTATAAATATCGTTACTTACATCACCCGTCATATTACCCGAGAACAGGTTTGTACCCTTGAAATTTATGACACCAGATTTATCGTTATAAATTGCACCGCCTTGAATACTTACGTCATTTTTTCTGACTGTTGCGGAATTTCCGATAAATTGCGTATTAGAAATTTCCGAAATGGTGCCCTCGTTCCACAAAGCCCCGCCGTTTGTACCCATATTGTTTTGAAACGTAGAGCCTGTTATTGACGCTATTGTGCCCTGATTTTTTATTGCACCACCTTGTGACGCGATATTCCCGTTAAATACAGAATCAGATATATTGTTTATCTGTCCTGATGCATCTGTATTATTAATCGCACCGCCCTGTTGCGAGATATTATTAAAGAAGTTCATCCCTTGTAAAGAATCTATTGTACCATTGTTATAAATGGCACCCCCAGCATACCCCGCCCTATTTCCATAGAACGTTAAACCGTCTGCAAGATTCAAGTTTCCAGAATTAAATATCGCACCCCCGGCAGAACCAGATTCATGTGTGTCACTTTCTGCTGCGACATTGTTATTAGTAAAGTGCCCGTTTATTGTTGCCGTGCCAGAATTATATAACGCGCCACCATTCGCTGTTCCACCAACAGAAGAAGCAAAATTATTAATAAAGTTCCCTTCGGCAGAAAAAGTACCCTCGTTATAAACAGCACCGCCAAACGCATCTGTTGCATTTGTCGTCACACCATTACCCCCAAACATGCCCTTTACATTAACTTCGGCACCCGTGACACCAGACTTAACATTCTTAATGGAAATAGCACCGCCTGTTGACGTTTTTTTATAATCAGGATTTTCAAACATGTTGTTTGAAGCCTTTGCAATTACCCTGTTATTTATAAAATTACCGTTTATTTGGTCAATGTTTGCATCATATCCTGTCTGCCCTTCTCTGTCGGCACCGCCTTTAAGATATATCGCGCCACCATTTGCATAAGCGTCACCAGTCGCACTGTTACCTATAAAATTACCATTTATTGTTCCAATACTTGCAGGTCCGCCATTTCCATTATTATATTGACCTTCTATATGAATGGCGCCACCACCAGCAGATACTTGTGATTTATTGTCTGTGTATTTTGAAGCGCCATCTGCACCTACATAAGTAGAAGAAATACTATTATTCGTAAAATCACCATTTATTTCATTTATGTTGGAACCCGCATACAACGCAAACACAGCACCATTTGCAGTAGCCTTGGACGCTGTTTCAGAAGTATTTGTGACAGAATTATTACTGAATGTACCGTTTATAGTACCTAAACTGCCTTTACTATAAAGAACAGACCCCTGTCCGACAACTTCACTGCCTGTTCCATTTTTAGATACGATAATTTTATTACCGTCAACTTTTCCCGCATCAATTACAACATCTGCATAATCATCACCTGATATATTCAAAATTCCACCGGTAACAGATGTATTTCCATCGGGTTTAACAACAACGCCGCTCCAACTTTCAACGTTTTCAGGATTGGTAGCCGCGGCAAAAGAGCCCGTTGAAATCATGCCACACACCGCAAACACAGGCAGTACAGAACATGCTTTAAGTAGTTTATTAGACATACTTTCTCCTTTTTATTTTTTATTATCCTTCCTGATACTTATAAAAGTATCACACGGATAACAAAATTCAATAAAAATATAATCGGATTTTTTTCTTTATATGTAAATTAACGACACTTATTCTTGCAAGAAACCGCCTGACTGCATATTCCACAAGCGCCAATATTCCCCGTGTTTTCTTAACAAGGCTTTATGAGTCCCCTGCTCAACAATTCGCCCATTTTTCATAACAACGATTTTATCCATATTTCGCAACGTTGATAAACGATGCGCAATCGCAAGAGTTGTACGTCCACGTGCCAAAACATCAAATGACTTTTGAATTGCTACCTCGGTTTCACTATCCAGTGCCGACGTAGCCTCATCCAAAATTAATATCGGTGAATTTTTCAAAAACGCGCGTGCAATAGCAACTCTTTGTCTTTGACCGCCAGATAATTTAATTCCCCTATCCCCGACCATTGAATCATACTTTTTTTCTGTTCCCATTATAAAATCATGTGCAGACGCTTCTTTGGCCGCAGAAATAATTTCTTTCTTTGTCGCGCCAGGTTTACCATATTCAATATTTTCACGCAACGTACGATTAAACATTGTTGGCTCTTGAGGAATAAATGAAATGTTTTTGCGTAACGAATCTTGGGACACATCACGAATGTTTTGCCCGTCAATTAAGATGTCGCCCTTGTTAGGATCATAAAAGCGCATCAACAAATTAACCAAGGTCGTTTTCCCTGCCCCTGACGGTCCAACCAGTCCGACACGTTCGCCCGGCTTTATTGTCAAATTAAAGTCTTTCAATATCCATTTCTTTTTATACTTAAAGAACAAATGTTTGATTTCAATTTTACCATTTTTAACAACTAAATCAGGAGCATCGTCTATATCAGTAATATCAACTGGGACAACCAATTCACTATAAGCCTTGGATGCAGAACCCAACGCTTCTACTATTGGTGGTATAGTATTAACAATTTGCGCGATTAACCCCATAACGCTGAAAAATACCGATGTTGTAAATACTATATCTGACAACAGCATTTCACCATTCATATATAACACGATACACAACACCAAGGTACAACCAAAGGCAATATCCCAAACTATATTCGGCACGCTCCAGAACAACCGAGATAAAAATAATGACTTTACAGTATCTTTTATGCTTTTCTTTCTTGGCGCGTCCAGATGTTGATGTTCTATTTTTGCGCCGGCAAACAGTTTCACAACAGAAAAGTTTGAAACGCTGTCAACGATCTTACCGGATAAAAAACTTTTTGATGAACTTGCCGCTTTGGCGGCGTTTTGCATTGGTTTCAACATTGCAATGCCGAAAATTAATCTAAACACAAAAACGCACGCAAATATAATCGCCACCCACTTGTTAATTCCTAGAATCAGAACAACATTAATCGCTATTACGCCGATAGAGAAGAACATTCGCAAAAAATGTTCTATACAATTTAAACCTTGGGATACATAATTTATCTGTGAATTAATAGAGCCCGCCATCCGCCCCGTCCAAAAAGACATAGATTGCGCATGAGAATAATCAGTTAAAAATTCCGAAATTTTTTGTTCAATCTGTGGTTTCCAATGGGCGAAAACCGTAGTACGCAGATAAAAGCACACATCCCACAAAATAAACATCAACACAAACAAAAATATCGTCGGCATTGCGAACTCTAAAAAAGACATGTTTGCAGGGACGGTTTTCTCAAACAAAGCGATAAACGCCTTTTGCAACATTGGATACAAAACAGCATCGGACATAGTAATTGCGAATAAAACGGTGTATAAAAACAACCTCCACCAATATCCACGAAAAGCATATTTGAAATAAAAACGCCACAACGAATCAGGTAAAATTTGTTTGCCATTTTTTTGTATTTTGGGATTTTTTTGTTTGTTACTTTTCATAATTTGCACCGATTTTCTGCCCATAATGCGAAAAATACTGTTTACTTACGATATCAAACAAACATGCATAAAACAAGGAAAAACAAATTTAGACTTGCAAAATTATATAAAAGCCCCTATAATCTGCGTCACATTGGGGCATAGTTTAATGGTAGAACTCCGGACTCTGACTCCGTTGGTATTGGTTCGAATCCAGTTGCCCCAACCAAGAATTTAACCCGCCTTGTGCGGGTTTAATTATTGGTCTTGTGGTGTTGGTTCAATCACACAACGAAGTTGTTTGGTTCAACAATGAGTAGATTTGATAAGCCAGCGCAATCAAATCGTCACGAATGCCCCGCAGGACATATATTTATATATGCCCGAGGGAATCAGTTGCGACCCGCCAAGAATTTAACCCGCCTTGTGCGGGTTTAATTATTGGTCTTGTGGCTTTCGCAAAAACGCAACAATGTTTTACTTATCAAATACATTATGCTATAATCACGATATGAAAAAAACTAAACAAGAGAGAGAACAAATGACACTAAACAAAACACACTATATCATACTTATCGCACTTGGCATAACATTGGCAGGTTTTTTCCCGGGATATTTTTATTATTCATCACACATAAATAACAGAACGGTCACTGTAAAAGGCTTGGCAGAAAAAGATGTAAAAGCAGACTTGGCGTTTTGGAAAATAAAGTTTAAAACCACAGGCAATGATTTAAATGTTGCACAAAAGAAACTTGAATCAGACCTAAACCTGATTAAAAGTTTTTTAAGCGAACAGGGTTTTGCAGACACGGAAATTTCTGTTGAAAGAATAAACACAAACGATTTGATGACGGACCCGTATCGTTCATCGCAACCGATTGATTCCAGATACATTCTTGACCAAACGATTACCGTACGTACGGACAAAGTTGATTTAGTAGAATCAACATTAAGCAAAATTAGTACACTGGTTTCCCAAGGGGTCATCTTTGATAACCAAAGTTATATGTCACCTGTATCGTACTTATTTACCGGGCTGAACGAAATAAAACCGGCAATGCTAGAAGAAGCAACACAAAACGCAAAAATCGCTGCCCAACAATTTGCGGAAAGTTCTAACAGTAAGGTTGGCAATATTAAAACAGCGAACCAAGGTGTATTCTCTGTATTACCACGCGAACAAATTCCTGGTACAAACGAAAGCGAACAAATAAACAAAACCGTTCGTGTGGTTTCTACAGTTGTGTATTATCTGAATTAAAAAATCGCCATCTTGGCGATTTTTTATTTATTCTTTCCTATGGTTTTATTTTCCTTTTCTATCATAATATATTCATAAAAAGGAGAGAAGTATGAATATAAAACCTTACTTTACGCCATTTTTATTGACTACGCTTGCGATTGTGCAATCTGCTGACGCCTGTACGGGAATCACACTGAAAGCGAAAGATGATTCTATGGTGGTTGCCAGAACCATTGAATGGGGCGAATCAGAAATAGACAACCAATATGTAATCGTCCCAAGAAACCATCTGCAAAAATCCTTATTACCTGACGGTACAAACGAAGGGCTAGAATTTACATCTGTATACGGTTTTGCCGGCTTATCTGTTGTTCAACCTGAATTTGTAGTAGACGGTACAAACGAAGCGGGATTGTCAGCCGGTTTATTTTACTTCCCAAACTATGGTGAATATCAAAAATTTAATCCGGAAAATAAATCTAACACAATCGCAGATTTACAAGTCGTTTCATGGATGCTTTCTAACTTTTCCACGATTGACCAAGTAAAAGCCGCGATAAATGACATACAAATTGTACAACTGGATCCCCGCGCGTCTACTGTGCATTGGCGAATAACAGACAGCACCGGTAAACAGGTTATATTGGAAATAATTAATGGCAAGCCGACTTTTTACGACAGCGAACTGGGTGTTTTAACAAATTCTCCGGGGTATGATTGGCAAATTAAAAATCTAAATAATTATGTAAACCTTATTCCCGGGACGGCGGGTCCGATAAAGTTTGGCAACATAACATTATCTGCGTTTGGCGCCGGCAGCGGTTTATTGGGGTTGCCCGGTGATTTTACGCCTCCTTCACGATTCGTTAGGGCGGCATTCTTCCAAACATATTCTCTGCAACAAGCAACAGGATATGACGCGGTAACGGACGCTTTTCATATATTGAATAATTTTGACGTGCCACTGGGTACAGAATTCCCTGTTGGCAAAGCGCCGGTTAACATGCCTTCTGCCACCCAATGGACGATTGCCACCGATTTAAAAAGTAAGAAAATTTACTATCACACAATGTATAATCGTACAATTCGTTTAATAGATATGAACGCGATTGATTTTGCAACCGTAAAATATCAATATTACCCATTGGACAAAACAAAGGCAGAAACGATAATACCAGTTGAAATATCGCAAGAAAAAACGAACGTAACAGAAAGTTAATACGGCCACCTGTAAAGGTGGCTTTATAATATTTTCCGACCTTATAATTTGCCTTTTGAAATCTTTAAGGTATAATTTCTTTTATACAAATAAGGAGCAAAATATGAAAATCAAACCTTTTGCCGGCGTTCGTCCACCAAAAGAAATCGCAGACCAAGTCGCTTCACGTCCATATGACGTACTAAACTCCATAGAAGCAAAAGCGGAAGCGGGTGAAAAATCTCTGTTACATATAATCAAGCCAGAAATTGACTTTGACCCGATTGCCGACGAACATAGTCAACCTGTATACGACAAAGCGGTTGAAAATTTCAAATTATGGCAAGAAAAGGGTTGGTTGGTCCAAGATCCAAAAGAAATGTACTACATATACGCGCAAACGATGGACGGCCGTACGCAATACGGTTTGGTTGCCGCCGCTAATGTAGAAGACTATATGACCGGGAAAATCAAAAAGCATGAATTGACACGTAAAGATAAAGAAGAAGATCGTATGATTCATGTCAGAATTCAGAACGCAAACATTGAACCTGTGTTCTTTGCATACCCAGACGTAGAAGAAATGAACAAAATCATTTCCGACTATGTCGCAAACCACGCACCAGAATATGATTTTGTTGCCCCAGACGGTTTTGGTCATACTTTTTGGAAAATAGATGACGATAAAATAATCAATCGTATAACAGAAATATTCAAAGAAATTCCTGCATTATATGTGGCGGACGGTCATCACAGAACCGCTGCGGCTGCGCTGGTTGGCGAAGAAAAACGTAAAGCAAATCCGAATCATACTGGCACCGAAGAATATAATTATTTCTTGGCGGTAATATTCCCAGAAAGCCAATTAAAAGTCATTGATTATAATCGCGTTGTCAAAGATTTAAACGGTTTAACCCCAGCGGAATTTCTGAACAAATTGTCCGAGTCTTTTGACGTTGAAGAAAAAGGCACAGAAATTTACAAACCAACCAAATTACATAACTTTGCAATGTACCTGGGTGGTAAATGGTATTCTTTGACAGCGAAAGAAGGCACATATAACGACAACGACCCAATTGGTGTCTTGGACGTAACGGTTTTATCAAACTTGGTTTTTGACAAGATATTAAATCTGGGCGATTTGCGCACCAGCAAACGAATTGATTTCGTTGGCGGCATTCGCGGTCTTGGCGAATTGCAAAAACGCGTAGATTCTGGTGAAATGGTTGTGGCATTTGCGCTGTATCCTGTAACCATGCGTCAAATTATTGATATTGCAGATACAGGTAATATCATGCCACCAAAGACAACTTGGTTTGAACCTAAATTACGTAGTGGTTTGGTTATACATAAATTGTCTTAAAAAAATCCGCCAAATTGGCGGATTTTTTTTATTTTGCAAAGAAACGATTAAAAACTTTTTCGTTTACTTTCACAGGATATTCACGAATCAAAAATGCATTATAGTCATCCATAATTTCCAGCGCCGACATGTTCTGCATTTCTTTTTTCAAAGCAGCTTTTTGTGTCGCGTCTTGTTTTGGCGCTATTTCTTTTTCTATATGCAAAACATAAAAAGCATCACTGCCTGGGACAATAGAATTCGTACCAATCTCGGAATTAAACGCGGCGACCAAGACATCCGTTGGCGCGCCCTTAGTCCGAGATACTGTTGCCGTTTGTTTATCTTTTAGCGCTTCACCTTTATTCAGGTCAACCAAAACAGAATTTGCTTTCACATAAGCCTGTTTTCTTTGTTCTTCGCGCTTCCAATCAGATACTAAACTTTGTTTAACAGAATCAAATTCAGCGTTATGTGACGGAATTACTTTGTCAACGCGAACAATCACAAATCCCTTTTTTGTTTCAATGATTTCGCTTTCCAACCCTTCGTCCATATTAAAGATGTTTGACATCATAGCGTCCGTCAATATTGCATCAACAGGTCTATGTTCAGCGTCAAAAGTTCCCAACGATATAAACTTTGCCTTGTTCTTGCTTGCTGCGGCAGACAACGAATCGCCGGCAATTATATCATCTTCCACCTTTATTGCTTTTTCATAACCTTCGTCATAACTGTCTGGCTTATCCATATCAGCAGACACCAAGACATAAGAAACAGTTCTTTTTTCCGGCACAACATGTGGATTTTTAGCATAAAACTCTTTCAACTGATCATCGGTTGGATTATCAACGGTAAAATCACTAAATTTTACCGTGGAATAATCAATCTGACGCTGACCGTATCTTGCGTCATATGCGGCCGTCACAACAAAATCTGGTATATTAACCGGCACAGACATTGCACCTAAAACATACGAACGCAAAATTTGACTGCGCAACACGTTTGCAAAGTCTTCTTCTGTATAGCCGGAATTCCTCAAAACCGAATCGAATAAATAAGTAGAAAAACGTCCGTTTAATTGAAATTCTGGGAAATCACGAATTTCACTGGCGATTCGCGCATCAGTAACAACGAACCCCAAATCGTTTGCACGATTTTCTGCCATCGCCTGCGTAGTCAATGTACTAAGCACCTTGTCGTTTAACGCCTGCCCTGTTGCAGCATCTGCGTATACAGCCCTTTGCTGCTCGCGGGTCATACTGGCCATCTCACGCGATTTTTCTAAATTAAATTGTTGCATCGTAATTTCTTTATCGCCGACCTTGACCAAAGTATTGTCACCTGCAACACCGCCGAAAATCCATTCTGCGACCCCCCATCCAACGAACGAGAAAGTCAAAATACCTATCAAAATTTTTGCAACCGGTTTATCCGCTGCGTTACGTAAATATTCTAGCATTTAATCCCCTTTTGCGTTACCATAGCAAAACAAGACTAATAAAATCAACGAAAAAGGTAAAAAATTCATGAAAATCATAGCAGGAAATTGGAAAATGAACGGTTCTTGTACTCAGTTACAGGAAATGGACCAAGCGTTACAAGACTTACAAACACAAAACAAAGTGATTTTATGCGTTCCTTTTACAATGCTGTGTTTTAAGGTCAAAAATATAAGTCTTGGTGCCCAAGACGTCAGCACACATGATAAAGGTGCTTACACAGGCGAAGTGTCTGCCAAAATGATCGCCGACACAGGTGCCAGATATGTCATCGTCGGTCACAGCGAACGTCGCCAGTATCACCAAGAAACTAACGAAATCGTTCACCAAAAGGCGTTACAAGCAATAAGCGCCGGTCTAATTCCTATTATTTGCATTGGCGAAACCATGTCTGAAAAGCAAGCGGGACTGACAAGGCAAATAATACAATCGGGACTACAAGAATCCGTTCCCAGCGACGCATCACAAAAAATCATTATCGCATATGAGCCCAGATGGGCGATTGGCGCCGGTATAACCCCGACACACGAAGAAATTACCCAAACACACAAACTGATTGCGGACACATTAAAAACAATGGGAATAGACGCACCGATTTTATATGGTGCCAGTGTTAACGCCGGTAACGCGGCAGATATTATGAACTTACCAAATGTTGACGGTGTATTGGTCGGCGGCGCGTCCTTGAAAACGGACGATTTCATACCTATAATAACAAGTATAAAATAAATATATAGTTTTACCGGGGGTGAAATCCGCCGCCCCCAAACATAAAATAAGCGAGTGTATATCATGGAAGAAAAAGACGTAAAAATAGAAGAAGTATCAATAACAGAAAACGCAAATACACCAAATGGGCCGACATCAAACAAAAAAACAGAAACCGACACGACAGAGATAGAAACACTAAATAACCAACTTGCCGAACTGCAAGATAAATATTTGCGTCTGGCGGCGGAACTAGAAAACACGCGTAGGCGTGCCGCAATTGATGCGGAATCAAGCGCAAAAAACCGTGCAATGTCTGTTGCACAAAAATTCTTGCCAGTTATGGACGCAATACAATCAGCATTAAATCATAACCCAAACGATGAGGGAATAAAGTCAATGGCGTTGGCAATGGAAAACGCCTTTGCACAAATAGGAATTACAAAGATTGAATCGGTTGGTCAAACACTTAATCCGAAACTGCATAATGCAATACAAGTTATAGAGTCACCAAATAATGCCAACAAAAAAACACAACCGAATACGATTGTTGAAGAAATGCAAACGGGATATATGTTTGGTGATACCGTATTACGAACCGCTATGGTTGTTGTCAGTAAATAAAAAATCGCCATTTTGGCGATTTTTATCTGCTTTTACTTAACTGTTTATTAAAAAAATCTTCTGTACTTAGAACGTTGTTATTTATTTTCTTGATAAAATCTATACATTCGGGTTTTGTATCAACATCTTTTACCAAAACACGTAAAACCGTTCTTTTAACCATAAAGAAATTACTTTTATGAACTTTTGGATGTAAACCGTTACGCTTCATTAATAATTTTGCCCGCTCTATATCATTGACATCTAATGGACGATAATAATAATACAATTTACCGTTTGATGCACGAATCTTAGAGATTTTTTCAGCGCTTAACGCCCATAATTCTTTCGCGTCTTGATCTACATTAATTTCAACATCTTGCGCGTCTTTCTTAGACGATTCCAAAAAATTTTTTATTATTTGCACATTTTTATATAATTTCATACTACATATCCTCTTCAAGGATTCTATATTGTAACTATAAATTTTGCCTTGTCAACACACGTTTAGATAAACAAATTTTTTTGTAAATAATACCCATAATAATCATATGGGTATTATGCGCCGGACAAAATTTAGTATTATATGCCTAACCTATGTGTCATTTTCAGCATAAATATGGATTCGTTACCGAAATAATCTGTATTATTGGGATTTATGCGATATATAAAACCTATTGCCCCGTCGGTCCAAGGTCCGAAGTTATGACGATACGCGGCAGACAAACGGACTTCGCGATGTTCCGGCGATAAATCAACATCTTTTACATAAGCATCGTTTACAACCAAGTCATATTTTCCGTCCGCTGTTTCAACGATACCGTAATCGGCATACGCATATTGCAAAGTACCGCGATTGACCGCCAACGGTTGTGAAACCGAGAAACTAAAATTATCAGTATCCATCCCGAAAGCAAAAGCATTAGAATATATATCAGACAAACCTAATATAAAATCGCCGCTTGCATCAGACGTAGTATACGCAAATGTTGAACGCAATTTAAACTTTATGTTTTCCCAAGGCTCATAACGCAGTTCTGTGTCAACATAAGTTGTATTCCCCTGCCCTATGTTTAACAAGCCCCCCGTCAAAGCACCCAATAAAGTATCTGTTTCATGCGCGGTACCAACCGCAGATGTGAACCCAAACTTTTCACTGTTCCAAGAAATGTCAGACTGTGCACCTTGCATCAACCCCAACCTTGCGGGCATATATTGCGACGATACAGTCGGATCTGTATCTAACATTTCTTCATCTGTGATATCACCGGAAAAAGCGCGTGCCCCAAATGTCCATTTGCCCAAAGTATACGCAACATCAGAAACCAGCGCATTTGACATCATATTTAATACAGGATTAGACAAGCCATCAAATCTTGATGCACCGTCTGTAAAATGCCTTTGAAATCCGGCTGATAAATTCCAATTATCTGCTGCATAATCCAATTGCATATTATCTAAACCGTTTAAATTATCTGCGTACGGCTTTTCTGACATAGACATAGAGAAACCAAAGTCACCGAATTGCACTTTATTCGCTGTTGCGTTCCGCGTTTTCAATTCGCCTAATACATCCCCCATATAAAGTCCGCGTTTATCTTGTACCCCCAGCGCAAACTCATTTTTCCAAATACGAGGCAAAGACAATTCACCGTCAAAACTTTCTAACCTGTCAAAGAAAGGTGCACTTATTGTAGCGACTCTGGGATTAAATGCCGACGACGACCTAAATATAGTATTACTTGCCGCACGCCAATACGCGTTACCAGACGCGGACACGATATCTGTACCATTATAATAATATACAGCATGCCCAGGCGTCGTTGCCCTTTCAAGATTTATCAAACCGTAACCAAAAACCTCTTTGAACACATCCAGATAGTTTTCACCGCCATTTTGCCAACGATATTCGTATTCATTCGGCATCTGATACATACTTTGTAAATAAGCTATCAAACTGGATTCCGAAAAAGTATTTCCGCTGGAATCCGTCCCCAGATAAGCACCGTCAGCAGTCAAAGCCATCAAAGCAAACAATTGTTGGTTTGTCATATCTGGGAATGCAGACTTCAAAGCCCCAGATGCGCCCGCGGCACTGGCAACCGCCAATTCATCGGTTACGCCGACAGACGCAAAACACCACGGGTCAATACCATTGGCACCGTTACCAGAAATACCACATACGCGTGCCTTAAAGTATGTATCATCGTCTGTTGTATCTGGGGTATTGTTTGTATTTTGCCACTGTGAAACTATGTACTTATGTTGTGGCGTATACCCACTGACACTTTCGGTACCGTTGGTTCCCGTACCGCTTTGGATGACCGCAACAACAGACATAAATAAATGTTCCAGATTATCAAATACAAGCGGTGCCGAGTTTTCAAAAGAAGCCGTTAAAGTCTTGCCCGACCAAGTACTATCTGTTTCAAACGCCCCCGTTGAAAATATAACCAAAGGAGTATACGAAGACCCTAAATTATTAAAAAATGTCGTCGCATTTGCCCCTGGTAACGCATCTGTTTGACTGTCACCGTCCGTTGTGTTTTGGTTATAATAGTCGTTTACAAACGACGCGAATCCTGTTTGCATGGCATTATTCGCACTGCCAAAGGCCAAAACGTCGTCAATTGTTGCGGATGTTACTTGATGTAACGGTGATATTACAGACGCATTTGCCAGTATAAAAGGAGTAGAACGACCACCCGCTAAATCCCCCGACGTAATACGACTTGCCGCATCTAATAAAGCCTTATAATTATAATAATCCAAAGTTTCTGCTTCTTGCTTTACCAGCGTTAAATTATTATTAGACATTTGATAAGCCTGATTTACGCTGCCCCCAGATGTACTTGGCAGATACAGCAAACCGTCCGCCCCAATATATCCCGTGTACGTAGAATCAGAATCAGACGCCACAATTGTATTTCCCGTTCTTGTCACTGTTAAAGTCTGGTCAAATAAATTCAATGTATCACCAGTTGCAAGGCTTGCACCGGCCATAGTATAAGTCCCGGTTGCAGATTGCCCTGTAACAGTAACCAATCCCTGCCCCCCGCCAGTTCTGTATATCAACATCTGACCGTTTGGCATAAACCCCATAAAGTCCGCAGAACTATAACCCGCGTCGTTACCGCCAACGACCTTGGCCAACAAATTATCATCTGATGTTGCGGACGTATTATTTACAGCCGTACCAAAACCAGATAAATCAAAATTATTTACCAGCGTTCCATCTTCTGACGTTGTAGCGTTTGTAACTTGGTTATCTTCAGAAGACCCCAATGTTATCACATTATTATAATATTTACTTGATAACATACTAACTTCTGCGGGTGCGGGCGTAGCACCATTCATATCCGTCCACGCAATCAACTTATCATCCAAAGAATTAACCCCCGCAGTAGATTCCCCGGCAGGTTTAGACGCAGCGTTTATGCCGTTTGTAGTAATTAACGCAACTGTTACCGGTCGTCCACCACCAACAATCAGTCCGCCAACCGAATAATTTCCCAAGACGCTAGAAGGGATCGGTGCCCCCGCATAACGCAACGTTCTTTGTCCCATATAACCGCGCGCCAATGGCGAATAACCGTGCATCATCAATAAATAATTTTGATTATAGGTATTTGTCATAAGTGCAAAGTTATCTTGCAATATTCCAGACGTAGAAGGACTGTAATAATTCAAATTAGAAACATAATTTGCCGCCTCTGACGCACTGTTTGGCATTGCCGGACCATATGGTATTTCAAATGCGGCCGTTGCGTTGCCCGAAGTACCGCCATCGCCCCCAGGTCTTGTACCACCGCTGACCGACCCGCTGGAGTTATCATTTCCAGGATCCAACACGTCTGTTAATAAAAACAGTCCCCCTACAACAACGGCGGCACCCGCCGCCGCCAGTGTTATACCGTGGGCGGTAGACAGCCCGCTAAACAGCCCCCCACTACTTTGTGGTTTGTTTTTATTATTATATTGCTTTATCTGTTGGTCGCATTTTGACGCATCTGCGCCATACATCTGCAATATTTGCGCCGCCTTGATATCATTATTCATCAACGCAGTACAAACAATTGATAAACCTGTGCTATCAACATAATTAATATTTGCACCATTATTTATCAATATCTGTACCTGTTGAATATCACCGTTTTTTGCGGCGGACAATAATTGCGCCGCAACAGTAAATTCATTCGTTGCAGCAAATAACGCCCCAGGAATAAAAAATAAAGAAAGTAATAAAAATCTGATGTATTTCATGTGATATTCTCTCTTACTAAAAATATATTAACACACATCAGAATTATATGTCTAGAAAAAACTTTCATAAAACAACAAATAAAGGGTTCGTTTAAACACGAACCCTATTACTGCAACATCGCATATAATTAACGCGAGTTCACTTTTTGTTTCGTAACTATGATATAACCATTTATTTCATAAGTTTTACATTTTTTCTTTTTATCTTGAACCTTTACTTCTACTTTACCGCAATCCGAACAACCGTTGTTAACATATATAGTCCCATTGTTAACAGCACCCTGCTCCAATGTTATTCTTGTATTATTGCTTCCACCGCAAGAATTACCAACAATTATTTTTCCCTCATTGTCGGCCTTAGTTTTCAAAGTTATTTCTGTATTGTTATTGACATGTTTTTGTGCTTTTGGCTGTACAACGCGACGAGCATTTGAAGTACGTTTTACAGAACGACTTTTATTAACCTTGGAGTTTTCGCAATCTTCTAAACGAGAATTTACATCGTTTAAAGAATCACGCAACATAAATATTCTTTCTGCCGCCTTCAAACGTTTTTCTTGCAAGTTATCTATTTTACGTATGGCGTCTTTATAAGCGTCACAGTCTTTATCATTATCTTTCATACAATTACCAACACCCAAACCAACGCCTAATCCCATCAACAAAATCACCAATCCCCATACACTATAAGGGATTTTAGCCAACTTTTTATTACTATTTTTGTTTTCAAAATTTTTATCCATTTTGCTCTCCTTGCATTATCTTTGATAGAAATATAATACAAAAATACAAATTTGTCAAGGGTTTTTTTATTTTTTTGTTTTTTTGCTTTTATGGGAATACATTTTTTGATATAGTTACAGATAAAGAGAGAAATGGTAAAAAAAATCGCGTTTTTAATATCTGGTATATTATTATACCCTGGTTTATCGCTTGCTGCGACTTGTTCGCAAGCAAATTTGACGCGTTGCCTTGATTCTGTATGTGCGATAAACGTATCGTCTAACCCTGCGGCTCGTTGCCAATATTGTGGTACGTCCAGTGCCGGCAGTCCAGACACAAAAAACGCCATGCGCAGTTTATCGCTTGGGCAATCTGCGAAATATACACTTAGTGAAAAAGAATTGGACAAGGCGCCCACCGACCCGGGCAAGCGTTATATATGGGCAACGGAACAATGTATAAAAAAGATAGAGGGTTGCACCGCCGAAGACGTATCCGACACATATGATAAATTAATAGAACAATCTTGCAAGGCCGCCGGTATAAACGCCCAAATGGCCGCATTGCGTGCCGACGCAAACAAGACGGTCAGTAAGACGACCTGTTCTACGGACATAACGTCATGTATGGTTGACAGCAAACGTTGCGGTCCTGATTATCGTTCTTGTGCAAACGATTCGGAATTTAATAATTTCTTTGCCTATTGTTCTGTAGAGGCCAAGGGTTGCGACGAATACATATCTGACATTCGTTCTGATTTAATATCGCTTCGCGATAACACCATCAAAAACGCGGACTTGGCCATAGACAATATTGTGTCTGCATATCAAAATGCACGTACTAAAAAAGTATCAGACGCGCAAGATTCTTGTACAAATAACGCTGCACGCGACAGTTGCGTCAAGACGGTATGCGAACGCAACATGCCAAACAAATGTGGCGAAGGTTACGAATCAGAAAAAAGCGCGGCGACACAATTCTGTAAATTTTATGAATTGGCCTGCGACGTATTAAAATAGAAAAGATATGACGATACGAAGAAAAACTTTTAACGACAAAAAAACAAACGCTTGGTACAAGTCAAGTGGTGTGGTATGTATGGCGGTTATATGTTTATACAGCATGCATGCTAGCGGTGCCTCGGTTGTTCAGCGCGAAGTTGCGGCCAGACCGACAGCGGTATCAAATCGTCCGAATACGTCTGCACGTATGCCTACGATGGCGACACAAATAGCAGAGACAGTGACCACAACGGAAACAACAACAAACACAGATAATACAACAAGTTCAGAACTCGTTGATACATCTGACACGACAGAAGAAGAAATCGTCATAGAAAACAAATCGTCGCAATTTTCTGACGTTCTTGGCAACGCCAGCGTATCCAGCCAATCTGATACAAGCGACACCGAATTAGCGGAAATGATTCGTCGTCAACGGGCGGCCTTGGACGCAGAATCCGCGGTTAGCACGGTAACGCAATCAACGCAGGCGTCACTATCTACTGGTCAAAACGCATGCGACGTTGCATTACGTAAATGTATGCAGGGCAAATGCGGTAACGACTTTTCAAAGTGCAGTAGCGACACGGACACCGCATGGGGCAACAAAATGGATTCTTGCCGTCTTGACACAGAATGCACGGGTACAGAGTACAGCAAATTTGCACCGGAAATAAAAGCGGACCGTGACACAAACGCCCAACTGGCACTATATAACTCTATACTTGATTGCGGTAACAGATATAACGATTGCATTGTCACCCAATGTGGCACGACGTTCAGCAAATGCCTTGGTAAATCTGCCGGCGACGCTGCAATATCTGCATGTTCAACGATTGCGACTGAATGCAAATCCCAAGACAGTGGTTTGGCAAGTCGTGCAATGAGTTTATTTGCGACATTACGCGTAGACGCCGAAGAACAAGTAAAACGCGACGAAGAACGTTTATATGCATTGCGCGACAAGATGGCAGAACAATGCAACATGTTGGGCGCAATGTTTGACGAACGCACGTTTGATTGCGTTTACACGGTTGAATTCTATGCGGGCGACAACAATACTCTGTTTGCATCAAAGAAGGCATATGCAGGTTCTTCGTTTGACTGCACGCCGAATTGGTTTGGCATAGACATAACGACGTTTAAAGAAAACGCCTATCGTACTACGCGCGCGCAGCAATCTGCGACATCTGCCTTGTTAGGTTCTGGTCTTGGTGTTGCGGCGGGTGCAGTAACGTCTGGTGCGATAGATCGTGCGATTGACAGACAAAAGGCCGAAAACGCCCTTGACAAAGCAAAAGAAGAATACGAAGAAAATTATGGTGACGGGTCTAAGTCCACAACCACACAGACAACGGTAACGACGACTAAACCGACACAGAATACATCACCAAATACACCCCCACAACGCGAACAGGAACAACAAAAAAATAACACAATTACAACTGATAAAGAAGGCAGAAAGACCGCGCAAATAGGTGACACAACAGTGACAACCATGCCTATGACAGAAGCGTTCAAGCAAGTAACCGGTACCAAAAGTTTCAATGAGAAAGCAGCCGACTATCTTAATAACAACAATTCAAATGGTTTTGCCAGCAAATTATCACAAAATATTAATACAGACACAAAATGAAAAAGATATTAAATATAATTTTTACGCTATGTATATCGTTCCCCACCTTCGCGGACACTATCAAGGGAACCATAACAGGTAACCATTCACCACTATCAAACGCCACTATTGTGGCTTTAAACCAACAAAGACAGAATTTCACGCCAATTGCATCGGCCACAACAGATAACCAAGGTAATTTTTCATTAACAATTCCGAAAGATACAAAATATCTACAATTTTCAGCAAACAATTACATTACAGCTACTCAAGAGTATAGTGGTATACCAACATACAAAATAAATTTAGCATCTTCAACACAAAACACCACCAACACAAACCCTCCAACAGAAAGCGCAAATGCCGATCAAACAATTACTATTTCCGGGACAGTAACAGATGAACAAAACATTCCAATACAAAATGCGAACATAGTCGCATTAAACGATTCAGGAAACGCATTACCAATCGGATGCGCAACCGATGAACAAGGCAATTTTACATGCATAAAAATCCCAATTAACACACAAAAATTAAGAGTATCTTATGGAAATGCCCAAAAAGACATTGATATTAACAAATCACAAACATATTATGATATAAAACTAAACACAACTGTTGAACTGGAACCAGTAAATGTTACAGGAACCCCTATCTCAATAACCGACAAAGAAGACAAACCGGTTGCAACGGGTATAGATACATCCAAACTAAAAATAGAATATCCAGATTATGAATGCACAGATAACAAACCTGCAAACGCATTAAAAGTACATTATGACACAGAATCTGGGACCTGCATTGTTGATGAATGCGAAGAAGGTTTTACAAGAACGCCCGACAAACTGGCATGCGCAAAAAAAACTCTATCCAAAGAAGACGCAGAAAAGCAAATTGCTGAACTGCAGCAAAACGCCGACGCCATGAAAGAAAAAGAACAATCCACTGCAAACAAATTATTGGGGGCCGCGTCTATGGGTGCAATGGGCATTGGCGGAATGCAGGCTTTATCCGCACTATCAGAACAAAGCGCAGACGCCGCCGCAGAACAAGATATGACCGCATACTTGGCAACTTTCCGTTGCGATTACGGACAAGGACAAAATATTCATGGTGGCGATACCGACATAATACTGCCTGGCGGTAACGAATTAATATCTTTGTATACTGAATACATTCAACTTGCCTCGGACTTGAAAACCAGAAAAGAATCATTGGGCATGTCACCCGGCATAGAATCAGAAATGCTGTTGGATAAAGCAGACACAGGTTTGTATGACGACGTAGGAACTGGTATAACCACAGGTACGTTTGCGTCTTTGGCGCGTGCATTATCTGACCCGAACAGTGCCGATGCTGCTTTATGGGCGCAACAACAGGCAGACACAGCCAGCAAGTTAAAAACCGGTTTAATTACCGCAGGTGCTGGCGCGGTCATAGGCGTTGTGGGAAATATCGCGATAAATAAAAACGCACCAAAAGAAAATTCGGAACAAATACTTGCCAGTTACGAGTCATTAAAGAAACTTGAATATGAAATCAGCCAACTGCCAGACCAAACGGCAAGCGCAACCTGCCCAACAGGCACAACGGGGACTGTTCCAAATTGCAAACCCACAAAAACGGGAATTGAGTATAATTCAAACACCAATCAAACAGAAGTAGCATCGGATAAGGATGACTCACAATCACAAAATAAAAGAATAGACGCAACTGAACTAGAACAGATAACCACTGTTACAAGCGTAGATAGTATCATATCAACCATTGCAAATACTGACGCAGAAAATAAAAACGATGAAAATACCATTTCTTTATCAGCACGCAATTTGTTTAAGTTAAATGAATATACGTTAGTACCGACATCAAAAACAATAATTGCAACATTCGCAACCAACATGTTAAGCACCAATAAGGACAACACAGAATATTGTCTGATTGTTACTGGCAATACTGATAAAACAGGAAACGACCGTATAAATCAGCCATTATCAGAAAAACGTGCAAAAGCCGTTACAGCCCAACTTAGCTTATTCGGAATTCCAGAAGCCAACATACTATCTAAGGGGGCAGGCTCGCAAAACTGTACAGATGCTTTTCGTAAGGAAAAAAATTGCAACGGCAATAATTGCGAAGCGTGCAGAAATGTAACAATAGAATATGAACCTTCATCATGTGCAGCATTGAGCGCAAAATAACGAACACATATGCTTAGAAAGATTTTCCAATCAGGCTGTCAAATATATTAAAAATATATCAATATTATAACATATAACCGCAATCGTTTAGAATAAAAGATTTTTCCGAACGTTTATATGATAATACTTTTTATTTAACATCAACGACAACCAAACGCGGTTCTATATAAAACTAATTACATATACGCCCAATTATCGCAATTAGAATATACAAGTTACGTCCGCCACGGACTTCACAACCATTTCATCATGTGATATAAATCAAAACATATAAATTCGCATATTCAACAACACCGAAATATACCCAGAGCCTTTATATTTACCCTGCCCTTTGATTCATATCATTTATGCACATTTAATGTCTTTGGATATTAAATCATTTTAGATTTATACATACAACAAACAAAAACCGCCCGTTTGGGCGGCTTGTATAAAAAGCACTCAGATTTACTCGCATGCACCGTATGATTTTGCCACCGGATAATTTTCTGTGCATACACTGCCCGCTACTGCGCACGCCGAAGATACCAACGTAGACGTAACTGCACCGGCTGGCTTATAATTTATTTGTGCGATTTTGCATTGATTCAAATCCGTCAAGGTACCGCAAGTACGACGCCAAGACTCGCAATCTGTTGCCGTTCCTGTTGGTAAAATGTTATCTGGCAAACGCAAATTCCACTTTACATAAAAGTCTTTTAACGAACCTATGGAATAAGATTTACCCAATCCAACCTGTGCCAAACCGTCACCAACCCGACAGTTAATATTACTGCGTTCTACAAAGGCGGTAATTGCGGTTGCCAATCCACCTGCCCCGGCACCGATACCGGCACCAATGGCGATACTTTGTGCCATATTAGACTTTTCACCGTTTTGGATTAAATCCACCATATTATCGGTATAAATCTTTGCCAAGACTTTCATATCAGGTTCCAACTGTTCTGGTGTTTTGCAATCTAGCCCGTCACCTTCACAAAATATCCCAGTACCCGATTTACGTGCCTGATTTATCGCCTTGAATAAACAAGCGGAATCTTTTGCGAGCAACTTATTAACATCATCAGAATTAAGCGCTATCATCAGTTTGTTTCTTATATCTGGAGCTATATTATTAATATCAATTGTCTGTAAGTCTACATCCCCGCTTGCAGAAGCATTTTTCTTCACATTTTCGCAAACTGCATTGTATCCATCTGTCTCACAAACATTTACAACAGCGTTAAATTTATACACCAATGTTTCAGAGGTTACGCTTGTACTACATCTGGCCAATTCTGCCTGTAACTGACTATAAGTATCATACAACGTAACTATTTCTTCGCATTGAGCCTGGGTTATAACTTTATCATTTGCCCCTATTGGCGATGACATATATTGACTAATCCGACCAAAATTGCCGTTTGAACGCAATTCTGTCGTCATCATTTCACGATGCTTTTCATTACTACAATCCAACAAACGTGAACCATGACCAACAGCCGCGCCGATACCACCGCCAACCAAAGTACCACCACCAATTCCAACAACAGCAACCGTGGCAGTATCATTTAATAATGAAAACCCAAATAAATCTTTGTTACAGGTAAACGTATCACCCGCCAGTTTCCATACCTCTGCCGGTTCATCGTCACCCAAGGCACCAAACAACCAACTGTTTGTAATATGTTCGTCCTTGTTATAAGCCGCAACACGTATCCAGCATTCTGCTGTAACCGGATCCCAACGCGCATAGTGTCCACGTTGTCCGTCAACACCATTACTGCTGTTTACATTAACGCCTTGGGGTTGCGTTTTAATCAGCGCGTTTCCGTTTTGGCTGTTATAAGCGCCAATAGAAATGTTGTATTCCGCCGTCACAGAACCAGAATTAGAAACCGCACCAAACGAAGAACCATAAGTATTCCTGTCTAACAACAAACAAGTATTTTCCGCCTGATTTGGCGTTAAGCCCGTTTTACGCAAGACAAAATTATAATATTCCGGTTGAACGATACGCGCATTAAAGTCTAACCATACATCAGCCGAACTTCTGTATATATTTCTGCAATCCCTGCGAACTTCACTTATACATCTTTCAACCTGTACTGTACACAGCCCCATACCGTTAACAATGGAATTACGTAATTCTTCGCTGAACAAGTCGTTTAATCCGTTTGGCAAAGCCCCATTATTAACGCAAGCCAAAACATCGTTCATACAATTATCAATTGTATATTCGGAATTTCTTACGCCGCCATCTGGGCAATCTGTTTCTGGTTTTGGTTCTGGATCAATATCACCGCCACCGCCATTGCCGTCATCACCGCCATCACCACTTGGTAAATTAGGGGACAAGTTCCCAGTTGCAGAACCCGGTAACGTCGGCATAGTCGGCATACGTTGCGTTGAAGTATTCTGCATTTCCCCAGAGCGATTCAAAGAACGCACATTATACGTAGCCCGCCCTGCAGAATCAGCCGCATAAACGGTACCAATAAACACAAACAGTCCTAATCCTGCAATAGAAGCACTGACAACGTTACGCATATTTGGCATAAAAACTCCCCCTTGTTTATCTTTGTAATTATACCCTAAAAACACATTAAAAAAAAGCCTTTTTTGATAAATCTGTAATTAAATATAAAACATTAAAAAACTTGACAAAATACACATACTGTCTATTATATAAATTATGAGCAAGATTTTTAACCTTATCACCACGCACAAAAACGCTATCATATGGTCAGCGTGCTATTGCGTTGTGATATGGGTGATATTGCTTTGGCTGTTCAATTTTGACATATTTTCGTTAAACGCTTGGGCACAGTTACCCAAAGCCAACCTAAATAACTTTCCGGGTCTTGTGTTTGTTATATTATTACTCGCAGCAATACCCTTGTACATTGCGACAACGACGTTAATAATCAGAACCAAGAAGCCCTTATTTACAATACCGATACCAAAATTTCTGTATCCGGTACCAGAAAAAGAAGAAAGTACCGAATCGAAAAAAGAAACCAAAGACAACCCCGAAACAAATCAACCAATCGCAGAGACATTACCTGCGGGCATTCCTGCCGAGTTGCGCACGCCGTTTTTACGCGCCCGCGAACACATTCGCGCAGGTATAACGACGCCCCCCGTCGTTAATAAGTACAACGAAATCGCATCTGCGGCGAACATGACTGATACAGTTTCAAGCGCCCCAAGTCCAACAACTAACAACGACGAAAAACGCGACACAACAAGCAGCGTCACAGATACAAACCTGCCTATTCCTGACGACTTTGATTTTGAGGTTCCAGACACAGACGATTCGGAATACGCCGATGAATCCATGCCGCATTTTTCGCCTGTATTTACAGACATAGACTTTGATGAAAAAGACGGGGACAGCGACGATGACGCGACGACAGAGTCCCAAGAAACAGTGATAAAATTCCTGCAATCGCGTAAAGAGAGTTTTGAACAAGACCAAGACATAATAATCAGCGACAATTTTGTCATAGGCATTCATTCAGACCCGGACTTTTGGATAGCGGACGAAGAACTATGGTTTGCGGCTGGCAAGCAGAAAGAATCACCGATAAAGAAGATACAAGACATTGCCTTGTCCAAGCAATTACAAGGTGTATTATATCTTGCTGAAACGAACATAATGGACCTAGATACCAAGATATCAGAATGGTCAGAATCAGGAATTAAAGTAATCAGGTCTATATCTGAACTGGGATAAATCAAACATAAATAAACATTATTAACTTCCAAATCCTTTCGATTGTCCCAACGTACGTCTACCATAAGGATTTGAAGACTCTAAACTTGGTTGAGACAATGTACTAGATCCACCGCCTGTCGACGTATTACTACTACTCCCACTAGAAGTACTTTTTGTGCTTACAGGACTAGCAGAAGAAGATGACCCACTGTTACCAATATTGCTGATATCGCCTGTACTAATACCAAGCGAAAATCCGCCCCCATTTTTCTCTGTTACATTACTGACCGAAGATTGATCATTATAATAAGACTGTAAATTACTACGTGTAGTTAAACCAAACGACTGTTGCGACCCAACCGCAAAACTTACCAACTGCTCGGTAATAACCGGTTCAGCATAAGTACTACAGAAATTCCCCTGATATGTATCCGAGGCTTTGGATTGAGAATATCCGGCACTTCCACCAAAAGGCCCAACCTGAGCCCCCACCTCACCACTATAACTTGCAGATTTATAATTATATATCGCCTCAAACCCTGTACATGGATATGTAGTTGTGGTTATCCTGCATGTGCTGGTACCTGGCTCATATATACCGGTAATTGTTTGTTTGCCAATCATACGACCACTAAATAACCCCTTAGATTCCACTATTACCTTTTCTACCCCTTTACTTTCCAACAATACATTTAACATTTCATCATCTGTTACACCGTTTATAATAACAGACCAATCATTTGATTCTTTAATTCCACTGTTTTTGTTAGACAATCTTGTTGAAGCATATTCTTCACCTTGCACCAAAGCATTGCAATATATCTGATTTTTATATTCATCTGCTGTACTGATTGCCTGTGCAAACAAATTTGCGTATTGTGCGTCATAATTTGACTTTGCCGAATCCAAAACGGCATTAGCTATCACATTCGTATAAGAATCCAACAAATGCGGGAAACGCGCAGTTGTTCTATCTACTACGTTACGCGATGTAACACCGCGAATCTGACTCATATCACGACCGCTAACACACATTGTTATTTCTGGATCTGATGCCAATATATCTATCCGTCTTTGAATTTCATTCTGAATACCCGTCAAAGCGGTACGGATTCTTTCCTTTGATTCATCGTTAGCATCGGCAATTTGCGACATGTATTTATTAATATCCAAATTATACTGACCATTTGAATTTTGACCCAAAGTTAAATTGCTATATAAAATAACACCGTCTATAACATAATCACCACTGGAATTTTTATAACTTACCAAACTGTTTTTTCCTATATTAGCATCCTGAGAAAAAATATCACAACTTGTCAAATCTCCGCACAAGGACAGCATTTTTTCATTAACTATATTTTGACACTGTTCTAGCATGGCATTATCTATACCCAAATAAATACCTTGTAACATATAATCAATATCAACCATACTTGTTAATTCACCATTTTGTTGACATGCGACAAGTTTTTCTAAAGGACACATTTGACGTATTGACGCCAAATCCAATCCGATACATTGTGTATAATCCTTTCCGCATCTATCATCTGCTTGCAGACATTCTTTAACAGCAGTCGTACAAGAATCCACTCTCATAGAAGCCAATCTAGCGACAACGAAATCCCAAATCTGAGATTCTTCAGCCTTTGCGACAGAAGAAGCATCAATACCGCAAGCATTTAAAGGGACCTTGCACAAATTCAACATAGTCTCTGGTCTTGTTAAACACATGTCATAAGAACCATCAGGGTCATTAGGATCAATGTTATCTTTACAAGCCTTTTGGAAGCAATCAGAAATAGATCCGATACAATTTTGTCTTGCATCGTTTTCAGCGATTAATTCTGCGGATTTTATTTGAGGTGCAATGTCTTTCAAGAAAGTGTCCCAAACTTTATCGGCGACAGCGACACAAGATTTAGTAACGCCTTCGCATAAAGGTTTTTTTGCCAATAAAGTATCATAAGTAGAAGCATAGATTTCTATGCCAGTAACAGTACCTTGAATAGTATAAGTAGCAGGTTTTCTGTTAGCTCTTTGACTGGCATTAGTATTATCAAAAGCAGCGACAGAAGCACATTTTGAAAAATCGTCGCCGCAACCAGCGGTAGTAATCATACAGTTTTTAAACTCTACGGCACATTGTCCTAAATCATACTTATTAGCAGATTGATATTGCTCTAACGCTGCACTCCTTAATGCTTGTTCTGCGGCGTACAATTTTTGCGCGCTTGAATTTTTTTGCTGTTTCAGACTATTTTCATATGCACTGCAATCCGACTTTATTTGTTGCGAATACATCAACTGTAACATTGACAATTCTGATTGACACTCTGGCACTTGTGCGACGCAAATATCATTAGCTGCCTGATACAACGCATCGCCCTCTTTGCCTTCTATGGGGTTATTAGACGCGTTTTCACCAAAGATATCATCTTCTTCATCTTCTTCGTCAACGTTCATATTCCAAAGCGACAAATCCAAAGTACGCTTTTGTTCTTCTTGACCTGCTTTTAGTATGGATTCCGCAACAGCATTTGCGTTTGCGATTGCCGCATCGGCCGCATCGCCCATTTCTATTCTTTCAACGCCAACCGTGGCCATTTGATAACTTTGTTGGTCCAGTTTTTCTATTTCCGCCAACACGGTATCCAATTCAGCGTTTTTATCACTGCAAATACAGCGACCACCGTTATCGTTATCTAACATACAGAAAGAATCCATACAACCCATGTATTTCTGACGACACGCTTCGCTAACGATTACGTTTTCCGTTGCCGATGCAACCTTGGTTCCCGTAGAAATTACCTTTTGCGTTGTTCCAGCACGCGCAACAACACCCGTTGTCGCGGGGGCAGTTGACGCCGGCGTCGCGCTTCTTGAAACGGTTGTTCTGCCCGTGGTTGCCGACCTGGCCGGTGCAGTTGTTCTGGTACTGGTCGCACTGCGCGCAGTCGTTGCACTGCGTGCAGAAACAGCATTTGTCCGCGAAGATGTCGCAGCAGTTGTCCCTTCTTCTGCAGCGGCCTGACCCCGCCGTTGCTGGGGCACCGCAGCATTTGCAGACGTAATAAGCAAACCCAAAAACGCAAAAAATACAACGAAACGTTTCATAGAAAAGCCCTCAACATTTAATGTATTTTATCATAATTACAAAAATCACACAAGAACCTTTTAACATAATAATAAAAAATATTCAACAAGCGTATTGACAAATATATATATAGTGGTATAATAACCATATAACAAAAAAGGATAATTAATATGTCTATAAAATCTTATGAACCAGATATCAACGTTGCAAAATCCTATTACTTCACATACAAATCTGGATTTCGCAAATATCTAAACCCAAATAAAAAAATGTTTAACGAATATTCTCCTGCCTATATAAAGACCAATGAACCGCTTAGGAAAATAACAGGTGCCACCGCTTCATTCGCAAAAGATGTTTTAACAACTGCGGCCAGTGGTGACCATCCTATTTTTTACAAATTAAATGCCGCCGAAAACATTGATACGTTTGATGTATCTTTTTGCGCCAAAGCAATCATGGACATCAAGGTTGCTGCGTTGCAAAACGACCTATCTCTTGATCAATATACGTATCTGTTGTCACGCTTGTACAAAACAAACGACATAAAAAGCATTCCATATATGGCAGATATAATTACAAAACTGCCAAACGATACAAAACAATTCGTGACCGCAATGAACGACTATAACATATTTGGCAGCGGGAATAATATTTCTGATTCTAACAAACACACCCTGCCAACGGAACAAGAATTTGAACTTATGAAAAAATCTATTACCAAACCGTTTAATTTTATCTGGTCTGATATCATGTCACTACATACGCACTTAACAAAGCAGTACGATGTAATAAATCTGTCAAATATTCCAGAATATTTAACCGCCGAAAGCATTTTACAGTTATTAACCGATTTAAAGAACAACCTTAAAATCAACGGTTATTTTGTATCAGACGCGCCTTCATTTGCCGAAGATAACACAAGAAGCAAAATGATAAAGATTTTACCAGAGATTAATTCTTGGGCGATTGCCAGAATGCCGAAAGAAATTTTGTTTGTTCAAAAAATACGCTAAATAAAAAATGCGCCGTCGGCGCATTTTTTATTTACTTTTTGTAGTACGACTTTTTGTAGTTGTCGCCTTTTTAGCGTCTGTTTTCTTTGTAGCAGTTTTTGCTTCCTTGACATCTTTATCATCGGATGCGTTTGCTTTCTTTGTTACTTTTTCTTTTTTATCTGCCTTGTCTGCTTTATTTTCTTCTGTTGTCGCAGGCTTTGTGGCTTTCTTTGCGTTTACATCGCGATCAACCAATTCAATAATCGCCATAGGTGCCGCATCGCCATAACGGAAACCCGCTTTTAAAACGCGCGTATAACCGCCAGGACGCTTTGCATAACGAGGTCCCAAAACCGTAAATAATTTCTTTACGGTTTCAGCCGAAGAATTCCCCAATTCACTTGCAACCAAGCGACGATTTGCAACAGTATCAACTTTTGCGCGGGTAATCAATTTTTCCACTACGCCACGCAAATCTTTGGCCTTTGGCAAAGTCGTTTTGATTTGTTCTTTCTCAATTAAGTTTTTCGCCAGACCTATAAATAAAGCCTTGCGTGCATTTGTATCGCGATTAAAAGTGCGACCTGATTTCATATGTCTCATTGATTACTCCTTTATGTTCTTCAGCCTCTACCCCGAGGATTGTTTGAGACGCCCTGACCTGAAACCACTAATTTCAGAACCAAGGATTTTTTCGTGCCGGCGACAAACGCTTATCGCCGACACAGAATTATTATTTATATGGGTCTTCGTATTTTTTTGCCAATTCAGCAATGTTTTCTGGTGGCCAACCTGGCACGTCCATACCCAAACTTAAACCCATCGCTTCCAATTGAACTTTGATTTCGTTCAAAGACTTGCGACCAAAGTTAGGCGTTTTTAACATGTCTGCTTCTGTCTTTTGGACCAATTCACCCAACCAATTAATCTTATCGTTCTTTAAGCAATTATTTGCACGAACAGACAATTCCAATTCATCAACGTGCTTTAATAATTTCGGATCAAACGGTAAAGTATCTTTTGCTTTTTCTTCTTCGTTCTTGGTGCTGATTTGTGCTGGATCTTCAAAATTAATAAATACAACCAGTTGATCAGTTAAAATGCGGGCAGCAAAAGCAATTGCATCTTCTGGCGATACAGAACCATTTGTTTTAACAGTCAGTTCTAATTTGTCATAATCCGTAGATTGACCAACGCGCGTTTCAGAAACATCAAACGCAACGTTTAAAATAGGCGAGAATATAGAATCAACAGGAATAACACCCAATGGCAAACCATTTGCATGCGAACTGGCCGGCACATAACCACGACCCGTATCCAAAGTTATTTCCATATCAAAACTTGCGCCGTTATCCAAGGTACAAATTTCAGCGTCTTTATTCATAACCTCAACGCCACCGGAAGTTTCAATCATTCCAGCAGTAACAATCGCTGGTCCTTTAACTTTTATATAAGCCTTGTGTTGACCTTCTGTTAAAGCCTTGAAATAAACACCTTTTAAGTTCAAGATGATGTCTGTTACATCTTCACGAACGCCAGATATGCTAGAAAATTCATGTTGAACACCATCAATTTTCACATAAACAGGCGCGCAACCTTGTAACGAAGACAACAACACGCGACGCAACGCCGTCCCCAACGTACGACCAAAACCCTTTTCCAAAGGTTCCGCAATTAAAGTAGCAATATTTGGGTTATGTTCATCAACTTTGATATTTAATTTTTTCGGTTTAATCAAAGTCATCCAATTTTTTTCAATCATGAATTTTTCCTTTTGGCTTAGTTTATCATTTTCACCATTTGGTACGTATAAACCTTTATACGCCCGCGAATTTTATATCACAAACTAAAAAAAGTCAAACAATTATTACAAAAAACAACAATATGTATAGCAAATAAACGCAACCAATAAAAACACCGTTTTAAAAATTGACATTTTGTTTTATTGTACTAATATACAACAAAACCTAAAGGACAAAAAAATGAAAAAAACACTATTTTTATCTTTTACAGCCCTATTCATTTGTGGTGTCGCATATGCTGGAACATATCGTGAAACAGAAACATACACATCAAGGGAAAATATAACTATTGATACCGTCAGATATAATGGCGTTTCTAAACCTTCTTGCAATTATCGCAAATGTAACGAATGTAACAAGTGCAATCATGTTGCATCTTCACTTGATCTAAGCCGTCCATGCAAAGTATCAAAATGCAATCAACAGCCTGTCAAAGTAAAAACACACACAGAAGTCATAGATCATTATCAAATATACCAACCTGTTACTGTTTATAAACCGGCAGGCACATGTACAACTCGTAGAATAATCAAATAAAAAAAATCAAAGAATAAAAATCCCGTTAAAACGGGATTTTTATTTTTCTAAATCAATCGTTATACACGACGAACTTTCTTTGGACGGCAACCGTTGTGTGGGATACGTGTAGTATCAGTAATAGATTGAACAATCAAACCAGCGTTTGCCAATCCACGTACAGCAGATTCGCGACCTTGCCCAATACCGCGCATCAAAACATCAACTGTTTTCATACCCATTTCTGCAACTTTTTTACCAACAGCATCTGCAACAACCGTCGCTGCATATGGTGTAGATTTTTTTGCACCTTTAAAATTATTTGCCCCAGCGGTTGCCCATGTCAAAACAGCACCTGACTGGTCTGTGATTGTAATACGAGTATTGTTATTAGTCGCAACCACATGCGCAATACCATGTGATACTTTTTTTACGACTTTCTTTTTTGCTTTTGTAACTGCCATTTTTTTAATACCTTTTTAGATGTCTTCAATTAACTATCGTGTTAATCTCTACCTGTTAAAATTATTTACCCTTTACAGCGGACCCCGCAACGACAACGCGCTTTCCCTTACGAGTACGGGCATTTGTTTGCGTACGTTGACCGCGAACTGGTAAACGGTTACGATGACGAATACCGCGATAAGTTTTCAAATCTTGCAAACGTTTAATATTCATTGCAACTTCACGGCGAACATCACCTTCTACTTTAAAGTTTTCTTCTATATACTTAGAAATTTTAACAACATCCTCGTCAGTCAAGTCTTTCGCACGCAATCCATCTTTTAATTTCAAAGCCTTGCAAATTTGCGCGGACTTTGCCGGTCCGATACCATGGATGTACTGCAACGCGATTTCAATGCGCTTTTCCGTAGGAATGTTAACACCTGCTATACGTGCCATTTTTCGTTTTCCTTTTTATTTGTTCCAGTGTACTAAATGCACCCTGATATTTTCTCTGTAAAACCGTTTTCAGATTTACAAGAGTTTTTATTTGTCGCCTTATTTTATACAATATGCAACAAAAGTCAAACTTTGTTTCCAATAAAAATATACAATATACCTTTAACGGAAACGACCTTTTTTCTGCGCCGTTTTAATAACGCTTTTATATTTACCTGCAACCAAGTAAGACTGTACTTGATTAACGGTATCTAAAACCACACCCGCCACGATTAATACGCTTGTTCCACCTATGACAAGTGGCATACCCATATGAGTATTTAAAATGATTGGTATAACACATACAACAACCAAATACATCACACCAATTGCGGTTGTACGTGATACGACAGCATCTAAATAATGCATAGTCTGTTCCCCCGGACGAACGCCCGGTACGTATCCGCCCGCGTTTTTCAAATTAGTACTTGTTTCTTCGGAATTAAAAACAACCGCCGTTTGAAAGTACGCAAAGAACGCAATCAAAACGGTATACGTAATAATATAAGACCAAGTACCATAAGTAAAGAATCCCATAATGTTTTGAACAATCAAATTTTCACTTTGAACGAAACGTTGAATAAATGCTGGTAACATCATGATACTTGCTGCAAAAACGGGTCCCATAACACCGGACATATTGACCTTGATTGGTAAATACGAAGCGTTTGTATTTGCGACGCCGTTTGCTGTTACTTGTCTTGGATACAATATTTGTATACGGCGTTGCGCCTGTTCAAACAAAGCGATTAACGCAACAATACCTACAACGAACGCAACAATTAAAGCAATCATAGCAGGTGATATTTGCCCGACCGAGCCCAAAGAGAATAACTTTGCTATTCCCCCTGGAACCTCTGCGATGATACCAGCAAAAATCAACAACGAAGCCCCCTGCCCTATACCGCGTGCGGTAATTTGTTCCGCCAACCACATGACAAACACGGTTCCGCCTACCAACGCGATTATTGCGGACAATTCAAACGCGAACCCAGGATTAACAACCGCCGCAACGCCATTAACTGGTGCCATAGATTCTAAACCACGAACAACGGCCCAACCTTGAACGACCGCCAAAAATACCGCTAGATATCTAGTATATTGATTTATTTTGATACGTCCAGATTCACCTTCCTTGCGCAATTCATTCAAAGATTTACTGGTTGCAGTTAACAATTGCAAAACGATAGATGCAGAAATGTACGGGAATATATTCAAGGCCAATACAGACATACGGGACAAAGAACCGCCTGCGAACATATCAAACATACCCATCATTCCGCTACCTTCGCCGCTGAACAAATGCAGCACAGCCGATGCGTTAACACCTGGTAATGGAATAAAAGATCCTATACGATAAACAATCAACGCCCCAATAGTAAACAATATACGTTTTTGTAAATCTGATAAGTTTCCAAAAAAATCTTTCAAGAATTTCATGCGAACGAACTTTTATTTATATATTTGCATCTGGCGCACCAGATGCAAATATCAAAGGTTATTTGTTTTTGATTGATCCACCAGCCTTTACAATTGCTTCTTCGGCGGACTTTGACCATTTATCTGCAACAATATTTACAGCAGATTTAATTTCGCCTTTTGCCAAAACTTTTAAACCAGACTTTTTACGATTAATAATCTTGGCATTTAACAAAGAATCAATTGTAATTGTTGACTTTGCGTCAATTTTACCAGATGCGATGAATTTTTCAATGTCACCTAAGTTAATAGTAACATATTCTTTTGCAAATGGGTTATTAAAACCAAATTTTGGGAAGCGACGTAAAATCGGCATTTGACCGCCCTGGAAAGTAGCCTGTTTACGAGAACCGCTACGTGCTTTTTGACCTTTATTACCGCGGCCAGAAGTCTTACCCATACCAGAACCGATACCACGACCAACGCGTTTAGCATTCGCACGGGCACCGAAATTATCCATCAAAGCATTAAGTTTCATTTTGTTTTCCTTTTTCCTGCGAACTATTTTTAAGTATAGTTCTTTTTTCGCACACAAACAAGTGTACTCGGTTTAAAATTTATTTTTCAACGATTTCTACTAAATGAGAAACCTTTGCAACCATGCCGCGAACGGCAGGCGTATCACCCAGTTCTTTTGTTTTACCGATACGTCCCAAACCTAGTGCGGCGATAACCTTGCGTTGATCTTCTGGGCGCCCGATAACACTTTTAACCTGTTTAACAATTATCTTTGCCATGATTCATTACTCCGTTTTTATTATCAGAAATTATTTATCTTGTGTTTGAGGTTCCAATTTTTTCCCATCACGCCCAGCGATAATTTCTGCAACAGTTTTACCACGACGCGCTGCAACGGTTTTCGGCGAATTCATTTTTGCAAAAGCCAAGAACGCTGCACGAATCATATTATTAGGATTATTTGACCCTTGCGATTTTACAACCACGTCTTGAACGCCCAAGCATTCAAACACAGCACGCAAAGCACCACCAGCAATGATACCAGTACCTGGAACCGCGCTACGAACGACCAACTTACTTGCGCCATATTTTGCTGCGCTATCATGATGCAAGGTGCGACCTTCTTTCAAAGGAACGCGTATCATTTTCGCCTTTGCTGCTTTTGTTGCTTTTTGAACAGCCGCTTGTACTTCCAAAGCTTTACCTTTACCGAAACCAACTCTACCTGCCTTATCGCCGACCACAACCAAGGCCGAGAAAGACATATTGCGACCACCCTTTACAGTCTTAGATACGCGATTGATAGAAACTAATTTGTCTACCAAGTTATCTGTCTGTAATTTTTTATCATCAAAACGTGCCATTTATAAACTCCGTATTTCACAATTAAATTCTAACGCCACCAGCACGAATTGCTTCGCACAGTGCTTTTACGCGACCATGATAACGATAACCACCACGATCAAAATAACAATTATCAGCAATTTTTGCCTTAACTGCGCGTTCTGCAAAAGCCTTACCGACTAATTCAGCCCCGGCAACATTCCAGCCCTTACCCTTAAAGTCTTTTTCTTTTGAGGACGCAGCACAAACTGTATGACCTTTTACGTCATCAATAGCCTGGATTTCTATATGACGACCAGAACGGAAAACCGACAGACGAATTTTTCCTGGATTTTTTCTTTTTAACGCAGCGCGATTTGCTAACTTACGTCTTTCTTCAGTAGACAAATGTTTTAACATTTCGTTTCCTTTTTTCTATTCCCGTAACAGCGGGAACTAAACCTTATTTATTATTTCTTTTTACCTTCTTTGCGACGAATTCTTTCGCCCTTAAAGAAAATGCCTTTACCTTTATATGGGTCTGCTTTACGAACTTTGCGGATTTTATCAGCGAACTGCCCGACCAAGCACTTATCAATACCCATAACTGTAAATTCTGTTGGTGTATCGCCCATTTTCACGCTTAAACCTTCTGGAATTTCCATTATAACGTCATGGGAATAACCGGCAACCAATACCAACTTGTTACCGTTTACAGAAGCCTTATAACCAACGCCGTTCATATACATTGGTTTTGAAAAACCTTCTGATACCCCCTGAACAGCAGCGCGAATGTTGCGAGCCATTGTTCCCCACATAGTACGTGAAGTCTTTTCTTCCGCGTCTTTTGGAGTAACAATAACATGTTCTGCATCAATCTTTATATCAACCAAACCAGCATGTTTTGTATCCAAAGATATTTTTATTTCACCTTTTGGGCCTTTAACCGTCAAGACGTTCCCAGCAATTACCGCAGATACGCCTTCTGTTAATTTTATTGGATATTTTCCTGCACGAGACATAACTAAATCCTTACTTTAATTAGATAACCTTGCACAATACTTCGCCACCGACATTCATCAAGCGCGCCTTGTGGTCGGTCATAACGCCGTTTGGTGTAGAAACAATCGCAATGCCCAAGCCGTTTAATACTTTCGGCATCTTTGCGCTGCCAGAATATACACGACGACCTGGCTTTGAAACAACTGAAATTTCTTGGATTGCACCGTTTCCGCCCACATACTTTAATTCAATTACCAAATTAGCGCGATGTTCGTCAATCTGTTCTTTGCGGAAATCAGTGATGAAACCTTCATCTTTCAAAACAGTTAAAACTGCTGCACGCAATTTGCTGTTTGGAACAGTTACAAATTCTTTACCGGCATTCTGACCGTTACGAATACGAGTCAGCATATCTCCGATTGGGTGTGATAATGACATCTTTTACTCCTTCTAAGCGACGATATTTTCGTCCTTGTTTCCAGCTGCATTGTCCACAACTGGCGTTTAAAATTTACCAACTAGATTTACGTACGCCCGGCAATTTCCCTTCAGAAGCCATTGTACGAACCTGTTGACGACACAAACCGAACAAACGTGAAAAACCGCGCGCACGACCGGTCACAGAACAACGATTGCGCAAACGTGTTGGATTTGCGTTACGTGGCAGTTTTGCAGCCTTCAACATTGCTTCCTGACGTTCTTCTGGTTTAGCGTTTCTGGACATTTTTGCTTTATTTGCTTCGCGCTTTTTTGCATATTGCGCGACCAACTTTTCGCGTTTTTTCTGTTTATTTATTAATGCTAACTTTGCCATTTTTATACCTTTTTATTATTTTAAAACCAACGGCAAGCCGATTTTTGTCAGCAAAGCACGTGCTTCATCGTCTGTTTTTGCGGTTGTTGCGATAACTATATCCATACCACGGATTGAATCAATTTTATCAACCGAGATTTCTGGGAATATCAAGTGTTCTTTAATACCAAAAGCATAGTTACCACGACCGTCAAATTTAGACTTTGATAAACCACGAAAGTCTTTTACACGTGGCAAGGCAACTGTAATTAATTTGTCCAAGAAATCATACATTCTTTTACCACGCAATGTAACCTTTGTACCAATGGCTTGACCTTCACGTAAACGATACGTTGCGATTGACTTTCTGGCCTTTGTTACGACTGGCTTTTGTGCGGCAATAGCGGTCAAATCTGCAACTGCAGAATCCAATTTCTTTTTATCAGATACAGCTTCGCCGACCCCCATGTTCAAAACAATTTTTGACAATTTAGGAACTGCCAATGGGTTCGTGTACCCGAATTCTTTAATTAATTCAGGAACGATTTCTTTTTCATAAATTTCACGCAATCTGCTTTGCATTTTTTATTCCTTAACGTTTTGTTTCCGTAACAGCGGAAACCGGTTATTTATAATTCTGCGCCTGACTTTTTAGCAACGCGAACTTTCTTATCGCCATCCATTTTGTAACCAACGCGTGTTGCCTTTTTTGTTTTTGGATCAACCAAAGCAACGTTAGAAACATGGATAGGTGCTTCACGGTCAATGATATGACCTGCTTTTTCTTGCGTTGGTTTGATGTGCCATTTATGACGATTAACACCTTCAACAACAACGCGTGATTCGGACGGGCGTGCCTCCAAGACTTTGCCTTTGACGCCTTTATATTTTCCCGAAATAACTACGACTTCATCGCCTTTTTTAATTTTCATTTCGTAACCTTTTATCTAACTTCTGGACTAAACTTATTGTTTTCAACCCATTTGTTATATTACTTCTGGTGCCAAAGACACGATTTTTTGAACGTCATATTTACGACGAACTTCACGCGCGATTGGTCCAAAGATACGCGTACCAATAGGTTCAAAATTATTTTTGTTTATCAGAACAACAGCGTTGTCATCAAAACGAATGATAGAACCGTCTGGACGTTTAACAGGAAACTTTGTACGAACGATGATAGCACGTTGTACAGTACCTTTTTGAACTTTACCGCGTGGAATTGCTTCTTTAATTGCAACGACAATCTTGTCGCCCACAGTTGCATAACGACGGTGTGACCCACCTAAAACCTTGATGCACATAGCCTTACGCGCACCAGAATTATCAGCAACTGTCATAACTGTTTCATTTTGTATCATAACTTCACCTTTTTACTGCGAGTCGGGCCATCCCCAACTGCTTTGTTATAGGTTCCGACTGTCTGTCAGTATACGCTGTACCCGACCTCAAAGAACCTGTTGTGACTTAGTCAACGATTTCAACCGCATCGTCTTTAGAGACACCAACGCGCCCCTTAACAATCCAAGACTTTGTCTTAGAGATTGGACGATGTTCTTCAATGGCAACGATATCACCAACTTTATATTCGTTGTTTTCATCGTGTGCCTTGTACTTTTTGTTCTGCTTCACGAACTTACCATACAACGGATGACGGAAACGGCGTTCTACTTCTACGACGACTGTTTTGTCATTTGCTGTACTTTTAACTGTTCCTTGCAGTATACGTCTTGGCATAACTATAATCCCTTACATTTTCTTTTTCGTTTTCCGTTTGTATGGCCATACAAAACCGTCAAACGAACACCCTTTTTATCTAAGATTTCGGCATATGATATCTAAAATTTTAGAAATCTCAACAAAAATCTACAATTTTTATTTTTTTGCAGCGTTTAATTTTGTCTTTACGCGTGCAATTTCGCGACGGGTTTGACGCATAACGTGCGTTTTTGGCATCTGCCCCGCAGCATGTTGAAAGCGCTGATTAAATTGATCTTTCTTCAAATTATCCAGTTTGCTTTGCAATGCTTCCAACGTCAAAGATTCTTTTTCCACTTTCTTTTCTGCCATTTTTTTAACCTTTTTGCCTTGCTCCGTATTAAACGGCGTACGAATTATAACTTAGTTAACCTTACGTTCAACAATTTTTGTTTTAACTGGCAATTTTGCTGCCGCCAAAGCGAACGCTTCGTATGCAACTTCCGGTTTAACTCCGTCTAATTCAAACAAGATACGACCAGGTTTAACACGACAAATCCAGTATTCAACTGCACCTTTACCTTTACCCATACGAACTTCGGCAGGTTTCTTTGTAACAGGTACGTCTGGGAATACACGAATCCACAATTTACCCATACGCCTCATATGACGAGTGATTGCACGACGCGCGGCTTCTATTTGACGCGCAGTTATACGTTCAGGTGTCATGGCTTTCAAACCAAAAGAACCGAACGCCAATTCGCTACCACCTTTGGCAACGCCATGAATGCGGCCTTTGTGCTGTTTGCGAAATTTTGTTTTATTTGGCATTAACATAATAACTACCTTTTAATTTTGCTCTTAATTTTTGACGTCCCCGGCACCATATAGATGACCGTCAAAAAATTATTTACCTTTTCTTTCGCTACTGCCGGCGTATTCAGCGGGACGAGCCATTTCAGACGCCAACTTTTCTTTATTTACAACGTCACCAGTATAAATCCAAACTTTTACGCCGATAACGCCATAAGTGGTTTTTGCTTGAATTGACGCATAGTCAATATCAGCACGTAATGTATGCAAAGGAATGCGACCTTCACGAATTTGTTCGCTACGCGCAATTTCAGCACCGTTAAGACGACCAGAGCACATAACCTTGATACCCTGCGCCCCCGCTTTCAAAGCGTTTTGAACCGCCTTTTTCATTGCACGTTTGAAAGACACACGGCCTTCAATTTGTTGTGCGATGCTCTGCGCGACCAATTGAGCATTTAAGTCTGGTCGGCGAACTTCATAAATATTCACAACTACCTGATCGTTTTTAACCAACTTTTTGATATCGTTACGTAACGCTTCAATATCGGCACCGTTCTTACCGATAATCATACCAGGACGAGACGTATGAACTGTTACCACTACTTTTTTTGCAAAGCGTTCAATAACGACCTTGGCCAAGCCTGCTTTTTTAAGTTTCTTTTCAATGAACTTGCGAATTTTGATATCTTCCGCCAACAAATTCGCATAGTCTTTTTTACCTGCAATCCAACGTGAATCTGTTACTTTATTAATGAACTCACGTAATGAGATTGGTGATACTTTTTGTCCCATTTTCTTACTTCCTTATTTTATCACAAGTGTTCTTGAAACCTTTCGGTTTTATTCAGGATAAAAATCCATACCACTTGTGTTTTACCTTATTTAGCCTTTTCCTTTTTGGCTGCTTTTTCTTTTTTTACGGTTTTCTTAGCAGGCGCCACCCCAGATTCTAAAATGATTGTCAAATTAGAAAAAGGTTTCAGAATTGGTCTTGCACTGCCGCGCGGTCCCGGCATGATACGCTTCATTGTCAAAGCCTTGCCACACCAAATTTCTTTGACGAACAAGCTATCTGCAGGCAGATTTTTATTATTTTCTGCGTTTGCAACTGCTGACAATAAAGTTTTCAACACTTCACCAGCCACACGTTTCTTTGAAAACTTCAAGACATCAATAGCCCTTTCTACTGGCAACCCGCGAACAGTGTCGCAAACCAAACCAAGTTTTTGATGGCTGACGCGAATTAATTTATTAAACGCGCGCGCTTGATTATCTTTTATTCCATATCTTGTCGTTGTCATAACTACTTACCCTATTTTATTTTTTGGCGGCCGCAGCTTTTTTATTTGCTGCATGACCTTTAAATGTACGTGTCGGTGCAAATTCACCCAATTTATGTCCAATCATATCTTCTACGATAGAAACAGGAATGAACTTGTTACCATTATGAACTTCAAAAGTCAAACCAACCATTGAAGGTACAATCGTGCTGCCACGAGACCAAGTTTTAATTGGTTTATGGTCGTTTTTTTCGTTCGCCGCCGCCGCTTTCTTTAAAACGGAAGGATGAACATAAGGACCTTTCCATACTGACCGAGACATCAATTACTCCGTTTTTTCTTTTTTCTCCGTCACCATATAGATGACGGACTATTTATTATTTTTTCTTTGCCAAATGTCTGCTGCGAATAATCATCTTTGCAGTACGTTTATTGCTACGGGTACGATATCCCTTGGCTGGAATACCTGTACGTGATACTGGTTCGTGGCCCTTAGAATGACCATTACCACCACCCATTGGGTGATCAACCGGGTTCTGCGCCATACCGCGAACAGATGGGCGAATACCCAACCAACGTGCACGACCGGCTTTACCCAAGTTTACATTACGTTGGTCAGGATTTGAAACGCTGCCAACTGTTGCTAAACAATCGGAATGAACTTTACGCAACTCGCCACTGTTCATTTTAATCTGTGCATAAACGCCGTCTTTACCCATTAATTGTGCATAGCAACCCGCACTACGTGCCAATTGACCGCCTGCACCCGGTTTCAATTCAACGTTATGTACGATTGTACCGATTGGCATATTCTTTAATGGCATTGCATTACCTGGTTTAATATCTTCACGTTCACCAGATATAACAACATCACCTGCTTTTAAATCGCGCGGTGCCAATATATAAGAACGCGCGCCATCTGTATATTCAATCAACGCGATAAACGCCGTACGATTCGGGTCATATTCCAAGCGAACAACTGTTGCTGGAACGCCCTTTTTCTTACGTGCGAAATCAATCAAACGATATTTGCGCTTATGACCACCGCCCTGATGAGGAACAGTTACATGACCAAAATTATTACGTCCGCCTTTGGACTTCAAACCAACCGTCAAAGATTTTTCTGGTGCCCCACGGTGCAATTCGCTGCGGTCAACCAAAGTTAAACCACGTGTACCAGCTGTTGTTGGCTTATAATGTTTCAATGCCATTTTTTCTTACCTTTATTTATATTCTGACAATAACATCCCGAACGCTTCGGATTCTCTGCCAGAATTGTTTACCTATATATTTGCCGACAAATCCAATTTTGCATCTTTCGGCAAAGATACATACGCTTTTTTAACAGCGCGTTGCGTGCCCTTACCACGACCGCGGAAAGATTTTTCCTTTCCCTTTACCACTATAATATTAACCTTGGTCGGTTTTATATTATAGATGGCTTCTACAGCACGGGCAACGTCTTCCTTGGTAGCATCTGCCGCAACTTCAAAAGCAACGCCGTTACTTTCGGACAGCTTTGCCGCCTTTTCTGAGATTATCGGACGACGCAGTATATCATAAATACCAGCAGTCGCAACGATTTTTTTCTCTGCATTAACTTTCTTTTCTGCCATTTTTTTACCTTTTCGTCATCACTTAACAAATCATTTAATTATGCCAAGCGTGCTTCCACCGCTTTGACCGCATCTGCTGTCAAAACTAACTTTTCATGTTTCAAAATATCCAAAACGTTCAAACCAATAGTTGGCAAGACATCAATGTTTGGAATATTAGCCGCCGACTTCTTAAAGTTTCCATCTATATCAGTTGCCGCAACAAACAAAGCAGAAGAAATTCCCAACTTTTTCAACTGTTTTGCAAAAGCCCCTGTTTTAGCAGCAGATAACTTTTCAGAATCAATGACAACTAAACAGCCATCTTTAACCTTTGAAGACAAGGCCATTTTCAAACCTAATGCGCGAACTTTCTTTGGCAAGTCAATAGAGTGATCACGAACAACAGGTCCATGAACTACGCCACCGCCACGCATATGAACATTGTATCTTTCACCCTGACGAGCATTACCTGTTTTCTTCTGTTTGAAAGCTTTTTTACCGCTACCTTTTACATCAGAAACGGTTTTAACAGCATGTGTCCCTGCGCGGGATTTTGCACGTTGCCAAGTAACAACACGATGCAAAATATCTGCACGTGGATCCAAGCCGAAAATTTGATCAGCCAAATCTACTTTGCCGACCGCTTTACCATCAAAATTTATAATATCTACTTGCATTTTTTTCACCTTACTCTTCTGTCGCCTTATATTATTCCGCAACAGTTTCTGTTTCGGTTGTTTCTGTTACTTGTTCCGTACCAGATTCAACTGCAGTTTCAGTAACTTTTGTTGGAACTGGCAAATCTTTCTGTTCTTTTTTCACCGCATCAAAGACTAATACGAAAGTGCCGTTTGCACCTGGTACTGCGCCTTCTACGAAGATTAAGTTTTCTGCGTCGTCTGTACCAAATACTTTCAAGTTCTGTACTGTAACAGTTTCATTGCCCATTTGACCGGCCATCTTTTTACCTTTCAAAACACGACCTGGCCATTCACGCATACCTGTACCACCAATAGAACGATGCGCTTTCAAAACACCGTGTGACGCTTCCTTACCACCGAAGTTATGGCGTTTCATTGCCCCTTGAAAGCCTTTACCCTTACTTGTCGCTTGTACATCAACGAATTGACCGGCAACGAAATGAGACGCAGACAACGCTGTACCTGCTGGGATAACGCAATCGTCAGAAACGCGGAATTCAACAACTTTGCGATATGGTTTAACCCCTGCTTTTTCAGCAGCAACCGCCTGCGGTTTTGCCACGTGTTTTGCTTTTGCTTCGCGCATACCTAAGATATTCGCGACATAACCATTTTTTTCCTGCGTACGATTTCCAATGACAGTACAATCCCCAACAGACAAAACCGTTACAGGATGCGCAACACCGCCATCATCATACAAACGCGTCATTCCTATTTTTGTTGTAATTAATCCGCTACGTTTCATTTTTTTTGCCTTTTTCTTTTGTTAGTAGGTTAGTGCCTGTACACACTTTTTAGCAGCACTAACACAAACAATTATAACTTAATTTTTACGTCAACACCGGACGCCAAATCCAACTTCATCAAAGCATCTACTGTCTGAGGGGTTGGATTAACAATATCTACGACCGCCTTATGATTGCGGATTTCAAATTGTTCACGCGATTTTTTATCAACGTGTGGTGAACGGTTTACAGTAAATTTCTTAATCAACGTCGGCAAGCGAACGGGACCGACCACATCAGCGCCTGTGCGCTTTGCGGTTTTAACAATTTCTTCCACTGATTCCATCAAGACTCTGTGGTCAAACGCAGTCAATTTGATGCGAATTTTAGATGCTGGTACCATTTGTTCGTTTTCCTTATTGTTACCCGGGCCGGTAATCACTGGCGTTTCATCCAGTTACACCGACCCGCTTATTTTCATTATTTAATTATTTTTGATACAACCCCTGCGCCAACTGTGCGTCCGCCTTCACGGATAGCAAAGCGACGACCTTCGTCCATAGCAATCGGTGCAATCAATTGCACTGTGATACGAACGTTATCGCCTGGCAAGACCATTTCTTTGTCTGCTGGCAAAGTAATTGTACCTGTTACGTCTGTCGTGCTGAAATAGAACTGTGGACGATAGTTAGAGAAGAATGCTGTATGACGGCCACCTTCTTCTTTCGTCAAGATATAAACTTCAGCTTCAAATTCTGTGTGTGGTGTAATAGAACCTGGTTTGCAGATAATCTGACCACGTTCTACATCTTCTTTCTTTGTACCACGCAACAACAAACCTACGTTATCACCGGCTTCACCCTGATCCAACAATTTACGGAACATTTCAACGCCTGTAACTGTTGTTTTCTGAGTTGGGCGTAAACCAACGATTTCGCATTCGTCGCCAACCTTAATCGTACCAGATTCAATACGACCTGTTACCACCGTACCACGACCCGTGATAGAGAACACGTCTTCTATTGGCATCAAGAAAGGTTTATCAACTGGACGTTCTGGTAATGGGATGTATTCATCACACGCTTTCAACAAAGCATCAATGGATTCTTTACCCAAACCATCTTTTTTGTCTTCCAACGCCGAAATAGCAGAACCACGAATGATTGGAGCGTTATCACCGTCAAATTCATTAGCAGACAACAATTCACGGATTTCCATTTCAACCAATTCCAACAATTCCGGGTCGTTTGCCAAATCGCACTTGTTCAAATAAACAACGATTTTTGGAATACCAACTTGACGTGCCAACAAAATGTGTTCGCGTGTCTGTGGCATAGGACCGTCAGTTGCTGCAACAACCAAAATCGCACCGTCCATCTGTGCAGCACCGGTAATCATGTTTTTAACATAGTCCGCGTGCCCTGGGCAGTCAACGTGAGCATAGTGACGATTTTCTGTTTCATATTCTACGTGTGCGGTATTAATTGTTATACCACGTGCTTTTTCTTCTGGTGCATTATCAATCTGATCAACGCCCTTTGCTTGATCGGCACCAACACCATAGTAGTGAACAATAGCGGCTGTTAACGTTGTTTTACCATGGTCAACGTGACCAATAGTACCGATATTAACATGCGGCTTGGTTCTTACATATTTTTCTTTTGCCATAGTTTTCTCCTTAGGCTTGGCTGTTAATTTGATTTCTGAAATCTGACTTCCGATTCATACATCTGCATTCAATCATAAACCAGAAATCAAAAATCACAATCTTTTTTTAATTTATTTTGTTAATTTCTTTATAACCTCATCTGCAACGTTCTGTGGAACTTCGTCATAGTGTGACAATTCCATATAAGGATTTGCACGACCTTGTGACAAAGAACGCAACGTTTTTACGTACCCAAACAAGTTCGCCAATGGGACAAACGCAGAAATAACCTGATTACCAAACTGAGTTTCAATGCCGTTTATCTGACCACGACGACTGTTTAAGTCCCCGATGATGTCACCGACGTATTCTTCCGGCGTCGTGACCGAAAGTTTCATAATCGGTTCCAGCAATTTCGGCGATGCTTTTTTCATTGCTTCGCGGAAGCAAGCACGCGCCGCTATTTCAAAGCACAATACATTAGAGTCAACTTCGTGATATTTACCATCTACCAATGTTGCTTTGAAATCCACTGTTGGATAGCCAATCAGAACACCCGTCTGTTGCGCTATCTTCAAACCTTTTTCTACGCCGGGGATGTATTCTTTTGGAATCGCCCCACCAACAATCTTGTTTTCAAATTCATAGCCCTTGCCAGGTTCCAAAGGTTCAAATTCAATCTTTACCTGCGCATATTGACCAGAACCACCAGACTGTTTCTTGTGTGTATATTCTTCTGTTACAGGTTTACGGAACGTTTCACGATATGCAATACGTGGTTCGCCAACATTAACGTCAACCTTGAATTCACGTAACAAACGATCAACCAGAATTTCCAAGTGCAATTCGCCAACACCCGCCAAAATCGTTTGACCAGATTCTTCGTCAACAGATACACGGAACGAAGGGTCTTCTTTTGCCAGTGCTTGTAAACCCAAAGACATCTTTTCAATATCCGCCTTGGTTTTCGGTTCAACCGCGATACTGATAACAGGTTCTGGAACGTGTATGTTTTCCAAGATAATCGGATTCGCTTCGTCACACAAAGTATCACCAGTAATCGTTTCTTTCATACCAACCAAAGTAACGATATCACCAGCAGACGCTTCTTTGATTTCTTCACGTTGATTAGAATGCATTAACAACATACGACCAACGCGTTCACGTTTGTCACGATTAGAATTGTAAATATAAGAACCAGATGACAGTTTACCAGAATAAATACGAATAAACATCAAGTTACCAACAAACGGATCGTTCGCAACCTTAAACGCCAAAGCACTGAAAGGTTCTTTTGGATCTGCATGACGTTCAGCAACTGTTTCGCCATCCATTTTTGTACCCTTGATAGCAGGTATATCCAGTGGCGATGGTAAATAATCAACAATTGCATCCAACAACGGCTGAACACCTTTGTTTTTAAATGCGGTACCACACAAAACAGGATTAAAGTTTTGATTAATGGTACCCTTGCGAATCAATTGTTTGATAGTTGCAACATCAGGTTTTTTACCTTCCATGTATGCTTCCATAATTTCGTCATCTAATGTAACAACTTCTTCAATCAACTTATTATGCAGTTCTTCTGCTTTTTCTTTTAAGTCTTCTGGAATTTCAATAACTTGAGGTTCTTTACCCAAATCATCTTCCCAAACGATACCGCGCATTTCGATAACATCAACTACACCACGGAAATCAGATTCTGCGCCAATCGGGAAATTAACCACCAACGGATTTGCCCCCAAACGTTCACGAATCATATCAACGCAACGGAAGAAATTTCCACCAATACGATCCATTTTGTTAATAAAGCAAATACGTGGAACATTATAACGGTCCGCCTGACGCCATACTGTTTCAGTTTGTGGCTGTACACCAGACACAGATTCAAAAACAGCAACCGCACCGTCCAAAACGCGCAAGGAACGTTCTACTTCCATAGTAAAGTCAACGTGCCCTGGGGTATCAATCAAATTAATACGATGATCGCGCCAGAAACAAGTAGTTGCCGCAGATGTAATTGTAATACCACGTTCTTGTTCTTGTTCCATCCAGTCCATAGTGGCGCCACCGTCGTGAACCTCGCCGATTTTATATGTTTTACCGGTATAGAAAAGAATACGTTCTGATGTAGTTGTTTTACCTGCGTCAATATGGGCCATAATACCGATATTGCGATACATATTTAAAGGTGCGGTTTTTCCGACTGACATATTATTCTTTCCTTATTTTTTCATTGTTAGTATGTTTGATTTCATATATTCCATTACTATATTACCAACGGAAATGAGCAAACGCTTTATTTGCCTCTGCCATTTTATGAGTATCAATTTTCTTTTTGAACGCGCCACCTTGACCGTTCAAAGCGTCACGTAATTCACCAAACAACCTATCTTCCATTGAACGTTCACCGCGTTTACGCGCGAACATAACCAACCAACGCAAAGCCAATGTCTGTTGACGTTCTGGTCTTACTTCAACAGGAACCTGATACGTAGCACCACCAACACGACGACCTTTTACTTCAACCGAAGGTTTTAACGCATCAACTGCCTCTAAGAAAGCGGCCAATTCATTGCCGTCTTTTGCTATCTTTTTCAATTTATCTAATGCACCATAAACGATATTTTCGGCAACCTCTTTTTTGCCGTCCCACATAACAACATTAATACATTTTGCAACAACCAGATTATTATATTTGGAATCTGGTAAGATTTCACGTTTTGCTGCGCTTTTACGTCTTGACATTTTACTTCCTTTTTTATTTCTTCATCTGGGACAAACCCAAATTACTCACACAGAACTAACTGCGTGTTTATGTTTATACTAAGCTTATTTACCAGCCTTTGCACCATACAAAGAACGTCCCTGCTTTCTGCTTTCAACACCCTTGGTATCCAATACGCCGCGAATGATGTGATACTTAACACCCGGCAAGTCCTTTACACGACCACCACGAATCATAACAACGCTGTGTTCTTGTAAGTTGTGACCTTCGCCTGGAATATAAGCAGTAACTTCACGACCATTAGCCAATTTAACACGGGCAACCTTACGTTGCGCAGAGTTAGGTTTCTTAGGCGTGGTTGTGTACACACGTGTGCAAACACCACGTTTTTGCGGACACGCCACCATATCGGGCGCAGTACTTTTAACAGCGACCTTTTTACGTGGTTTCCGAATCAATTGATTTACTGTTGGCATTCAAAATCTCTTTGTTTTTTGCTACTTTTTTTCTGCACAAACCCGTCTATCAGACTTATTTCAACGGCATGACCGCGATTATAAATCTGTCAAACAGTGCAGATTTCTGTGTTTTTTTCTTTCCTTGTTTACACGGAAAGCGAACATACTATAACCACGAACCCCAACATTGTCAAGAAAAATATGGGATTTTTTATCAAATAAGTGACTTGAAAACCTTGTAAATCTGGGAATAAAAACACAACCAATAATGACAACTTTTTTATCAGTACAAAAACCAAACTAGACAAACAAAAAATTCGGACAATACAGTTCAAACAAACCAATTAAAAGACCACGGAAAATTCGGCACCAATCTTCCAATTATCGTCCGGTTTTATATCGTTATGTTCGCTGTTTTTTGTTTTAAAGTGATATTTCACATAAGGGTGCACTGACGCATTTCGCGACATATTATATACAACCCCCAGTTTTATATCTCTATCATACAAAGTTACTGGTTCTTTTATTTCTTTAAAGGCGAAATTCACCTCTGTTTTCGCTGCAATAGCATCTGAAAAATAATACATCGCCTCTAAAGTCAAAGCGGTATTCCAGAAATTTTTCGGTTCTGCAAAAACGAACTGACCTGTTACTTTTGCCGCCCATTGAAACGCATCGCCCGCTATACCATGTATACGAACGCCGGCATCAAAGTTATTATTACCAATTCGCTTGTCTGTTTGCGCATCTTTTGTCCATGCGATTCCATAATCAGCGGACAAATCTAGTTTAAAGCCGTTATGCGTCAAAACTTTATAACTTAAACCCACCTGAGAATCTGAATAATCATTTCCAGTGCTAAAAGAAACGGTCCAATCGCTTAAGAAAGTATAATCTAACTCAAACCCCAGTTCTTCTATGGTACCAGATGAAAAATCATCACGCGCAGTACCTTCTTTATTCATACCAGTTTTAAAAGCCGCACCGAACGTTGCTGAAAATTCACCGTCTTCTGTTAAACGACTGACATCCGATATCCCCCCTGCCCTGGCGCCACCATGCAAAAAAATCAAAGGAAAGACTAATAAGAAGATTAAATTATTTTTTACCATATCCGCCAACCGTTTTTACACGATATATATTGACATACCAGCGCATAAAATTTCTACAGGAAGCAAATCACAACCTAAAACAGCGTTCTGAAAGACAGCCTAAAACCATTCGTATCTGCTGATAAATTTACTTTTGTATCATAAGAATCAACAACGCCCCATGTCACTATTGCGCTTACCGCGGCACCAGCCAGAACGTCATGCCAATAATGCGCCCTGACATGCACTCTTGTCCAACCCGTCAATACAGCCATAGCATAAGGAACAACGGCAGACCGCCAACCGTACCTTTTATGAACGAACATCGCACTAGAGAAAGCGCCCGCAGAATGCCCACTGGGGAAAGATAAATTATCACTACCATTTGGTCTTTCTTCACGGATTGTTCTTTTAAGAATTTCTGTAACTCCTTGTGACAAGACGACAGATTCTGCAAATTGTACTGTACCAATAAAATCTTTTGCTTGTACCGTCATCCCCAGCGCATATCCAGCCCCCATTGTCATCAATAAGTCCCCTAATTTATTTGGGTCTGTAAAAGGTCCAGCAACAGCAAATTTTGAACCAAACAATACCGCAATAAACGATATACAAACTTTTTTATTCATTCTGTTTTTCCCTTTTTCTGCCAAAAAACGCAGCAAGAAAAACCACCAACAAAATTGGTGGTCGGGAGTTGAACAGTCAAATATACGATGACCTTGTTGCCTTCGGAATAAGTACCTATTGTATAGCAACAACATCCCGACCAGAATCGGGACATAAGTCAGTTCGTTTAGTATATTCGGGTGTTCAAGCCCTTCCTTACTAACCATTGTCTTTATAAAGAACATCTAAACCCACATCTAGATGCACTTTTATATAATAGCAAGTCAGTAAACTTTGTCTATAAAAATAATCCGACCAAACGGCCGGATTATTGTCTTTTTTGCTGTCGCATAACTTAGAAGTTATACAAGAACCCAATCTGGAAAGCACCGGTATTGGCAACGTTTGAAGAATCTACGTTAAAGCCAAAAGACCAGTCTTCTGGTACATCCAAATCTTTGTTTTCAAAGTTATAACCAGCATACACACCCATAAAGTTCAGGTTAGCATACAATGTAAATGTTTCTGATATATCGTATGTTATCATTGGTACGACAGACGCTGACAAACCAATCGTTGTTTCGCCGTCGCGTACATCTACATCAGAAAACAGTGTTTGGAAGTTTGCACCAACCGAGGCTTTTGCCAACAGTTTAAAATCGCCAAACTGTGCTATTTTATAACGCGTGAATCCGTTAACGCCGTAATTAAACACATCATCGTTATGTTCATCATCATTATAAGTATAACCCAGATTAATACCCATACCAAAATCCCAGTTATCGTTATATTTCCAGCCGACTTCTGGTGCAACATTTACAATATTAGTATGTGTATCATCCATTGATAAGCCAGCAGAGCCGCCGACAAAGTAATTTGCCGCTTGCGCACTGGACACAGCAAAAACCGCCAACACAGAAGTTAAAACTATTTTTTTCATTTTCCATCCTTATGGTTTCTTTTTTTCCTAACTAGTTTTTATGCTAGTTATTACTATTTTAATCTGAAAACAAACGGATACGCAAGATTAAAGATTTTTGCAAAAATACAAAAAATATGATATGCTGTGGCAGTTATCCGAATCGGATACAAATCCTAGCAAGTTATTGAAAGTGTTGATTTCTTTGGCGTTCGCATTCTAACATAAGCGAATCGGTCTTAAAAAAAATTATTATAAAATATAATGAATGTCGTTTTTTTATTTTTTATTTCTATTTTTTTTAATTGCGCGCCAGTCAGCGTGGTTTTTTAAATGTTCTTCATAAGACTTTGCGAAATTATGTCCGCCCTGTCCATCCGCAACAAAAAACAAGTAATTTGTGTCTGCCGGTTGTAACACAGCATATATCGCATCAATACCAACATTAGCAATGGGGGCCGGCGGTAATCCATAATGTACATAAGTATTATAAGGACTATCTATTTTTAAATTTTCACGCAACAAAGGCGCCCCTTGCATATCACCAAGTTTATCTGTCAAAGCATATACAACCGTTGGATCCGCTTGCAATCGCATATTTTGTCGCAACCTGTTTAAATAAACACTGGCAACAATTGGCATTTCTGATTGCTTTGGCGTTTCTTTTTGTACAATTGACGCCAAGGTAACAATTTCGTTCCAGTTTTTTAACGGATCGGGCAATATCCGACCCGCTTTTTCCCAGTTTGTATGTATATCGTCCATTTTTTTGCGCATTAAATCCAATACGGCCAAACGCGAAGTCCCGCGCGCAACTCTATAAGTATCGGGGAACAAATCGCCATCTTTTAAATCACAAACAGGCAAGTCCGTACCCTTACCACATTCTACAGCCCCCCTTAAGGTTGAAGTCTGTAATAATAATTCTTTTATTTGCCTAACCGTTAAACCTTCCGGTATTACGACAGTTACAGTTGCGACGTCGCCCTTGGACATCATGCGGGCGATTCGCCAAACGCTTGCCCCGGTATGAATGTCATAATTACCAGTTTGTATTTGACCGCCGTTTACCCGCACGGCAATTTTGAACAAAAGATTTGAATTTATCAAACCATCTTGCTTCATTTGATTTGCCACTGCGGAAACGGTTTTACCGTTTTGCACATCAAATAATATATCTTCTTTTACGTTTGAACTGATGCCAAAGAAGTAGACAACAACGCATGCGATAAAAGCGCAAACCAAACACAATACTTGGATTAAACAATGTTTTGAAATTTTTCTTTTTTTCATAACGGACCCATTATACAACGCGAAACGAAACCATACAGCATACACCTTTTAACCTGGTCGGAGTGACTGGGTTCGAACCAGCGACCTCTACGTCCCGAACGTAGCGCTCTACCAGGCTGAGCTACACTCCGATTTCGCACAAGAAATCAGGCAGATTATGCAACCCAACGAAACAAAAATCAATCAAATTTATTTCATTTTTTAATTTACTTATTAAAATTATTTGCAATACTTTCCTTTGCAAGTTATAGATTAGTTATTTATACATTAATATAATTGATAAAGGTATTACATATGTTTGCACTTAGATTTTTAAAAAAAGATAAATTTGAAAATTATCATGATTATATAGAAAACGGAAAACCACAGGTACCAGATAACTTTAATTTTTCTTATGATGTAATTGACGTCTTGGCGAAAGAAACGCCAGACAAAGTCGCATTACTGTGGACAAACGATACCAACGAAAAAAAATCTTTTACTTTTAGTGACCTATCAAGAATGTCAAACGCCGCGGCAAATTTTTTGACGTCACGTGGCTTACACAAAGGTGATACTGTTCTGTTATTTTTACGTCGTCGGTGGGAATATTGGATTTTAATGCTGGCAATGCATAAAATCGGCGTTATACCCATCCCGTCTACTAATCAATTAAAAACCGAAGATATTGAATACAGAATTCAGCAAGCCGACGTAAAAGCAATCATTGCATTTGATGACGGTCATGTGTTGAACGAAATAAAAAACGCGTTAACGGATAAAGATATACAACTTATTTCTAATGATGATGTTGCGGCCTCGTTAACATCTATGCCCGATAAATTGGAACGCGTACCAAACGAAAACACAGATACAATGGTTATTTATTTTACCAGTGGTACAACAGATATGCCAAAAATGGTTGCACATAATTTCATATACCCGCTGGGTCATATTAATACTGCTGTATATTGGCAACGTTTACACGACGACGACATTCATTTTACTTTATCAGAGTCTGGTTGGGCAAAATGTTCATGGGGAAAAATGTACGGGCAATGGTTAGCGGGTGCAACCGTATTTGTATTTGACTTTTCCAGCATTGCGACGGCCCATGATTTATTAACGGCCATATCAGAAAATCATATTACATCGTTTTGTGCACCGCCGACAGTTTATAAAATGTTGATACACGCAGATTTTAGTAAATATGATTTGTCTTCGTTAAAGAAAGCCGATATTGCCGGCGAAGCCCTAAATCCAGAAGTGTTTGATAGATTCTATGAACTGACCGGGATAAAATTACACGAAGGCTTTGGTCAAACAGAAACATGCGTAATGTTATTCAGTAATGAATGGATTGAACCAAAACCCGGCAGCATGGGTATGCCGTCTGCAGGTTGGGACGTTCAATTATTAGACGAAAGCGGCAAACCTGTTCCCGACGGCACAGTTGGTGAAATATGCGTATCTTTAAAAGACGGTCGTCCAACAGGACTATTCCAAGGTTATCATAAAAACGAAAAATTAACCGCCCAAGTATTCCGTGATGGTTATTACCACACTGGCGATGTTGCATACCGCGATGCCGACGGTTACTATTGGTTTGTTGGTCGCAATGATGACCTGATAAAGACGTCCGGCTATCGCGTTAGTCCGTTTGAAGTAGAAAGCGTATTATTGGAACACCCCGCAGTCCGCGAAGTTGCAGTAACAGGAATTCCAGACCCATCGCGTGGCATGGCTGTAAAGGCGACGATTGTTCTAAACAAATACTTTCAACCGACAGACGTACTTATCCGCCAACTGCAAGACCATGTTCGCAGTCGCACCGCTTCTTATAAATATCCGCGCGTGATAGAGTTTGTTGATAATTTACCGATGACAATCAGCGGCAAAATAAGACGTGCGTTAATAAGAACGCTTGACAGCGCCAAGAACACCATCATAGAACCGATAAAAAATACGATTGGTCTTGGCAAAGAAGAAGACAAATAAAAAACGCGGTTCAGCCGCGTTTTTTATTTTATATACTTTTTATTTTTTGATTTTTTTTAACACCAACGTAGCGTTAGTACCGCCAAAACCAAAAGAGTTACTTAGTGCAACATTTACATCACGTTTTTGTGCTTTATTTGGCACCAAGTTAAAATCACCCACTTCGTCTTCTGGATCTTGTAAATTAATTGTTGGCGGAACTATACCATCACGAATCGCCAAAACGCAGAAAATCGCTTCTACTGCGCCGGCTGCGCCTAACAAATGCCCCGTCATAGACTTTGTTGAAGACATACATGCGTTCGTTCCTGCGAACAAGTTCTTTACCGCTGATAATTCACCAACGTCGCCCAAACCTGTTGACGTGCCATGCGCATTAATATAGTCAACATCCGCAGGCGTAAAACCGGCATCTTTCAGTGCGGACTGCATTGCGCGCATTCCGCCCTCGCCACCAGGGGCAGGTGCGGTAATATGGTAAGCGTCACCAGACAAACCGTAACCGGCAACCTCGGCATAAATTTTTGCGCCACGTGCAACAGCATGTTCGTATTCTTCAAGAACCAAAATGCCGGAACCTTCGGCCATAACGAAACCGTCACGATTTTTATCCCAAGGACGTGACGCGCCGGCAGGATCGTCATTACGTGTACTTAAAGCCTTCATCGCACAAAATCCTGCAACGCCTATTTTCCCAACGGCCCCTTCGGCACCACCAGCAACCATGATATCTGCATCACCGTGCTGTATCAGACGTACCGCCTCGCCAATAGAATGAGCAGCCGAAGCACAAGCAGTAACGACCGACAAGTTTGGTCCCTTTAAACCGTATTTAATAGAAATATGTCCTGCAGTCATATTTATGATTGCTTTTGGTATAAAGAAAGGACTGATTCTGCGGGGACCGCCCGTATACAACTCAACACAATTATCATAAATCGTATTCAAACCGCCAATACCGGCACCAACGGAAACGCCAAACCGAGTTTTATCACCATCATAGTCAATCAAACCAGCGTCACGAATTGCCTCGTCCGCGGCAACCATACCATAAACAATTGATTTGTCCATTTTACGTTGTTCACGCGCATCAACGACAGCATCAGGATTGTACTGCCCTGGTTCCGTACCAACAACAGGCAAGCCTGCAATCTGTGAAGATAAATCAGAAACATCAAAAGTATCTATTTTACGAACACCGGATACACCGTTTACGATATTTTTCCATGCGTATTCAATGCCGGTTCCGACCGGTGATACAATCCCCATACCAGTAATAACAACTCTTTTCATAAATGCATTCCTTTATAAGATTTAGCCTAACATTACATATAATAAACTGTTTAAAGCCAAAGGTACAGAAAAAAATCCGTCATAACCACAGTTACAACGGATTAATCACTTATCAAACTTTTACAAAGAAAATGATTATTTTTTGTGTGAGTCAATATATTTAACGGCATCACCAACTGTATCCAACTTTGTTGCATCTTCATCAGAAATTGTGATGTCAAATTCTTTTTCAACTTCCATAACGAATTCAACAACGTCCAAAGAGTCTGCACCCAAATCGTTAATGAATTTTGCGTTTTCTGTAACCTGAGCTTCTGGAACGCCCAATTTTTCAATTACGATTTTTTTTACTTTTTCAAAAGTTGTCATTTTTTATCCTTTGTTTCAGTTAAATTTGCGGCCCGCTATGGGGCGTTATTAGTTAAAGCTATCATTTTATCGTCCAACTGTCAAGAAATTATAACAAACTATAACAAGACTTGACAAAATACATTTAGTATATTTATGCCATTATATCTTCTATCAATGCGTTCATATTTGCCCTATAATTTTCTTTATCAGACGCCCACACTAATTGACGCATTAAATATTTATACACATCGTCCATTGTTAAATTAGGTATACCCGCCTTGGTCACAACGCGTTTCCATGCCTGTCTGGGGTCTGTTAAATGTCCGCGTCCGCGTCCGGGGAACACCCAACGTCCATCTTGGGGTAAATCTTGCAACAATACAACCGCTAAATCAGATAAAGGTCTTCCTTCCCATGTATAATGATTAAAATCTAAATCGCGCCACTGCATAGCAAAAATCTTTGATTTTGGTGCAAACCCATAAACCAACATCAAGAAAGCCGACTTGATATTCAAAGATTCTTCTTTTTTAATGGCAGAAATTAATTTATATAGCCCCGATTTTTTCAACGGTCTTACCCTGCGATTTTGTTGTATTTTTGGTAAATTGCTAATTGGGTTCTGCTTTATATATCCGGTTTCAACGGCATATTTAAACACGCTTTGCAAAAATTCTTGCATTCTGCCGGCTATTGCACGACCTTGGATATTACCTATAACATTATTTACATCTGCGACAGAAACGTCAGAAATATTTTTATCAAACAACGCAGACAGATGTAAATTTATAGACCGCTCTAATTTATCGCGCGAATATCCATTGCGTCGTACCCGATTCGTCATATACAAAGTCAGAAATTTTTGAACTGTTATTTTTTTATGGCGCACAGGAATTTTTTTTGCGGCCTGTTCCAAAATTTCCGGTACTGCTGATCGCGCTGTTTCAATGTCTATATCAGGATAGTTACCGATTATCACCCTTTTATCTTTACCATGAATACGTTTTCTTACAAAAAAACTTTTCACACCGCGACTAGTAACATACATACGCAACCTTGGTTCCGACAAATCTTGTACGACATCAAACCCCGTACTTGGTGCAGGCAAATTATCTAATATATAAGGATTAAAGAAGAACTGGTGCGCCATTACACCCCCCCTTTTTCTTAATATTATTTAGATCGCAGGCTTTTATTATGCCAAAAATGCTTTTTTATTTCCAACCAATGTCTGCACTTGTTTTCTTCATCACGGTATTTGTTATACAGGCTGACATAGGGGCAATCTTCTTTCATACATTTTGATTGCGATAATAAAAAACCCGCACAATATTCAGTTTTAGAAAAATTAAACAAATCTTCTTGCAAAAAAAGGCTATCCGCCCCGCCGCTTACCCTGCGAACACATTTTAATTGCATATCATTATTACAACAAAACTGTTTATCACAAACTAAATCCAGAAAAGCATTTTGCTTTGCCCTTTTTAAAATATGACAATATCTTTGTAAGTCTTTGTATTCTTTCCAATCAGTTTTGAAAGAATTCCAATCATTATTTTTTATATACTGAAATAGAGACATATCTCAATCCTTTTGATAGTTGTTTTATACTTTCAGCGCATTGATAAACGCAGATTGTGGAATTTCTACGTTACCAAAAGTACGCATACGTTTTTTCCCTTCCTTCTGCTTCTCCAAAAGTTTTCTTTTACGCGTAATATCGCCGCCATAGCATTTTGCGGTAACGTCTTTGCGATAAGCAGCGATTGTTTCGCGCGCTATAATCTTGCCGCCTATTGCCGCTTGCAAAGGTATTTTAAACTGATGTCGTGGTATCAAGTCTTTTAGTTTTTCAACTATCTGTCGTCCACGTTTTTCTGCCACACTGCGATGACACATAAAAGACAAAGGCTCTACATTTTCTTCATTTACCAAGATAGAAACCTTGACCAAGTCAGACGCCTGATAACCATGTAAAACATAATCAAACGACGCATACCCAGAAGATATTGATTTTACCCTATCATAAAAATCAAACACGATTTCCGCCAACGGCAACAAATAAACCAGAACCGCCCTGTTACCAACATAAGAAATATTTTCTTGGACGCCGCGTCTTTCGGAACACAGCGACATTATTCCGCCCATATATTTATCCGGCATCATTATTGTTGCCCTTACCCAAGGTTCTTCTATGCTGGCGATTTTTGTAGCGTCTGGCATATCGGCAGGATTTTCTAAATCTATCACAGAACCGTCACGCAAATGTACCTTATATAACACACTGGGTACAGTATTTATAAGACTAAGATTAAATTCACGTCTTAACCTTTCGCTGATGATTTCCATATGCAACAACCCCAAGAAACCGCAACGCAAACCAAAGCCCAGCGCAGAAGATTTTTCTGTTGTAAAAACGAACGACGCATCGTTTAGTGCCAACTTTTCTGCCCCGTCACGCAAATTCGGGTAATCATCAGCCTCTATTGGAAAGAACGAAGAAAAAACGACAGGAATAGAAGGTTTAAAGCCTGGTAATTGTTCGGCCGAATCGTTTTTCGCATCAACGATGGTATCACCGACTTTACAATCGTGAATTGTTTTCATACCGGTAATGATAAAACCGATTTCGCCAGTATTTAAGACATCCGTATCAACCATCTTAGGTGAAAAATATCCAATTTTTTCAATGGAATATTCTGCGTTTGTCGCCATGAATTTAATTTTTTGCCCGCGCTGTAATTTTCCGTCAACCACGCGCACCAGCACGACAACCCCCAAATACGAATCATACCACGAATCAACCAACAACGCGCGCGTCGTCGCGTTTTCATCGCCATGAGGACACGGCAATTTTTTTACAATTTCTTCCAACAAATCTGGTACGCCCGCACCCGTCTTGCCGGACACACACATTGCATCTTTTGCATCTAAACCGATAACGTCAGAAATTTGTTCGCGCACGGCATTGACATCACTGGACGGCAAATCAATTTTATTTAAGACGGGCAACATTTCTAAATCGTTATCTAATGCCAAATATGCATTTGCCAGCGTTTGCGCCTGCACACCTTGGGTTGCATCAACCAATATCAACGCCCCCTCGCATGCGGCCAAACTGCGCGACACTTCATACGAGAAGTCCACATGTCCAGGTGTATCCATCAAATTTAATTGATAAATTTGTCCATCTTGTGCTTTATAGTTCAGGCGAACGGTCTGCGCCTTGATCGTAATACCCCGTTCACGCTCTATATCCATAGAATCTAAAACTTGCGCTTTCATTTCACGAGATTGTAAACCACCAGTAAACTCAATTAACCTATCCGACAAGGTGGACTTGCCATGATCAATATGTGCAACAATCGCAAAGTTCCTAATGTTTTTTTGGTTCATACAACATACCTATGAATCTATGCGGCAATGATACACCAGTATATCTAATTTTGCAATTTGTTTTTTACGTCTAATATTTCTTATTTTTTATCGTGTAAATTATCAAGTAATTCGTCAATTCGCGCCGCTTTTTCAAGAGTATCATCATACTCAAATCTAATATCCGGCACGTATTTTTGATCCATTCTATTTGCCAGTTCATAGCGAATAGTTTTTGTGACTTCATCTAACCTTTTTTGCACTTCATCTATATTCTGATTACGCGAGTAATAAAACAACCTTACGAATTGTAAGCCACCGTGTGCTACGCCACCGACCAAAGACACCCCAGCCAGCAAATTATCGTCGCTAAAATCGTCGCGCAGGATTTCCGCGACCAACGTTTGTACTTTACTAGCAATACGTGCCGACCTATTAGAATTATTTTGTCTTTTTATCATTTTTTATATTCCTAATGATATGATATTATTGTAAGGTATAAAAAATTAAATTACAATCAAGTAAATTTTTAACATAAAAGGAAATACTTATGAAGTTCGCGGAATATATACTTAGTAAATCCGAAAGCCGTACATATTCTTGGATTGTATTCATATTAACGGTGTTTGAATCTATATTCCTGTTTATTCCGCCCGAAGTATTTATGACCCCACCGATAATAGCCAACAAAAAACGCGCCATACCGATTGCAGTCGCAGCATCTTTGGGCTCGTTGGTTGGCGGGGCAATAGCATACATGATTGGTGCATGGCTATGGGATTCACTTGGTATCTGGTTAATCAATACCTTTTCAAACCCTGAATTAATAGAAACTGCGATAAAGCCCATGTTCAGCAAATATGGAATATTAATAATAATATTAACCGCAGTTACACCGATACCATATAAATTACTGGCGATATGGCTTGGTTTCATAGGCTATCCCATTTGGATATTCTTGGCTGTTTCGGCAATATTTAGAACGGGTCGTTTTGCGATAATTGCTACATTATTATATTTTTTCCAAGAACGTGCGAACGCGATTGTAAAGAAATACTTTTGGCCGCTTACGATATTCGCTATTCTTGCGGCGGTTTTCGGCATTGGTTTAATACACTTTTTGCAATGATATAGTTATTGCAAATCGCAAATTTTTTTCCTAAAATCCGATAAAAATATCGGAGTATACAAAAATGTACGCAGTCAACCCTGTATCAAGAACATATATAATTAACAAGTTAATCAAAGATAACGATTTACAGTCTTATCTTGAAATTGGTGTATCCAATCCATATACAAACTATTTAAAAATAAACTGCAAGGATAAAACGTCCGTTGACCCATGTATTACATGTGAATATTTTTCAACGGAATCTATGAAGCAATTTGCAAAATTCATAACGCACAAGACAACGTCAGATGATTTTTTTAAAATAAATGGCGCGAAAAAATACGACATTATTTTTATTGACGGCGATCATTCTTACGAACAATCGCTAAAGGATTTAAACAACGCGTTAAAAGTTCTTGAAAAAGACGGCTTCGTTGTATTACATGACGCAAAACCTGTTGACTATAATTCAACGCAGATAAGTAATTTTGAAAAGAAATTATCTTATAACGGCGAAGTATGGAAGACAGTGATATCAGCGATAAAAAGCAACCAAACAGACTCTTTGCAAATCGGTACATTTCCGTATGATTTTGGTGTAACAGTAATCAAAAAGCTGTCTGACGAGGTAAAGGAAATAAAAGCCTTGGATTTAGATTATTACAAAGATTATTCTATTCCCGCTTTAAATCCTATATATAACTTAGAAGAATTTAAAACAGACAAAGTATCATATTTTACGCCGTTATATAACACGCCTCAGCGTTCCATAGAAAGAACGACTTTCAGCGTTTTGAATCAAACTAATAAACATTGGGAGTGGGTTCTGTATGACGATTCTAATAATGAACAAGACGCAGAAAGATTACGTAAATTTTTTGAATCTTTAAAAGATACCCGAATCAAATATTACAGATTTAATAAACAATCGGGTGGTTTAATTGGTTGGTCAAAAAAACGTGCTGCAAATTTATGTACCGGAAAGTATCTTGCAGAACTTGACCACGACGATTTATTGATGCCTGAATTAACCGATATGGTTTTAAAAAACGGTGACGGGTTTGATTTTATTTATTCAAATTGCGGTTCAATAATAATAAATGATGACGACAGTTTTTCTATTGGCGAAACGTATGGTCCAGGTTTTGCGATGGGTTATGGTTCTTATCGTACAACGCTGGATATAAACCCATTAAATGGTCAATTATACGAATACCAAGAATGTATATGTTGCCCAATTAACCCCAAAACGATTCGTCACATAGTTGGTGTGCCTAATCACGTTCGTATATGGAACAAACGCTTTTATGATAGTATTGGCGGTCATAATGAAAGCATGCGCGTAGTGGACGATTATGAATTAATAGTTCGTTCTTTCATATCTGGCGGTAAATTCTTACATCTTGACAAGCTTGGATATTTACAAATTAATACAGGCGACAACACAACCGACAAACGCAGGGAAGAAATACAAATTCTTGTCAGAAGTGTTTTATATAAATACAACGAAAAAATCAAACAAGAATTTGAGTTAAGAAATATGGAAGATTGGGCATATAAATATCACCAAGAACATTTTGGTTTCAGTAAAGAATATCATTATTGGGACGTTCCAACAATGATGAATGCAGATGCCGCAAATTGTAAAATATAGGGAACCGAAACATAAAAAATAAAATAATAAAACCGCTTTTCAGCGGTTTTATTATTATTCAATCCACACAGTTGCATAATCGCTTGTCGCCGTTGCAGACCCAATTGGTATTGTTATATTGGCGTGTTTAACTCTCAACTCTGTTGGGTCACTCGGATTCAAATCAGTAGATATAACTGTTGAACCAGCGCCATATTGGACAACGGAACCTATCAAGCCGGTTTCACCTGTTTTACCTTGATATCCCTGATAACCTTGGTAGCCACGTGTTCCTTGTGGACCTGTCGCTCCCCTTGCGCCTTGATCACCCTGATCGCCTTGTGCACCTACTTTACCTTGCGGTCCTTGGGCTCCAGTTGCTCCCCTTGCGCCTTGGTCACCCTGGTCACCCTGAACACCTTGATAGCCACGATATCCCTGATAACCTTGGTAGCCACGGTTACCCTGTGTTCCTTGG
>CASFOK010000008.1 GCA_949296475.1 uncultured Pseudomonadota bacterium
CGATTGTGGTCATGAATTAAACATAGGCGGTCAAAAGATATATATGCGTCAAGACAAACGTACGGAGCATGCGTTACATATCAAGACGCCAGCGGGCGAGATATTTTACAGTCATGCAAGTCCCGAAGAGATAGGTCACGTCCGTACGTTATTAAACGGTCAGATATTGTCGTTGTACGACGACATAACGGCTGCGAAGGAGGGCAAACCGGTACCTGAACCCGTCACCCAATCAGAATAAAAAACAATCCCCGAACAACACGGGGATTTTTTAATTTGTCTTTTATGTTGTATTTAAAAATATAGTGTGTATAATAAAAATCGTCATAAACAAGGAGTTTTGTATATGTGGACAGCAATTGCAATAGCAGCGGTTTTAGTTTTATATTTTATTACCGTATATAACGGACTTATTGCGCGCAGGAACCAGGCAAAAGAAGCATGGTCAACGATTGACACGCAATTAAAACGTCGTTATGACCTGATACCTAATTTGGTAGAGGCTGTTCGTGGCGCCGCAAAGCATGAAAAAGAAACCTTGCAGGCGGTAATATCCGCGCGTGACGCGGCAATGTCTGCAACGGGTCCGTCAAAAGCAGACGCAGAAAACCATTTGACCGAAACCTTGAAAAGTATGTTTGCACTGTCCGAGAACTATCCGACATTACGTGCGAACGAGAATTTCTTGGAACTGCAACGCGAATTAACAGACACTGAAACCAAGATTCAAGCAGCGCGTCAATTCTATAACACCGTTGTAATGGGCTTAAATACACAGATTCAACAGTTTCCCAGCAACATCGTTGCGAACATGTTCCATATAACCGAAGAAAAACTGTTTGAAATGGACGAATCTGAAAAGGTCGCGCCAAAAGTAAAATTCTAAAACGATCCCGCCAAGGCGGGATTTTTACTTGATTTTTCAGAAAAAACATTATAAACTGAGCCTCGCTGGATAACCAGAACTGATTAAGTTGCATGTACTTTTGGTCGCGCAAACGATAAGGATTCTGTGAAACGTCCGGCAAAATACAAAAACCAAAAGGATAAAACTATGGCAAGAGCAGGCGCAAAGCGCAGCACAAGAAAATTAAAAATCGGACGCAGTCTGGGCGTTAATTTGTGGGGTCAGGCGAAGTCCCCGTTCAACAAACGTAAATACAAACCTGGGCAACATGGTCCAACTTCCCGTGGCGGTAACTCTTCTGATTATGCAAAGCAGATGCGCGCAAAGCAGACCTTAAAAGGTTACTATGGTAACATCGGTGAAAAGAAGTTCCGTTCTTATTATCTAGAAGCCGCCAATATGAAGGGCGATACACCTGATAACTTAATCGGCTTATTGGAACGCCGTTTGGACGCGGTTGTTTATCGTGCAAAATTGGCACCAACGGTTTTTTCATCTCGTCAATTAATCAGTCACGGTCATATTTATGTAAACGGTAAACGCGTAAAAATCGCTTCTTATCAGGTAAAGCCGGGCGACGTAATTACAGTTGGTGAAAAAGCAAAACAAATGCCATTGGTTGTCTTGGCTTTGGAATCTGCGGAACGCACATTCCCAGACTATATCAACGTAGACAGTGCAAACTTTACCGCGACATTTACGCGCGTACCTATGTTTGCAGACGTTCCATACCCTGTTCAGATGTTCCCTGAATTGGTCGTTGAATTCTATTCTCGTTAAAAAGCAAATCCCGCAACCGCGGGATTTTTTATTACCTATGTGGCGGAATCTGCCCCGTTTTGTGTGGAGATAAGTTTTTGCGCCCTGACATACAAACAGTGCGCATGGGCAGATTCCAATAAAAATAACCACCCAAAAATTTCACTAGGTGGTTGGAGTTTCTAAACAATAACTTGAATTGCGTGCTTATTCTGTATATTCACACACTCCAACCAAAATCACGGTTGGAGATATTTTCCGTCATCACTGACGCAAGTTAGGGCTTAGAATACCCATAAAAGCAACACGCCTTTACAGGCGCATTATACAATATTTTTTTCTGTTTTGTATATTTTTCTTTTAATTTATTGAATTGACTTTTATCTCACAAAAATCCCCGTGTTGTTCGGGGATTGTTTTTTTATTATTCTGATTGGGTGACGGGTTCAGGTACCGGTTTGCCTTCCTTCGCAGCCGTTATGTCGTCATACAACGACAATATCTGACCGTTTAATAACGTACGTACGTGACCTATCTCTTCGGGACTTGCATGACTGTAAAATATCTCGCCCGCTGGCGTCTTGATATGTAACGCATGCTCCGTACGTTTGTCTTGACGCATATATATC
>CASFOK010000009.1 GCA_949296475.1 uncultured Pseudomonadota bacterium
CGCGTTTTCGGCGCTATACACGATTAAAGCCGTGGATAACCACGGCTTTTCTTATTTCTGGTCGGGGCGAAAGGATTCGAACCTTCGACACCTTGGTCCCAAACCAAGTACTCTACCAGACTGAGCTACACCCCGAAACGACCCTCATTATAACAATATTTTTTTTAAATGCAAATTTTTATGTTAATTTTATACTTGTGTAAATTTAACAAAATTTTTACAATACAAAACATGTTAGGAAAGTTGAAAATTTTTGCAATCTTATCTACTTTGATTTTAATCGGAAAATTCGCACTGGCGGCTAGTTCCCCTTCTGATTTTATGAGCGCAAATTCTTATAACAACTTATATCCATATATGAACAATACAATGCGCACACAATTAAACCCGGGTACAACACCTTCTGCGTCCAATGCGCAAATAAACGTATTAACAAGAACAAAATCCACAGGAAATACCGCTCGTAACGTCGTACCAAGAACGGTTACCGCACGCAGCGCAACAAACAATAATGTAACAACCGCCAGGTCCGCCGTTACCAGCGTTCAATCTGGTAATACAGCGAACACCGCACGCGTCGCAACATCTACAAGAAACGCAACCTCACAAAATAGCAATAGACGCGTGGTGGCGCGTTCTGGCACAACCACAACAAATGTTCAGCCTGCCGCTTCACGTTCAAGTCGTGGTGACATATCCATACAAAATCAAAATACTGCCACGGCAACGGCTTTATACGATGACGGAACAGTCAGTATTTCTTCATCACGTTGCATGGCGGATTATATTGACTGTATGAACGATTATTGCGAACGCGAAGACGCTGCATATAATCGCTGTTATTGCAGTTCTAAACTGGCGCAAATTGATTCTACGTATCAACCAGAAATAGACCGACTGATAAAAGAAATACTGACTCTCAAAGGTACAAACCATTGGACAGAAGAAGAAATGAATGAGTATTGGATGAACATGATTGGTAAATATACCGGCGACAATTCATGGACAAACCTGGACGAAGCATTAGATATAGATTGGGCCAGCACAGAAAGCAGGGTTCGCGGTCAACAAGCGTTCGTAACTGGTCATTCTTATTGCGTACAACACTTACGTGGTTGTTCTTACATGGCCACCAATATGCGCGATGCGTATCGGTCAGAAATATCACGCGATTGCGCAACTTATGAAAATTCTTTGAAAAAACTTAAAAACGCCGCCGAAAGCATAGTTGAGGCATACAAACAATGATTATTCATCATTGTTATATTCTTCACATATTTTATTATTCCTATAAATATTTCGTGCCAAATCGTCGCTGATGTTATCCCAGTCTTTTGAATGACCGTATATAATCAAACACGGTGCACATTCTGATTCATTCTGAAATTGAGTACTTCTCGTGCAGGATACGACGAATATCAGCGGTATCAGTAGTAAGAACTTTTGCATTTATATCTCCCAGTTTTTTTATATTTGCATTTTTCCTTTCAGATGCCAAAGACACATATTCATTTATACATTTTTGTTGGGCGATTCTGCCACCAGCCCAATAAGCACACAAAACAAAAGCGATGAACATCATCGCAATATAAACACGCATATCAACCAATCCCTTTGTTAAAAAAAGGCCCCTTGGCGGGGCCCTGATGATAATACCAACGAACTACTGATTCATAGAATTAAAGAAGTCCGCGTTCGTTTTTGTTACCCGCAATTTATCCAACAAGAACTCCATCGCCTCTAATGTTCCCATAGGATTAATTATACGGCGTAAAACGTACATCTTGGACAAAGTATCTTTTCCAACCAGTAAATCTTCTTTACGCGTTCCGGATTTTGTTATATCAATTGCAGGATAAACGCGTTTATCAGACAATTTTCTATCCAAAATAATTTCGCTGTTTCCGGTCCCCTTAAATTCTTCAAAAATTACTTCGTCCATCTTTGATCCCGTATCAACCAACGCCGTTGCGATAATGGTAAGCGAACCGCCGCCTTCTATGTTACGCGCAGCGCCAAAGAAACGCTTTGGTCTTTGCAGCGCATATGCGTCAACACCGCCGGTTAAAACTTTACCGCTGCTTGGTACAACAGTATTATAAGCACGCCCTAACCGAGTAATAGAATCCAACAAGATAACCACGTCCTGCCCTGCTTCCACCAATCGTTTGGCCTTTTCAATGACCATTTCTGCAACTTGAATATGTCGTGCTGCAGGTTCATCAAAGGTGGAAGATATAACTTCGCCCTTAACGCTACGTTGCATATCCGTAACTTCTTCTGGTCTTTCATCAATTAACAACACTATTAATTTTACATCTGGATAATTCGTCGCAATTGAGTGTGCAATATTTTGTAACATGACCGTCTTACCGGTACGTGGTGGCGCAACTATCAAACTGCGTTGTCCCTTGCCTGTTGGTGAAATTAAGTCAATTACACGTGCAGACAGACTGCGCCCTTTATCTTTATCGTCTTCCACCTCCATTTTCAGCATTTCATCTGGATATAAAGGCGTCATGTCGTCAAAAGAAACGCGATGACGCAATTTTTCTGGGTCGCCGCCATTTACGCGTTCAATGGTTTCCAATGCAAAATAACGTTCAGATTCATTTTGCGGCGCTTGAATCTGGCCTTCTATGTAATCGCCGGTCTTCAAACCGTACTTTTTAATCAAGCCAGGCGACACATACAAATCATCGGGACCTGCCAGATAGTTACTTTCTGGTGCACGCAAGAAACCAAATCCGTCCTGCATACGTTCCAGCACCCCGTCACCAATCAATGTTATCTTTTTATCTGCCGCAAAAACGCGCATAACAGCAAAACGCAGTTGTTGTACATTTAATTGCGATGGGTTTTCAATGCCCATATCTTCTGCCATTTTCAGCAACTGTTGTGGCGATTTAGCCTTTAATTCATTTATATGCATTCAAAAATCCTTTTGTGGAAATAGGAAACGAGGAATTCGCCCCCCTTATTTAATAGACCAATATATTATATAGTTTTTTTGTCAAAAAGTCAAGTTTGGTTTAAGCGATCTGTTTTAAGCGTATGATTTTTCTTGCAATGTTTCGCTTTTATTGCTCAAATTATAATAAAGAAAAACCAAAGGATAAAAATCATGGCAGGCAGCATAAATAAAGTAATACTTGTTGGCAACGTCGGACAAGACCCACAAATTCGTACAATGCAAAGCGGACAAAAAGTTGCAAGTTTTTCGTTGGCGACATCTGACCGTTGGCGCGACAGACAGTCTGGCGAACAAAAAGAACAAACCGAATGGCATCGCGTTGTTATTTTTAATCCTAATCTGGTTGATGTTGCCGAACGTATGTTGCAAAAAGGCACAAAACTATACATAGAGGGGGCTTTGCGGACGCGCAAATGGCAAAACCAGCAAGGCGTTGATGTTTACACTACCGAGGTTGTGTTAAATCCATTCGCAGGACAAATGGTTATTCTAAGCGGTGCAAAATCTTTGGATAGTGGATCCTCTATGGGTGGTGATTTTGGATCCGGTCCAACAGCGACGCAACCACGCGAAGAAATATCAGTATCAGATATCGGTGACGATATACCCTTTTAAAATAAAAACGTTGCTTTTATTAACCCCGTTTTGCAACGGGGTTTTATATAATCTTAAAATCTATAAGAACCAGATAATTTTATATTATGGATTTGAATCATATCGTTGTATTGGTATTTATAACCTAACCCGACTTGTATTCCATTAGCCGCCAAGACTTCTATACCTGCCCCCATATTTGCCCACAAAGGATTAACATCTATGTCATATTTTGTATAATCGTGTGCCAAAGCAAATTTATACTCCATGAAATCGGGCATACCCAATACATCATATTCCACGCCGACAGACGCATACGGTCTTATTTGTATCCAAGCAGATGGGTATATACGTTTTTGTGCAATCACTGAATACCCAGGCGTTAAAATAAAGTATCCGTCAGATTGCAAATCCATGTATTCTTGACCTGCCGATTGTTCTGTCCCAGAAAATCCGAAATTATATCCAACGCGAGCGTACATATTGCCGACAATATATTGATTTAGCCAATCATGTAACAATCCCCATTCACTGATAAGACTAAATGACGTACCATCACCGTCAATCGTAGAAACGTAGTTTTGTGTACGCGTAATATCAAACAAGTGCATATCCAAGAATGCGTTTCCATATAAACGTGTTTTTTCACCTAAAATCTTTATAATATACCCACCAACGCCGATGTTTGTATCATCAACATTGATGTCAACGCGACCATTTGCACTTACCGAACCGTAACTTAAATCAAAACTATCTGTACTGTCACCAGACATATTAGAGATACGACCAGCCAAACCGACAATCATCGTTTCAGATTCCTGCCAATCAAATCCACCAAAGGCTTTAACCCGATTCCCTTTTATATTCACATCGTCAGAACCGTTTTGTCTAAACATACCAAAATCAATATCCAACCAAGCCTTTTTCAAATTCCGATTACGATTCCAAATGAACTCGTCAAACGCATAGTGTTCAAAATCACGTGCATTTAGATGTTCGTTCAACGCGATACTACCCGCGACGTTTTCCAGTTCGCGTGCTTGGAACAAGCGACTGAAGCGCGACAAAGACGTACCATCTAATGTATTCTGATAGTTTTCCATACGGTTATACAACTCGTTTGACATAGTCGCCAAATTAGTACCGCCGAATATATATGGTATCGCTTCTATTGGTGTAGAATACCAGAAATTCTTATTCGCCAACTGTCCCGCAATAAGCGAATCCAACGCGCCTGCAGAAACGTATTCGCCGTCCGTGTGACCCGACGTTTTTGCAACAATGGGTTGTATTTTAAATACTTCTACTGGCCCGCCAAAACGTGGGTCAAAGACGATATAAACGCCGTCTGCAACGCCATCATTATCTGTATCGCGTATAGACAGGTATACCGGCAAATCTTCATCAGCACCGTTATATTTGTTATACGATTCTAAGTAGTTGAAACAAATGCTGCCGTCTGCGTTACAGAAATTAACGTTTAGATTGCGAATTTTATCCCCAAGTTCTTGAATACCTTCACTGGCATCTACCAGCCAAATGGCAGTACCTTGGTCAACAATACTGAACAAATCAATACCGATTTGACCGTTTTGCAATGGACTGTTATCAGAAGGCGTCCCAAAACCAGACACGTTTGAGACAAAGGTCCCACCAACAGTAATTAACGCCTGACCGCCTGGTGCGTTTGTAATCTGCCCCAACGTACCATCATCATTCAAACTGACAGAAGACCAATAATTGCGCGCAGAATTATTACCACCAGACGTACCGTACGGCAAAATAGCAGTATTAATTAAACTGTTATTGTCAAATATAAAATTTTCACCAATTGTCATTTCTTGTAAACCGACGAATTGAACGCCACCCGTAACATCGCCGGTAACATTAACGACAAGGTTGCCAACAGGATTCTGACTGTCACTGGTATCAACACTTTGCAGTGTTGTTATTCCACCAGAATTAATCAAATCACCACTGATAGAAACATTACTGGCATTCATTTCTAAATTGCCGATTGTATTTTCTACACTGCCATTAACGGTTATTGAACCGTTGGACTGCAAGGCTGTAATTTCTAATAATTGCCCGTTATTAGTAACAGAATCCGCCGTAACAGATTGCCCCAACAACTGCATTGTTGCATTCTGATTACCCGATCCGTTTAAAACCTGGGTCAATGCCAAGTTGCTTTGATTTACCTCCAGATAAAAATTATTCAGGCGATTAACTGAAATTTGCAACAAAGCATCTGCGGACGTCCCTTCGCCAAAAACTAAATTTCCCGTTATTAATTTAAATGTATTTTCGGCGTCCATATTATTTAGGTTAAAGCCGTATTCTAATGTCGTAGTACCAGTAATTAAAATATCTAAATCACCAGCATTAACAAAAGAAGCACCTGTTTCCGCATCTCCTCCATTAACAGTTAAACTGTCTGCATTAATTATTATAGAACCGCTATTAGAATCGTTCTTGACAGTACCAGCGACATTTATATCAACGCCGGTTACGCCTGTTTGACGGCGAACAATCAACGAAGTACCAGAATTTTCAAGACTTCCAACGTCCTGTTCAGACCCGGTCCCTTGATTTACTGTTAAATCGCCCCCCAGTTCAACGATAAAGTCACCACCGTTATTCTGCACACTGCCGTCCGACGTCATTTCTGATGCAATAATTGTAACATCACCCGCACCAGAATTTACAAAAAAGCCGTCCGTACTTAACGCACCGGTCAGTGTTATATTAGTATTACCCCCGCCTATGTTAACGGCGCCTGTTGTCATTGTATTTGCGCTTACCGATAAACCTGCCCCCGCAATCAAAGAATTTGTAACAGTAAAAGAATCCGCATTATCAATCGTCAACATTCCCCCTGCAGATATCGCCCCGAAACTCATATTAACAGACGGCACGGTATTCGTAGTCAACGCCAACGAATAATTTTGCGCTATTTGTAAAGTATCCGATACATCAACTGCACCATCAGACTTTATTGTAAATCCCGTCTGATTAATATCAGGTCCTGCATAAAAAGTATTATCCGACGGATCTTCTGGTATGGTCATACCAATGTACATATTTGTAACAGACAAACCGCCAGATCCGATAACAGATCCGTTATTGTTATCTGGATAAATGGGCGCCGCATACAACGACACTGGCACCATAGTCAATATAAAAGATATTAATTTTTTCATATTATTTTTGTTTTCTTCCAATCGTTTTTATGTTTATATTATGACACAAATCGTCTAATATAACAAGACGGAACTACAAATAAAAAAACATTTTATAATTAAAGAAGGAGAAAAAAGTATGTTTTCTATCAAAAAAGTTCATGCACGTCAGATTATGGACAGCCGTGGCAACCCAACCATAGAATGCGACGTAATGCTAAATGGTGGCGCAATGGGTCGCGCAGCAGTTCCGTCGGGTGCATCAACTGGATCTTTTGAAGCCTTGGAATTACGCGACGGTGGCGATGCTTATATGGGTAAAGGCGTATCCAAAGCCGTAAAAAACGTCAACGACATCATCGGTCCTGCAATTATCGGCATGGACGCAACACAACAAAGTGCACTGGACGACAAAATGATAGCTCTGGACGGCACACAAAACAAAGAAAAACTGGGTGCAAATGCGATACTTTCTGTATCTTTGGCGATTGCGCATGCAGCAGCGAACCAAAAAAACATTCCATTATATAAATACATTGCATCCGTATACGGTAACGACAACCCGGTTGTTTTGCCACGTCCTATGATGAACATCATCAATGGTGGCGCACATGCAGACAACGGACTGGACGCCCAAGAATTCATGATTATACCAAACGGCGCCAAATCAGAAGTAGAAGCGATTCGTATGGGCGCAGAAGTCTTTCATAATTTAAAATCAATATTAAAGAAATCTGGCAACTCTACAAACGTCGGTGACGAAGGCGGTTTTGCACCAAACTTTCATTCTTGCGCCGAAGCATTGGACACAATTATTTCTGCGATAAAATCTGCTGGTTACGAACCGGGCAAAGACGTCTCTATTGGTTTAGACGTTGCCTCGTCCGAGTTTTATAAAAACGGAAAATATGAATTTGAAGGAAAAACTTTAACCTCAGATGAAATGATAGATTTTTATAACAACTTGATTAAAACATATCCAATAATATCAATTGAAGACGCTCTTGCAGAAGAAGACTGGGACGGCTGGAAAAAATTAACTGACACAATCGGTAACAAGTGCCAACTGGTTGGTGACGATTTATTTGTCACAAATCCCGTCCGTTTACAAAAAGGTATTGACGCAGGCGTTGCAAATGCGATATTGATAAAAGTGAATCAGATAGGCAGTTTGACGGAAACTTTGCGCGCAATCAAAATGGCACAACAGGCCAATTATGGCGTTATCGTTTCCCATCGCAGCGGTGAAACCGAAGACACAACCATAGCGGATTTGGCAGTTGCCACAAACGCGGGTCAAATAAAAACGGGATCTATGTCACGAACAGACAGAACCGCAAAATACAACCAATTGATTCGTATAGAAGAAGAATTAGGAAGCACCGCAAAATACGGCAAATAAATATCGGGGGGCGGTCCTTACCGCCCTAACGAAACAAAATGAATATATCGTTTGATTTTTTAATGGTCTTAAAATATATCGCCGCAATTACAATTATTGTCGCGATTATTTTGGCGCCCGCCTGGCTGGCACGCCAAACAAAAAAATCTAAATACGATATGTTATTAATACGTCTTGCCAGTTGGGTTTTCGGCTGGACCGGAATCGGTTGGTTGTGGGCATTGTTTTGGGCGATAAAAAAATAGCAATAAACAAAAATATAAAATAAAACAAGGGGCAAGAAAGCCCCTTGTTTTAAACTGTATTAACGGTTTTATTTTTCTTCTTGTCCGTTATTTTGCCAATTTTTTAATTTATGCGCGTTCCATATCGCAGCCAAATCAACCGCTGCCACACCCTTATTAAACTTGCTGTTGCGCGCTTTTGCAGAAACAGCAACGATGCCTTTATCAAATTTATTTTTATTTTCAGTCATTTTCAATGCCTCTTTAAAAACATCTCTCTGACAAACATAATATATACCAATAAATATTTTTTGTCAAGTATTTATTGATACGCTCCGTTTCAAGATTATTCTGAACACCCGTACATTCCGCAATTTTGATCTTCTGTGACGGAATATTCTTCTACCACTGCGACCGGTACTTGTTTTGCGGGTTCTGTATAATGTACCTCTTTCACAACACGGACGCGACGATTTGCCGCATTTGCCACACCGTCAGGCGTTGGAACAGCCAAATCTTCTTCACCGGCTGACACAGCAACTATCTGACTGGCAGGGATACCATATTTGATTAACATTTTCTGTACGGCTTCTGCACGACGACCACCCAATGCATAGTTATAATCGGACGAGCCCATTGTATCCGTGTGCCCCACAACAGAAACCTTGATATTTTTGTTAGATTGTGTAGCCGTCGCCAAACGATAGATTAATTCTTCGTATTCAGGCTTTATTGTGGCTTTGTCAAAATCAAATCTTATTTCAAAGACTTCTTCCATTACATGTTGCTTTGGCTCTAATGGGATTTGTTGAACTTTTATAACGGTCTTGTCCCCTTCGTTTGCCTGCATAGCATCCAGTCTGGCATTAATAGCCTGCAATTCTGAACGCATTGCCATCATCATATTTATAAATTCTTCGCGCGTAACTAATTCATCACCAATCATCGGTATGTCTTGCGTAGCGGGCTGTTCCGTTTGTTCTACACAATCAACGTCGCCGCCACGTATACATTTTACACTGCTGGTATTACCACTGTTGTTATTTACATCAGAAATAGTCTTGTCACCACCATAAATATTTTGATTGAACACCATCGGTTGAACAGGAACAGGATTTATCAAATGTTCCGGGACATTGACATTATTAACGATGATGACGCCTTCACGTGGTTTTGATGCAGTACGCATTTCAGACAAATTGCGGGTATCAGGATAATAATTTGCGTCGTTATTAACGTCGGCACTGCGTTGTTCGGTTTGAACCACGACTTCACCGTTTGTTGTAACAGTTGTTTGCGTCATATCTGTTGTTATGTTATTAACGATTTTCCCGCCCGAGCAATCGCGCAAAGCAGTCATTGTTTTATAAAAACGCTCGCGACATTCGTTTGCCGTACCGACCTGCCCGCTTGCAGACGCAGACAACCAGCAATCATACTTAGCTTGCGCTTCTGCGGCAAGTCTGGGGTTAGTCATGCTTGCGTCATTCTTTAATTGCTCTATCAACTGATTATATGCCGTATATAACTCGTACTCATCATCGGCGTTTCCGACAGGCCAATTATCCAAAGTTTCCGGGAAAGGTAATTCACCAGAAAACGCAGCAACCGCTTTTTGAGCAAACAACTCGCCCATATCGGGAAAACCACTGGTTCGCGCGTTATAAATTGCATAAGAACGATAGTTCATCGCCAACTGATTTAAAAAAGAGTCTTGATGTGGTGCGGAATATACGTCCAAACTTTCTACATAATCAACTGTTGGCGTCGCCACCGGCTGATTATTTACATTGCTACTACCCGCACACGCTGCCAAAAAAGAAACAGCAACCATTAAGCAAATATGTGAAACGTGCAAGAAAGATGTACTTTTCATAAAAAACCCTTTTTATAACTATTTACATTATACGTTTTTTACAAATATGAGTAAAGTGAAAAAACACCACACATATCACGTTAACATTTCTACTCTGCAAACTTTGTTACAAAAGCCCCCAGCGTAGACAAAGACCCCAGACCGCCACCAGAATTTACGATACTGCCGACCTGCTCCATAATCGTACCTGTACTTGTCGGCTGACCAATGTTAGTTATCGTACCTGTCAAGAACTCGCCCCACATTGCGCGTTTTTTAGCACTTAATTTTGCGTTTGAACAACTTTCAATTTTATTAAGAAGTTTTGCCGCCATGGTCGCCTCTGACGCGGTATAATCAGCCACATCAAAATCAATCAAGTTAAATATTTCATATATATTTGAAGCCGTTTTTTTATCCTTACAAGTATTTGAACCGTCTTCACAATAAGTTACCTTTACCGCCTTTGGATACCCTTCCCATACCATACCCTCATTACCTGCACCAGCAAAATAATCAAAACATATATTATTTGTATCCATTAGGGCGGCGGCTTTAACGGAACTTTCGTATCCGCCTTCTGCAACGCTACATTTTTTCCACCCCAGTTTTGTTTCAACTTCTTTCACGCTCAGCGTGCCTGTTTTGGCCCACTCTTTCATCATATTATTAACAAAATTCAATTCTTGCGAAGTCGGAATGCATTCTGCGGTCATTTCTTTTTGTTTCGCGCTTAGCTGTTGAATGCCTGAAACAAGGTTTATCACAGTCGGAACAAGACTTGCGGTCGTAGACGACGCGCTTGTTTCTTGTTTTGCAACAGGCTCTGCCTTTTGAATAGAAACCGCAGAAAACGCCGGCAAATCAACCAAGCAAAACGATGAGCACACAAAATATAGAAAAAACTTTTTCATCTCTCTTTCATGGCATTATAGCATAAAAACAAACGCGAATAAATATAAAAATTGCTTTTTCGTTTATATCAGGTTACACTAAGTATGTGAAAACCGATAATCGTACTTTTATAATATTTATGAAACACCGGCGTCTTAAACGTCTGTGGCAGTTCTTTTTTACTGGCTGGGGGTTGGTAATGGTTGTTGCGCTAATTGCGGGCGCTTTGTTTACCAAGCAATTATTATGGACGCCGATTTCCGCAATAAACATGACAGACATCGTCAGCAATCAATTTAAAATGTCTGGCGCGTCTTTTGCCGGCACAGACACAAAGGGCGAACCATTTAAGATATACGCAAAAAGCGGTCGCCAAGAATACGACAGCCCAGATATAATATTACTAGAAGGTGTATCTGGTACGGTTAACAGAATGTCAGATGGAACAAAAATAACGGATAACATCTCTGCAAACGCTGGCAGGTACAATCGCAAGAAAAAGACGGTTACACTACTGGGCAACGTGCGCATAGATTCCAGCAATGGCGACAAAATCAGAACTAATGAATTGGTGATAAAACTATGAAGCAATCTGTATTACGTATTCAACATTTATCCAAATCATACGGCAAACGTATGGTTATCAAAGACATTTCACTGGAAGCAAGACAGGGCGAATCGGTCGGTCTGTTGGGACCAAACGGCGCAGGGAAAACGACCGCATTTTATTGCATAACCGGTCAATTAAGCGCGACTGGCGGACAGATTTTTCTTAATTCCCAAGACATTACACACCTGCCCTTTTATCAACGCGCACGTTTACACATTGGATATCTGCCCCAAGAAAACAGCGTATTTCGCGGTCTGACCGTTGAACAAAATATAATGGCAATCTTAGAAGTTGTTGAACCAGATAAGAAAAAGCGCCAAAACAAACTGGACGCTTTACTGGAAGAATTTTCCATTTCTAGCCTACGTCGCAGTCCTGCAACCGCATTATCTGGCGGCGAACGTCGTCGCGTTGAAATCGCACGTGCCTTGGCAAACGACCCGAAGTTTATTTTATTAGATGAACCATTTGCAGGAATTGACCCAATTGCCGTAAACGAAATTCGTTGTCTGGTGTCGCAATTGAAAAATCGCGGTCTGGGCGTCATAATAACCGACCACAACGTCCGCGAAACGCTTGGCATTACAGACCGCAGTTATGTGTTACACGACGGAAAAATATTAAAGCAAGGCACAACCGAAGAAATCGTCAAAGATCAAATGGTCAAGAAAGTATACCTTGGGGAAGATTTCGTAATGTAAAAGCCGCCTTTTCAGGCGGCGTTTTTATTCTTCTTCGTCAATTTCTTCGTCTTCATCATCAACGTCAACTGCATTTAAATCAATCTCTTTCGGGATACCAAGAATGTCTTCTATCTTATCAGACGCCGTATCCAAATCTATTTTATGCAACACGGCAAATTCTTGCGCCATTCTTTCCAAAGCACGTAAATATAACTGACGCGCAGAAAAATTCATTGTATCTGTTGTCGTGCGTCTTTGTAAATCGCGCACTACCTCGGCCAATTTCATGGGGTCGCCTGAATTAATATTTTCTTCATATTGCGCGGCACGACGCGACCATATCATCCTTTTGGCGTCTGCCTTGCCCTTGGCCGAAGCGATTGCTTCGTCCATTTTTCTAACTGAAACTAACGGACGCAGTCCGGAAATTTCTGCACGTTCAACCGGGACGCGTAAAGTCATATGATTTCTTTCAAAATCAATTACCAACATTTTAATTTTTTGCCCGGCGACAGTTTGTTCTTCCACACGAACAAGTTTTCCCACACCTTGTGTAGGATAAACAACATATTGACCTGTTTTAAAATCTAACTTTTTACTTGGCATAACGGATACCTTTAACAGTTGCCATTCTCTCTGTCTTACCCATTATACCACAAAAAACAAGAAAAACAAATAAATGACAAAAATAAAAAAGCCCCCAAAAGGGGCAAGAAAATTTTATCTTATCGGTCTACGTAAAGTACCGGTTCTGCGAACGCTTGTTTCACGAATACTTGTTTCTGTACCAACCGCAACCGCACAAACCCACTCTCCATCTTGCAAAATGGCTGTTTCTCCGTCTTCACACTCTGGTTTCTCTAGCCGCCATGCAAAACAACTGCCCTTTTGATAAGAAATATAGTTTGCATTATCTGTGCCGCCACGCGTATAAGCACCATATTCGGGGTTCCATATACCGACAGTTTCACCGCTGCACCACTTTCTATCACCAAAACACTCTATGCAATTATTTTCCGCATCACACAATTCAACAGGATAAGAGGTTGTTTTATACCCACTTGCCGCGCCGTTAGCCGCCCCCATACTTTTCCCTGTTTCTAAATCACGACACCACAATTTCTGACATTCAACAGCCTGAATACCGTCAACATCTTTGTGCGAAACCAGCACATATCCCGGTCCACAAGATAAAGTCTTTTCCGTAGAAGACACCGCGTTTCCAACCAACAGCACGCATGCCACCAATAAAAATAAGTAAAAAAATTTTTTCATCGTTTCCATTCTTTCTTATTTTCTATTGTACACAATTTGCATGCATTTTGCAAATGTCTTTTCACCGATTAATAACAAAGCAACTTATTGCCCCAATCCTGCCGGCGAAAAACGTCCAATATTGTTAAATAATTCTTGCAACGCGTTTAGTTCTATTGCAGCCGGTATATCTGTTTCACCTTCGGCAATAACAACATCTGGCAAATCCGCGTCATGTAAAATTTTCGTATCGGTTATACGATTCCCATTCACCCAGACCAACAAAACGGTTTGGTTGTCATATTTTAGCGGCAAAGGTCCGCGATAGTTTTCATCTGCCCCGTAATAAACCCAGACCTCATCGCCATACATTGTTGTAACCTGTGGACTGCCAATTTGTTCTTGTAATTGCCCAGTTGTTTTAATAGCCGCAATCTGCGTTTCCAAGTCTTCCGGGAAAACATAACCACGATGCTTGGTTTGAAAGGTACAAGCAGACAAAACTATTGCACAAAATAATATAATAATTTTTTTCATGCCTAAAATTTACAACAAAACCCGCACCGAATGCAACAAAATAAAAATCCGGTTAAAAAATTCCGGATTTTTATATTTTTGTTATTTTATCAACCTTCACCGTTTTCTTTAACCTCTGGTGAATTTTTCATAGCAAAATGAGCAATATATTTCTTTAGCTGACTTTTATACTTATTGTTTTCTTTTGCTTCTTCCACCAAGCGATTAAAGTTAGGATTCACTGCGCGCGCAGCACCGAAACGACTTTCTGTTTTCAAGAATTCTTCCAGCGGCGTCGGCGTATCAACATTAGAATCCAAGGTTAACGGATTATGACCATCTGCTATCAAAGTCGGGTCAAAGCGATACAAGGGCCACGCACCCGTGCTGACCATTTGCGCCTGATGTTCTGCGCCGTTCTGCAGTGCAAAACCATGCGCAATACATGGCGCATATGCCAATATAATAGAAGGACCGTTGAACGCTTCGGCTTCACGGAAAGCGCGAATCGCCTGTGCTTGATTTGCACCCAAGGCAATTTGTGCAACGTACGCCCCAGACATCATCGCTATCATACCCAGGTCTTTTTTTGCATGTTCTTTACCGCCGATTGCGAACTTCATACTGGCACCAAACGGCGTAGATTTAGATTGTTGCCCGCCAGTATTAGAATATCCTTCTGTATCCAGAACCAATATATTTACGTTTTCACCGCTATGTAATATATGGTCTAAACCGCCGTAACCGATATCATACGCCCAACCATCACCACCGATAATCCAGACGGACTTATCAACTATTTCACCGATTAAACTACGCGCCAATTCTGCACGCGGCGAATCGATTTTTTCCAGTTGTTTACGCAAATCTTTTTCTATTTTGCGCTGTTTTTGAACATCACGTTCGGCAAAAATGCCTTCTACGTTTGGTATGTTTAATTCAAACAACAACCCCTTTAAAGTATTGCGCTTTTGATTTAACGCGATGCGCATTCCCAGACCATATTCCGCGTTATCTTCAAACAAAGAATTTGACCATGCAGGTCCACGCCCTTCGGCATCGCAAGTCCAAGGCGTTGTCGGCAAGTTTGCACCGTATATAGAAGAACACCCAGTTGCATTTGCAACAACCATTCTGTCACCGAACAAATGTGCCAACATTTTAATATAAGGTGTTTCACCGCACCCAGCACAAGCACCAGGGAATTCAAAATAATGCGGTAATAATTCCACGTGCTTTGGTATATTCAAGTTTAATTGTTCACGTGGTATATCTGGTAATTTAACCGCGCTGTCAAATGCCTTTTGATTATCTTTTGCATCCGCCATTGGTACCATAGCCAATGCTTTGACAGGACAATTTTTAACACAAACCCCACACCCCGTACAATCCGCCGGAGAAATGTTTAAAGTATAATACATGTTTTGTCCCAGTTCTGGCGTTTTCATCGGGACGACGATTATACCTTCTTTTCTGGCCTCTTCTGCTTGCTGTTCTGTCATAACCTTGATACGAATTGCCGCATGTGGACACAACATAGAACACTTGCCGCATTGAATACACTTTGATAAATCGCAAGTTGCGACTTTATCAGATATGGCACGTTTTTCATATTTTGCTGTACCAACTGGATATTGCCCTGCCCCAAACTCACCATCAATTTTAAAACGAGAAACAGGTAGAGCATCACCGCGTTGCGCCGCCATTTCACCCAAAGTGCCGGCAATTTCGGCCGGGGCATCAAACGTCATTGCAGGAACAAAATCCGGCGCAAAGTTTGATACCGACGACGGCAACTTATATTCCTGCAAAAAGTCGCCCGCTTTATCAACCGCTGCCCAGTTTGCCTCTACGACATCCATACCTTTCTTTTTATAAGTTTTTTCAATGGCAATTTTTGCGCTTTCTGCTGCAACCGCAGGATCAATTACCTTTGTCAAATTAAAGAAATTCAACATAATAAAGGTATTTATTCTGTTGCCCAAACCTAACTCTGTTGCGGCACGATTCGCATCCAAGAAGAATACGCGTGCACGCATTCTGATTAAATGTTCCTGACTTTCGCGCGGCAGATTTGCAAACGCAACCTCTGGTGCCATTGACGTGTTTATCATAACGGTACCACCCGCACGCAATCCTTTAAACACATCAAACCTTTGCGCAATCATAAAGTTAGAAATGCTGATAAAGTCCGCAACTTCTATCAGATATTGACTTTTAATTGGCTCGTCCGAGAATCTAACATGTGACGCTGTCAACCCGCCGGATTTTTTGGAATCGTATACAGCGTAAGACTGTGGATACAAGTTTGAATTTTCCCCGACAATTTTTACAATATTTTTAACAGCCCCCACCGTTCCATCAGAACCAATACCATATAAAATGGCGGTTTTGAAGTTTGGCGCTTCTACTGCAAATGCGGGGTCTGTTTTCAACGACAAACCCGTCAAATCGTCTTCTATGCCGACAGTAAAATTATGATGCAGTTTGCCCAACATCAAGTTTTCATATACGGCTTTGACATCACGCGGTTTAAATTCTTTACTGCCTAAACCATAACGCCCACCAAAGACTTCCGCGGAATCACCAACAACAGTCTTGACGTCTTGATACAAAGGTTCCCCGATGGCACCTGGTTCTTTTGTTCTGTCCAGTACAGCAATTCTTTTAACTGTTTTTGGTAGCGCTTTCAAGAACGCTTCACGCGGGAAAGGACGGAACAAATGAACCTTTAACAGCCCCAATCCCTTTGGCAAGTAAGGCAACGTTTCTTCTATTGTTTCACAAGCACTGCCCATTGCAACGATAACATTTTCGGCATCTGGGTCACCAACATAGTCAACCAAATGATAAGAACGTCCGGTCAACTTCGCGAACTTATCCATACATTCTTGAACTATTTCAGGTGTTTTCATGTACAAAGAATTTGCGGCTTCGCGCCCTTGGAAATAGACATCTGGATTTTGTGCAGTACCCCGAACTTTTGGTTTATCTGGCGTCATACCGCGTGCCCGATTTTTCAGCATCAGTTCATCCGGAATCATTTCATGCAACACATCGTCGGTTAATCTTTCTAGTCTGGACTCTTCATGACTTGTACGAAAACCGTCAAAGAAATGCAAAAACGGTACACGTGCGCGCAAGGTTGACGCATGCGCTATTGCGGCCATATCATGCGCTTGTTGCACGTTATGACTTGAAAGTAACGCAAAGCCTGTTGAACGAACCGCCATAACATCGCTGTGATCGCCAAAAATAGACAACGCGTGTGTTGCCAGCGCACGTGCAGCAACGTGCATAACGAACGGCGTCTGCTCGCCAGCAATTTTGTACATATTAGGAATCATCAACAATAGACCTTGTGACGCGGTAAACGTGGTGGCCAAAGACCCCATCTGCAAAGCACCGTGCATAGCCCCCGCTGCACCGCCTTCGGATTGCATTTCAATAATTTCTGGAATTGCCCCCCATATATTTTTCTTGTGTTGGAAAGACCATTCATCTGCCAACTCGCCCATTGTACTGCTTGGCGTAATAGGATAAATAGCCGCAAAATCCACACATCTATACGCTACATCTGCCGCAGCCCAGTTACCATCAACAATTAAATTTGCCATTTTATTCTTCCTTTGAAATTAACATAAACAACATGATACCCCCATTTAATAAACAAGGCAAGTTTTATTAAAAAGCAATTGACTTAAACCATATTTGTATAATAATACTCAAAAAGGTAAAAAATGTCTGATTACAATAACAACTATTTAAACAACAAATGCATATTTATCTTAGAGTCATTGGTTGCAGAAACAACAAATAAACTTATCGGTGATTTAGAAGCATTAATAACTGCAAATGAAACAAAAGATCAAACGTTAAAAACAACAATACAAATGACTAACCCTTATAACATAAAAGGAACGGTGCCATTCATAATAGACATTTTTATAAATTCCCCTTATGGCGACCTAGAATCATACTCTGCCCTGTCTTCGTTATTAGCTATTGCAAAAAGCAAAAATATGCTTGTCCGAACAACTGTTATGAACATCGCAGGACAAATGAACAGTTTATTAGCCGTACAAGGTACGCCGGGGCTACGCATTATGTATGAAAACGCATATCACTATATGCCGTTCAAAGAGAATGAAAATAAGAATATGGGCTTTATAAATGCTAAATCAGAAAAAAATATAAAAGACGAAATAGCATTTGAGTTAACACCAGATGAATATGCAAATTTTATTCATTGCTATAAACACAACACAAACAAACGTACAACAGCGTCCATAACCAAATTATTTAAGAACGAAATAATAGATGCAAGCGACAGCCTAAAACATGGTCTGTGCGATTGGATATTGTGCAACAACGGTTCATTAATACATCGGTAACATTAACCCCCTGCGACAATTACACATGATTTATTTTTGCCGGCTTAATAAAACCTCTCTGAAATTCAACATCGCCTGCAATACCTTGTATTCTTCTTTTACAGACAAATTGTTGGAAGTTTTAAGTCTGTTAAGTCTTTTGGGCAACCCGCTTAAATTAATCAAATCGTTATCATAACAATCGTATTCCGTTTCAACCTCTGTCGGACCATATTCAAGGTTTTTTAAAAGGTTACGCGAACACTTAAATACCTTTGTCTTGCTGGGGGCCCCCTTTAAATTTTCTAACAAATTATCAGAACAATCATATTCGTCTGTGACTATTATTGGTCCGCCCTCTAAACTGCGCAAGCGATTAGCAGAACATCTAAATACTCTTGTATTACTTGGCGCTCCTTTCAAAGACTCTAACAGATTATACGAACAAATATATTTGTCTTCAACGTCGGTTGGACCATATTCTAAATTTGTAAGATAATTACGAGAACAATCAAAAAAACTAACTTTCTTTGTCGCATAGATTAAATTTTTTAAATGATTATAACTACAAATAAACTTTCCTGTAACTTCCCTTGGCGCCCCTTGTAAAGTTTGCAAGTAATTATAACTGCAATCAAAACTACCCAAAACCGTTACATCTGATAAATCCGGTAATTGTATAAGTTTTAAATTTGACAACGTCAAATCGCCCTTTTTGACAAATCCCTTTGGCAGATTTAACAAATCATAGGTTATACCATCTTGCATAAAGAATCTGACCGCATCTGGAATATAATTTTGTGTATTACGATACATCATTTTTTTACCTCTTGGTTGGTTGTTTCGTTATTAAAGATAAGCAAAAAAATAAGGGGGCAAACGCCCCCTTGGTTTATTTGTTATCGGTTTTTTCTTTTGTGTCCTTTTTTTTATCTGTATCGGTATTGTATTTATCTACCTCCTCGTTTTGTGTTTCTTGAAGCGCTTGTTTTTTCTCTGTCCAACTGTCCATCTTTGACATCGCTATGACCATATCCATTGCGCGCTGCAATTGATAATCCAAGGCGTCTTTTTCCTCATCCGTTAATTCTTTTTCTTCATCGTCCGATTTTTTATCGTCTTTATCTTTTGAATCTTCATTTTTTAAAGCGTTTTTGAACGACGCCTCTGAATAAACGCTTTCTTTTTTCTCTAACACTTCTATTTTACTTTGCAGTACCTCTATATCCGGTGTAATCCCCTCGTTTTGTATAGAACGTCCGCTGGGGGTATAATATCTGGCAATTGTTATATGTATAGCGGTACCATCGCCCAAAGGTTTTTGTTGCTGCACACTTCCTTTACCAAAACTTTGGCTTCCCATAACCAAAGCCCGTCCATTATCTTGCAGCGCACCAGCAACGATTTCAGACGCCGACGCAGAACCATGATTAATCAACACAACAACAGGTTTGCCGTTTGCCAAATCGCCTTTCTTTGCGAAACTGCGTTCTATATCTGTTTTTTCCCTTCCACGTGTAGAAACGATTTCACCGCCGTCCAAGAAAGCGTCTGACACGTCAATGGCCGCCGTTAAATATCCACCCGGATTATTACGAACATCTAACACATACCCTATAACGTCTTTCTTTTCCAGTTTTTCCAACGCGTTTTTTAACTCTTTCGCAGTAGTTGCCCCAAAATCGGAAATTCTGATATAACCAATTTTATCCGCATCTTCATCGGCATCAGCCAAAGACTTTACTTCATACTTTACGGAATCTACCTTTATGATTGCACGCTTCAACGTCAAGGTTTTAGGTTCTTTACCTTCTGAAACGATTGTCAGTTTTACCTTTGTGCCGGGTCTGCCCTTCATTTTTTTAACGGCTTGATTCAACGTCATATCAAAAACCTGTTCGTCATCAATATGTGTGATATAGTCCCCCGCCTTGATACCCGCCTTGTCTGCTGGCGTATCATCAATTGGCGAAATTACGCGCACTGCCCCCCTATCACTGGTTATCTGTATACCCAGTCCACCAAATTCACCCTGTGATTTATCGTTAAATTCTTTGAAATCATCCGCAGACAAATAAGAAGAATGCGGATCCAAAGCCCCCAACATACCGTTCATTGCAGCTTCCAGAACTTTTTTTTCATCAACCTCTTCCACGAAATTATCGCGTGCAGTTTCAAAAACCAAGGCGAACTTTTTCAATTGTTCGTATATTTGTTCATCTGTCAGATGTTCAACTGGTTCGTCTTTCTTACTTTTGTCGGCCCCGAAAGCGACAACCGGCGTTAATAATATAAACACAATAAATAATTTTTTTAACATGATAAATCCTTTCCCATCTGCTATTAGCCCAGACTGTTATAAGCATAAAACAAAAAAAGACATCTATCAACACGATTTTTAATAAAAATATATCTTATAATGTTTATTGACACAAAACGGTCTACGCACTATTCTAGGTATATACAAAAATTCAAACAAAATGATTAAAAAAATTAACTATAAAAGTAAAATTGAACAGAATCGCATTGAGATCGCCAATATGCTATCAGGCGCACATACATGCAACAGACTAAATACCATTAACTGGATTCGCCACGAGCTGGGAACAGAAGCAGAAATTTTATTTCAATATCCCGATTATTTGCCATCATCACAAAAGAAGTTATATTTAGATTATAACAATATCGCAAATTTAAGCAAAGCCTGGGATTACATTCTAAAACACCAAAAAACAAAAATAGACAACTATAACATCAGAAAAATTCATCACATTCTTTCAAAAAACACCGATATTCCTGGTGGCACGTATAGAATATCAGATGCTTACATAGAAAAACTACAAACGCATGCCATATCTTATGAAAAATTATTATACAAAATGTCAGACATTGAATATATGCTATCAAACGAACAAATTAATGTTATAACACGGGCGTTTAACACACACTTTGACATAATTATTTCACAACCCTTTAATGATTTTAATAAACGTACTGCCCGACTAATAATGAATTGGCTGTTAATTCAAAATGGTTACATGCCTATATTATTTAATAAAAAAAACAGACAAAGATAACTATATGAATGCACTCCAAGCGCGAACCAAGAACGATTGCAAAACATACTCTCATTATTTATATCATTGTATGATAAGAACACAAAACGAGATAATTAAATTACTAAGTAAATCTAAAATGTTATAAATAATCATTTTGTAAATTGTGCTTCTACCGACAGAATATCTTGCATTTGTTTACGCATAAAAGCGATTTTGGACAAATTATTATCCACACTTTTCGCATTTATAGGATTTTTACGTAAATCGTCAGACGCCTTGATAAAACGTTTTAACAAGACGCCAATCATGCGATACTTCATAATATTTCTTAACGTTTCGCTGTTTGCGCACGGCATATGATATAAAGTTTTATTGTGTAAATTTTTATACAACAAATAAACTTTTTTATAAATATCTAATTCCAAATTCAAAGGTGCAAAAATGTCATGATAAATAAAGGTGTAATCCGCTTCTGCAAAATCAATGAAAGATAGTTTATTTTTTTCCGGCGAATATAACACATTACCAGTATTTAAATCACCATGAGACCAAACTTGACAAGTTTCATATTCAAAATTACCAATTTCGTCACGTATTCTGGCCATTAACTGTGTCTCATTTTTTGTAAACCAGAAATTCATTTTATTTTCTATAAAAGAGTCTAACCTTGCAAATTTTATTTCTTTACTAATTTTATATTTTTCCACCACCGTGACCGGCTTAGACTCATTCATATCAACCAAAAAGCTTCCAATGGCGTTAATTATTTCAAATTTCTGCCGTCCTGATAATTTGTTATATAAATCCCTGGTCAGCGGTTCACCAGGCGCCCTTTCTTCCAAGACCTGAAATTCATCATCATTAACATAGCGCATCGCAGGAATATTATAGACGGGATTACCAATTGCACGTACGGCACTAATAATTTCTTTTGTTTTATGTTGTTTTTTTAACCACTCTTGCTTTTTCTCGTCTGTAAAATTAGGCAAAGGTCTTTTTAATACAAAATCATCGCCATAATAAACAGCGTAAGTTTCACGACCATGATTATATTTATTTAAATCCACCATATTGACATATATAACACTTTTTATGCTTTTGTCAATACAATCAATCTTCTTTGAATAATCTTGCCGGGTCAACGGCTTTGTTACCACGACGAACTTCCAAGTACATTTCCGATTTATCGGAATCCATTCTGCCTATTGGTTCACCGGCAAGGACCTCTTGTCCCAACATAACGTTTATAACCCCCAGATTCGTCATAACGGTATTATAGCCATTTTTATGAGACATGATTATAACCTTTCCAAATCCCTTAAAACTGTCGGCAAATTTTACTTCCCCATCGGCCGGCGCCATAACCAACGCGTCGCCACGAACGCGTATTCTCCAACCATCAGATTTCAATCCCAGCGCCGTTTTTTCACCGAAACGAACAACCACTTTGCCACGCACGGGTTGATTTAATTTACGGAAAGAAAACCTAGAATCCCCAGACATTTCAGAGCTCCCCACGCCGGCAGACAATTCGGAAATATTTTTTGCGCGCGCCGACAATTCGCGCAACTTTTTTTGCAACGCAGACTGTTGACTGCGCAATTTTTGATTTTGAACTGAACGCGTGCGCAAAAGTTTATCTAACTCTTGCTTTTCCGACGCATATTTTTTGGCGGTTCTGTCTAACTTTTCTTTTTCAATGGCGCGTTGTTCTCGTAATTTTTCCAATTCTTTGATTTTCTTGGTTGCATCTTGAATGTCGGCATCAAAACTGTTTGCCGTTCCAGACAATACAGCAGACGTCAAAACATATTCACGCATATTCTCAGAATCAAAACTTGGATGCGACGCAATAAATAAAATGCTTGCCGCAGCATCGGCAATCCGTTCTTGGTTTTTACGCAAAGACCTTTCTAATTCGGCCTGTTTCGCATCTATGTCTTGAATTTTCTTTATTACTATTCCCCGTTGTTCTTCCAAAGAACTAACTTGGTCAGCAGCCTTGACCAGTTTTTTCTTGGTTGCCGCGACATCCCTGTCAGACGTTTTTACCTGCTGTTCCAGTTTCTTATTTTGCTGCTCTGTTTTTTTTATTTGCGCTTGTATCTGTGATAATTCACTGGCGGAACAAACAGGTTGCACCACCGTAAAACACGACAAGAATAAAACGACCAAACACTTCTTCATTATTTCTTTTTCACAACGCGCAAGAAAGTCTTTTTACCTTTTTGCACGATACATTCATCTGCAACATTTATTCCGACCTTCCAATCTGATATTTTTTTACCGTTAATTTGAATTCCGCCCTGCTCTACCATTCGTCTGGCTTCGGACTTTGATACGAACAAACCGGCAGAAACCAAGAAATCCAAAACCCCTACATTTTCGGGAACGTTTATTTCAATACTTGGCATGTTATCAGAATTACCACCGCCACCAAACAGCGCATCAGCAGATTCTTGGGCTTGCATTGCTGCAATTTTCCCGTGTGCAATCTCTGTGGCGGCAAAAGCGAGAATTTTTTTTGCTTCATTCAATTCCGCGCCCTGTAATTTTGACAATTTTTCAATTTCATTCAAAGGAATTTCCGTAAATATCTTTAAAAACTTTTCCACCAAATCATCCGGGGTATTACGAAAATACTGATAATAATCATAAGGCGACGTTTTATCTTCATTGACCCAAACGGCATTTCCCGCAGACTTTCCGATTTTTTCGCCCCTGGAATCTGTAATAAGCGCAGTAGATAAAACGAACGCTTCTTTACCCATTTTTTTGCGTATCAGTTCAACCCCCATAATGCTATTTCCCCACTGGTCCGCACCACAGAATTGCAATATGCAGTTATACTTTTTATATAAAGTCAAAAAGTCAACTGCTTGAAAAGTCATATAATTAAATTCCAAGAAAGTCATACCGTTTTCCAAACGACGTTTAACACTTTCCATGGACAACATTCTTGGGATAGTAAAATCGGTACCAAATTCGCGCAAAAAATCCATATGGTTATACCCCTTCATCCAATCATAGTTATCAACCATGATTGCATCGGAATCACCATCACCAAAACTTATAAACTTTGATATAGACTTGCGAAGACCCGAACAATTTTTCTCTATTTGTTCGTCTGTTAACATTGGTCGTCCTTTATCGCGTCCCGACGGGTCACCGATACGTCCCGTTGCCCCCCCTACTAACAAAATAGGCTTATGACCATATTTTTGGAACCAGCGCATCAGCATCAATGAAGCCAAATGACCAACGTGCAACGAATCGCCCGTAGGATCTGTTCCCCAATATCCAACAACGCGCCCGGCATTTAACGCATCGTCCAAACCGTCTATATTAGAAGATTGATTTAAAAAACCGCGCGCTTCTAATTCTTTCAAAAGTTCGTTTTTCATACCCAATCCCTTTTAAGCAAATGATATCAAAGATTCCGTTTCCTTGCAACTTTTACCATTAAATAAAATCCGGCAACAAGCGCCGGATTTTATTTGGTATTAATTCAACATAGAATGTAAATTAACCCAGCATTTTTGCAACTTCATCGGCCAAGTTGTCTTCACGTTTTTGAATACCTTCACCCAAAACGTAATAAGCAAAGCCAGCCAACTTGCCGCCTGCTTCTTCAACGATTTGTTTTACTGTTTTTGAAGGATCCATAACGAAAGGCTGTTCTTCCAAAACTGTTTCTGCATAAAACTTCTGTATGCGACCGTTTACCATTTTTTCTACAACTTGTTCTGGTTTACCAGCGGTTGCCCCAGATTCAATAAAGACCTTCTTTTCACGTTCAACCGCGACAGGATCAACATCTGCAATCGTCATATATTCTGGTTTATTTGCAGCGATATGCATTGCAATCTTGTTACCAATTTCATCAATTTTATCGGAATCGCCGTTTATTGCGACTGCAACACCAATCTGCCCCATACCTGGGACCAAAGCATTATGAACATAAGTGTAAATATGGTCACCAGATACTTTTGCGATACGACGCAAATTCATATTTTCACCAATAGTAGAAATCGTTGCAGCAATGTCGTCTTTTACGGCATTCAAAGTTGCATCAAAGTCTCCTTTTAAATCCAAGGCTTTACTTGCAACGTCTGCAACCAACTTTTGAAACTTATCGTTTTTAGCAACGAAATCTGTTTCCGCGTTCAATTCAACCACGCACCCCAGATTGTCGCATTTTACAACCGTCACCAAACCAGAAGCGGCAACGCGTCCTGCTTTTGAAGCGGCCTTTACAATACCCTTTTGACGCAACCAATCGGCAGCAGCCTCTATATCACCGTTGTTTTCTATCAAGGCTTTTTTACAATCCATCATACCTGCTGATGTTTTTTCACGCAATTCTTGAATTAATTTTGCTGTTACTTCTGCCATTGTTTTTTCTCCCGTAAATATATAAAATTATTTTTTTATTTTGCTTGGTGCGTAAGTTTTTTTACGCACCCCACAAAACGCTTTTTGCATGTTGTCGGGCATACCCGATTTTCAACAATTATTTATCCGCTTTTTCAGTCAATTTGCTGCGACGTTCCGCGCGCGCTTCCGAAGTTTTTGATTTCTGACGCGCTTCTTTATCTTTCACATCTGCTTCAAACTCTTCTGCAGCAGCGGCCGCCATATCAGATTCTACTTTTTTCCCAGCGGCACCGCCCAAGCGTTTTTCAATACCAGACAAAATCGCGTCTACGAACAAGTCGCAATACAACTGTGTCGCACGTGCAGCGTCATCGTTACCAGGTACAGGATAATCAACCAATTCAGGATTTGCGTTTGTATCGCAAATTGCAATTGTTGGGATATCCAAATTTTTGGCTTCGCGAACTGCGTTAATTTCGCGTGGTACGTCAATAACAATCATTGCCTGTGGAACGCCGTGCATATCCAAAATACCGCCAAAAATGTCGCGCAATTTTTCAACTTCTTTGGTCATAACGCCGACTTCTTTCTTTGTTAAGCCCAATTTATCAGCGTTTTCAATATCCGCTTCCATTTTTTTCAAACGACGGATAGATTGTGAAACCGTTGTCCAGTTCGTTAACATACCGCCCAACCAACGATTGTTAACGTAAAATTGCCCGCAACGTTCGGCAGCATCTTTTACGATGTCTTTTGCCTGATGTTTTGTAGCCACGAACAAAACCTTGCCGCCTGCGGCTGCGATTGCTTCCAAAGCAACCAACGCACGATGTAACAAAGGCGCGGTTTTGTTCAAATTAATAATATGAATTTTATCTTTTACCCCATAAACATAAGGTGTCATCAAAGGGTTCCAACGACGTGTATGATGCCCGAAATGCACCCCTGCTTCCATAAGTTGTTTCATAGAAAATGTTGGCAATGCCATGATATAATCCTTTTTTCTGTTGTTATCCTCGCCGTCAGTAAACAAGCCAAACATATATCATTTGGACAGAAATAAAACTGAACGGTTGTGTTCTTCGTCCCAAAAGACGTGCCCTGATAATAGACCAAAGAACACAAAAAATCAAGCAAAAATTGATACTTAGAAATATAATCACAAAAACACCGTCAGAAAATTACTTCAGCAGAAACTTATTTATATAACTGAACGATATGCCGAACATAAAGTTACTGCCATATACGCTTGTATATCTGGCCTTTGCCAATCTATATTGCACATAGGGCCCCATCGTCAAATTCCCCCACATATTTGTATCCAGTCGCAAAACTGCACTTAGGTCGCGTTCCAAGTCGGTCGGTATATATTCGGTATAATCAAAATATTCCCTGTAATATCCGTCTGCAGACAATTTTACACCTTTTCTGACCGTATATTCTAAATTCACCCCCAATTCTGCGCCTAACTTACTATCTTTTTGATTTGAATACGTCATATCATATTCATAAACGCCGACCAAATACAAGTTTTTGATAATTTTATGATCAAACAAAGAAACGCCCAGACTAGACCTAATAACGTTTTGCCTTGGATTTCCTGCGGTACCAGAAAACTGAGTCTGATACGCTTCACGCAATGTCGGTCCGATTTTCAGGCCATAAAAGTCCCACATCGCATAAGACAAATTACTGGACAACAATATTTTGTCTGCGCTTTCATCTGATGCCGGCGGTGCATTACGAGGTTTAAGGGTTGTTTTTCCGTACTCTAATAATATACCATTATCCCACTTAAATTTATTTTTGTTATACTCCAAAATAACGTCCAACATACCTTTTATATATTCTTGATTAGAAGTACTTAACGCTGTCACCGGGGACGTGGTATAATATTCGGCATTACGAACCTGGGTTTTAGAAAAATCCAAACCTAAACGTCGCAAATCTAAAACCAGCGAAGAATCTTTGCCATCATTCGCCATCACCGATGATAAAGGCATTAAACAAAGCAATAAAATAAATACCCATTTATTCATAAGTAAACTCTGTTTCAAAGAATACTTACAAATAGATACCGCTAAAAAGGATGATTTACCACACGATTATATTCATACAGAATTACTTCCATATGCTTACGATACCGTTTTGATTATTTACGTGCCAACCATACATACGAACCGCGTTTGTAAAAGCGTTTTTCTTATCAAGTGGCACTTCGGCCATTATTCTGTTGCCATTAATATATACGGCAGCCATATCTATTCCATTTGCCCGCGTCAATCTTTTCAATTCCATCCAATTTGCTAACTTATCTGACATTATAACTTGCGCGACGAAGACATCTTGGTCAACATCATCCAACATCCAATTATTAATATTATTATCCAGCAACCATTGCTTTACGGCATCTCTATCCAAATGCATGGTGATATTGGCAGAATAAGTTGTATCAGATTGTTTTTCGCCGTCAATACTGGTTGCGGTTATCAAGTTATTCAAAGAACTGCCGCTGGTATTTTTTAATGTTTGACGCAGTTGTTCAGAATCTGCATAACCAGTCAAAGCATCAACGATGACCTGTCTGCGCGCTTCATCAAACGCCATTTCTTTGGCGGTTGCCGCGGTATCGCTGGTTACGTTTACAAAAGCCGTTCCAGACAAATCTGCTGCATCGGCCAAAGAAACAAGCCCGCAAACCCCCAAGGCACATAAAAACTTATTTAATATTTTCATTTTATATTCTAGAAACTTGCGTTTATACCAACCCTTATACCCAAAGACCTGTAAATAGATTCTACTTCTTTATTAACAGAGCAAACCCATCCAGGACATGAATCACGCAGACTTTGAATTGTTTGAGCTGCAAGATTATATGCCAACATGTCTGCTTCGGACGAATAACCACTGCCATAATTAATTTCATACCCGTCTACATTATATATACCGCCTGTTAAAATTCTATTCCATTCAGTCATATAATAATTTTCGTTAAGGTATGTTTTTGCGTCTGCATCACTTACAGAGTAATAATCATATGTCAAGCCAATAGACAATGCAACCGAATTTGTGATTGCAGTTGTCCAATTTGCCCCAAGTCCAAAATGTATTGCAGAGCCAATACCCGCCTCGTCCTCTACGCTTTTCGGGTGCGCCCAGTCAAAACGATACGGCTGGTCACCTTCGGACTTATATCCTGGCAGTCCTAATTCCACACGACCGTTAACTGCATTATTTTGATTTATTGTATAATTCATATCCATGGCAATATAAGGACCCGACCAGGTTGCCTCATAAGAATGACTTTTACCAGGCTGATAGTAATAAAACGTATCACCCGTAGCAAAATTGGAACTGTCACTTGGTACACTAGTTGCACCATACGGGTTATCACGAACTAGGATTGTACTTCCATTAAAAATCACAACTGGGTCACATTGAACTTCGCCATCAATTTCAAAGCAAGTCATTGTCTCAACTGCTACGCCATAGTTTTTTTCTGTTGTTAATTTATAACTAAAATGTCTATATCCCAAAGAAGGCGTAAAGCGCACATTACCAAGTTTAAAGAAATCTGTCAGTCCTAACCCAGCATTAAAGCCCAACATACTGCCGCCCTTGCTGGTACCAATGGATAACGCATGCCCCATTCGGTCACCTATATACCCGATACAATTACCAGCACCATCTACAGATTCACATACAGCATTTATAAAATACCCGCCATTAGTAACGTCGTCATCATACATGGCGGATTCACCGTATTGCATTCCGTATTTCACACCAGCATCAACTGTTAACCCAAAATTACCGGCATCAAAGTTATATCCTGCGCGAACATCTAACACATTCCATGCGACATTATCATAACTTAGTATACTGCCTGATTCTTTCATATCAAATCGCCACATTGCATTTTCATGTGCAATGCCTGCATCCACCCAAAAACCTTTTTTACTTGCCGGCTGCGTCCCTGTATTTTTTGTTGCGACATTACTGGCAGCAGTGGTTCTTGACGAAGAAGGCAAAGAATAACGCACCCCAGAATTAGCATAAGACGTATTATAATTTGTCGCCTGACGTTGCGCATACGTTTGACTTGAATACCCTTGTTGTGGGGACTGATAGTACCCAGTATAGTAGGTTCCCGCCGCATTTGCTGTAACAGGGAAAAACGCCAACAAAGAATATCTGAATAATACCTTGTAAAAATTTTTCATGTTCTTAAATCCTTCCTACATCATTTATATAAGTATATCATAAAAATGTTGAAAATGTAATATCATCTTTGTAAGATTTTGTTTGCGCACAAGAATTGCGGATATGGCGACTACGAAGCGAAGCGTAGTGCCGCCCTGTCGCAGAATGCAAACTTGTGACATATTGCGGATATGGCGAAACGGTAAACGCGCAGCACTAAGGATGCTGTGGAGAAATCCTTGGGGGTTCAAGTCCCCCTATCCGCACCAAAACTAAAAATAAGTTATTAAATATTCTTTTTTCCGCTTGCCCGCAATTTCATAAATTTGCTAACATTGTAATCAAAGGATGAAAAAGATAAGGCTATTTTTATTACTTAGTCTTGGTTTGCTGTATATTAACGTGGCAAACGCAGATGATAACGCTGATGTTGCACGCGCTGCGACACGGCGTGATGTTGCGGCAACCGTTGTTTCAACAAACAGACAACAATCTAACCCGACAACATCTGCAACCGCCACTAAAACAAATCAAACTGCTATATCCCGTTATACATCTGACACTGTTGCTGCCAGTACGCAATCGGCTGTTCGCGATCGCGCGACTGTGTCCAGAACCGAATCTGTAAACCGTTCTAACGCCACAGATTCCACTAACAGTAACAGGACGGTATCTGCCAGAACCACATCTAATGTTCAAACTCGTACGACAGAAACGCCTGCGACAGTTGTATCGTCGCCGTCAAGAACGTCGATTCGAAGCGCGACAACGACCGTACAAAGAACAACGCCACGAACCGGCGTATCAAACACAACAGGTACGGCAACTCGGGGCAGCCAATCTGTATCGCGCAGCGCGATACAGACCAATTCCAGAACTGCAACACCTGTAATGAATACCGCAACCGCACGTCGTGGTTCTGGGAATGGCGCAACAATTTCTCGCAGTACCACCAACACCACGACAGCATCGGTGTTATCCAGCAACTACACACAATGTCGCGAAGTTTATTACAGTTGCATGGATGAATTTTGCGCCAACAAGGACTCTCAGTTAAAACGTTGTGCTTGTTCGTCACGCGTTAATGAATTTGACAGCATCAAAAAACAGTTATCCGAAGTAGAAGATAAAATGTTGGACTTTAATCAAAGATTGCTGACTGTGAATATGGACAAAGAAGATGCGGCGGCACTGTTCCAAGCAACCGAAGGCGAACTGGCTTTTCAACAAGAAGACACAAGCGAATCAAAAAAGTTATTAGATGAAATCGCAAAAAAATTAAATACCACTTTTGACGACAGCACATTCAATCCGAATCTTTCACCGATATCGTTATCGTTAAACGCGGACGCTGCGTTTGACAGCGTTGATTCGTTAATGGGCTCTTCAACCACGACAAAAACCGGGCCGGATTTATACAGTGCCGCCCTGCCCGTATGTCGTGAAATGGCGCTTGAGGTATGCAGTCAAGACGAACTGGACATCGCGGAAAGCGGTTATCAGATGGCCATAGAGCAAGATTGTAACACCGTTGCGAAATCTTATGCCACCCAGCAAGACAAGGCGCGCGAAAAAATCCGTGAAGGCAGCGCATTGCTTGACATGTCGCGTCTTGACATATATCAAAAGCGCAATTCTGACGACATATTAACATGTAAAAAGAAGATGTTGGACATGTTGACAGACACGACAGTATGTGGTGACGACTTAGGTAAATGCCTTGACGTCAGTGGCAGATACATTGATCCATCTACGGGCGAAGCGATACTGACCACGAACTTGGTAAATTTAGGTACATTAATTACGCGTCCTGAAACGAATCAGACTTGGACCGGTGCCCCCGGCAACGAGGTATTTGTATCATATTTAAATTCCAAGAAAAAGTTCTTGGAACCGGCGATGGAACAATGCCAAGACATTGCAGACTATGTCTGGGACGCGTTCATAGAAGATGCGTTGGCGCAAATAAAACTGGCCCAGGAACAAAAATTGGAAGACGTCCGTCAAAGTTGCACCACCTTAACAACGCAATGTTTGACACAGACTTCGGATTCACTGGAAGACTTTGACGCCCGTGCGTTATCCACATTCGGGGTCAAGGCAGATAAAACTGTTCGGGAAATGTGTGCAGAGGTACAGAATTCATGTACCGCATTGTTAAATGTAACCGACGGCGGTGACGCTTGGAATCAAGGCATGACGGAAATCGCCACAGACAAGACATATGAAACGATTCTTAAAACCTGTCGCGAGGTTGGGCGCGCTTGCATAATACAGTCTTGCAAATCCATATCTGGTAATTTTGGGCTATGTGAAAACATTCAAACATCGGTCAACCGCAAGGCCATCATCAACAGAACATCTTGTTGGGACGAAGTTGTTCAGTGCGTTGCGGACGCAGGCGTTGAATCCATTAATAATATAAACCTGGCGCTGATTGCGGATAACTTGGTAAATCCGAACACTAACGCATTTTACGAATCGTTATATGGTGCAAACGCGATAATAACGAACAATGACGTTACTAACAACACATGTATAAACGGTACATCTAACGAGAATTGTATATATGACATATGTGCGTCTGAGTGCGGTCTTAACAACAACGGCATTTATACGTTATTGTCATCGTCAGACTGCAAAACATGTCGCATAGCGGAAAGAATCTGGGGTAATTGCGAGGCGCAACCAGCAACGATACTTAACCAAACAACCACGCACAACAAGATTAAAATAGGTACCGATGAAACGCTGTTGTCTTGGTTTGCCAAGAACACAAATACAGCAGAAGCAATTGACAGTTGTCGTGACACGTCTTGCGGACCGGGCTTTGTATCGTATTGGGATGAACAAAAGGGTACGATGATATGTATATCTGCGCAAAATGTATCTGATGACGGACTGATATGCCCGACCAACCATTGGTTGATTACAGTTAGCAACGATTATAAAAACTGTTGCAAAACCAATCAGGGTGGCGCGGGTCTGCCGGACGTTTTCGGCAACTGTTGTGGTATTGATCAAACCCAAAACTCCATAGACGGATTAAACTGGAATAACAACGACGAATATTGCGGAAAAGACACCACAACGCAAAACATTTCCGACACGAACAATGATGTACAAAATCAAAATGACGAAGAAGTACCCGCCACAGGATTATGTTTGCCAGATTCTTCAGAGTTTGTCGTCGCCTTTAACCCAGGAACCGACCAATATTATAACACAAATAATAATATCGGGTACTTAATTTGCGTTGGAACATTATCTGGCGGAGATGTGCTATCAGAATATCCAAATGGTCAGACAGTAAACTGCGATGGTTATTATGTCTTTGTAAACAAGAACACTGGTAAGTACATATCACCAAAATACGAGGGCACGACGACCACCGACACAACCAACCTGATGCAACCGATTAATTTATATCGCACAGAAACAAACGAAAACGCAACCACATCAACGAACTGCACATACGAATACATAAATAACAACTGGGTTTGGTCGGGTCAAGATTGCGCGGTCACGTCGCCTACGCATTGGACGGTCACATACCAAGCCGTAAATTAGCCCACAGCGCCAACAACACAATATAAATAAAAATTCAAAACCAACAAAAAGACTTGACAAATTTTTACAATCGTCTATATTATACATAAAAGGTATAACAAGAACGATGTATAAGAAAACGCAAAACTTTTATAAAAAACGTCTTCACTGGTCGCAGGGGCTGCCCATTTGGACGCGGGGCGAAACGGTGGGGAAAGAGAATGTAAAAATGACGTTTTCTGCATCAAAAACAATCAAGATTTTAAAAAATCTGTCGGGGGCGGTCCGGAATTTTTCGGGCTGTTTTGTTTTTAACACGGTAAAAAACGGAACATCAAAACAAAACGTCGTACAAAACAAGCATTTTACGCAAACAGTTCCTTATAAATTAAAAGAAGCGGTATATTTATTGGGAATGGCGGGCGCAATAACATTTATCGCCCCGTCATGTAATACTTTTAATTCTGACGATTATCCGCCAAAACCAGACCCCGAGCCAAAATTTATAACCCAATGCAACCAGAATCAGGCTTTACGCAATAAGGTTACTGATGACGAACCCATGTCAAGCGTCACGCATACCTTGTTTGACTTGCGAACCTTTCGTGCATTTAACAAACAAAAGTAACGAAACGGGGTGACAAACATGAAATACACAAAAAAGTTGTCTTATAAATTAAAAAAAGCATTACCTGTGGTTGGTATGATGGGAACTATGCTGATGACGGCATGCGAACCGAACCCCGAACCTGACAAAGAAAGCCAAACAATCCCGGTTTTTATCCCCTTGTTCAAAACGGATGTATACGGTTCGGAAAAGTTAGACTACACGGTAAAGACGTCTAAAATTGAAATATCCATAAACCCGTATGATGCATATAAAATGATTTCTATGGGCAGTGTGAATTTTGTTACCGACACCATAAACAAATATTCAAAAGACAAAAACATTAAAACGATTTATTTGGTTCCCGAAGGAGACTGGTCTAACTTAACAGCCCAGAACATAACAGCACTACGTAACCACGCGCTGAGATATGCAAAAGACAATTCACCAAAGGTACGTGGTAAAGGCGATTTAAATTTCAGACTGGGTGAAGCATCCAAGGTTCCAGAAGACAGCCTGTGGTTCGTACGTAATGGTTGGACAATTAATAAATACAGATAACCCCCGACAAAATAATAAAAACAAAAAGGACGAAACATGAAATACACAAAAATGTTGCCTTATAAATTAAAAAAAGCATTACCTGCGATTGGTATGATGGGCTCTATGCTGATGACGACATCATGCGAACAAGAAAAAGATGACTACGAAAACCAACAAAAAACAATTGAATTAACTTTTGGTGCTTGGGATTCGCACAATATAGTAAAAATACTTCCAGACGGCACACGTACAGTCAGCGATACAATCATAAAATATGCAAACGACCCAACTATTAAAACAATTTACTTGGTTACGAACGATGATTGGTCAGGCTGCACACATCCTAGTATAACAGCAATACGAGTCAACGGTGTAGAACACCCAATAAACTACTCACCAAAGGTACGTGGCAAGGGCGATTTTAATTTCAGACTGGGTGAAGCATCCAAGGTTCCAGAAGACAGCCTGTGGTTCGTACGTAATGGTTGGACAATTAATAAATACAGATAACCCCCAACAAAACAATAAAACAAAAAGGATAAAACATGAAATATACAAAAATGTTGTCTTATAAATTAAAAAAAGCATTACCTGCGATTGGTATGATGGGCTCTATGCTGATGACGACATCATGCGAACAAGAAAAAGATGACTATGAAAACCAACAAAAAACAATTGAATTAACTTTTGGTGCTTGGGATTCGCACAATATAGTAAAAATACTTCCAGACGGCACACGTACAGTCAGCGATACAATCATAAAATATGCGAACGACCCAACTATTAAAACAATTTATCTGATTCCAGATGATGATTGGTCAGACTACGCATATCGTAATATAACAGCACTGCGTGTTAATGGGGTGGAACACCCAATAAACTACTCATCAAAGGTACGTGGCAAGGGCGATTTTAATTTCAGACTGGGTGAAGCATCCAAGGTTCCAGAAGACAGCCTGTGGTTCGTACGTAATGGTTGGACAATTAATAAAAACAGATAACCCCCGACAAAATAATAAAAACAAAAAGGATAAAACATGAAATACACAAAAATGTTGCCTTATAAATTAAAAAAAGCATTACCTGCGATTGGTATGATGGGCTCTATGCTGATGACGACATCATGCGAACAAG
>CASFOK010000010.1 GCA_949296475.1 uncultured Pseudomonadota bacterium
CGGTAAAACTATGTGATAACGGCAGTGATAGACATAATGTGAACCTAACGTTAATTCCATACCTTTATCTTAGAACAAAAGATTTGGGTTGTCTACATCCCTCGGGCTTACGCCCGGGGTATTACGTCAGAACAATAAAAAAACCCGCTAACCGCGGGTTTTTATTTTAATACTTACAGTGATTATCGTTACTTCTTTTCAGAGAAGTCCGCATCACGCGCACCATCATCTTTTGATTGATTATCACTGTTTTGTGACGCAGCAGATTCTTGTGACGCTTTGTACACTGCTTCTCCAAGTTTCATTGCTTTTTCTGCCAAGGCTTCTGTCTTGTTTTTCAAAGACTCTGCGGTGACATCAGATTTAGCCAATTCATCTGCTAACTCTTTCTTTGCGTCTTCAATGGCTTTCTTTTCATCTTCACTGATTTTATCGCCATGTTCTTTCAAAGATTTTTCAATGCTGAATATTGCGGTTTCCGCGTTATTTTTGGCTTCTGCCAATTCACGTTTTTTCTTATCTGCATCTGCGTTTGCCGCGGCTTCGTCAACCATGCGTTTAATTTCTTCTTCTGACAAACCGCCATCAGATTTAATAGAAATCGCTTGTTCTTTACCTGTGCCTTTATCTTTTGCAGACACATGTACGATACCATTGGCGTCAATGTCAAAGGAAACCTCTATCTGTGGCATACCGCGCGGTGCAGGGGCAATACCTTCTAAGTTAAACTGACCCAGTAATTTATTGTCGGCCGCCATATCACGTTCACCTTGGAACACACGAATTGTAACAGCAGATTGATTATCTTCCGCAGTACTAAATACTTGTGACTTCTTAGTAGGTATAGTAGTATTACGGTCAATCAAGCGAGTAAATACACCGCCCAAAGTTTCAATTCCCAAAGACAGTGGCGTAACATCCAACAACAGAACATCTTTTACATCGCCTTTCAAAACTCCACCTTGAATCGCGGCACCTAATGCAACAACTTCATCAGGATTGACGCCTTTGTGTGGTTCGCGTCCAAAGAATTCTTTTACGGTTTCAACCACTTTCGGCATACGTGTTTGACCGCCGACCAAAATAACTTCGTTAATTTGTGATTTATCCAACCCAGCGTCTTTCAAAGCCTTGCGACAAGGTTCAATCGTTTTTTGAATTAAATCATCTACTAACGATTCCAACTTTGCCCGTGTAAGCGTCGTATTAAAATGCTTTGGACCCGAGGCGTCTGCGGTCAAGAAAGGCAGGTTAATGTCAGCAGACGTTTTTGACGACAATTCTATTTTTGCTTTTTCTGCCGCTTCTTTCAAACGCTGCAAAGCCAGTTTATCGTTAGACAAATCTATACCGGTTTGAGCTTTGAACTCATCAATCAAGTATTTTAATATACGTGCGTCAAAATCCGAACCGCCCAGTGCGGTATCGCCGTTTGTTGATTTGACTTCAAAAACGCCGTCAACGATTTCCAATATAGAAATATCAAACGTACCGCCACCAAGGTCATAAACAGCGATTGTTCCGTTTTTATCTTTATCCAAACCATACGCCAACGCGGCAGCCGTAGGTTCATTAACGATACGCAACACATTCAAGCCAGCAATACGACCAGCATCTTTTGTGGCCTGACGTTGCGAATCATTAAAATATGCAGGAACAGTAATGACTGCATCTGTTATTTTTTCACCCAAGTATGCTTCTGCATCTTTCTTTAATTTTGCTAAAATCATCGCTGATATTTGCGAAGGCGCATATTTTTTACCTTCCATTTCAACCCAGGCGTCACCGTTATCGCCTGCAACGATTTTATAAGGAACGCGGGCGGCAATTTCTTTTACCGCAGGGCTGTCATAGCGCAACCCCATCAATCGTTTAATTTCATAAATTGTATTTTCTGGATTTGTGACAGCTTGGTTTTTTGCGGTGATGCCGACCAACTGTTCACCGTTTGCAGTTAAAGCGACAACAGAAGGCGTAGTTCTTTGTCCTTCTGAATTTTCAATGATTTTCGGTTCACTGCCATCCATAAACGCCATGGCAGAATTTGTTGTACCTAAGTCAATACCTAATACTTTTCCCATTTGTTTCACTCCTTCAAACTCTTTTACTAAGATACCATATAGTTAATACCAAAAACAATTTCAAGACCACAGGAAAAAAATAACAAAAAACCACCCAAACCAGGGTGGTTAAATTTATAAAACGAAATTTTTTATTTTTTTGCCGCGTCAGCTGCTGCTGGTGCTGCGGCTGCTTTCTTAGCATCTGCTTCTTCCGGCATTTTACCGCCGATTGTTGCAAACGCCAATTCGGCTTGATGTAATCCTAATTCAACACCCTTTGGCAAAACCAAATCAGTTCCGTGAACAGATTCACCGATGTTTAAATTCGCCAAATCAATTGTAATTTTTTCTGGGATATCATTAACCAAACCGCGCAAAGCAACTTTACGTACAGCAAAGTTCAATACACCACCCAGTTTTAATCCCTTGGAAGATTCTACATTAACGACCTCTACTGGAACGCTTACATTTACAGGCTTTTTAACGTCTATACGTTTAAAGTCCACATGAATTACAGCATCAGATACAGGATGATATTGAATGTCCATTAACATCGCGTCTTCTTTACCGTTTGGTGTTGCGATTTGGAATAATTTAGTACGTAAACTTGGCGTTTTTAATAACATTTCAAAATCACGCCCATTTAATTCAATTGCGACAGGCGACTTTTTTTCACCGTATATAACGGCTGGAATATTTTTATTATTACGAATGCTACGTGCGGCCCCCTTGCCGGCAACATTGCGAATTTCTGCTTTTAAATTGATTGCCATTTTTTATCCTCTTTTTTAAGATTTTTTGTTTACACGACCTCCAAGGGTGCCGTGCGGGGCATATTATTTACTAAAAATATTGAAAAATCAAGGTTTTTATTTGTTTATCAACAGCAAAACCAAAAAACGGGCCCGCCCATATGTTTTATCACGCAAAACAGCCCAATTATCTGTGGGATTAACGAAACGCGCGTTTTCTTGTTCCCAAACAACGACCGAGCCTTTTTTTGCCACTTTTGCAAAACTTTCTATAAACCTTACCCCGACATCTGAATCCGCATAGGGCGCATCTACAAAAGCCACGTCTATTTCTGGCGCATATTTATTTACAATATCCAACGCGTCTGCCTGTATAACGCGCGCTTCGTTACCAAGTTTTAATAACGACAAATTCTTACGAATTGCGTTTACTGATTTATCGGATAAATCTGTAAATAAAACCCTAGAATTTGGATACCGCGATAAAAACTCTATCCCCAAAGCGCCGCTACCTGCAAACACATCCCATACTTTATAACAACCGTCAACATCCAGTATCCCTGACGTCAGAACGTTAAACAACGCCGCCCGCGCGCGATTTTGCGTAGGCCTGGCATCGTCGGACAGGTATAATTTGCGTCCATGAAATCTGCCTGAAATTATTTGCAATTTAGAATTCATATTATAAAGTGTATATCATGTCATTTATGAAGCAAGCATTAAATTTAGCAATCCGTGCACAATCACATAACGATGTGCCTATTGGTGCCGTCATCGTTAAAGACGGCAAGATAATTGCACGTGGCGAGAACCAAGTACAATTACGCAAAAATCCAACCCTACATGCAGAAATAGTTGCGATAAACAAGGCTTGCAAAAAACTTGGTGTAAAATTTTTGGATGGTTGTGACATATATGTCAGTCTGGAACCATGCGCGATGTGCGCAACGGCGATTTCTTTTGCACGAATTCGGGCAATTTATTTTGCAGCCAAAGATGAAAAGGGTGGGGGGCTCTTAAACAACGCAAGGATATACGATACAGACAGACATTTATGGAAACCAGAAATACATCAACAAACGGAATACGCAGACGAATCTGCAGAATTATTAAGAAATTTCTTCAAACAATGTAGACAACAGAAAAAAGGCGAATAAATGACATTCGCCTTTTATTCATTATATCAAACTTTTACCGGTCATATCGTCTGGCTTTGGCAGCCCCAATAATTTAAGTATTGTTGGCGCGACATCTGCCAATCCGCCGTTTGCGACCGCAACATCTTCGTTTGAAACAACGATAAAGTTAACCGGATTTGTGGTGTGCGCCGTCCAAGGAGAATTGGTTTTTTCGTCCCACATTTTTTCTGCGTTACCGTGGTCCGCGGTAATTAACACGCATCCACCCATGTTCAACACAGCAGGAACCAGCCTTGACAATTGCAAATCCAAGAACTCCATCGCGCGAACTGCCGCCACTTCATTTCCTGTATGACCGACCATATCACCATTTGCATAATTCAAAATAACAACGTCAAACTTTGATAATTCCGGCAATAAAGCATCTGTTATTTCCCCGGCAGACATTTCTGGTTTCAAATCAAACGTTGCGACGTCTGGCGAATCTATTAAAATCTTTTTTTCACCTGGCAAGTCAATATTTCTTTCCGCGTCAAAAAAATACGTAACGTGATTATACTTTTCAGTTTCGGCAATACGTAACTGTGTTTTTCCATTTGCTGCCAACACGTCACCCAAAGTATTTTTTATTTCTACATCTGGTAACAGAGCAGGACAAGTATCATCCAAACCTTCGCCATATTGTGAAAAACATAACATATGCGCCCCAGTGTTTAATACAGACCTTACAATTTGTCGCGCCCGATCACTGCGATAATTTCCAAAAATAAAGCCGTCTTTATCAGTTATTGGTTTACCGCCGTTTATAACCGTTGGCTTAATAAATTCATCTGTTTCACCGCGAGCATAAGCGTTTTGCAGCGCGCTTTCTATAGAATCTGCTTTATAGTCTGCGTTTGCATTTGCAATGGCATCAAAGGCCAACTCTGTTCTATCCATATTTTTATTTCTGTCCATTGCATAATAACGACCAGACAAAGTTGTAAAAACCGCCTGCCCAGAACGTAAAAACGCATTCAGTTCTTTTTGTATCGTTTTTATATAAATTTCTGCAGACTGTGGTGGCGCATCACGTCCGTCGGCAATAAAGTGAATATATAACTGCAAACCCGCATTTAAGACAAACTTTGCGATTATCATCATATCATTTATATCTGAATGAACCCTGCCGTCCGACATCAATCCTGCCATATGAACAACACCGCCGTCATTCTTGACTTCATCTATGAACTTATGCAGTGGTTTATTTGTATTCCAATTTTCAATTTGAAATCTGCGCAAAAATTGATTAACCACGCGTCCAGACCCGATTGTTATATGTCCAACCTCTGAATTACCCATTATACCATCGGGCAAGCCAACCGCGACGCCACTGGCATTCAAAATAGAATGTGGGTATTTTTCTAATAAAGACTTGAAAAAGGGCATATTTGCCATTTCAACTGCGTTATGCTGTATATTATCATTGATTCCGACGCCATCCATGATACATAGGACTAAAGGTTTATTCATATTTCCCCCGTAATGTTTTATAACTATGCAAGAATAACACAAGGCTTTTTTGATTGCAAAACAAAAAGAAAAATTGTATAAATAATTATGTATATAGGAAGTATTTCATAATACAAAACAAGACGGGAACACTATGAGTAGCAAAACATTTACTCCGACAGCCGTAGACGAGCATATTGGGCAGCGCGTTCAATTGCGTAGAATAATGATGGGACTGTCACAAAAAGATTTAGCAAAGATTTGTGGTGTTACATTCCAACAAATTCAAAAATACGAAAGCGCGGGCAATCGCATTTCTGCATCGCGCCTGTTTGAGTTAAGCACGGCACTGGAAACCCCCGTATCATTTTTCTTTTTAGGTTTACCGGGCAATATGCCCGAACAGCCAAGGAACGGTAAAATTGCGCGCGTGTCAGAGCAAAATTCCAACGACCCGCTATCCAAGAACGAATCTTTACAATTAATCAACTTATATTGGAAACTGCCACATGACGACCAAAGAAAAATGGTTATGAAAATGCTTAAAAGTTTAAACGGATTATAAAAAAACCGTTTTTAAACGGTTTTTTTATTGTTTATTTAACAAATTTACATTTGACAGGTTATTTAATAATTCTTGACTGGCACTTGTGGTGCGTCTTTGTGAATCAACTTGCAATATATTGCCACCAGTCAAAATGCCCTTTACGCAATTTAGATAATCTTGTAAATCAACCATAGTCCAACATTGGTTTTTAATATTTGGTACGTTGGATTTTGTTTTACCCTTGCCGTACATCATATCTGTCTTGGAGTAGGCATCAGCGGTTGCGCAGTATCCAGACGACAGGGCGTTTTCATCAAATATCTGCCCCAGGCCACATTTGATGCACGTACCATCAGCGGGTGAAACGCCGTCCCTGGCATCATTAACACATGGTGCACAACTTCTGTTAGAAGACGAAACGAACGCAGTACCAGCCTCTAAACACCTATATTGATAGCACAAAGTTTTTTGTGTTGGGCTTTTTGTTCCCACAGTCAAATTACCTGTTGACAAAGACGCTGACATGGTCGGCACATAAAATCTGTGTATATTTTCATCAAAACCGTCCCAACCGTCACACAATTGTTGCGCATTACATATATTAGAATCTATCGCGACGCAATCTGTGTTTGTAGCATTTGGTTTATAACCGTTTTTACACAACAATTTTTCTGTACTGCCGCTAGCAGGATAAATCCACGGGAATGATGTAATTTTACGATTTGCGGTTTGTGTTTCTGCCCTGATTATCATAACCCTGGCAAATGCGCCATGTCCACTTGCTGTCCAATTGGTAATCATAACCAAACGTACGTGTTCTTGTTCGTTATTTTTAGAACAAGAATCGTTTTCAACAGATTCGGAGTTAAATTCAGGAAAAGTAATATCTGCACCGTTTCTTAACTGTTTTATTGAAGAATAATTTTCGCGTTTTAACAATGTGATATCACAGCTATCAATTTCTGATTCTTGTTGTAAACAGTTTTCACCTGTATGGCCTTCTTTACACAACCAAGTACAACGCGAAGCGTCGCCAGCAGACAAGTCGGCATATGCAATCCATGCCTTATCGTCGTTATCAGAATTTCTGGCTTCTATTTGTGTGGGACAAACATATATTCCACCATCTGTATACTTTCTTGCGACAAGCATTTGTATCATATACTCATCACCATTGGCAAAACCGTAACGCCCATACGCCTTATTTGGTGCACAATTAAGGTTGGCACTTATACCTATACAAGAATCCGTTCCTGTCAATGTATGTGAATTACATTTTTGAAACCCAATTGTGCTATCAGTCCATCCCCAATTTTCTGCACGAGATATACTGGGCATACATAATGCAACTAATAAAAAAGGTACTATTTTTTTTATCATATACACAAATCCTATTTATTACTGTTTACATAACAAGTACTATTTTGATAATACCCGCCCAACATACCACATCTTTCTTCGTACCACGCGTCTGTAAACACACATTCATCCCTTGCAGAATCATAACTTGCGACGGGTTCCGCGCCACTGGAATTATAATTCAAGCATTGTATCATTGTTGTATTTTCCGCGCATTTTCCCCAACTGGTTGCCGACGTGTCACCGCCATATACCTGCGTATAAAACGCACTTAACAGTGTATCATTATTTACAGAGAAACTGTCATTATTAACCCAAACACCACCCAATTCTTCACAAGAATCTTTCAATACAGCCTCTGTACTTTCTGCCAAGTCGTTCACAGTTTGCTGTACATCTTGTCTGGATTGTGCAGGTACATCATCCCAACTGGTTCCACCAACGGTACAGTTCGTAATTGCAAATTGTTTTATATTTGATGCCAACGTTGCATTAATACTGCTGTCTGGTTTATCCGTGTTAAAGTCACCCAATTCTTTCAATCTGCAATTCCAAGGATAACCCTTGTCACCAGAAGTCGGCGTACATAATTCTTTCAAATAACTGTCTATGGCTGCTGTGCACCCCTCTGATATACGAACGTTATCAACAGTATCAACGAACGCCAACAAAGACGTTAAACCGCACATCTGATTGGCATTTGCCCCAGATACATTGTTCCCGGTGGTAAGTTTTCCATTACCGTCAAACTTGCAACCTTCTACGTTACCGTATAACGAAGCACAGGCAATAACCTGATCTTGACACATTTCTTTTGCCGCATAAGCACTGATTGCACCGGCGTACTGCGCGGTTGTATCATCAAAACTTTTCAACGCGCTTGTTTGCGTGTCATAGCAATCTGCCATCGTGCTGACGCAAGACATTTTTACTTCTTCTATCTTTTCATCTTGGGCCTGGGCAATTTCTATTAAGGCCTGACGCTTAAATTCTTCCCATACGATATCAGATATATCACGACAAGTATCCAATGCAGATTCCGCAAACATACGTTTAGAATCCAAGAACGAATTAAATTGTGGATTCTGCCCCAATATATTGTCACTGACGCCATCTAATGAAATCAAGTCTTGCAATTGGAACAGGCGGGGGGAATAAATAGGCTCGCCCGTGGTTTGATTTATATACGCACCGGTATAATCTAAACACTTTTTATAATTAGCACCACATGCAACGTCTGTCGTCATTGCGTTTTGTACTTTACTAATGCATTCATTAACGTCGGCGGAATTGTGAGAACGATATTCGGCCAGTCTTGCCTCACGCAGATATTTTTCAGCAGTTCTTACTGTCTGTTGCACTTTTTCTTTTTGACTATCTATCTTAGTCTCGTACGTATTACAATCCTGGGTAACCAATATTCCATATGCACTTTGCGCCATTTGTAAAACTGCATCATTCTCGCAAGAATCTGAAATTACCTCCAGACATTGTTTATGCGCAGCATTATATAAACTTTCACCTTCTAACGCTGCTAAGTCCACGCCGGTGGACGTGTCAAATATAGAACCGGTACCAGAATTTCCCCATATGTCACCTAAATCCGTTGAAAAATCTATGTCCAATATACCCAGCGAAGTCCCTGTATTAGTGTTTGTCGTTACCTTTTTATTGCCTGATAATAAATCTGAAATTTCTGACAACATAGACGCAGCAGCACTGGTATCGTTTTTAATTGCGTTTTCCCCCTCGGTTGCGCTGTACATGGCCGCAACTTCTTCGGCAGATAACTCCACCGCTTCTAAATTATTACTTTCAAACTGTGCCAACAAATTGATTGCTTCGTCTAATGCGGCCTCTGTATCGCGAAACTCGGCATACTTAGAACTACAGAAACAACGACGATATGTCTCGTTTGCCTTTGCGCAGAATTGATCCATACATGTTGCATACGCCTCGCGACAGGTGGCATATCCACCACCAATTTTTGAAATGTCATCAAAGACTGCCGTAGCGCGTGCAACAGAAGAACGCGATGAATTAACCACATTATTTGTCTTTCCGGCCCTTGCGGTAGTTGCTGTCAGCGGCACCGAACCACTGCGCGCCGCACTTGACGTAGCGCTACGCGCCGCAGAAACAGCGGTCGTTCTGGCACTGTTGGCGCCGACGTTCACCACATTTTGACGTGTAGTGGCACTGCGCCCGCTATTAACGTTCTTTACTGTTGTATTAGAAACCGCATTCCTTGAAACTGTCGCAGTAGGTCTGCTGGTTGCACTGCGCGAGACAGTATTCGCAGAACGGTCCGCTGTTGCGCGCGCAGACGAATTTGAACTTTGATTACTGGTCTGAACCACGTTGCGTCCAGCAGCCCGCAGTCCAGATGTATCAGGAACAGAAACCGTATCAGTCGCAGAACGCGGATTAGGCGCCTGCGCAGCAAACGACGCAGACGCAAAAAGAATTGCGATTCCAAATACAGAATATTTATAAAAATCACACAAATTCAGTCTCAAATATTTATTCTCTCTTTCTGCATTTTATCACATTTTCATAATGTGAATCAACAGCGATTTTACACTTTTTATTCTATGCAACAATTAACAGCGTTTTTAACCCAATTCCCCAACCGCTGGACCGCCGATTTAGACTTCGCGACATCTTCTGTTTGCTGTTTTTTTCCGGATTTTTTACCTTTTGATTCAATGCCACAAGACATCATTGCTTTTTCATAAACGTCCGGGGCAACTTTTTTTACGCCCGTCAAATCAATCAAGTCCATGTTAATTCCCCAGAACAAAGAATATAATTCATAAGACTTATTAAACAGTTCATAGGCATCTTTTTTGTTACCGGCACCCAGCGCTTTCGTTCCAACCTCCATTATACGCATAGACGCCGCCAACAAGTGCTTAGAAATACACCAAACTTCGCCGTTTTCAGCCGTAGATTTTTTTACTATACGCGCCATTAAATCTTTACGCATATCACGTACTGTATTTATTAAATCATAAAAACCGGTGTTTTGCGTTTTTGCACCGCTGAAAAAGAAATGTTCTTCCAAAGAAATCAAGTTCATTAACGCGATGGACAAATCTTGGTCAGAAGATAAATCCAAAGGATTTACCTTCTTAGAAGCATCAACCTTTGCAATCATTTCTTCCATCGTCATTTTTTTATTTTTTACGGTCTTCATATCGTATTCCTTTTGATATTACATTGTGATTAACCAGAATATAAGCGTTGCAACCAGCAAGAAAGATAACGGAACAACGACCTTTTGAAAGGCAAACTTTGCGTGCCCGCCGTTTTCACGTTTGATTTTGATGTACCAACGCGCCCCAAGGTAAAAAGCAACGGTGCCAACAATTGTCCCCAACAAGAATTTATCAATTCCCCAAAGCGTATTAACACCAAAATATACGCCGGGCAGGGCATAAACCAACCCCAATAACGCATAATAAAATACAAACGGTACAATAATTTGCCACCAAACACTTTTAACGCCGCGCTTTTTTAACCAACCGGCCGTCCAAAAGAACAAAGACAACGTTAAGCCGCCAGCCCAAATCCCTGTTATAACATCATCAACACCCAATAAACGCGCACCTTCCAATCCTGCGCCAACCGCAACGGTACACACAGGGCACACTGCAAACGCAACCGGCACCATAAAAACAGCCAATAAAAAAGAAAAACTTACTAATTTTACAAGACTTTTCATTATTTAACCTTCCTTTCTGTTACTTAAGTTCATCGTACAAAAATTCATATGACCAGGTCAATATGATTTTATAACACCGCGCATATGTGCACTGCGCGCTCTTGGATTATTTTGTACCTCCATCGCATTTGGCACGATAGTTTTTATCAAAGAAAACTTCGCCTGTTGGGTAACGGGCAACAAAGGATTCCCAGGAACCGTTGTCCAATCGCGAAAAACATTCTTTACGATTCTGTCTTCTAATGAATGAAACGTTACACATATGCACTTACCACCAACATTTAACAAATCCGGGACATATGACAAAGCGGTTTCAATTTGACCCATTTCATCGTTTACCGCAATGCGCAAAGCCTGAAAAACAGGTGCAATATCTTTTGGATTATGAATTAACTTTTTTAATTCCATCGTTGTCTGCGGCAGGTTTTGTTTTATTGCGTTTGCCAAAATACCCGATTTTTTTACATCGCCGTAATCGCGTAAAATTTTTGCTAATTCTTGGGCAGATTTGCGTTGTATTAAATCCATTGCAGACACACCAGTTTGTGACATTCGCATATCCAACGGCCCATCTTCCCGAAAAGAAAAACCGCGTGCAGGAATATCTATTTGCATAGAAGATATACCTAAATCAAAAACGATTGCATCGTATTTATCTTTCAAATTCCCTATGCCAGAAAAAGTATCTGCTACAAATTCAAACCGATTACCAAACTCTGTTTTTACTTGTGCAACATCTGTAATGACATCGGGGTCTCTATCAAATGCGGTTACGAAAGCCCCCGCTTGCAAAAAAGCCCGCGTATACCCACCGGCGCCAAACGTAGCATCAACGATGTGCTTATCACGCACATCGCCCAATGCGTTCATAACATCATTTAATAGCACAGGTACATGTTTCATCTTATTCTATTCCAACCCTTATCCCTAAGTTCACCAAATCATTAGCGGTTGTAGCCCCCAATTCAACACCACCAGGCAAAGCCATTGCAGCAACCTTGTCCGCAGTATGTAAATTTAACACCACCTTTGTCTTGCCTGGTTTTAATGCAACAATTGCTTTTTTTACATCTTGTAAGACAACCTTGTCATATATATCCAAAGTAATTTTGTTTGCCACGGTTGCCACCCATTTAGTCAACGGTGTAATAGAATCAACGAAAACCGAAACCCTATCATCACGATTAGACACTTTGCCAGACAACAAAACGACCGTATCATTTGATAATATTTTAGCAAAATCTATGGCGGACTGCCCGAAAGCGATTGCGTCAACGTTTCCCGCACTATCAGACGCATTAATTGTTATCATTTCTTTACCTGTTTTGGTTCTGCGTCTTGAAAAAGAGTTTACGTTAACTGCAATATTTACGGTTTTTCTATCGCCTAGTTTTTGCAACGTTGCGCTTGTTGCCAATTTTGTTCTTTCAATCAAATGCTTATACTGATCCAAAGGATGCGCAGATATATAAAAACCAAGGGCGGACAACTCATTTTCCAACTTTTGTCCGAACGTCCATGGCGTAGTTTTGGTCAAGTTCTTTTTCAATCTATCTTCCGCGACATCGTCTTCAACTGTATTTGCGAACAAAGACAACGTGTTTCCGGACTCTTTTGATTTTGAAGCATAAGATAAAATAGCGTCGGCATTCATAAATATGGCGGCACGATTTGGTTCCAAAGAATCTAAAACGCCTACTTTTGCAAATGCTTCTAAGATTCTTTTATTCATAATCGGGGCGCATCGCTTAGCAAAATCGGTTAAATTTTTAAATCTGCCGTTTGCGTTTCTTTCGGCGACGATTGCATCTGTTGCCACAGTTCCAACGCCTTTGATTGCGGCCAACGCGTATATAATTTTTCCGTTACGTACGGTAAACAAAGATTCACTTTGATTAATATCCGGGGCAACAATTTGTATTCCGAAATTTGATTTAGCGTCATCAACAAACAACGCCAACTGGTCCGTATCATTTAAGTTACTGGACATAGACGCAGCCAAAAACTCTGGCGTATAATTTGCCTTTAAATACGCACATTGGTTCGCAACAATAGAATACGCAATTGCATGAGATTTATTAAACGCATACTTAGCAAATTCCTTAAACTTTTCCCATAAATCTTTTGCTTCTTCGCGGTTCAAGGTTTGCTCTTTTTCACAGCCTTCATAAAACTTACCTTCTAATTCATCCAACATCTTGATGATTTTCTTACCCATGGCCTTGCGCACGTTATCAGATTGTCCGCGGGTAAACCCAGCCAACGCACGCGTCAACTGCATAACCTGTTCTTGATATACGATGATACCATAAGTTTCTTTTAAAATAGGTTCTGCACGTGGATGCACATATTCTACTTTTTCATCGCCGTGCATACGCGCAATAAACTGCGGAATAAAGGCAATGGGGCCTGGACGGTTCAATGCATTTAAAGCGGATATTTCCAAGAAACTTGTCGGGTGCATTTTGCGCAACGTCTGTTGAACAAAGGGCGCATCAAATTGGAATATGCCTTCTGTTAATCCAGATTGCCACAACTTCATAGTTTTTTCATCATCGGTTGGTATTTTATCCAAGTCTATATTAATACCGCGTGTTTGCTGAATTAATTTAATGGCATACTTTAAAACGGCCAACGTTTCCAAGCCCAAAAAGTCAAATTTTATTAACCCGGCAGATTCCAAATAATGCCCATCAAATTGACAAGACGGCAAAGGGTTCGCAGGGTCACGATATACGGGCGCAATTTGTGTAGTAGGGCGGTCGCCTATAACCACGCCGCACGCATGCTGTCCTAAGTTTCGCAAAGAGCCCTCCAATTCTTCGGCCACATGCACGACCTTGTCCATATCTTCGTCGTTTTGCAAAAAGGTTTGAATTTCCGGCGAAGAATCCACCGCCATTTTTAGCGTTTTCGCATCTTGCGGCACCAGTTTTGACAACCTATCAGACTTAGAATACGGAATACCATAAACGCGTCCGATATCACGAATCGCCCCGCGCGCCTGCAAACTGCCAAAAGTAATTATTCGGCAAACAGAATCATGCCCATATTTATCGCAAATATACGCCAACACGCGTTCTATACCCGTTGGCTCAAAGTCAACGTCAAAATCAGGCATTGATATACGGTCAGGATTCAAGAAACGTTCAAACAACAATCCGTACTTTAATGGATTAACGTGCGTTATTCCCAACGCCCACGCCACGATAGATCCCGCCCCAGAACCACGGCCGGGCCCCGTTAATATATTATTTTTCCTGCACCAATCAATATAATCCGCAACGATCAAGAAATACCCAGGGAATCCCATATTAATAATAACGCCTAATTCAAACTCTGCTTGTTCATAATAAGGCGCCGTATCGGTTATACCGTGCTGTTGCAAATTCTTTGCCAGTCCCGTCATTGTATGCTCGCGCAACATTTTGCACTCTTGCTCTAAATCGTCACCGAAACGTGGCAACAAGGGTTTTTCGTGTACATTTACAAAAAAAGCGCATCTTTGAGATATAACTACGGTATTTTCAATTGCCTCTGGCAAATCCGAGAACAAATCTATCATTTGTTCTGGCGACTTAAAGAACTGTTCCGAAGACTTCCGCGGTCTATCTGGATCAATCACTTTCGTCTGTCCCAACACGCAACTAAGCGCATCTGCAGACTCATAATCATCGGCTGTTGCAAAAGCCACATCATTAGTCGCCACAATTGGAATATTTAATTCTTGGGCAATGTTTAAAAATGCTGGTTCTGTTTTGATTTCATCTTGCAACCCGTGACGTTGAATTTCAATATAAAATTTATCGCCAAAAATGTCCAAGAACTGTTTGGCATACGTCACCGCCTGTTCATTCTGTGCGTTCAGAATCGCCATACCAATTGGTCCAGAGTGCGCGCCGGACAAGCATATCAATCCCCGACTTTTTGATTTCAATTCGTCAAATGTGACATAAGGTCCCAGATGATGATTTTCGGTCCGCATATACATTATGCGATTTAATTCGCACAGATTTAAATACCCTTCATGGTTTTGCGCCAGCAAGACGATTTTAGACAAAGAATTTTCACGCAAAACTTTTGGGTCTACGTTATGCTGGTTCAAAGAAATTTCTATACCGATAATTGGTTGCAGTTTATTTTTTGGCATAACATCAGAAAATTCCGCGCAACCCGACATCAAGTTAGTATCAGTCAACGCGCACGCGGTCATACCAAACGACTTGCACAAATCGGGTATGTCTTTCACTTTCAATGTGCTGGCACCGATTGAAAACCTGGAATGCGTACGAAGATGAACAAAAGAAGTTCCCATGCCGACACAATAGCAAAAAATCGCACTATGTATCAACCAGTTATTTCACTTTTATAGGATTTTTTTATTGACAACCTTTTTAAAGCAAAAAACGGGGACAATCCCCGTTTTTTAACGCAGTTTTCCGCAACAATGCTTGTACTTCAAACCAGACCCACAGGGGCAGGGCGCATTTCTGCGGGCTTCGCCGGCTTGGTTCAAGGCCGCATCGTGCTGTTCGTGTTCTTTTGCGGTTTTATCAACAGATTCGCGCGTTAATTCCATTCTAGAAATATAAGAAATGGAAATTATCTTAAAGTTATTGATTGTGTTCTTAAACAATTCCAGCGCTTCACGTTTATATTCATACAGCGGATTTTTTTGTGCGTACCCACGTAATCCGATTGAACCTTGCAAATAGTCCATTTGTTGCAAATGTCTTTTCCATACAGAATCCAACGCGCCCAACATCATCTGTCGGGATGCCATTTGCATTAGTTCCGGACCGTATTTTTCCATTTGATGATTATAACGACGCATCGCCAAGTTCATCAAGGAATCAAACGCCTTATGTTCTGTTATCGTTTCATCTGTTTTCCATTTTTCAATATCTGTGATATCCAATGCGAACGTCCGCAACATTGCGTCATGTATACCTTGTGTATTCCAATCCCCCGGGGTAGTTTTTTCGGGTATATTGTTTTCGCAAATCATTTCAACGACGTCACCAATCATTTCCTTGGCCAGCGGTGCCAAGTCATCAGACACCATTAAGTCGTCACGTTGTTTATAAACGACGCCACGTTGTTCGTTCATAACGTCATCGTACTTTAACAGTTCTTTACGCGCTTCAAAATACCTTGCTTCTACGCGCTTTTGTGCTTTTTCCAAGGCTTTTGTTATCCAAGGGTGCGTGATTGCCTCGCCGGGTTTCAATCCCAAGGTTGTCAGCATACCGTTCAAGCGTGCGGCACCAAATATACGCATTAAATCGTCGTCCAGCGCCAAGAAGAATTTTGAATCGCCAGGATCGCCTTGTCTGCCGCTACGTCCGCGCAACTGATTATCAATACGACGCGATTCGTGTCGTTCCGTTCCTATTACGTACAGCCCGCCGGCATCCAAGACCTGTTTTTTATTTTTTTCAATGGTTTCATAAATTTCTTGTTTTTTTGCTTCAAAATCATCTGCGTCTGGATCCAAAGTCGCGATTAATTCTTCGGCATTTCCCCCCAATTTAATATCAGTACCGCGGCCTGCCATGTTCGTAGCAATTGTGACGGCGCCGGGCGCACCCGCCTGTGCGACAATTTTCGCTTCTGATTCATGGTGCTTTGCGTTCAAGACCGCAGGTTGAATGCCCAATTTTTTGCGCACAATTGCAGCCAATTCTTCAGATTTTTCAATGGACACTGTACCGACCAATACGGGTTGTTTGCGTTCCATACATTCGCTGATTTGCTTTATAATGGCATCATATTTTTCGTCTTTATTGCGATAAATTTCATCGTGATGGTCCACGCGGGCAACAGGGCGGTTCGTAGGTATAGAAACCACGCGCAATTTGTAAATTTCTTCAAACTCTGTCGCTTCGGTCATTGCGGTACCCGTCATACCAGACAATGTCGGATACAGGCGGAACAAGTTCTGATACGATATACTGGACACAGTCTGATTTTCTGGTTGCACTTTCACGTGTTCTTTGGCTTCTATGGCCTGATGTAAGCCCTTGCCGAATCTTCTGCCTGTCATAACGCGTCCGGTAAATTCATCAACGATTAAAATTTCACCGTTACGAACGACATAGTTAACATTTTTCTGGAACAAATGATGCGCCAACAAAGACTGCTGTATGTGCATAACGACGGGTGCGTTTTCCGAAGCGTACAAATTATCACCGATCAGCAATCCTGCATCTTTCAGTAAATTCGTCACATTATCCACGCCGGCATCTGTCAGAGTAACATGACGGTCTTTTTCGTCTTTTTTATAATCGTCGGGATTAAGTTTCGCGACAACGGCGTCTACTTTTTCATACAGTTCGCTGGTATCTTCGGACGGGCCGGATATGATTAAAGGCGTTCTGGCTTCGTCAATCAAGATGCTGTCTACTTCGTCAACGATGGCAAAGAACAAGGGACGTAATACTTGTTGCGACTTAGAGAACTTCATATTATCGCGCAGATAATCAAATCCCAATTCTGAATTAGTAACGTAAGTAATGTCGCACGCATACGCGTTTCGTCTTTCGTCATCGGTCATATCGTGCTGAATTATGCCGATTGACATTCCCAAAAAGCGATAGACTTGCCCCATCCAATTAGCGTCGCGCGACGCCAAATAGTCGTTAACGGTGATCAGGTGTGCGCCTTTACCGTGCAACGCTTTCAAGAACAACGCCAATGTTGCGACCAAGGTTTTACCTTCACCGGTTTTCATTTCTGCGATTTGACCGTTTGTCAGCACCATACCGCCAATCATTTGCACATTAAAGTGTCGCAGTCCGATTGTACGAATGGACGCCTCGCGTACAAGGGCGAACGCATCTGGCAAGATATTTTTTTCTTTTTCCCCGTCGGCCAGTCTTTTGCGCAACACATCTGTCTGTTGGCGCAACTGTTCGTCGGACATTGCATGATATTTAGGCTCTAAATCGTTAATCAAAGAAACGGTTTTATCATAAGACTTAACCAAGCGGTCATTTGCGGACCCAATTAATTTACCAATTACGTTTTTTAACATCTTTTTTCCTTATCTTATCCAGAATGGTATAGCAATTTTGTGACTTGCGGTCAAGATACTTTATGATATAATGCAAGCGAGCGAACAAACAAGTGGTAAAACGGAACAAAAACGAAAAAAAATATAAACGGTTCCGAAAAAACGGGGGTTTTGAATATGAGAGAAATCAAGGAAAACGTATATCACCTTAATCCGTCAAACATAACCAGCGAAGTTTTTGTAATTGCGCCGACGCAGATTGAATATATTGCCCAGATATTTGGGGACAGTGTTGCGGACGCGATGAACATGCGAACGTTTGCACAAAAGATACGTCAAATTGCAGAGCAGTCATTACGCACAGCCCTGCAAGGTGCAAAACACCAAGGCGAAAAGAAAAGTTAATATAATAAAAAACATTCACATAAAAAATCCCGCAAGATACGCGGGATTTTTATTTTATTGATATTGCGGTATTTGTAAGCGAATTGCAAGCCCCATATCCGATCTCAGAGACTCTTGATAATCATCTAATGCCATGATTGACCCGATAGAATACTCCGGCGAAGTCACATATGGAATGTTATACAAACGCCATAACCCCTCATTATCATGGGTCATATATTTTTCATCCCAAACCAAATCCAGATAGTAATACCTGTTATCAATTTCAAACTTCAGGGTAGGATAGGAACGTTGTTCCGTTCGCAAATAATATTTTGTTTGTATACCGTTCCCATTAACATAGTCTGTCCATAATATGCGTCCACAATCTGCCAATTCATTTGCCCCGATACCAAAGCCAGGCGTTGTTAACCCCTCTGGGCATGGGTTACGTGGCAATGCCGCCGGAACATCTTCTGGCCACATAAAATCATTCTGTGTTTTTCCGGCACCACCTGGTCCCCAATATCCCGCGCCCACATCATGACAACCGGGATTATTAGGATATGAATAATATTGACCAGGGCCACACCTTAAAAAACACTTATCAACACTATCACGACAACCCGGTTCTTCACTAGCATTACCAGCATAACAGAGGCCATTGTAAAAGTCCGGCCAACAAGGTTCTGGGTCACTGGTATCGCCCCAATTAACGTAATGTATATCCTTGTACCAATGTCCCTGATTTTTCGGCATAATACAGGTTTCATGTGGATTCATTACATAACTGCCCCTGCAATCAATTCTGCAATCGTATAATTCATCATGATTTGTTGGTTCAGTTGTATCTGGCGTTTCATAAACATTCGTAGTGTCCACCCACGCATCACCAGTATACTGCACGGGTTCTGGTGCAGGGCAAGATTTTACGTTTTCCCCAGACGTTTCACCTGCAGGAACGTTGTGCGCACTGGTGTACCAACTGCCCGCCGGTGTTGTGCATTTTTCGCCCGGGTTAACAACCTGTGTTCCTGCCGGACAACCAATTCCACAATCTGTAATAGAATCATGGTCTTTATATGTTGTACCTTTTATTACATATCCTGTTGGACAATCTTTAGTATCTGGCGACAAATTACCATACGAAACGTCATGCGTTTCAATATAAATGTTGCCAGACGTTATTTCTTCACACTTTTTCTTAGCTGTAATAACGTGCGTTCCACCAATACATGTTTGTACGCATTGCGAAGCAGACGTTTTTTTATCTGTTAAATCATCTTCATAATATGTTGGGCAATCATACTTTACACCACCTGTACAATACGTTGCACCCGTACAAGGCGACTGTCCAGTATGCGTTGTGGTTGTACCGCCGGTGGTATAATACCCGCCTGATACACTATATCTTATACCGCCGGTACAATAATACGTATTACCGCCACATGCAGATTGTCCTGTACACCTGTTACCGCTGGTATTACAGCCCGTCGTATAATACCCAGACGACACCGTACTGCACGCCGCCGCACCAGCGGCACTGAACTTTGTACGACCAATACAATCCGAGCAAGAATTGCCCGTAAACTTATCAACGCCTTGATATGTTCCCGCCGAACATCTGGTACAACTTTTACCGGAACTGGCAACATACGCACCTGTTTTTGCCGTTACAGACGCAACAGTCTGCTGGCAAGAATCGTTATTTGATGTACACCCAACAACCCGACCGTCATAATATGTTCTTTTTGTGCAAGAACTGATTGAACAAGGCGCACAAGTAACCGTTGCGCAATATGTCGGCAAAGAGCACGACGTTTGCGAGCCTGTCCACGGTATCGTTTCCTCTTTATAGCAATCATTCATAGATGTTGCACCCTCATCAGAATTTGGATGGGTAGGCGGACATTCCTTAACCGGACAATCATATGAATTGTTTAACGGGCAAAAACCTTCCACTGGGCAATAATACCCAGATCTACATGCAACACATTTCGTGCCACCGACCGGCAAATATGTTCCAACAGTACAAGTAAGACCAGGACAAGACGTTGAGCCCGGACACGTTAACCCAGATACCTGTGGTGAAAAGGCCGAGCAGGGACGACATGCATTTCCAACCTGTTGCGTTGTATTACATGCCGTTGATGACGAACTGGCCGTCATATAATACCCCTCTTTACAACTGGTATAGGTCTTATATGTCGGACATGAAAAGGTGGCAGCCAAGGCGTTGCCTATGAAAAACAGCATACATAAACATAACAAATATCGCAGAAAACGCGCTGTCCTTCCCATTTACATTTCTCTTGTACCTTTGCATTCTATGAAAAATACCATATGTCTTGCAAGCAAAAAATTTATAAAAAATATCCGTGTCATAAAAACAATTGAAATTCTATCAAATATAACTACAATACCATTATACAGATGCACAGGGCATAGCCGTCATATATTTGGCGGAGGAAAGTCCGGACTGCTTGGGACAGCATATCGGCTAATTTACCGAGCGGAGCAATCCGACGATTAGAGCAACAGTGACGAACCGATTCAGTTCGGGTGAAACGGGCAATCTCTATGCGCAGCAACTTCAAATAGGTTCCCTATACACAGTCCCTTGTCTGGGAACGGGTAGAAGGCTTGACATCTTGTGGTAACACATTATGCAGATTAATTATGCCCACTACCTTGGTTTGGTTTAAGTAAACTGGGCCTTGGCAGAACAGAATCCGGCTTATCGTGCATCTGTAAAAAAACGCCACAACGGCGTTTTTTTACATAACTTTCCCTTGGCTGGGATAAAAAGTTAACTGTATTTTTTCCCACTTTTCAAATTCATTCGGCGGCAACATCTTTAACGGCTGACAAACCTCTATGGCGCGACGAATTGTCTGCAATACATACGCGAAATCAGGGTCGGTCTGCTCACGCGCGGCGGATTCAAACCATAAATCGCGCACAGTCCCGTTCTTGCGCATGGTTAAGTGCGCAACCGCACGAATGTCACTTATCCCCGGTCTGTTTGTATCAATTACCCAACAACGCGTCATCGCAACGCGCAACGCATCTATGACAGATATTGTCAGGGTTCTGTCCAAGGACACAACCTCGCGGTTTACACGAACAACCGTTTTCTTTTTCTTTGGTTGTTCCACGTCTTTTTTATCCGCACTGGGTTCCTTTGATTCTGTAACAGGCACAGGTTTATCCTCTATCAAACTGGGGGTTTCAATTGGTTGTTCTTCAACGACGGGTTCTGGTTCAGGTTCGGGCAGGGGGGCGGGTTCAACTTTTTGTTCTTGTTCTGCGGTTGATTCTTCTGGTTCTTGGTCTGCGTTCACATTGTATAAAATTGATTCATCGCCGCTGACACGGACGGCGTTTAAGTCAATCTCCATAATCTCTATCCGGTCAGACGCGACCAATCCAGCCCTGTCAACAACAACCGCAATTGACGTTATCATTATGGCAATCAATAACAAGTGCCCGCAAACGGACATCAATACATTTTCTGTAGAAAACCTATTTGCCATATTCATATCTTTTAATCATCCAATTGTGTGCGCAACCCTACGCGCTGGAAACCGGCGTCTTTTAATTTACCCATAACCGCCATAACAGCGCCATAGTCCGCCTTGGTATCACCGTTTATCATTATAGTCAGTTGTGAATTTTCGCCGCGCATTGCAACAACGCGCTTTACCACATCGTTCAAACTTAATTGACTTTGCCCAACGTAATAACGTCCAGCGGAATCAACGCTTATCTGTATTGCGTGGTCGTTACCCGACAGCGCAGAATGACCTGCACGCGGCAAATTTAAATCAATACCCGTCGTCATCATAGGTGTCGTAACCATAAACACCGCCAATAACACCGTCATGACATCAATCATCGGCGTTAAAGAAATACTTGCATCAGAATTTCGTAGTCTTCTACGCGACATAATTTCTACCTTTATTTGTGTTTGCACTTCATTTCTTGGCACTTTTCAGACAAAGTATCGTACAAGTCATCGGCCTTTTTTATAAAGTACTGATACGCAATCGCCGCTGGGACAGCCGCAATCAACCCCAACGCCGTCGTCCCCAGCGCAGTCGCCAACCCAGGCGCAATAACGCCGATACTTACCGACTGGTTTACACCAATAGATGCAAACGAATCCATTACACCCCAAATAGTACCAAACAAACCTATAAACGGCGCAACATAAGAAACCATTGATAAAAACCACAAGTTTTTATCAAACGGCTTGATTAACTTATCGGCAATCAACGATAAATCATCGGTGTCTTTTACTCTTACTGGATTCGTCTTTTGATAACGCCATAAACGAATTTTTTCAATTATTATCGCCCATGAAATCACGCTGCCCAAAACCAAAACCAGCGATATAAATAAAGTCATTAAATCGCCTGTAAATAAAGTCGCTAATGAAAAAGTATTTGTCATTTTTTCCCCTTTTGTATTGTATTTATGACAGTTTTTGAATTATGTTATCCGGTATGCGCTTTGGATGCAAGTCCGAACCAAGATACGCAATTGTAATATTCATTATAGCACAAATATTGCCATCTTTCACGAACTTTTGTTCCGCCCCCAGCGACGCACCACCAATTTTGTTAATCACGCTTTCAACCGTAAAATCTTCGCCCAGTTTCAAGGGACGTAGATATTTTATGCTTAATTCGCGCACAACAAAGCCGATATCACCGTCCGGCAAGTTTATACCGCGCAACCACTGCATGCGCGCACGCTCTGCAAACTCTATATATCGCCCATGATACACAATGCCACCCGCATCTGTATCAGCATAAGCAACTGAAAAAGGGAAATGGTGTATTTTGTTCATCAGTTTAGCCCCTTGTATACATCCGGATTTATATTTAATTCTGCTTTTAGACGCGCCTCTATATTTTTCCTTATCTGCAAAAAGAACGCCATCAAAACGGGTTCGTCTTCAAAAGGTTTAGCGCGATTTTCTGAAAAATAAATCTTCCAATATATGCCGTTATCATACTCTGCAACATACGTTAATGATGCCGAACACATTATTTGTAAATCCACTTCTAGCAAATCTAACTGTTTTACAAATTTTGCTTCTGGCGTTTGGCGACTTTCATATTCCTGCCACAGACTAATTAATTCTTTATTACCCGATAAATTGGCCAAATCAACAATAGCACGCTTTTCACAATCATGCTTTGTTTTACATAATTCTGTATTTTTCATCTGTTGATGCAAAGGAATATCGTGCACAACCGATTCCGCCAAATCGTGCACCGTACATAATTCTAAAACCTTTGTTAAATCAAGCCGCGCTTTTAACTTTGGCAGAAAAACAATTGCCATCAAAGACAGCATCCAAGAATGTGAAGATACAGATTCCTTGCCCCCGCTGGATAATTCGGTTGTACGCGCTTCGGAATGCAACTTTTCCGCATTCTTAAAAAACTCTATTAAACCGTTCATTTGACCAGCCCCAGATGTGCATATCCCGCCTCTGTAACGACACGACCGCGTGGCGTACGCTGAACGAACCCCAGTTGCATCAAATAAGGTTCTATAACATCCTCTATGGTATCGGCGGGTTCAGATAAAGTTGCCGCCAAATTTTCAATTCCGACGGGACCACCGGCATAATTTTTTATAATTGCGCTAATATATTCACGGTCAATTTCGTCCAGACCGCACGCGTCTATGTGTAACTGATACAAAGTAGTTTTTATTGTATCGCCCGATATGCTGTCACGTCCCAACGCAGTTGCAAAATCGCGTGCACGTTTTAACAATCTGTTGGCTATACGCGGTGTTCCGCGTGCGCTTTGCGCCAGCATAACGGCACCGTCTTCATCAATTGGCACCCCAAGGATATTTGCGCTGCGCGAAATTATTTTTGCTAAATCAGCGGTTGAATAAAAAGACAAACGTAAATCAATACCAAACCTGTCGCGCAATGGGTTAGACAACAGCCCCGTACGTGTAGTCGCGCCAACCAAAGTAAACGGGGGCAGGTCAATTCTTACGCTTTTCGCGCTGGGACCTTCGCCCAGCATAATATCTAACTTAAAGTCTTCCATAGCGGAATAAAGAACTTCTTCTATCGCGGTTGGCAACCTGTGTATTTCATCTATGAACAACACATCCATAGGTTCCAAGGACGTTAATATGGCGGCCAAATCGCCTTGCTTGGTAAGCATAGGCGCAGCAGTTGCCCTAAAATTAGTCCCCAGTTCGTTTGCAACGATATGTGCCAAAGTAGTTTTACCCAACCCCGGAGGACCATACAACAAAACATGATCCATTGCTTCGCCGCGATTTTTCGCGCCCGATATAAATACGGACAAGTTTTGTTTTAAACTCTTGTGACCTATGAAATCAGACAACACTCTTGGTCTGATAGAAGCGGCCATTTCGTCTGGTATATTTGGGTTAAAAAATCTATCGTTTGTTTCCACGACACAAGCCTTTTATAATTTATAGCAATTTACTGTCTTCGTTTTCCCGTCCGACATAAGCCTTTAAGTCATTATACATCTGGCGCAAGTCTGCCGGCTGAGAATACATAGCATCTGAATTTTTTATTCGTATGGTTTCCAAATCTATCTGTGCTTGCTTTTTCAATATCTGCGTCAAGTGCGTTGCGAACGCCTTGGCGTCTTCGGATTCTGCGCCGCCCTGCAACAGCAAGCCCCGATTTGGGCGCGGCGACAAAAACGCAAAGTCAGAAACAGAAGGATCCGGAGATACCAAAGCAAACCCAGAAATTTCCGGTCTGCGCATCATCATTTGCAACACATACCAAGCGCCCAGTTGATTGCCAGCCAACCAAATTTTATCGCTATCTTCGTTACGATTTTGAATCCAATCTATGACAGTTGCGATATCCAACATGTTTTCCGAAGTCGTTCCGATTGCCCCTTCGGAATCGTTAACCCCACGATAATTAAAGCGCAACACGGAAAAGCCGATATCCATAAACGCCCTGAACATTGCATAAGAAACCCTATCATTCATATGGTATTTCTGACGTGGGTTACCTGATAACACAACCGCCAAAGGCGCCGACGGTGTGTTTGCCTTATGATATACAGCGTGTAATTTACCTGCTTCGCCTGGTATAACTATATCTATCATTTTATGCCTCTATGCTTTATGACCTTGTTGATATGTTTATAGAACAAATGAGATACATTTTTCAATAAAAATATTTTTGTTTTGACATAATGGGTCATAATGTTCTAAGATTCGTGCAGAGAGGAAAGGATTTTAGGCATGAACAGATTTATTTTGTCTATGTTTTGCGGGCTTTTTGTAAGCGTTGGGGCGTTTGCCGCAACCGAGGATATTGTGTACACAGACTTTCAAACGGTTTATACCGAGACGCCGGTACAGTCTTATTATGCATATCCCGACGACCCGAACTTTATTCCAGAAACAGAGTTTATGGAAAGGGCAGATAGTCTGGACTATGACCAAAACATAATTGATATGCGCAACAAGGAAACCGCTTTACACCCAGGCGTAATGTTTGCGGACAGACCTATGATAATTTGCAGAAATTTCGGTTGCACTAAACTGAACGACAGAATAACAAGAACATTTTTATTTAACAGTCTGACGAACATGTTCAACATGAATCAACATTCCAGACTGTACATTTGCGAAGCGGATCCGTTTTCGCGCGATTGCCTGCAATCTGGTATATCGTTTCCTGTACGCAGTGGAATTGCAAATGCGCTGGTAAAAATTCCAAAAGCAACTATTTCCAGCGTTACCGTATCAACGGGTTTATCCAAGGCCACCGTTGGTATGACTTATGAATTTTTAGTAAACGGCATAGACCGTCAATGCGAACCAACCGTCATGGACATAATGGTCCCCATTAATTCCCAAGCGACGTTGTCAAATCGTGAATTTGCTTGTAACATAACAAGCGACGGCCTAAGTAACGTTTCTTTGTTGGTCAGCATTGATTATATTGACCTAGACTATGGAATTCTGGGTGGTTATTATTCTCTTGGCATGCAGGGGCCGACGACTGGTGGTGGTACGGGATACGCGTTATTTAAAACGGAATTTTCAACCAGCGGTATGAAGTTTCGTGCTGCGATGGACATTGACGTAACGGACAGCACGATACAACCGGGCGAATACGCAGTAGAACCATTAAAGAAATAAAAAGTTGCTGTTCTTATTTTATGGTTTATATTATAGATTATGAACAAGACGGTTTTAATTATTGACGACGATGACATGTTGCGCAAAACCTTGGCCAACGGATTAAGGAACGAAGGTTTTAACGTTATCACCGCAGAGTCTGCCGAATATGCTTTACAAGTAAAATCAAGAATATCTGTTGATGCGATTGTTCTGGACCGCATGATGACGGGCATGGACGGTTTGTCTTTTTTAAAGCAGATTCGCAATTCCGGCGACGCGACGCCTGTTATAATGCTTACGGCGATGACCGGGGCGGAAAACGCCATAGATGGCTTATCCGGCGGGGCAGACGATTATTTATCAAAACCGTTTCAGTTAAAAGAACTTGTGCTAAGACTGCATAACATCATAAGAAAGAATGTAACAGCAACAGAAAGCAAAATGCCCGACGGGTTAATTTTCTTGGATAACGAGTTTTTTATAAATTCTGCTGGTTCTTCTTCGTCCAAATTACTGGTGTTATCGGGCGAAGAAAAGAAATTGCTTATAAATCTGACGTCGCCGGTGGGGAATATTTCGCCTGCATCGCCGATGGTTGCAAAACGCTTGCGCAATAAATTAAATAGTGTATTATCAAACATAGACATAATAACAATCAGGGGGCAAGGTTACAAACTTATAACCAACGATACCTGATGATAACCGAACAAGGAAACTAAAATGAGATTAATTCCACGCAGTTTTCTATGGCGTACTATATTAATGATATTGATACCGCTTATTGTTGCGCAGGTAATAATTGCCAATGTTTTTTTTGGTAATCACTGGACGCGCGTTCATGCGACTTTGGCGCGCAGTTTATCTGGTGAAATTGTAACGATGATGAATTTCATGGACCGGGGCGAGCAAGGGGCCGTTCAATCCATGGCGCGTGACATTGGCATAAACGTAACGATAAATTCAAAACTTAATCGTCCGCGTCATAACGACAACGAATCGCGCGAAGCGGGGATGTTGGCATCGGAATTATCTAATCGCCTTAAACGACCGGCCCAGATATACATAGACAAGGGGAAACGCCTTGTATTCATAGACGTACCCACAAACGACGGTCAAATTGCAACATTTGGGACATCTTTGTACCGCATATATTCAACAAGTACAGAGGTATTTATAATCTGGTTAATTGGTTCAATATTAATAGTATCAATATTGATTACGCCGTTTATCATAATGCACACGCGCAGCATACGTAGAATTGCCAAAGCGGCGGGTCGTTTTGGTCGCGGACTAGATGCACCGGGCTTTCAACCGACCGGTTCAAAAGAAATCCGCGAAGCGGCAACCGCAATGATAACTATGAAAGAGCGTTTAAATCGTTACAACCGCACCAGAACGGATATGTTAAACGCGGTCAGCCACGATTTAAAAGCTCCGTTGACCCGTATGCGTTTATCGCTTGAAACGGATTCTGCGTCAAAGCAAGATTTACTACACGACATTGATCGTATGACAGAAATGGTAAACGGTTATTTGTCTTTTGCCCGCGGCGAGATGCCGGAAATAGAGCAAGCGACCGAATTACCTGCAATGCTATTACGTATTGCGCGTGATTCTGCACCGGACAAAAAAATAGAAACGGAATTTCCAGAAGAACCCGCACAATTTTACGCGCGTCCGATGGCGTTGGCGCGCGCATTCAGTAACATAATAGAAAACGCGGCGCGTTATTCAAAAACTAAAATAAAAATTACCGAACAAGACTCGCCCGAACAAGTAGAGGTTATCATAGAAGACGACGGTCCGGGTATCCCAGACGACAAAAAGCAAGATGCGTTACGTCCCTTTGTTCGTTTAGACGAAGCGCGCGGCGACAAAACCGGTGGCACAGGCTTGGGACTGTCTATTGCGCAAACGGCCATTGAAAACCATGGCGGACAAATGTTCTTGGAAAACAGCGAACTGGGCGGATTAAAAGTCAGGGTTGTTTTACCAATATAAACCAGTTATAAAAAAATGTCCGGTGGGACATTTTTTTTGTTGCTATCGTTTTTACAAATTTCTATGATAACATTAAATATTAAACAGGTATTTTATCTTACTGATAATACAAGTATGTGTTGGGGGGATATATGATAGCGGCTTTATTGGCTTTGACTTTACACGTGGGCGACGTTGAACTGGTTGCACGCGAACAACAAATAACCAGTCCCGCAATACATGTCAAGACACATTCTGGGGATATTTATCACGTACCGATTATGCCGTTGGACGGCGGGATATTTGACGGTACCGAACACTTGGTATACGAAGAAAACACAATAAACACATGCCAAACATTTGAATTACCTGCGGGTATATATCGCGCCGAGCTCCGCGGTGGCAGTGGTGGTAAACCATACAGATGCGCTGCTGGAACAGGTACAATGAAGGCACCTGGCGAGTATGTATCAAGTGTATTTAAATTAAATGACGCAACAATGGCATACGCATTACGTGGTGGCGACGGTAACAACTCCCCAACGGTTACAATACATCAAATTCCAGGCGGTGGTGCATCTGGTGTTGATAGTATATTGGTTATCGGCGACCGTACAATACGCGCAAACGGTGGTCCGGGTGCCAGATGTATGAACGACTCTATAAACTCTTATTACAAAGGAGGACAAGGTATCGCATCAAAATGTAGTGGTGGGGGTGGGGGCAATTATTCCCAAGAAACTATTAATAATGCCGGTGACACTTTCGCACAATCTTTTGTCGGTTGCGCCGGTGGGGGCGGGGGTGCTAACGCTTATGGCGGCGGATCCCAAGGAAACGCAAAATCTAATACAAAACTAGAATTTACTTCTGGCACACCAGGCACAACCACAGGTGGTGGTAATGGTGGCAATGCAACAAATCTGTTGGGTACATCTATGACCAAAAACAACGCCGTTGGCGGCACGGGCGGTAAAAACGTAACATATTCTTGTGGCGGAAAAAACGCCGTATCATATGGCGGTGGTGGTGGTGGCGCATCTTGTGCATTACGCCTTGAATCATCTTGTACAACTGGTGGCTCGTGGTGTGAATCTGATTGTGCAGACGGTGGTGCGGGCGCATCTGGCAGTACCGGGACATCTGAAACCAGTTTTATAAAAATTTATAAGATAGGATAATCATTATGTTTTTTACAACACTGCTTTTGGCACAAACTTTATTTGTAAAAACGCCTGATGGTAATGTGTACAAGGCGGTAAACGATGTACCAGTGGGGCAGTGTATTTTAACAGGCGAAGAAGAACTGGTGTTTGAGGCATCTAATTTCAACACATGTAACGAGATTGTTTTACAACCCGGCTGTTATCGTGCAGAGATGCGTGGCGGAATTGGTACAGCAAATGAAAACTGCCTGGACCATATCGCTTTTGATGAAAACACAACAATGTCTGCGGTATTCAGTATATCGCAACCCACAACAGTATACGCATTACGTGGTGGCGACGGTAACCCAGGCGAAGCGATAATATCAGGTAGTTATATCAGTTCATTTGGTGGTGGTGCGTCTGGTGTTGACAGTATATTGGTTATTGGCGACCGTGTATGGCGTGCAAATGGCGGCGCGGGTAAAACCTGTATAACAGGCGAAGATTTTACTTCCACTAATACAGCCGATTCAGCCACCACCATTGCAGTTGGCAATGGGTTTGGTGGTGGAACAAATTTACCCGATGATACAAATGGTGCACGCGCCTTTTACAACGTATTAAACAAAGTAATGTATTCTATTGGCGGTGGCGGCGGTGGCGCCCCAAATGGTGTTGGTGGTGCAAACTGGCAATATAAATCCACATTTCCCGCAGATGATATAATTATAAACCCTGGTGAAAACGGAACCAGTTTATCTGGCGGGGACGGTGGCAGTGTAACATCTTGCATAGATCTTGACTGTACAGAAATGCGAACAATTAATGGTGGCAAGGGTGGTACCACAATGTCATATATATGTGGTGGACAATATGCGTACTCTTATGGTGGTGGTGGTGGCGGTGCCGCAATTCGTGCATACTCTACATATTTTCTAACACGCGTTGGCGGTGATGGTGGTTCTGGTTCAACCGGCACCAGCAACGTATCATTTGTACGCATTTACAAAATGTAGACAGTATGGTAATATAATACCGTATGATTTTTTCTTGACTTTTCTGGCGTTGCGGGGCATAATTGTCCCGCTAAATAATTAAAAAAGGTAAAAAATGGCAGCGACAAAATCGTTAAAAAAATGCGAATTAGAGGCCAAATGGTATCTGATTGACGCAACAGACTGCACACTGGGTCGTCTGGCGGCATATACCGCAAACATCCTGCGTGGCAAACATAAACCTACTTGGACACCTAATATGGACTGCGGTGACCACGTAATCATTATAAACGCCGACAAAATTGCATTGTCTGGTAAAAAAGCAGATAAAACAAAATTCTTTTGGCATTCTTTGTGGACGGGTGGTTTGAAAGAACGCACACTGGGTCAAATGCGCCAAGAAAAACCTGAAACATTGGTTACAAACGCTGTAAAACGTATGATGGGTCGCCGTACCGCCGTGGCACTGGCCAACAAACGCTTGACTAAACTGCACGTTTATGCGGGTGCGGAACACAAACACACAGCACAAAAACCAATCGTTATTGACTTTGCTGGCTTGAACCGTAAAAACAAAAGGGGTGAATAATGACAGAAGCAAAGAAAACTGCAACCAAGGCAGTAAAAACAACTAAAAAAGCCGCCCCTGCGACAAAGAAGGCTGCCAGCGACATTAAATTGAATGACGCAATATATGCAACAGGTAAACGTAAAGATTCTGTCGCACGCGTTTATTTAAAAGCGGGCAAGGGCAACATAATCGTTAACGATAAACCTATCGCTGAATACTTCCGTCGCCCAGTGTTGCAAATGATAATCGCACAACCTTTTGGCGTCACAAAACGCGAAGGCGCATACGACGTATTTGCAATCGTTATGGGCGGTGGTCTGTCAGGTCAAGCGGGCGCAGTAAAACACGGCATTTCCAAAGCATTGGAAAAAGCCGAACCAGAATTGCGCAAAGCGTTGAAGGCTGCGGGCTTCTTGACACGCGACAGCCGCGTCGTAGAACGTAAGCACTTTGGTCATCACAAGGCGCGTCGTTCAACACAATTCAGCAAACGTTAATGCCGAATTTTTCACAGAAAACCGCCTGTGGCGGTTTTCTGTGAATCTTTTTACAGCAACCCAACTTTGTGTTGCGTTTATAAAAAAAGCGTGTATAATCATTCCGCAATTTACTCTTAGGGGAAAAACATGTTTAAAAAAGAAAAAATCAAAGATTTACACTATTCTGTCACAGGGCTTATTTCAGCCGCAGATTTGCAGGCAACCGCCGACGAAATCCTGACGGAATACGGGAAAACAGCAAAAATGGCGGGCTTTCGTCCGGGACATATTCCTTTGTCCGTATTGCGTCAAAAATATAATGCGTCTGCCTATGGCGAAGCCGTTGATAAACTGATGAACAAAGACTTAAATGATTATATAACGGAAAAGAAAATTCGCTTGGCGGGATCTCCAAAAGCCGACTTGGCGGGTTGGGAAATCGGTAAAGACGTTGAATACTCTATGGATTTTGATATATTACCGACTTTACCGGCAATTGATTTAGAAAAAATCACACTTGTAAAGAAAACAACCACGCTTGATGAGGCAGAAGTTGAAAAATCTTTAGAGAACCTGCGCAAAAGCCGCAGTACCGCCGAAAAACAAGCAGCTGATTATGCCGCACAAAACGGCGATACCGCAGTCATTGATTTCACAGGCTTTTTGGGCGACAAACAATTTGAAGGCGGCACCGCAACAAAGCATCATTTGATTTTAGGCTCTGGCGCATTCATACCTGGTTTTGAAGACCAGGTCATCGGGCACAAAGCAGGTGAAGAATTTGATGTAAAAGTCAAGTTCCCAAAAGACTATCACGCGTCTGAATTGGCCGGAAAAGATGCGCGCTTTGCGGTCAAAGTTCACGAAGTTCGCAAGCATATCTTGCCAGAACTAAATGACGAGTTTGCAAAAACAATCGGTCAAGAATCTGTAAAAGACTTGCGCGAACACATTCGCAAAATCTTAAACGAACAATATGATGAAGCATCTAAACAAGAAATGCGCAACGAATTGTTGGACGTATTGGCTGATAAGGTTAAATTGGATTTGCCAGAAATCTTGGTTGAACAAGAATACAACATGGCAAAACAAGAACACGACAGAATGCATGCAAATGACAAAGAACATAAATGGGACGATAAAAAAGAACGTAAAGAAGCAGAACGTCGTGTAAAACTTGGATTGATATTGGCAGAATGGGGAACCCAAAATAAGGTAGAGGTAACCCGTGACGACCTGCAACACGCCATCTGGGCCGAGGCTTCACGCTATCCAGACCCAAAACAAGTGTTTGAATTCTATAACAAAAATCAAAACGCTTTGGCCATGTTGCGCGGTATGATTTTTGAACGCAAGGCTTTGGACGCAATGTTGACACACGTAAAAACAAAAGAAAAAAGCGTCAAGCCCGAAGAACTTTTCAAACAAGCAACAGTTAAATAAAAAAACGCCCGTTTGGGCGTTTTTATCTTGAACGAAAATTTTGCTTCATGTTAGTAAGCGTTTTTTCCCTTGTTGATATAAGACCGCTAGCGCCAAAGCCCGCGCCCAACAGCGCCCCCACCATGGCTGAATAACCTATTACAAAATAAGTATTTTTTGGTGCCGGATAATATTTTATCTGTAATTCACCGGCATGACCGTTATGATAAGGCACTTCATAATAATACTTATGTTCTTCTGGTGTATTTAAACAATATGCGGTTTCAAAGCGATTTTTTAAAGAAAGCCCTATTAAATCACTGTCTTTTTTATCCTGTGTATTTAAATGTTGATTAATTATGCGCAAATTCACAAACATCGCCTTATTTTATGGATATAATACATATATGACGAATTTCTATCAAACATTTTTATACACGCGTTAAAATTTTATAAACTCTTGCTTTTTCAAAAAAAATCTTTTATAATCCGTCTGATTTTGCGGGTGGGCGCATTATCAATCCGATTAACCCCACAAGACCTCGCTAGTCTAAAACATAATTAGCGATGGCAAACTTTGTATGAAACTTCTCTTATGAAAGATTTATCCAAAGATTTATTTAATCCTGTATCTGGCGAAGATTTTGTCCAGATGTTTAATCAAAACTATGGCAACCAAGAAACTTTGCAGGGTTATGCCACCAAAGGTACCGTGAAAGATATCCGCGGTGATTTCGCGTTGGTTGACGTCGGTCTGAAATCAGAAGGGCGCGTTCCGCTAAAAGAATTTGGCGCATCCGTTCCATCTGTTGGCGACATCATTGATGTATTCGTAGAAAGATATGAATCTCGCGAAGGGACAGCGGTTTTGTCTTATACCAAGGCACGCGCTGAAAAGGCATGGAAAGAACTTGAAAAAACTGTTGCCGAAGGTGTTGACCCAGAAGGAACAATCATTGACGTTGTTCGTGGCGGCTACACAGTTGATATCAACGGTGTATTTGCGTTTATGCCTTCTTCACAAGTTGACCATAAACCAGTACGCGACGCAAAGTCTTTAATCGGTTTAAAGGACAAATTCCGCGTATTAAAAATGGACGCATTGCGCACTAACGCGATTGTTTCTCGTCGTGCTATACAGGCGGACACAATTGCAGCAGCACAAAAAGAAGCAATGAAAAACATTGAATTGGGCGCTGTCATAGAAGGTACAGTCAAAAACATCACAGACTATGGTGTGTTCATTGATTTAGGCGGCATTGACGGTTTGTTACACGTAACAGATTTGTCTTGGAAACGCGTAAACCACCCACGTGAATTAGTACACGTTGGCCAGAAAATCAAAGTCAAAGTCATACAATTTGACCCAGAATCTCATCGTATTTCACTGGGCGCGAAGCAATTGGAAGAAGACCCATGGGAAAACGCGTCGCGTGCATTCAACGTTGGCGATACAGTAACCGGTAAAGTATCTTCTTTGACCGATTACGGCGCATTTGTTGACTTGGGCAACAATGTAGAAGGTTTGGTACATATGTCTGAATTGTCTTGGACGAACAAAAACATTCACCCAAGCAAAGTTCTGCAAACCGGCCAAGAAATTAACGTTGTTGTATTGGGCATTGACCAAGACAAACGTCGCATTTCATTGGGCTATAAACAATTGCAACCAAACCCATGGAAACAATTCGCCGAAACGCATAACGTTGGCGACGTTGTAACGGGTCCAATCAAGAACACAACAGAATTTGGCTTATTCGTTGCATTAACGCCAGATTTAGACGGTATGGTTCATATTTCCGACTTGTCTTGGAACAAACTGGACGAAGAAGAATTAAAGAAATTCGTTCGCGGCCAAGAAGTCACGGCAAAGATTTTGGATATCAATCCTGAAAAAGAACGTATCACTTTGGGCATTAAACAATTAACCGAAGGTGCAGACAATAACGCGGCATCTATTAAAAAAGGCGCCGTTGTTTCAGGAACAGTATCTGAAATCACACCAGATGAATTGATTTTGGACTTGCCAAACGACATCAAGGGCATCATTCGTCGTACAGACTTGTCTCGTGAAAAATCTGAACAAGACACAAGCAAGTTCAACGTAGGTGATACCGTAGAAGCATCTGTTGTTTCTGTTGACAACAATACTGTAAAACTTTCAATTCGTGCTTTGCAGGTAACACTTGAAAAGCAAGCAGTCAAAGAATACTCAAACCAGGCCGACAGCGGCTCTGTCTTGGGCGACATTTTGGGTGCTGCAATTGAAAACAGCAAAAAATAAGATGTTTCTTAGATTTGCATACCAAACACAATCCGGCAGACTTGCTGGATTGTGTTTTTTATGATATAATATAAATCATAATGAAAAGAATGATTGTTCTTATGGGCGGGCAGGGCGTTGGCAAAGGAACTTTTGCCCGTATGCTATGCGAAAAATACGACTTCAATTACATTGAAACCGGTGCTATTTTGCGCAACGCAGCCAAAACAAACCCGGTCATTGACAACATAATCAAACAAGGTACGTTGGTCCCGTTTGAAACCTTGATACAAATAATTGCGAATAACATTTCTGCTGACAAAGATGTAGTATTAGATGGATTTCCAAGAACGCTGGAACAGGCAAAATGGCTGATAAACACATATTCAAAAGAATTCCAAATACACGTTATTTTTCTTTCCGTACCCAAAGATATACTAATTAAACGAATACAAAAACGTATACGCGAAGGGGGCGGGCGCACAGACGACGCCAGCGACGCAATAATTAATAAAAGATTGCAGATATTTGAACAAGAAACTTTGCCGGCAATAAAGTGGTTATCCACAATATCAAACATCCAGTTTTCAGAAGTATCCGTTCCCGGCGACGTTCAAGATAATTTTGCAAAAATTCTTGCCGTTTTATAAAAAGTTATTTATACGATTCTACGTCTTATTAAACTGAACATAGCAAACCCCAACAACAAAACCATTATCAGCACAAAAATTGCAACGGCAGTTTGTTCGTTTTCTGCAAAAGGCAACTTCATATTCATGCCGTAATAACCAACGACCACCGTCGGCACCACAAGTATTATGTTCCACATAGTTAGTCTGTTAATGTAAGTATTGGAATCCATATTAATGACGCTTTCAAACGTTTCTTTGATTGATTTCAACATCTTACTGTACGACGTAACAACCTCTATCCCTTGGGACAATTCTATTCTGGTATCTTCGGTTAGTTCTTTTGTTTCTTCGGTTTTTACGAAACCGCGCACTTTTTCTAACTTGTCCAGCACCGCCAGATTTCCTTTCAGGCCGGCCATGTATAAAGTATAACTATTTTGAACCTCTAACAACGCCAACAGCTCTTTTTTACGAATGCGTTCTAATAATATCTTTTTTGATTCTATGACGCGCCTATTCAACTCTTTCACAGACCGTAAATACGATTCCGCAATATAATAAATTATGTTCAGAATAAATTCTTCTCTGGATGTTTTTTCATCCTTTTTGATTTTATCCAGCAAGTCGCAACGTTTACGGCAAACCGTTATGACGCGATTAGCAGAATAAATAATAGACAACGGTTCTGTATGCCATAAAGTGTCTATTTCACGATTAATGATGGGGAAACGAACGATGATGACCTTGTAGTCGTCTTCTACCTCAAACCTTGGTTGTTCGTCCGCGTCCAGAATGTCTGATATGGTATCTTCATCTATTTTATATTCGTTTTGCAATTTTTCAAAATCTTCGTGATCTGGGTTACCTACATTTACCCAAGAAAACGTTTTTAATTTTTCTGTAACGAACATATGACGACCTTTTATAATGTGATTAAAAATTTCAAGAAAATCTTAATGCAAATTCATCAAGAAATCAATTTTTTTAGGAATAAAAACGAATACTTTTTATTATCATCGTGTGATAAAATACAAAAAACACAGTCAAGGGGACAAAGATTGTCAAAACAAATTACATCTTTTAAAATCGCCCAAATTATACTATTTACTCTTATAGTTCTTATTTGCATTTGGCTAGGTATTTATTTGACTGTATCCAACCGCCAAGAAGATTCTGCGCCAACGGGTTCTGACCCTAAAATACAAATAGTAAACTCAACCTATTAAAACTTGGTTTATATTTTAATTTTTATTCCGACGACACCTTTTTCCAGTTGTCTTTTGACAGGGTAAAAAGTCTCCATAACATTCAAAGCGTCTGCGACAGAGGAAAAACCAGCGTCGCTTACAGGTATAATTGTAAACAAATTTTTAAACGTATCAGACAACACAAACCCCGTAACTGTTGCTATAAATTTTTCATCACGGTTTATAAATTGAATTTTATCCCCAATTTTTATTTGCTGAAATGGGCGAGTATACAATCTAAGTTCAACAGTTTTTACGCCAGATTTAATAAGTTTGAAATATTTTTCTTTGATATTAATTGTATGTATCATAATGATAATATTATCCACGGCTTTTCTTATTTCTGGTCGGGGCGACAGGAATCGAACCTGCGACCCCTTGCACCCCATGCAAGTACTCTACCAGGCTGAGCTACGCCCCGACATAGTCCTATTTATACAATTACCAAATAATAAATGCAAGAATATATTTTGTGCTTGCACGAATCGGTTAAAAGTGTCTAGTATGACGCATATCGTTTAACCAAAAGTCTAGGGGAGGAAATATCCGTGATACTTGGTATTGGCATTGATCTTGTAGAATGTGACCGATTTCTTGATTGGTCTGCGTTCAAAAAACAACGCATATTTACAAAAAAAGAATTGGAATATGCGGATACTGATAACTCTAACGCTGAAAAACATCTTGCTAATTTCTGGGCCGCGCGCGAGGCTTGCTTAAAAGCTTTGGGTACGGGCTTTGGTGATGAAATTGCTTTTTCCGATGTTTCAGTCATACACGACGAAAAAGGAAAGCCGGAACTGTTATTAGCAGGCGGGGCAAAAACGGCATTAAAAAACCTAACCGCCGAAAAAACAAAAATACATCTGTCGCTGACAGACCAAGGCGATTATTGTGTCGCAATGGTAGTAATAGAACAATTATAAAAAATCCGCGTTATGCGGATTTTTTATTTTACTTATGTATACCGCACCTTAAAACAAGGGCGCGAAACAATCGCCACCGGTACTTGGGCAACAATTGAATCCGGCACTGCCCATATCCGTATAAACTTCGCCCGTACAACAACCGTTAACGTCTGGGCTTGTACCATCAGGACATAATGGTCCTTCGTTTACCACCTGTTCGTCGGCATAAAACTGTTCGTCGGTTTCATAGGCTTCATCCGCAACAAACATGTTCTCGTTCTGAGAAACGTTATAAGCAGGCTTGCTTGCGATTACCTCATCTTCTGTAGGAACAACCGGGGCAGGCGCAGTATATTCTGGTGCCACAGTGGGTTGTATTGTATCAGATTCTGGCACATTAACAGACGTGTCTTCTACTGGGGCCATAACTTCTTGTTCCTGCACAACAGTTTCTTCTTCAACAACAGTTACTTGTTCAGGCATTTGCATTGGCTGTTCTGGTTGCACAATTTCTTGCTGTACAGCAGGTTGTTGTTCATCTACTTGCTGATTTGGTTGCGCGACCGGTTGGATAAAAGGACTTTCCATTTCGTCTGTCCCCGATTGTTCCGCAACAATTTCAGGTTCTGTTTGTTGAACGGTTGGTGCCAAATCGGGCACTTCGCTTTTAACGCTTTTCTGTTGATACAACCACAACGTAAATATAGACAGGGCTATCAACAAGATTAACAAAATGTAATATGCCAAGGTCGGTTTCCTGGGCACCGGCGTCACGGGCGTACCAGAACCTGTTATGGGGGACACAGGCCGCCCGCCGCCGCCAGCAACGCTTGGCGCTTGCGGTCTTGCCGCTGGCGCAACACCAGAAACAGGTGCAACCGGTGCAGGATTTGATGATACAGGTGAAACAGAAACAGTCGCATCTTTCACAGATGGTGTAACTTGAAAATTATCATCTGGCGTTTCCGGCATAGTATTAATATTCGGCATTTCTACCGGTTTAATAGAATCCAACACTGGTGCTGGTCTATCCTCTGGCACAACATTATCTGTCCTTTGGCTGTTTTGCTGCGACGTAGAATTATTTGCATCCGTACCGACAGACGAAACAGGCGGTGTAAATGCCAACGGGGCCGAATCCAAAGGCACATCATTATTATGCGCCGGTTGCCCGTTAGTCATGTTTGTCGTTGGCGCCACAGACTGCGCACCATTTCCAGCCCCCGAACCAAAATCTATTGGTTTAAACGCCAGTTCATCATCTAATATATCTGGGTCTTTATCAAATAGAGGTTTTACTTCTTCGTCTGCCATTTGTTCTGCCTTTGTTTCTTTTACTATATTGTTACTTATTTTAACATTTTTTTCAATATGTTCGTTTTGTTTTGCTGGTACGGGTGCGTCTTTTTTTATAACCACATCGCCATATTCTTGTTTTACCGGCAAGTTCACGCTCTGTTCATGATTTTTTAATTCCGCGGACCCCAAGGAATCTAACAACATTAAAATTCCGCGCGCAGTTTCAGCGTCTTCGTCTGCTGCAACAAGTCTTTTTTGTGCGTTCGCCAAACGTTTTTTTGCGCGACCTAACTTTTCGTTTATTGCATCAATTTGCGCCTCGGTCCTTAATATTTTAGAAGCAGATTGTTTTGTTGGTTCTTTTCCCACTTGTTTTTTCTGCTGCGTCAACTTTACCCGCAATTGCCTTGATTTTAATTGTAATTCAGAAATTGTTTGATTTGTCTTTTCTATCGTTTCACGCGATTTTTCAGCGTTGCTTTCGGCTGTAGCCAATCTTTCTGTTGCGGAACGCCGCATCGCAACGCTACGAAAATACTGTAACTGTTCCAGCGCATCAGTTAAATCCGCATTGTTCGCAAACGCATTAATTAAATTTTCATAAGCCGCCAATCCGCTGTATTCAACATCTAACTTTTGATACTTATTATCTTTTTTAGGTCTGACGGTTTCCAAATCAACATTATAATCATTAGAAAGTATATCGTCCCACTTTCTGTCAGCAACGGGGTTCATTATCAACATAACGTTAGGTTTTATGTCTGTAATTGTATTATCAATAACAAAAACCAAATTATTCGCATTGTCATAAAAAGCGCGCAAAAAGTTATTATCAATTTGGTAATCTTTTGAATGAAGGTAAGAATGTTCTCTCTCTCTTATCATTTATGTATAACCCCTATTTATTTTTTTTTGGTGGGTTAAACTGATATGCTTGCTTGCAATGCTCGTAACAATAAGGCTTGCCAACAAACACCTGTTCACCACAGAAATGAAAGTTTTCAGAATCGGGGTCACCAATTGGCCAACGACACTGATTCGGTTTAAGATTAGCCATTTCCAAAGAATGTTGAATTATTCGCTGGTGCATCGCCAAGTTTTTATTTAACGCCTTGGTGCTTTTATCCGCGCCTTTTTTATCCGCAACCGTTACGTTCTTCTTTTTTGCGTTATCGGGTGTTTTTTTCCCGGCTGTTTTTTTAGCACCTTTGATAACCGAAATTATGCTGGGCTTTTTTTGATTTTTTCCGTTTGCCGCAACAACCGTTTTTTTAGACGTGGTCTTCTTTTGGGTTTTGGCGCCACTTGTATTGGTCACGCCACCGGCCTTGGAATTCCACCCCAATCTATTTAACTTACCTACAACGGCATTCTTTGACATTCCCAGCCGTTTACCTATTTCTGATGTTGACAAGCCTTTACCAGTCAAGGCCTTTAATTTTTTCAACATCACACTATCCCAACCCTTGCTCATAAAAAACCCTTTTATAAATTACAATATAAGTGTAGCATAGTTTCGAATCGAAAGGCAAGGGGGAAAAATATGATTTCGCATATATTTTTTATCGGCTTATTAGCGGGGGCGTTGTTTTGCGCATGGAAGATATCTGTGGCTGATTTACGTAGAAGAATTATACCCGATGCTTATTTATTTCCGCTGTTATTAATCGGACTGCTTATCGTCGCCTTGTTCCCATGGTGGCACATTGGTCCGCGTGAAAGCGCACTGGCTGGCTCATTCGGATACATTTTGGCGACAATCATAGGACTGATATTCAGCAATATAAAAAACAAAGGCAAATATAAATATGACAATCCCATTGGTATGGGTGACATAAAATTAATCGGTGTTGGTGGGATATGGCTTGGCTTTACAGGACTGTCCATAGCGTTGGTATTATCATGCCTTTTGGGTGGCGTATGGGGATTGCGGGAAAAACAAAAATTCATACCTTTTGCACCATTCTTTATCGCTGGTGGATTTTTGGCTTTAATAATAACAAGTTTTTTGATATAATGTTAAACAAACGAGGAAAATGGATAGAGAATGAAAATTCGGTTTTGTTTCATTTTGTTAGGAATTTATTTTCTGATTCCTTGCAGGTTGGGTGCGACGACATTTCCGACGCCGAATCAGCCTTTTTCTAAATACGGTCAAATTCAGAACGTACAAAACTATTCATCCAATCCATTTTGGACGCCGGACAGTCCGTATAATCAGCGCATGCCCGTACCAGTATATGTACAGGGTCCTGACGTTACAACGGCTGATTGTCAACGGGTTGTCAGCGCATTGATAGAATCATATTGTGCAAGCAGAAACAATTGTATGGATATCAGTTTAACGGATATAAACCCAACCATTACCGTTCAATTGGCCAGTTTACCGGGACATAATTTTGTAACGCCGTGTGCGGCTTATATACAACCGACGTTTGAAACCTACAAGAAAAACAATTCCAACGCCGCGCCAACAGGGCAGGCGGTTGCTTTTCCAGAAGCACTTGTTCCAAATCCTGATGTAACGAACCAACAAACAAATAATGTAGGTACCGCATCGCCACCGCAGAAATCAAATTGGCAGACCGAGATGCGTGCCCGTGAACAAGAACTTGAACGATTGCAGGCACAAAACTCTGCGGGTTCTAATCAAGTAATAAAAACAGATTTTCCCGCGACTTTCGCGGATTTATCATTTGAACAAAAACAACAGGTCTTAGCGTCTGGTTATGCACCGTACAAAGATAAATCGGCCTATAAACCCATTAACATAATTGACGACGACACTACATCCGCACAAACTGACGAATCGTCTGAAAAGAAAGAACAAAATAAAGCAAATAAAGATAACAAAAATTCCACGAACTCTTCTTCAACAAGCGATACCGCTTCTGATTCATCACAAGAGAAAAAACCAATTATAGTAACCCCAAGCAAAATTCCTACTGTCTGTGGCACAACATCTATATACTTAGCACTATTCCAAGATGTTGATGACAATGAATTTTTATACAGCGATGAAAAGACTTATAATAATGCCAAACTTTCAGTCCTAAAGTATATTTTCAATTTACCAGGCAATGTATTTGAATGCGATGATACATATTGCACACAAGGTACAGTTATTTATGCGCCTGCGGGAACTGTATTTGAAGGGACACCCTTACAAGAACCAAAAATGTTTGTATGCCTGACAAATACACGCGACTATTGGCAACCATTAGCTATAAATAAATGTAATATAAATACAATTAATGCAAATAGTAAAAAACTAGATATAAATGATGACAACAAAGTGTATTTTCAACCGAATATCAGCCCTATTCACTATTGTTATTTAACCAAAGAAGAATACGCAACTATACAAAATAAAAAATAAATTTATGTTTAAATATTTGATTATTTTACTTTTAACAATTGTTTCAACTCCTGCGTTTTCGGCAGATATTACGCCCGATATTACAACAGGCAATATACCATACGATGATACACAATGTGCGACTCAGGTTCTTGAAAATGCGCTTTATGCCTCTGCGGGACAGGTTTCAGAAACGTCGCCAGAAACAGAAATTAGACAATGGATTTATTCTACGTTCCAAGACAAAACAGTTTTGCAAAACGTATTAAACTGCCCAGAACTACAAAATATACCAGAAGATGAATCAATAAAATTCTTGCCAATTGTGTATAATTTCCCTGGTGGAAGGCAGGTTATAGTTAACTATGAAACGCAACCAAAAATACTTAAACAACATTTAATGTTAACTGAAAAGCGAACCATAACAGAAACCACACCAAGTCCCAGAATAGGCGACATTAATGATGCGTCAATCTGGACAAACACCGACCCAGCATGGTACGCGATAATGGTCGTACAGGCAGGTACGTTGGACGAATTTGTTGGTCCAGACAAAAACAACACTATATCAATGAAATGGATTAATGATAATATTGATTCTATTTATCCAAAAGGTTATAACTGTACAAGTAAAAGCGCACTTGCGTCTGACGATGATATCATAAATGTGGCAATGCACGAAACCGTAAATATAGAAGACGATTCAAACGACTATTATGTTGCGGGCGATGCAAATCTTTCTTGGATAGGCTATGCCGAGGTTGGTCTGGATGTAGTAATAACAGTTGCAACCGCTGGTGGCGGGGCAGTTTTAACGGGGATAACAAAAGCGGCACGTGCATCCAGGACATTAAAAAACCTGAGTGCATCACTAAAAACATTGCGGCAATCCGAATCCGTTGTTAAATATATTAAACTTGGCGGCGATGTATCAAAAGCCACCAAAGAACTGGAATCTATTAATAAAGCACGCGATGCATACCGTCAAATAAATACTATCAGGGACAGCATGAAAAGTGCCAACGCATCCAGAACTGCACGATTGACCGAAGATTTAAAGACAGCAGAAAAAACATATTCTGACGAATTAATGAAACTTGGTAAGAATGCGGACGACTTTAAAAGCCTTGATGATTTTGATAAATTGCGCACTGCAAAAAGCGACGAACTGTCTAAGCTACAAAAGACACAACAAGAACTGGCGAAAACCGATGATGTCAAAAAATATCAAGAACAGTCAAAAACGTTTTCTGAATTAAACAAATACAGGAACGCTTTGCGCGGTATACGCATTAAACAAAGGGGAAACATAATTGCCAGAACATGGCGTGCATTCAAAGCGGCAAATACCGGCGGAAGATTATTACGCAGCAGCGCATCGGTTGCGCGCAGCAGTATGAAATCGGGGCGTATACGCGACTGGCTGTTTCAATCAACAATGAGCAACCTAGGTAAACTGACAAAGATGGAAGAAATGGGCGGTTTTTTATATGGTGCGCTTGTATTCTTGGGTGATATGTACGACTTTACAGAAACAAGTACAGGTACTTTTACAAACGATATTGATTTTAAACCGTTAACTCTACTTTCCGCCGACGACCTGCAAGGGCAAGAAAATGTTGTCAATTATGGTATGTGGTTGATGTGGCAGGGTGATTCTGTTAATCCGGAAGACGACGATGCGGCTTATTTACAAGCAATGGATTTTGCGAATAAATTTCATTTTTACTTACAACAAACCCAAGAAGACAAAAACACACATCCTTGCAATGTTGACATTTATGTCGTAAGACCGGTAATAAGAAATCCCGACATGCCAGATGCATCTTTGTATTATTTGATAATGAACGACCAACCTTGGACCACGTCTGAATAAAAAAAACAAGCCGAACATTTACCCATTGTTTTTTAATTTAAAAATTTTTATAATCTAATTATACAAGGGGAAAGATATGAAACGTTTATTATTATTTATATCAGCAATATTCTTAACAATCAGCAGTGCTAATGCATATCAATTATTATCATCAAAAGAATTGGGCAAAAATGACGCACGCAATCAAAATGTTGTCGTAAAATGCACAACCGATACGGGCAAGATTTCTGATCAAACGTGTTCTTTGCGCCGTTACGTAAAATGTACGGGTACAGGTGAAAACAAGAAATGTAACGGCTGGCAGCCGTGGCAAGATTTGCGTACCCCCGGGAAACAATATTCAGATTGGCGCAGTGCCGCGTCGGCGTGCTGCCGCTCAAAAGGCCTAAGATAGAAACGCCCAACCGGGCGTTTTTATCTTAGAATGCAAACTTTATAAAAGACAAGACAGCAATTATAAACAAATAAAATCTCTACAAAGATTTCTCGTTTATCACTTTATATTGAACGAATAACCTGTGTTTCTAAACAAGTCATATATAAAATATCAAAATCAGGAATATCGCGCGGATTTAGTTCCCGAATATCGGCTGGGTAATTCATAAATCCAAGGAAAAATCAAGCATATAAAATTTTTGTGGTGGATGTGATTGGACTCGGACCAACGACCTCTTCGATGTGAACGAAGCGCTCTAACCAACTGAGCTACACATCCCGAAATATAAAAAACCGCATAAGGCGGTTAAATAGTTGGTGGGGATAGTGGGACTTGAACCCACACGGTTGCAATAACCAAAGGATTTTAAGTCCTCAGCGTCTACCATTCCGCCATATCCCCTGCAACCTTTAAAACTGGTGGAGCTGATGGGACTCAAACCCACGACCTCTACGATGCGAACGTAGCGCTCTATCAACTGAGCTACAACCCCACTCTTATGGTGGGCATAAGAAGACTCGAACTTCCAAGGTATCGCTACCACTAGTACCTGAAACTAGCGCGTCTACCAATTCCGCCATATGCCCACAAAACTTTGTGTATAATAACGCAACTTATCGCATTTTGCAACAAGAAAATCGCATCAGAAATATTTTTTCAGTTTTCGTCATAAAAATTTTTATTAATTTGTGCTTGCTCTAAATTTCTGTATTTTGCTAAGATAAAATAAGAGATGAAAAAAATTCTGTTTTTTGTATTTTCAACTTTGATTTGCGCGACCGATGCAACGGCTGCCGTGCGTGATGAAAACGCGACCAATCGTCAAACAAACGTTGCAGAACGCGGAACGAACACAGCCGCCAATGTAACAGCACGAACAGCAACGACCAACAGAACAAATAATACAAATCTGTCTACACGAAACGCTACGAATACCATACCTGCCAGTGCCGGTCGTACTGCAATACGCACAACAACCCAAAGACAAACTGTTTCCACAAAAACAAATGCAGCCAATGCATCGCGCAGTGCATCTACAACTGTTTCACGTTCTGCAATTACGTCTAAAAGCAACAATGTTACATCGCGCCCGCAAACGCAAAACGTATCCAGGGCTGCAATAGACCAAACAGCCGACGTAATCACAGAAACGCGTACGGGCGCTGCATACGAACAATGTAAAAACGCTTATTTCACATGTATGGATCAATTTTGCAGTTTAAAAAACGATGATTACAGACGTTGTTCTTGCAGTAACCGCGTGTTTGAACTGACCGAGGTACGCAATGTCATGCAAGACGCAGCCAACCAACTGACGGAATTTACAGAAAATCTTGATGTGGTCGGTATGACGGCGGCACAAGCCTTGGCCATGAAAACGGCATCCGAAGGTGAAAACGCTTTAACGTCTGACACGTCTGCATCAAAGGCGTTATTACAAGCAATCATGAATTCTATTCGGGGCGAGGATACTTTTGTCGGTGGCAAATATTCGGACTTAAATAGCATTAATTTATCGTTTGATGCGGTTAACGCGTTTGGGACCGCCGATTCCGGTCAAATCATCGCCACTTATAACGGTCAAAACTTATATGATGCTGTTTATCCGCAATGTCGTCAAGCCGTCAAATCTGATTGTACAGACGCGCAATTACAGCGCGCAATAACCGCTTACTTAATGGCCATTGAACAAGACTGTAACACCGTTGAATCCGCCATAGAACAACAACAAAAAGAAATGAAATCGGCGGTCCGCGAAAGCAGCGCGCTGTTGGACTTGGCACGCGTAGAAAACAGACAAAACCATAATTCTGACGACATTACCACTTGCATAAATAATGTAGAGGCCGCAATACTTAGCGAAGAAGTTTGCGGGTCAGGTTACCATAAATGTCTGGACAACGGTGAATTCATAGACGTATCAACAGGCAAACCCATCGCTGGCGTTGAAAAGTTCTATGAACTTGGAAATTTATTAAAATTTGCAGACGGCGTTGATGCCGCGCAACAAAAATTATCCAAGGTTACATCTAATAAATCTTTTGTGCAAAACTTTGAAAAACGCGTAAAAAAATTCGCCGAACCCGCATTGGACAAATGTACAGAACAGGCTGATGTGGTCTGGGAAGAATATCTGGATAAAGCCTTGCTGGCAATATACTATGCCCAGCAATCAAAGGTTGAAGAAATCAAACAAGGTTGCTTTGACTTTGTGTCTGCGTGTTATGTCAACAGTGACGCCGCACTGACTGATGCGATGAAGGAGTTAACTGGTGACGACAGCAGCATTTTGTTACAGCCTGATAAAGTTGCTTTAACCACTGAAATTTGCCGTGATTATATTGACTCTTGCAACATGATGTTTTATGAAAATTCTGGCGACATAGTTGCAGACTATATCAACAACAGAAAAGATACCGACACCTTGACGGCGTGCAGGGCGGTTGTTAAACAGTGCTTTGACAGTTTCGGCGGTTCAAATTATGAAAACCTTTATTATCCATATAGTGGCGTATTTAAAAAGGGTCAGGCTTTACAATGGTTTACTTTATACGAATACGACGAAAACGGTAACCGTGACACCAGCAAACCGGTATCCGAATGCGCAAAACAATTACAGAGTATTGACTCTTGCAGTTCGCCCGAGATGATGGAAAAAGCATTCGGTGGTTTTGACGTAATAACCGCCAGCAAGGGCAAACAGAGTAACGAAACCGTTTATTACTTAGATCCTAACGGTATATATAACGATAAAAACGGAAAGTATAAGAAATATGGTATATTAAGTGCCACGAAAACACACCTTGATACCGGTGATGAAGTAAATATATTAGCACATCATACCCCGCGTCCAACAGGCGTAGCAACAGAAATTTATAACCAAGTAGTAGATATATTAAATACACAATGCATTAACTTGCAGGGCAGATTTGTAGAACTGCAATTTATCAAAGATGGACTATATAAAGAAGACGAATTATGCGCAGCGAACTTTGCCAATTCAACCGAATACGGTGGTGGCAACGGTATGCCTGATTTAACAACCATCTATTCTATTGGTAATAACGAAAATATGTGCCCACGCGATTATGACTTGAATGTAGACACGCAATCTTGGGGTGCTTGTTTATGTTGGGAAAACGGCGGTCGCAGAAGTAAATATGGTCAAAGTCCTAAATGTGTATCGTCGCTACCAATTGCACCAAAGCAAACAACAAGTGCATCAGATGCAAACGACCAAAATTGTGACACTTTGGCACTGACTAATAATTATGAACCTTGGACAAGCACTACGACACAACCAACAACGAAACAGTGGTGCACAAAGCCTGTAAGCTCACAAAACCAAGTATGCCCATTTAATGGTATTGCCAACGCCGACGGACAATGTGAAACCATAGACCAACAAACTGGCACATCTACCGTATTGACAAATCTACCCGAAGGTTTGGGCATATAATCCGAAATAAAAAAAACGCCAAACTAATGGCGTTTTTTTATTTTATCCGACAACATGTGCAGCAATTAATGCGCTTGGTGCACCATCAGGTTTTCGCCATAATGCATCTGCACTTTTTAAATCCTTGATTATTTTTTCCCTTACGCTTGGGATCGTTAATTGTTGAAAGGCATCTAAAATTCTTTCCGCGGTTACATCTGAACCAAGTATTTCTGGGTATACTGTTTTATTCAATAAAATATTAACCAACGATACCCACTTTACTTTTATCAGTCTTTTACCTATCCATGTTGTAATAGGATTCATCTTATATACGACAACCGTTGGAATATGCAACATTGCCAATTCCGCAGAGACAGTGCCACTGGCAACAATCGCGATATAAGACTTTGAATACGCTTCATATCTTTCACTGCTGGATATCAAAGTCGGTTTAACTTTCCACTGTTTAATATGATTTTTAACGTATTCTGCTGTGGTTTCAACTGTTGGGATAACAAACTTGTACCCAGAATACCCATTTGCAATCAGCATTTCCGCAACAGACTGAAAAACAGGCATTAATCTTTTTACCTCTGACATTCTGCTGCCGGGGACCAAGGTAACAATTTTCTCCTTTTCTGATTGTATTCTTTTTGTTTTTCTTTCAATCAAACCATCTGAAATTGGATGTCCAACAGCAACTGTATCCAATCCGTGCCGAGTAAAATAAGGAACTTCAAAGTCAAAAAAAGCATATAACTTATCAAAAATTTGTGCGTATGTTTTTGCACGTCCTTCGCGCCAAGCCCACACCTGCGGGGCAACGACATGATGAAAACGTAATCCCTTATTAATTAACTCTTTCCCTTTTTCAGATTGTTTAACTGTTTTAATAACATTTTTAGCAAAACCTGGGGCGTCAATTGTTAATACGACGTCCGGCTTTTCTGAAAAGATTGCGTTTGCGGTTTCTTTTATTCTTTTTTTCAGGGTCTTTGCATGCGCCAACACCTCTACAATCCCCATAACAGCCAAATCAGACATAGGGAACAAAGACCGCAAGCCGATAGACGTCATATTTTCACCGCCAACACCGACAAATTCTGCATCAGGCATTTCGCGCATTATGCGGGCACCCAATACATCACCGGATACTTCGCCGGCGATAATAAAAACTTTTATTTTTTTCTTATTCTGCATTTTTAGAAGTTCCAATTCCACGTTTAGAACGATTTTCTATAAAATCAATTGCATCCATTGCATACTTATTATTTTTTACTTCCTTGCGTACTTTTGCCAATCTGTCTGAAACGGTACCTTCTGTACCATGAAAAACCGCGGAATATACAGAGTGTATAGCATGCATATCTTCGTTAGTAAAACCGTGCCGCATTAAACCAACACGATTGATTGTGCGATATACGGCGCGTGGATTACCGTCATAAATTGCATAAGGTAAAACGTCATTACCAACACCTGACATGCCACCAATAAACGCATTCCTACCAATACGCGCGAATTGCAACACCATCGTCCCACCAGATAAGATAGCAAAATCTTCAATTTCTACATGTCCCGCGATTTGAACCAAGTTAGACATAACAACACTGTTACCGACCTTGCAATCATGCCCCACATGCGCGTTAACCATAATCTGACAATCATCACCGATAACGGTACCATCCGATGCGGGCGTGCCAGAGTGTATTGTTACATATTCGCGTATTTTACACCTTTTCCCGATACGCAAGCCCGTCATAGTAGATTCATCTTGCCATTTTAAATCCTGACTCATTACGCCAAGAACAGCAAAAGGGTAAACAATAGAATCATCACCAATGGTGGTTTTCCCTTCAATCACAACGTTTGAAATCAATTCTACGCGATCGCCCAAAACAACGTTTGGCCCCACAATGCAAAACGGACCGATTTTACAGTCTGCCCCTATGACAGCGCCCTCTTTAATAATTGCAGTTGGATGTATCATTTCCTAATGACCTATTGTTCTTATTACTAATTACTAACAAGCCTGATGATACACCATAAAAAAGCCGATTGGTATTCAAGAAATATAACAAATTATAACAAGAATTTTATCTGCTTCCAGAAATTGATTTTTGGTGTATTTATCCAATACAATACCCCTAACGAAGTTATTACGGGCATTACCGTCACCGTACCGAAAGTCATTAATAACAAAGCCAAAGTTTTATCTGATACATGTGGCGACACATCTTCGGCATGCCATATTGACATCGCAAACAAAAGCCCAACCATAACCAAAGTCCCCAAAAACACAGGCACAGATTCAGTAAACAAAAACAAAGCAATACACAGAACCGTCATCAAACGTGCCAACCACTTTAATTTAACATATGCGCTTTTTCTTATGCGTTTTTTTGGACTTACATTACGCAAAGCCATCGTAGCGACCGCAAACACACCTATAAAGAGTAAAAACAACAGATGTAACGGCGTCAAACTGCCTAATTGACCGAATCTGAAATATTCTGGTTGCATTAATATAGCGATTGTTGTTGCCAACATTATAATCAATACGCCCGGCACCAAGCCTATTTCATACTTAGATTTTCTTCCAAACATTCCGCCTGCTGCCAAAGCACCAATTTGCAACATCGGTCCCCACCAAGCATGTACGTCAGACAATCCCACAAACAATAAAACAAGCAAAACAAACGATGCACGTTTTATTTTATTTCCGCGCGACAAACCGCGCCAAGGTGAAATCATAACACGTTTTGTATAAGAACCTATAAAAAACGCTGACATAAAAGTAATGACAGCAACAACAAAAGGCAACAGAGTTATATTATCGCGCAAAACAGCATAATTTCCCCCGAACAAAATAATCCACACCAATGTAAAACCAACCGCGGTTAACGCAAAAGGCTTTAATAAATTATTTGTTTTCCAACCAATGCGTTCCAGGAACATATTGCCACAAAAATAAACGAACGCGAACAAGGGCAGGGTCAATATCGCCCACCACAAAAAAGCAGGTGCCACCAATGCCGCATTATTAAATGCGCTTACAGCACTTTGCACAACAACTACATTTTCAAACATAAACTTGCCTTTTATTTTTGTTGAATTATTATATAGGTATGACACAAAAACAAGAAGTTTTTACTTTGTTGGGCGGAAAAGTAAAAATGCGTCGCGGTTTATACAACCCAACATCTGACGCCGTTTGGTTGGCGGCTTTCGCACCGACCAAGGCAAAAACGGCATTAGACGTTGGTATCGGTACAGGCGGCGTTTCATTATGTATGTTGAACCACAACCCAAAAATCCGCATACAAGGACTGGACGTTTCCCAAGAAATGTTATCACTATGTACCGATAATATACAGTTAAACAACGCCAATATATCGTTATTAAAAGAAAATATACTTACTTGGAAAACCCAAAAAACGTTTGATATCGTTATTACAAACCCTCCTTATTTTCAGGGCACCCCCGCCAAACACAACGCACACCATAATGCCGACCTGGTAAAGTGGACTCAACAGTGCATCGCACGCGTAAAACCTGGCGGATATTTTTGCACGATAGTTGACGCGAAAGTGTGCCATAAAATCATTATGGAAATGGGACATACTTTTGGTGACATAACGATTTTACCTCTATTTGGCTCAAAAGACTTTGCAGAAAGGGTATTAATTCGCGGTCGCTTGGGCAGCAAGGGGGGGACGATTATATACCGCGGACTGCCGATGAATTACGAGCCTGTTTTACGCGACGGCTTGACTATTGACTTTGTATTGTCTAGACTAAACAAGATATGATTAATTTTATAACAAGACATTTTACATCTTTATGGGCGTTGATAACGGCGCCATTTCGTGCTATTTGGCGCGCGATAAGCAAAATTTTTCCTCCGCGTGAATTTACAGTAATGGATACACCGCGCGGCAACGTTTATACTTTTAAGCAAAGCAGTTTCTGGCGTTTTACTAAATTCTGCGGAAAATTTGGTCTGATTATATGGGCATCTTGGTCCACATACGTTTTTGTATACCACAGACCGATGTTGCAAAAACGCACCCAGCAACTGGAAGAAGCGCGTGCTTTGCATGCAAGACAAATGACCGATTTGCAAACGTACTTAAAAAAGTATAACGAACTTACCAGGAACCTGAACGTCATAGACGATAAGATTTTGAACACGAAAAATCTGACCGAATCTGATAAAGAAAATTTGATGAACAGTCGTGTAAAGACTTGGGGCGAATTGGACTTCCTGCGCACACGTATAACAGAGATGTTCACTAACGAAGATTATATAGCAGAATATACAAAACTATCCGAACTTTCAACAGAGTTTGAATTAACGCGCGCCGAGAATGAAGAACTAAAAAAACGCAATTTACAGATGATGGAAAACATGCAAAAAATCAGTCAAGCAGACAACCAAATCGTTGACATGGTATCAAAACTAACCTCAGAAAACACAGAGGTTTTGCGTGACAACATCAAGAATATAAACAGCACGCTTGCATCGCTTGGCATCAGTCAGAATACATTGATAAACAACGCAAATAAATATTCTAATCCGCTTGTTGGTGCGGCATTCAGCCCGCTAAATTTTGATAAAGACCTTGATCCAAAATACAAAAAATTGGCCAAAGATTTAGAATTATGGTACGGTCTATCAAAATTAAATAACATTTTGCCAATTGGCGCCCCTGTTGATAACGTCAGGATAACTTCTGCATACGGCGTACGCAACGACCCCTTCACTGGCGAACCTAAACGTCACCGCGGAATTGACTTTGCCGGAAAGATTGGTACAGAATTGATGGCTGTTGCACCTGGTCGCGTGGTTTCTGCCGGCGAACGCGTAGGATACGGCACAACCGTTGAAATTGATCATGGCCTGGGCTTTACAACTTTATACGCGCACTTATCACAAGTAATGGTGGCGCGTGGCGATTGGGTCAGACCAGGCACTGTTGTTGGTCTTGGTGGCTCTACGGGGCGTTCTACAGGACCACATTTGCACTATGAAATTCGCTACAAAGGCGTTCCGTTTGACCCGTCAAAATTTGTAAAGGAATAAAAAATGTTAGCATTTACAAACGCAAAAGAAAAGACATCACCAACAATAATCGGGGCAGGTTGTAAATTAACCGGCGACATAAAAACAGACCACACTGTTCAAATTCACGGTAATGTTATCGGCAACGTAATTGCCGATACAGTAGTTATCGGTCGCGGCGGCAAGGTCGTTGGCAAAGTACACGCAAACAATCTGTTTTTACACGGCATGCTTGACGGTCCGGCAACAGTAAATATTGCAAACGTATTCAGCAACGCACAAATGACCGGAACGCTTTCTTATTATACATTAAACATCACTGGCAATACCGGTCTGGAATGCAAACTTGCCAAAAGAAAGGAAAAGGAAAAAAAAGAATGAATAAAACAATTTCAAAAGTATATATCGGTTCAGACCACAGAGGCGTGGGATTAAAACTATATTTAATAGAAATGTTAACTGCTGCGGGATATTCTGTTGTAAACCTCGGCGTTGACAACCCAAATAAAATCGTAGATTTCCCAGACATAGCACAAAACCTTGCCGACGCGATGCAAAGCGATGCGAAATCTCGTGGTATATTAATATGTGGGACGGGGGCAGGGATGGAAATCGCAGCCAACCGCTATCGTCATTTGCGCGCATCCAGATGTAACCGGCCAGACCAAGCACGCGACGACAGATTTCACGATGATATAAACGTACTGGCGCTGTCTGCCGACGATATAGACATAGAAATCGCATTTCTTTGCGCACAGGCTTTCTTGGAAAGCCCGTTTGACGAAATAGAAAGGCGCGTTCGTAGAATACAAAAAATCTCGTAAAAACAACGATAAAAACGCCTCTTTCCGGGCGTTTTTTACATAAGCAAACACTCAGCAAGAAACAAACAATCTTTGCACACCCGGCGGCATTCTCACCAAGACAACGAAAATTACTTTTGCAAAAGACTTATCACGGATTTATGTATACCATACGCATTTGAAAAAAACCAACCTTATACAAATAATCAGCCAAGACATATTTATGGAACGCATGAAATTTATAAAATAGAAAAATAATAGTAAAAACAAACAATAATAAAAAGAATAGGGCACTTTTTTGCGCCCAAAAACGAATATATATAACTGCAACAAATAAACTTAATTGAACCACGAAGAAACAAGTCAGATCTTAAACGAAAATACAAAGTTGCACGTCCTTTTAAGTTTGCAACCAAAATTTGTGTTGTTATTGCGACCAGATATTATATAAAAAGAGGGCGAACGGATTATAATTATACAGTCTTTGTTACACCAATAAAAACCGTATTCATACCACAACAACGATGAAATTTCCTGTATTCTCAAATAATTGTAATTTTTTTATTGATTATTTGTCTTCATCGTCGTACGCCTGTATACATTTTTATATTCGCTTGATTACAAACTCATGTTTCTTTCGTGACCACCAATGAAACGACATATGTTTTAGATATTTTTTAAATGCGTAAGTTTACACGAAACATTCTGTCCGTTTGTTTGAGAAGACATTTTTATCAACATTTCTGAAACAACCGATTTAATCATTAGAAATTTTCCAACAAGGAACACCGGCAAGCATACTTAACGCAAAAAATCAACTTAACTACTTATCTTTTTCAAGATACATTAAAAATTCTATATTTCCACTGCCACCACGAACAGGTGATTCAATCACGCCACCACATACTAAACCCAATTTCTCAAAACAATTTCTTACTTTATCTACACTTTGCCTTCTGTCAGATTCGGATTTTATAACGCCGTTATTTTTTGCAGCGATTGCCCTGTCTACCTCAAACTGAGGCTTTACAAGCAATATCATCTTATCCGCGCCCCAACGTAGCAAACTTTCTGCAATATTAACCAAAGAAATAAAAGAAACATCAACAACAACCAAATCAATCTTTTCAAAAGGTACCAATTTACGAATATCGGTTTTTTCCAGTGCCACCACTTTCGGATTATTATACAATTCTGGCACCAATTGCCCCGTCCCAACATCAACAGCAATCACTTTTTTAGCACCACGCTTTAACAAAACTTCTGTGAAACCACCCGTGCTTGCCCCAACATCCAAACAAACATAACCATTTGGATTTACATTAAAAAATTCCAAAGCATGTTTCAACTTTAAACTGCCACGCCCAGAGACATACGGCAAGCTGATTCCAACCACATTGTCTTTATCCGAAACATTTTGGCTTGCCTTACTGGCGACAACACCATTCACCCGCACCAAGCCACTTTTAATTCCCGCTACGGCTTTGGCACGGGTTGGATATATACCTCTATTAACCAATTCTTGATCAAGTCTCATGTTTAATATTTTAACCTAAAAAACATCCATTTTCAAGGGCGCAAACAAAAACACTAAAAAAACAAAAACCATAAAAAAACTAAAAATATAAAAACTTTTCAAATTATTATTTTATTATATTAATAATACACTTTAATTGAATATGAGTTTAAATACACACCGTCTTTCAGACACACCATAAACCTCAAAAAATAAACCCTAAAACGACGCCAATCCCCAAAAACCGTAAAAACATACAGTTTCTAAACTGACACACAAAGTCAAAACAACCAAAATCTGCAAAACATACAAGAACACCTTTACAAAAAAAGAGAAAAAATACGCAAAAACGCCCGAAAATCCAGCTTTTTTTTAACAAAAAAGTACTTATTTGCATCATGACGACAAAGCCACGGATATCTAATGGTTACAAATACCTCCCAATAAACACTTTTTCTATCCCAAAACAAAAAGGACCAGAAACACGCAAAAACGCCCGGAAATCCGGCTTTTTTAACAAAAAAAACAAGCAAAAACACAAAAATAGGGCGCAAGCACCACAAAACACACCAAAGAAAAGCGACCGCACCATAACCACACAAACAAAAAATCGTTGGATAAAAATTAAACCATTTTATATTTGTATAAACAAAATAATATTTTATGTATTAAATAAAAATTATTAATAAAAAAATAAATTAAAAACAAGCGCACCAATCACAAAAAAATACTAATCAGACCACAAAAATAAAAAAAATAGAAAAAACATAAAAACACGCAAAACACCCCAAACACAACAACATAAGTATACATAATAACGCGTTATGCGCAGCAGGCGGTTATGCGTAGCAGGTTGTTGTTGCGTTGTTCGTTTGCCAACCGCAAAGAAAGCAAACAACAACATAAGATATGTCTTAAAACACAACCGGTCATTGCGTGTTGTAAGTGTTATATATGCGAGCCACGCGAGCATATATTACACGCACAAACAAAATGACGCAGGTTGTTGTGTTTTACACATAGCGTTGTGTTGTTTGCGTGCGGTTGGCACGTGATACCACACAAAACAATCATTGGAGCATGCACGACAGTTTGCATGCGACCCGCAGCCCGCGGGCGGGCGTTGCGATTTTCTTTCTGCCGATTGTTATTGCCGCAGGCAATAACACAATCAAACAACAAAACAGAAAGGAAAACAAATGACAGACAGACAAATAATGGAAACAGAACACATTGTTTTTAAGTATTTTTCACACATTAAAATTGCAAAATATTTCTTAAAAAAAACAACACCCACAAGACATTTGAACGATTATGAAATTTTAGATATTTCAACAATCTTGAATAATTGCAACTTATCACATTATGAACAACAAACAGTTATATTTTACGGTTATAAATTATGCCGCCCACCATACCGCGGCATACATCGTGACGCATGGAACAGCGCAATTAACACAATAAAAAACGAATTTATAAAAAGGGGCATAATATCATGATTTTAGCCGAATTATTAGAATCATTAAATCGTGTAAATGATTATACCAAATTGGGGCATATAATAAAAGACCCTGCAACATTTACACCAGAAAATGACAATGAATATCTTGCAAAATTAGCGTGGCAAAAATTCTTAAATAATTTTTTCCAAAACCGTTATAGCGCGTACATAACAGCAGACACAATTAAATCAATCATGGATGCAAGCGGTGAAATATATAACCCCGAAAAATTAGAAAGATGTGCCGCATTTATACGAAACAAATTGAAACCCGCACAACTTATTACCGATAAATGGTTAGTGTATTTTGTGCGCAAATTTAGATAAACACAAAAAAAAGGAAATACAACATGATAAAAATGACACAAAAGATGCACAAAAAATCAATTAAAATGGCAATACGGATGTTTTGCGACCTTGGCGGCTATCAAATGGAACACAATCTTGGACTGCGCCGACACAGCCAACACAGACTTGTTTTTAGTGGCATTGATTTGTTAAAATTACAAAGTGAAATTTTAGAACTGCCAGACAGAGCATTAGAAGCAGCCAGTCAATACGGACACAATGAACCGTACAACCGTACAGATTTAGATGTTGCATTAACAATACTATCTGCTAAAATCGGCAAGATATGACACACAACGAACTATGCGATAAATACATAGAAATATCACAACAAATATCTGCCGCCCACACCCAACTGCGGGCGGCAGGTGACATGCACAAAATACAACAAACCGCACAAACAGAACAAAACATCAAAGAAATACAAGAACACATTGCCGCATTACAAGAACAACGTGCAAAATTAGAAAAATTATTAAACATAACCATTGCCGAGCCGCGGCAAAGCCGCAATACCATAAGCACAAAAGCCCAAGAATAGGGCAACGTATTTTTTTATTTATTTTATTTATTTATAAATAAATAATATAAATA
>CASFOK010000011.1 GCA_949296475.1 uncultured Pseudomonadota bacterium
GGCCTCGCCTTTTTCACCCTGATCGCCTTTTAAGCCTTGTGGTCCGGTTAAGCCCATAGGACCTTGTACACCTTGGGGACCTGGTTCACCTGCGTCACCTTTCTCGCCTTGGGGACCAGTCAAGCCAGCAGGACCCTGCGGTCCCATGTCGCCGGTCTCACCTTTTTCACCCTGATCGCCTTTTAAGCCTTGTGGTCCGGTTAAGCCCATAGGACCTTGTACACCTTGGGGACCTGGTTCACCTGCGTCACCTTTCTCGCCTTGGGGACCAGTCAAGCCGGCAGGCCCCTGCGGTCCCATATCGCCGGCCTCACCTTTTTCACCCTGAGGACCCGCCAAGCCTTGTGGTCCAGTTAAGCCCATAGGACCTTGTGGACCTTGGGGACCAGGTTCACCTGCATCACCTTTCTCGCCTTGGGGACCAGTCAAGCCAGCAGGTCCCTGGGGTCCGGTTATTTTTGAAATAGGAATAAGTTGTTGCCACTGGCTGTCGCCCTCAACCCGCCAAACCAAATTTTCATTTTTCTCGTCAAAGCCAAGTTCTATATTTTTCCCAACCGTAGCACCAATGTCATCTTTGATATTATCAATATTAATAAAAATTTCGCCGTCTTCGGTTACATCCACATAATCGTCACCGCTTATCAATATATTTTGCTTATTTTCATCCAAGCGTTTAATTTCTTCGCGTAATTCATTAATAATTTCTTGATCAATTGTATCGCCACCAACGTTTACAGAGCCGCCTGGGCTTTGGGGTCTGATAGCGCTGCCACCGCTGACAGTTGGTGTACCGCCTAAATACTTACCAATGGATAAACGTGGCGTAGTAATGACACGGGTACTATTTGAATTGCTTGTGCTGGTTGTGCTGGAAGAACTCTGTGTACCATCTGTTGTTACACGAATAGAAGAACCGCGAACAGTAGACGCGTTTACAGTCTTGGCCGCACTGCCAGAATCGGCAGAATTTTCATAAGTACCACTGCCAAGAACGCGCACAGAAGACGCAGCATAAACATCTGTAACAGACGCGCAAAGCACACAAATTATGGCGATTTTGGATATGTTTATTTCTTTTCTCATGAGACCTTCCAACATTTAGTTTATGATAACATCTTTGCGTATTATGTGTCAACAGCAATTCTATATAAAAAACACAAAAATCGGGGACAAAACGCTATCCCCGATTTTGCGTTGTTAAAACAAAGTCTTACTCACCAGATGCGTTTCGTGCGATAGGTTCCCATTCATATATTGAACCGTTAAAAGTCAACACACATTTGCTTGTACCGTCAGAACATGAACCTGAAGGTTTCGGTATAGCAGCGTCTGCTGTTGTTTGTGCGTCAGCCGCTTCTTGCGCAACTTCTTTTATCGCGGTAACAACTGTTGTTGCGGTTGTACCCATGTTTGTGGCGTTTACTTCACCGACCTCTGAATCATATGTACTGGTATTTAATTTGTTTGCTAAACCAGAATCAACATAACTTGTTGTTGCATAATCCTCTAAATCAGCAGATGTCAACATACCGGATGTTGCGTTTTTAATCGCACTCGCAACGGTTTTTTCAGATGTATATTTCGTGCCACTGGCTGTCTCGGGATTAGTATCCATGGTTGTACCGGTAATTTTATTGCTTACATCTTCTTTCGCTGTTGCATAACCATCATAAGTAGCAACCTTATCAGCGGTTATGCCGGAATTCACGGCCTGTTGTTGCAGTGTTGTCAAGATGTCTTGCTTTTCATCTAAACGATTGTTTATGTTGTCCAATTCCGCTTTGATAACCTTGTTTTGAACCGGATTTGTACTGGCTTCACTAAGTGAGGCATCAACTGTTACACCTTCGGGGATATCAGGCGTGTCCGTCAAATCATTATAAGAACCTGTTGTGGCAACCGTTGCCAAATTATCAATTTTAGACGCTGGGATATTATCAGGTAAATCAGATACCGTTAAACTAGAACTGCCTGTTACCAAACCCTTAGAGTCATATGTTATCTTGGTTCCTGTACCACCCGTAATTGCACCATTCGCGGTAACTTTTGTTGCGTCTTGTTGATCAACGTACGTTCTTAAGGCATATGCTTCTAAGTCAGTATTTGTAACGCTGCCAGCAGTTGCGGTTTCAATTGCTGTTGCAACCGCCTTTTCTGACGGATATTTTGCTGTACTTGCACTTGCGGCCGCCGAGATAGTCTGTGTTTTATTTGACAGGTTTTCTTTCTTTGCCAAATTATCATCAACATATGCCTGCGATGTAATAGCAGCATTTGCTACCCCCACAGATATCACTGACAATAACATTGCAAATGTTGTCACGGTTAGTTTTTTCATGGTTGCTCCCTTCCTTTCTTTCTTAGTTTTTCAAAGTCTTTAATTTGCAGGATTTGTCACGTTAACCCACGAGATATTCCCGTCACGATCAACAGACAACACACACAAATTAGATTCCGCCTGACATTCTACGCCAGGTTTAGGTATAACATAATCAACGACAGCCTTGACACTGGTATACTCGTCAACGCTACCTTTATTTAAATCCGTAATGGTTTCCGCTTTATTATCTTTATCTTCTTTTGCCGCCAATGCCGGTCCAAAGTCCCCTTCCATACCGGCTGTAATGGCCTCAGAAATTTTTGTATCTGTTTCTATTTTCGTATAAGCGTTTGTAATGCCATAGTCCGCCAAAGTCGTACCTTTGTTCGCTTTTTTATCTAATTCGGTACGAACAGCCAATTCTGACGGATAGTCCGTATTCGTCGCAGTATCTATATCGCGAACAACAATTCGTTTATTAGCAACGTCTTCTTTTTTAGCCAATTCTTCATTAACATAAGCTGTTGTAGCATAATTACTTAATGCGCTGCTATCAGCCTTGGTCGCCAATGCATCAGCAACGGCCTTTTCTGACGGATAATTTTCTGTGGTTGCTTCTGATACGGAACGAACGGCCTGAACAATTTTATTTACATCTTGCTTGGTTAACAACCCCGTATTCAGCGCGTCTGTAGTGGCATAATCACCTGCATCTTGTTTACCGGCCAAACCTTGTTCCAGTTCTTCTGTCGTTGCGTAATCGCCAACCGGTTGTTTACCCTGCAATGCCTGATAAATTACCTTGCCTTGAACTGCGTTTGTACCATCAGGTGTTAATTCAGAATCAACAACCGCACCTTCGGGTATAACAGGTTTATCACTTAAATCGTTATAAGAACCTGTTGTGGCAACCGTTGCCAAATTATCAATTTTAGACGCTGGGATATTATCAGGTAAATCAGATACTGTTAAACTAGAACTACCCGTTACTAAACCCTTGGAATCATATGTTATTTTGGTTCCTGTACCGCCCGTAATTGCAGCATTTGCGGTAACTTTTTGATTCAACTCTTCAACAGTCGCATAATTGCCAACAGGCTGTTTTCCGGACAAACCTTGTTCCAATTCTTCTGTCGTTGCATAATCACCTGCATCTTGTTTACCCTGCAGGGCTTGATAAATTACCTTGCCTTGAACTGCGTTTGTACCATCGGGCGTTAATTCTGAATCAACAACCGCACCTTCGGGTATAACAGGTTTATCACTTAAATCGTTATAAGATCCCGTTGTGGCAACCGTTGCCAAGCCCGTAATTTTATCTGTTGATAGTTGCGGTATATCTTCTGCTGTCAAAGCCTCGCTGCCCGTTACTAATCCCTTGGAATCGTATGTTATCTTGGTTCCTGTACCGGGTTCTATATCAGGATTTGCGTTTAACTTGCCGTCCACAGCATCAAGGTTTGCCTTGGTTTCCAAAGCACCATATACCGCAGCAGCAGAAGGATATTGTTCAGACGTTGAAGAAGAATCTATGGTCTGGGTTTTATTCGTTACATCTTCTTTCTTTGCAAGTTCTGACGCATCTGCTTTTAAATCAACAACCACACTTAAATCATTAACAGTTTGCAATATTCCGTCATCTTTTCTGTCCACATAATCTTTGCTGGCAATTTGCGCAGCGTTTGCAGAACCGGTATATAATAACCCTGCAATAACTAATAAAGAAACTACATAACTGTTGTTTTTCATATACCTGCCCCCTAGAATACTATATCATACCACGTTTTATCGCCGTTATCGTCTGTACCGAACAACTTATTTTTCCCAGCCCCTTCAATTGTTACAACGCCATCTAAATCAGATTTGTCCGCTTTTGATTGCAGTGACGTATGTACAGCCAACGCAGATGGATATTCTTCAGACGTAGAATTTTCATCTATGACCTGGGTTTTATTTGATTTGTCTTCTTTACCAGCCAACGCTTCATCAACACCTTCTATACCGCCAAGCGTTAAATCTTGCAGTTTTTTATCAATTGTTGATTTATCATAAACGCTGTCCACATTTGCCTTGGTTGACAAAGTACCATACACCGCCGCCGCAGATGGATATTGCACATCCGTAGAAGAAGCGTCTATGGTCTGTGTTTTATTTGATTTATCTTCTTTGGCGTCTAATGAAGTGTTAACAAAATCTGTTGTTGCATAAGCCGATAATTCTTCTTTCGTGGCCAAAACACTTAAAGAAGACTTGTCCGCTTTGTCTGACAACTTATTATCAACCTCGGTCTTGGTATAAGCATCTTGGATACCGTACCCAGCCAATGTGGTTGCTTTATCTGCTTTTGCAGCCGCTTCTAATCTTGCGGTATCGGCGGTATCTTGTGCGGTTTCCGCCGCTGATTGTGCGGATTCAGCGGTTGATTGCGCTGTTTCCGCTGCCGACTGGGCGACTGTTGCGGCCTGACTTGCAAGATCTGCTATATTTTTTGCTTCATCCGCTGTTGTCACGGCGCTTTCCGCTGTTGTACGAACTTCATCTACTGCTGATGCGGCTTCTTCTGCGATTGCTTTTGCATCTTCTGCTGTTGTTTTGGCGCCTTCTGCCGTTTGACTTGCGGTATCAGCGGTTGTTTTTGCCGTTTCTGCTGTTGTACGAACTTCGTCTATCAATTCCGTTGCCCTATCCGCCGCCTCTTTCGCGGTATTAGCAGTTGATACAGCAGTAGCAGACGCGTTAACGGCGTTCGCCGCCGCCACACCGGCATCGGTCGCCAAGGTTTTTACATTTCCAACCTCAGTAGACAAAGAATCCAGCGCAGATTTATCAGCCTTTAATGCAACCTCTGATTTCTGGGCATAATTTTCTAGTTCTGACTTATCTGCCTTGTCTTCTAATTCAACTTTTGTTGCATAATTTCCCAGTTCTGATTTATCGGCCTTGGTTGCCAAACCAGAATCAACATAATCTGTTTTTGCATATGCAGATAAATCTACTTCACCGCCAATCGCAGCCTCTGCTATTTTTTGATCAATCGTTTCTTGGTCATAAGTTTCGGTTTTTGTATAAACATCGTCGGCGTTGGCTTTTGGTGCCAAACCACGCGATACAAACTCCTCTGTTGCATACCCCGTCAGCGCACCGTTATCTAACTTACCGCTTAGTCCATCAGTTAACTCTGTTTTCGTTGCATATGTATTCGCCACATCCTCTGTTTTGGCATAATCTAATAATTCATCTTTTGTTGCATAAACAGTGGCCAAGGAATCAACAGCATCTGATATCGCCTGATTCATAACTTCATAAGTAGTATAATTAGATAAATCAACAGACGCTACATCACCTGGTTCACCCTTTTCACCTTGGGGCCCTTGTTCACCACGTTCACCTTGGGGTCCTTGAATTCCTTGTTCACCCTGTGGACCTTGAATACCTTGCAAACCCTGGTCACCCTTTTCACCTTGGGGTCCTTGAATTCCTTGCGCACCTTGTGGACCAGTAATTGCAGATATAGGTAATAACTCTATCCAACTACTATCACCTTCCAGACGCCAAACCAACGCCTGTTGTGCGTCATCAAAACCTAATTCTACATTTCTGCCGACAACCTCGCCGATATTTTTACGTAATTCGTCTAAATCAAGCCAAATATTATTATCTTCTACATTAATATATTTATCCGAAGGAATCAGGTTTTCTTGTTTAACTGTATCTAAACGTTCTATTTCTTTTCGTAATTCAGCAATAATTTCTGGATCAACCGTTACATCACCGCCAGAACTGCTGCCACCAGATGTTCCGGGATTTTGTGGCCTTAATGAACTGCCACCGCTAACTGACCCACTGCCACCTAAATATTGTCCGATGGACAACCTGGGCGTTGTAAGAACGCGACCGCTTGTCGTAGAAGAACTTGTATTATTAGTATTACTTTGTGTGGTGGTGGGCGATACCCTGACAGAAGCACCACGGACAGAAGAAGTACCAGAATCAGATGCAACAGCAGCGGCAGCGTTTGACGCACCGTCATACGTACCACTGCCCCCCAACACCCGAACAGAAGACGCCGCATACGCACCAGATACCGCGGTGCACAATACGCAAACTATCGCAAGTGTTGATATTTTAAAGTCTTTTTTCATACATTCTCTCTACTTTTATTTATAATATCATATTTCTGCGAATCGGGTCAATAGTTTTCCTGTTTTAAAATTCATACCTTAATCCGATAGAAATAGAGTTATCCAAAATCAAACCGATTTTATTTTCTATACTGGACTGGTAGAAAACATTCGGTTCGTCTTTATAATACCATTCAAAATCCCTTGCATGCGTTGTGCCCATCAAACCCGCCAGACGATAACGAATATCTAACGTCAGGTTATAATCCAACTCTTTTGCAAAGCCCACCATTATACTGCCCATTGGCGAGACACTGCTTTTACTTCTTGCACCGCTTTCCATAACAAAATTCTCGCTATCTAATGTCGTAGTGGGCAAAGCAGCACCAATACCGGCCCCCAGATAAAAACCATTCAAGAAATCCCTATAACCATTTACTATCGCATAAGGCGCTGACAACGTAAATTCAAAACCTAAATCTTTGTCTGTAAAACGACCTATGTACCCACCTTCTAATTCAACGCGCCACAAGTAATTAAATTTCCAACCTGCCGCCAGACTGCCACCAAAAACAGGTTCAAAAGAATAAATATCTTCACTAAACTGACCGACTACATAAGGATAATCAGAATCATATTTATTTTTCCAATTTAAAAAACTTAGTTCTGCACGACCTACAACGTACCACCCGTCTTTTGCCTTATCCTTATAATCATATGTAACCGTATAACCGCCATTGTCATTTGGTGTTATATGACTGGGTACTGCAAAAGCCTGCGTCGTAATGAACCCCATAAAAGCAACAAAAAGCATTTTTGTTTTCATAATTAAAACTCCTTATCCAAACATTTTAATATAGTATACCACAAAAACACCTCCGATACAAAGAACAAAAACTCGCATTGACAATTTTTTTACTTTTTGTTATATTTTTTATGTAAACTTATTTAATAAATGGATGCGATATGAAAAAAATTTTATGCGCTTTTGCTTTAATGGGTTTGGGCGCTTGCACAGGCGTTCCAAATAGTATTAATGATGACAAAGTATTTTTTGCTTTTGATTCTGCCGTAATTACAGACGAAGCACACCAGTCATTAAAAGAGCAATCTTTATATATGAAAACACACCCAAGTGATACTTTTATCCTAGAAGGTCACTGTGACGAACGTGGTTCAACAGAATACAATTTGGCACTGGGCGCGCTACGTGCTGGCAACGCCGCCCATACCTTATTTCAAGAAGGTATAAAAGAAGATCAAATTAAAACAATATCCTATGGGAAAGAACGCCCACAATATCCTGGCACGGGTGAAGCCGTGTGGGCAAAAAACAGGAACGTTACGACAAAAGTAAAAGATTAAAAAACGCGTCAACAGACGCGTTTTTCTTTTATAAATAAATTAACAAACTTGACCAATTCATCTTTTTTTAATACTATGTAAAACATGGAAGACAATACAGCAATTTCTTTTGCAAATGTAGGCGCACGTTATGATAATGCGCGCGAGGTTTTATCTGACGTTTCTTTTAACATCAGCAACGGTGCTTTTTATTTTTTATCTGGTGCATCGGGCGCAGGTAAAACAACTTTGTTACGTTTGATATATCAATTACACAAACCTTGTCGTGGTCAAATAAAACTATTCGGCAAGGTGACTAATGATATGTCGCGTGACGACATTGCAAAATTAAGACACAAAATGGCAATTGTTTTTCAAGAGTATTCATTACTATCCCACATGTCTGTATTTGATAATGTTGCGCTGCCATTGCGTGTCAGGGGATTACCAGAAAATCAAATAAAAAAACTTGTATCCAAGACATTAGATTGGGTTGGTTTAGGAAAGTATGCAAACGCAAATCCAAAGTCTTTATCTGGTGGGCAACAACAACGCGTATCGGTTGCGCGCGCAATCATTATACAACCGTCCATACTGCTGGCCGACGAACCGACGGGCAACCTTGATGACGAGAATGCGTCAAGACTGATGGAACTGTTTATTCAGATGAATAAAACATTTGGTACGACAATAATATTGGCAACGCACAGTACCAAGTTAATGGATACATATAAATTTCCTGTTATACGCGTTGAAAATCATAAATTAAGTTTTGTTGGCGGTAAGACATCATCCGCACAAAAAGCAGAAGATATAAAAAAAATATGGAAGGGTCCAAAACCACAAAACTATTTTTCAGAACTGTCCAAACAATTTGATGATATAGAGAACGCATAATGAAAAAACCGGTTGTATTTTCTTTGTTACATGAACAGTCTATTTTTATGACGGCAATTATGGGCTTATTAACTTTCTTGGCGGTTTTGGCCTTGGGCATTTCTTTATCTATTGGTACCGGGGTAATGCGTTGGAATTCGCAATGGGACCTGTTTGCCACAGTACAAATAATGAACACAGACGCAGAAAGTAAAATAAAAAATATAATTGATGCGAACAAAGATAAAATAACCAAAGTAAATGAAATATCAACCGAACAAATGAAAGAACTGATGCGTCCATGGTTGACCGGTGGCGGTGAAGCGCTGGAAAAATATCTGCCTAAAATGTACGAACTGGAATTTAATAGCAAACAAGACCTGCAAAGCATCGGTCAAGAAATGTCTAAACAAGCGCGCTTTTTAACGCACGCTGATGCGTTGAAATCTTCTACATCTGCGGGCTGGAAAATGATTTTAATTTCAACGTTTGTATTATTGTTAACCTTGGGCGCAATAGGCGTTTGCATTTCTTACATTGCCCGCAATACCGCAATGCTGCACAAACGCGAACTGGAAATTTTGAATCAAATCGGTGCACGTGATATATTTGTCGCCCATCAAATGCAGATAATTGTCGGTAAAATATCGGTTATCGCTGCAAGCGCTGGATTTGCGGTTGCTGTACCGGTTTTGCTGTTAATTTTATCAACGGCACACAGCGCCCGCGTAGGTTTAATGGCAATGTTAGGTCTATCTTCTATTGGTTGGACTTTACTGGTTCTTTTACCCATTGCGATAATAATATTTGCTATATGGATAACAAAAAAAACAACTTTGAACATTTTGAAAAATAACTGATGAGATTATTGGCACCATCTTTATTATTGATAAGTCTTTTTGTGATTGGTGGTATGGTTTTCAAAACGACCGCCCCCAGACAATGTGGGACTATATTACCAGAAGATTCTATATTTGTTCTAACTGGCGATGTACGCCGAATACCTTTTGCCATGCGCCAACTACGCAATCATCCAAAGGCAGATTTATATATAATCGGCGCGGGCATGCCTGGGTCTCAAAAAATGAAAAAGCAAGTTACGATTGAATCGGACTCTAAATCTACTTATGAAAACGCGCTGGCAATCAAAAAAATAGTAAGCAAAAAAGGATTGGACAGAATTGTAATCATAACAACCGAAGACCATATGCATCGTGCTAACTATCTGATAAAACAAGAATTACCCGGCATAGAAATTGTTACATGCCCAGTTCCGCTTAGCGACATGCCCGTTTCAAAAAGACTTGAAAGATGGGCCACAGAATATGTAAAATATATCGCCACGATGTTCGGAATAAAAGAAAGTTAAAGGGAAAAAGCATGTTAAAAACCGTTGTATTTAAATTTGTTCTTGGCGTTTATTTTGTTTTATGGAGTCCGATATTACTACTCGGCCTTATATCAAAGAAACTGACAACGATATTAGTTCTGACCTGTGCCAACGGTGTATTATGGTTGGCAAAAACGGTTGCAGGCATAAAATACGTTGTACATTATCCGCCAACCGAAGAAAACGGCGTACCAGTTGCACCAAACGGCAACATTCGCCTAGACGGCAAGGCCATAATTGCCGCAAAACATATGTCCATTTTAGAAATAGCAATTTTAACAAATGTTATACCTAACTCTTTCTTCATAATAAAGCGCGAGTTATTATGGATACCGATTTACGGATGGGCGTTTTGGCGTATGGGTTTGCAACCTGTAAATCGTGCACGCGGGGCGACAAATATGCAAAAGTTAACGAACGCCGTCGCAGAAAAAATAATGAACGGTAAAATTTTAATAATCTTTCCCGAAGGAACGCGTGCAAAACCAGGTCAACACATTCCTTTGAAACGCGGTTTATTATTCTTGGCCCATCAATTAAAGTTACCTATTTTACCGGTTGGTACTGACGCCGGTTTATATTGGCCTAAACGCGGGAAAATAAAAAGCGGAACCGCAAACTTATGGTTTGAACCGTTACTGCCATGTAACGCATCATTGGACGAAATAAGCGAATCAATTAATCGTCATAGCGCTTGAATTAAAAAACTGCCTGCCGGCAGTTTTTTAATTACACCAACTGTCACGTTTTCCACCGTTATATGAACGTCCCAGTTTTTCTTGCAACAAAATATTACCGACATCACGACCATCTTGCAAAATAACGTCGGCATCTATTCTGCCCAAATATTTATCGTCTTTTATGTTTTGTAATTCCACCACAGAACCAATTGATAATAATTCTGCCAACCTATCTTTTGCAAGATTTGCCATTCTTATTTCTTTGTCGCAACTACCTTTTAACTCGGGCGTATCAACATTTTTCAATCGCACACGAACGGAAATTTTTGTATCATCTTGTAATAAAACAAAGGCTGCAAAAGTATCGCCGTCAAAAATATAATCAACCACTGCAGGTACAGCACTTGCCGCATTTATAAATAAACAAGACAATAAACAAACATAAAAATATTTCATTTTATGGTAATTTTGGCGACCAAGTCGGTTCCACCCCGTTTATATCATCTGGCAATTCTATGTCATAAACATGCTGACCTGTTATATCAACACTGCGAATATGACTTATACGTTCTATGCTGTCCAGCGCTCTTTCTGTTTCATAGTAAACCAAACGACGCGAGCCCGGTGCCCAAGAAGGTGCCTCCATATACCAGCCACCGGCTAATATTTTTTCATTTCTGCCGCGTGGGTCCATGATGCCAATATAAAAAGTATCATCTGCCATTTTCGTAAACGCGATGAATTGCCCGTCTGGCGACCAAGCGGGCGTAGCATATCGCCCTGCTCCATAAGTTAAACGTTCTACTTTACCTGATTCCAAATCTAAAACATATATTTGTTGATTGCCGCTGCGATCTGAATTAAACGCTAACTTTTTCCCGTCTGGCGAATAAGACGGACTGGTATTCAAAGAATTTCCGAAAGTCAACTGACGTAACGCTTTGGTTTCTATATCATATTCATATATATGTGTAATGCCATTTTTTACCAAAGATAAAGCAATTTTTGTACCGTCTGGTGAAAATCGCGGTGCAAAATTCATACCGCCGAACTGACCCAACCTACGTTGTTCACCGGTATCTAAATCCAAAGTCCAAACCATCGGGTCATCATCACGGAACGACAAGAACACTATCGTTTGCATATTAGGCGAAAAGTGTGGCGACATAACAAAGGTCTTTTTGTCCGACAAATAACGCATACCATAACCGTCTTGGTCCATAATTGCCATACGTTTTGTACGATTATGAACGGGGCCGGTTTCAGCAATAAACACAATTTGAGTATCAAAATAGCCAATTTCACCGGTCAACCTTTCATATATAGAATCAGCCATAATATGCGCCAAACGACGCGCCGATTTTTTAGAAGCAACTAAACTTTGTGCTTCTATTTGTTCCTTACCGTTTACATCCCAGACATAAAATTCCAAGTTATACTTTCCGTCAGATTCTGCAGATATTTTACCTTGAACCAAAACCTGTGCCTTTACAGCAGACCATAAACTAAAATCAGGCAACTTTCCCATTTCAACGAATTCCGGCATTGCATCATGCGACACTATACGGAATAACCCAGTTGACTTCAAGTCAGCCTCTACGACATTACGTATCATTTTCGCGTCCCTAGAAGAAACATCGCCAACAGTTTCAAACTTTTGGACAGCAACAGAAATCGGTTCCATTGCACCCGCGATAATATCAACCTTGATTTCCGCATGCGCAGGTACAACTGATATCAACATTAATACAAATAACGATAAAAACTTTTTTAACATATATATTCCTTTCCCAGAAAACAATTCGCTGTAATTTTATATGCTTATTTATAAAAAAGCAAGACAGCAAAAGACCTTTTTAGAAAATAAAAATCCTATCAGACAAAAAAACATCAACAAAAAACAACAATACACCCGCCTTTACAAAAGCCATCACAACAGTCATTACAAACATAATTACAAATGTATTGACAAGCGCCAATACAATGTTATAGTCACTTGTAAAGACTGTGGTATTGTATAAAGTATAGGAGATTGTGTATGCCAAATGTAATGCAACAGTTATTCATTATGAACATAGAATCTTTATTAAAAGAATATGCTGCCTATCGCACATTTAACAAATCTGATTGCGTTATAAACATGCGCATACCACGTCCAGTACTGGAAAGCATCAAACAACTGGCAGAAAAACAACACGTACCCTATCAGTCTTTGATATCTTCTGTATTATTTTCACTTGCAAATATAGAAGAAAACAAATCTTAAAAAATAAGGATGCAGATATGCCACTTCCAAAAACAAGTAAAGTATTCAAATCACTAAGCAACAATATTCACCATTCCGAAAAGATAACTATTCAAAAAAATATTTTTGACACGAACAGTACAATAAACGAACATTATGGGGACTATTGGAAATTTTCCGATTTGTATAATCTATTTGGTCCGGACATAATGGGAAACCCAAAACTTATAAACGAAACCGTCAAAAAAATAATAACAAACGACGTTTTTATAAGTCTACCAACACAAAACAAAGATAAAATATTACGTCCGAATACTTTTGATGAATTTTACAACAACCATATAAAATTAATTTATTCAGATTATTCTATTAAACAAAAAAATAAAAACGAAATTACTGATGCCAAACTTAGTCGCTTTACATGTTGGAAAATATTAAAACAATATCCCAACCTGATTTTTTCACAACTGTACTTTATGCATCCAAATATATCAGAACAAGAATTACAAAAACTGGCGACCAGTTTTTCAAGGGTGTATTTACGACACTATGTATCAAAAGCCGAACGAATTTTATGTGGCATAGCATACAAAAATAATATAGATTTATGTAAATTCAACCACGCAATCACACAATTATTCTTTTATAACAACGACACAGACACGTTAAAAAGCATACATAATATTAGGTTGCGTGACAAAGACCCGATTGCAAATTACATGGGATGCTATTCTTTGTCTGCATTTAATACAGGGCTTAGCAAATCTATTCAATACTTCAATGCAACTAATCAACAAATGCCAATTGATAAATTCCTAGATCAACTATTACACGAATTGTATTATCAAAGAACCAACATGTATAAAAAGAGAGGAATTTATCCAGAACAAGACATAAAACCAATCTCGGAACAACAAATTCATGCGGAATTAAAAACCAAAGAAAAAGAATTTATAAACAAATACGCATTTGAAAAAATTAGATAAAGAACAAAATAAAAAAAGACGGCAACGCCGTCTTTTTTTAAATTAATCCAAAATTACTAAACTGGTTCACACAACCTATCATATTCATACCGGTAGAACTTATTAAGAATTTTAATACAAATCCTATTCCCAGCAACAAAGAAAAACCAACTATTAAACCCACACCTTTTTTCTTAATATCGTCAGATTTGACGTCGCCAGCAGCAATAAATCCCCATGCCCAACCGGCGATTATAAAAGCCGCCCCTATAAACGCAAGTGTACTTAATAAATTAAAAACACCCGACATTTTTACAACTAAATCACATAATGCTGGATTATTTTGCGAGGCAGGTGCTGCGAAAGACTGACCTAACCCCGTTATAAACATAGCACCGGCAAAACCGATTTTTTTCAATACGTTTTTTAATTTCATATAAAACCCCTTTCTTTTGTAATCATTTTATCACAAAAAAGTCGGCTCTTCAACATTATAAAAACAAAAAGCGTTCTTTATCAAGAACGCTTTGAACTTTGTAAAAACCACCTGTTACATTGCGGAAACGATAACATATCTACGTTTCAAAACTGGTTGATTGCAGGTATTACAACCGCAAGTACGTTTTTCCACCCTTGCTGTACAAGCCGAGCAAGACCAACCATCGTTCACTGGTGATAAAATTTGTCTTTCTTGACGTGAAGCGCGACCAAACGTATCGCTTGCGTACAAATCTTCACAGCGTGTGTTTTTATAAACTATTTTCTTATTATTATCCATACCATCTATATAGTCAGAAAAATTGCGGCCACGTTCACCAACGTAATAAATACAATCACTGCCATCTTGGGTGTATCTTACACCACCTTTGTAATAATCATAATAACCGCCGCAACCCGCCAACGCAATTAATGCAAATACAGAAATAAATAAATTTTTCATAACGCATCCCTTTATTAAATTCTTTACATCTCTTACCTGCCCCCGATTCGTGATTTAATTGTTGCACAAAAATACCCGTTGTCAAGCAAGACAAAAATACATTTATATAATCCACAGATAGTATTTATGTTATAATAAAACTATCTAAAAGGACTTTATTATGACTTATGCAGATTATGGTTTAGTTAATACAAAAGATATTTTTACAGACGCAATTACAAGACACTATGCGGTACCCGCGTTTAACGTTTATAATATGGAAACGTTATCAGCCGTTGTATCTGCCGCGCGTGACAGCCACAGTCCTGTAATCCTAGCGGTATCAGAATCCGCCTTGAAATACATGGGTGCCGATATGTTAATGGGCATGGTAAAAGGACTAAAAATCAAGGAATCAGAAAAAATTTCCTTGCACCTGGACCATGGCTCTTCACCGGAAATATGCCAAGAAGTTATAAAACTTGGTTTTTCCAGTGTAATGATAGATGCGTCTAAAATGTCGTTCAAAGACAACATGTCTGTATCCAAAAAAGTTGCCGACTTTGCACATCAGTTTAATGTCAGCGTAGAAGCAGAACTTGGAACCATTTCCGGCATAGAAGACGAAAACACCAAAAGCCTGTATTCCAGTTATACCAATCCAGACGACGTTATAAAATTCGTAGAATTCACCAATATAGATTCACTGGCAATTGCAATCGGCACAACCCATGGTGCTTATAAAAGAAAATCCGAAACAGAAGAACTGCGATTTGATATTTTAGACAAAATCGCACAACGTTTACCAAACTTTCCGCTTGTTTTACATGGCGCATCAAGTATACCAGAACATTTTATCAACCTGATTAATAAATATGGTGGCAAGCTGTCTAACGCGCGCGGGATTCCAACACAGCAACTAAAACGTGCCGTAGAACTAAATGTTTGTAAAATAAATGTAGACAGCGATTCCAGGTTAGCCTTTACCGCCGGGATACGTGAATCTTTGGCGCAACAACCAGAAAACTTTAACCCACGCGAATATTTATCTTGTGGCAAAAAAAACATATACGATAATTGCATAAAAGAAATTCAAGAAATAATGAATTCCGCAAACAAGGCGTAAAAAAAATTCCACATAAAGTGGAATTTTTTATAACCGCCGTGTTTTATTTTGCACGTTCTACATATTCCAAAGTTTCCGTGTTAACAACGATTTTTTCCCCCTGTTCTATAAACAAAGGAACCTGAACACGAACGCCATTATCCAAAATAGCAGGTTTACCGCCACTTGTTGTTGCAGTTTGACCCTTTAACGCGGGCTCTGTTTCCTCAACCGTTGCGATAACTGTTTTTGGCAAAGAAATAGATACAGGTTGACCTTCTACAAAGTTTGCCTTTACCTGCATTTCTGGCGCCAAGAATTTCATTTGTTCACCCAAAGAATCAACAGGCATTGTAAATTGCTCGTAATCGGACAATCTCATAAAATAAGCGTCGTTACCATCCGAATATAAATACTGACAATCTAAATCCTCAACCATCAACTTTTCAACTTTATCTTCTGCGCGCCAACGGTCGCCACCCTTGTTACCAGTATCAATATCACGCAGGTCAGCCTGCACAAACGCACCGCCCTTACCTGGTTTAACCTTTGTAATAGACATAACCGAATAACGTTTACCGTTATGGGAAATAACCCAACCAACACGCATGTCATTCGCGATGTATGAAGCCATTTATATACCTCTTGTTAAATTAAAAATTATACGAAATTATACGGCATTAGCAACATAAAGCAAGAATATTATTCCGATTTATGCTTATGTTTATTATACCTTTCTATGCTATCCATAATGGTTTTATCGGCATGATCACGATCCGCCCAACCCTTAACCTTGGACCAAGAATTAGGCTGCAAATCTTTGTAATGCTTAAAAAAGTACTCTATTTTTGCGCGCAAAATTGCCGGCAACTGATCAAGATATTCTGTGTTTGTATAGAACGGATCTATTTTATCGCGCGGAACGCAAATAATTTTTTCGTCGCCTCCTGCCTGATCCTCCATTAACAACGCACCAACAGGTCTTACCTCTATTATAACGCCCGGTCGCAAAGGCGCATTGCATACGACAACGCAATCCAATGGGTCCCCATCATCGCCCAAAGTACCCGGAAAATACCCATAATTTGCCGGATACGCCATAGGCGTATGTAAAATACGGTCAACACGTAACAAACCGGTCCCCTTGTCAATTTCATACTTTACAAAACCGTTTTCTGGAACCTCAATAATAGCATTCATCTTTTTTGGGGGCATTTTACCCGCTGGTATTTCCTTAATTTTCATACGACTTACATCCTTTTTACATCGCAAAATATTATCATATAAAACATCTTTTTCAATATAGGATTGCATAAAAGTATAAAAAAACTGCCAATCGGCAGTTTTTTTTATCACATTCTCATCGGCATTAAGATAAATAATGCATCTGTCTTTTTATCGGTAGACTTAATAATAGTTGGCGACAACGGATCTTGCATTTCCATTTGGAATTTATCACCCTCTACCTGTCCGGCAACATCCATCAAGAACTTTACGTTAAACGTAACAGTAAAAGATGTATCACCGTTATATTCAATATCTAATTCTTGGGTTGCCGTTCCTGCATCTGGGCTTGAAGCGTTAACAACCAACTTATTCATAGAGAACGTTAACTGTACAGATTTCGTTTTATCAACGCTTGCCACAGAAACCAAGTCAACCGCGTTTAAGAACTGTTTTCTATCCAGAATTGCAATCTTATCGTTACCTTTTGGAATTACCACGCGATAATTAGGATACTGCGCATCAACTAACTTGCTGGTCAAAGTTGCACTGCCGACTGTAAAACGTGCCTTGGTATCAGACAACTCAACGGTAACGTCGTCAACGGTTGCATCTTCTAACAATTTTGACAATTCACCAATTACGCGACGCGGCAAAATTACGGCTGGCATTTCTGCACTTCCCGCAGGTGCGTTCATCGCACACAACGCCATTCTTTGTGCATCGGTTGCAACCGCGGTCAACATTTTTGCCTTTCCTTCGTCAGAGATGTGGAAGTAAATCCCACCCAAATGATAACGAACGTCATCTGTTGGAATTGCAAATTTAGTTTGATTTATCAAATGCGCTAAATCGCCCGTCGTCATCTGGAATTTTGTAGTTAAATTACTACCCGCCATTGCCGGGAAATTTTCCGCAGGTAACGTAGGCAAATGAAATACAGCCCTGCCACTGGAAACAATCAATTGATCGCCAGATTGTTTAAAGTTAATTTCTGAATCATCTGGTAATTTACGAACGATATCATACAACATTTGAACAGGAACCGTTGTCTTTCCCCCCAAAGTTATATCTGCCGCGACATGTTCTACTAATTCTAAATCAACATTAGTCGCTGATAATATTAAATCGTCTGCTGCTTCTATCTTGACGTTCATTAATATCGGCAAAGTTGCGCGCTTTTCAACAATAGACTGCATATGCCCCAGCGCACGAATTAATACCTGACGAAATACCGAAAATTCCATTTATACGCTCCTGTTTATTCTGATACTGTATGTACCCTACATTCTTTAATATTGATTTTATCAAAAAATGCCGATTCGGTGCAAGGGTAAAAGGAACTTGCGATTCTTTAAAAAAGAACCGCCGTTACAGGCTGTTGTTTTATTTATCCATAACCTTTTCAATTTTTGCGCGCAACTTCTTCATATCGTCGTATTTTACAAATTTTCCTTTTTCAGCGACAGATATATCGCCACTTTCTTCGGACACAACCAAAACAGTTGCCCCGGACACCTCGGACAAGCCCAAGGCCGCCCTATGACGCGTGCCGTATTTCCAATTCAAGTTATTATGAGACAATGGTAATATCGCCCCAGCATATGCGACACGGTCCTTTTCTATAATAACGGCCCCGTCATGCAAAGGGGTTTTATTAAAGAATATAGTTAATAACAATTCACTTGTAATAACCGCATCAATTTCAACACCCTTTTTATCAATAGCACTTTCATCAAGACTGCTGGGGAACACAATCAACGCCCCTGTATGTTTAGCAGACATATATTCTACTGCTGAAACAATAGCGTCTAATGCGGCTGTATTTTTTGTTGTAACACCACCTTTTTTAAATATCCTGCGCCACTCGTTAACGTTTCCCATCAGCGCCATAAACTTGCGCAATTCTGGTTGAAATATAACAATCAAACTGATTGACAAGAACAAGGCCGTCCAATGCAAAAAGCCGCCCAGCAAGTCCAAATGTGCCCAAGACAAAATGAAACTAACCAACCATAACCCAGCCAGTCCCAACAGACCACGAACCAGTTTTTCCGACGATGTATTTTGTATAAAACTTCTATAAAACAACAAAATTATAGCTACAATAAGTATGATTTGAATCAAACTAATCCAAGTAAACATATTCAACTCCTTTTATAAAACATTTTTCTGTAATTCTGTAATAGGCAGATTTAACCACTCTGGGTCATCGCGCATAGCTGGTGCACCTTCTTCCATTGCTGTTTCGCAGGGATGATCATCTGCCAACCAATTTTCCAACAAGTCACCTGCCAACAAACCGACACCGGCCCCCGCCACCAAACCGATACCACCAGTCAACGGCGCCAATAACAACCCCAAACCAGTAGCAGAAGCGACCTTACCTGCAACGGCAGCACCGCTAATTTTTATGTCGGGTTCGGCTAAGTTTCCAGTAATCTCCATAGAATTTACAACGTTACCAGTCAACGATAATTTTAACCCACGAACAGGTACAGTTGTCAACGCCATTTTCATTGTTTCTTTCCCTAGATTCAAATTACCCGCCAAACGCAAATTAATCGCATTAGTTTCAATGGCAAACCCCTGTTTAGTTTCTATTTCGCCGTCGCGTATTTTTGCGTTTAGTGCAAGACAAGATATTTTCATTTGATTATACTTTTTTTCTGTTCTGAATAAATCTTGAACGTTATGACGAAGCGTAGTTAAAAAATCTGTTCCATACATATTGGCCACCAACGCAGAATGCGCGTATCCTGATCCCACAGAGTATATCTGTACAGGTCCCGTCAAATTTTGCATCCACTGCGATAAATTATCACCTTTTGTTTCCAGATACAAATCAACATTTACAGGCAAATCTGAAATTAAATTATCTACATTTACTTGTTGTAATATCTCGCCGATATAAATATTTCTACCTACGACACCGACTTTCGCTTGCATAGCGCCATCTGCATCTATATTTATATTACCTGCGACATCAACATCGCCGCCACCGATAACAGATTTTGCATCAACCCTTGCCTGACCGTTTTGCAAATTTAACAACAGTTCAAGATTCTTTATATTAAAGTCTTTATAAACAATAAAGTCATTTAACTTTGTGCGCAAATTCAAATTAAACTTTAAAAATTCTTTTCCATACAAAGGAATATCTTTAAAAACGTTTAATTCGCGATTTGGTCTTACCCATTGCCCTTCGTACATTTCCGGGAACAAATCCATCAAACTGACATAATCAGAATTTACAACCAGTTTAATGTCGGGAATTGTTTTAGACCAATCAACACTGCCGGAAAAATCAAAATTAGTTCCCCTGATTGTTACGGAAGATTTCCTGAAACTTAGTTTATTTCTATCAAAACCACCTGCCACATTTAGTTTCATTTTTGGCATTTGAACAAAATTCAAATCAAATATTTTTCCTACATATTCAATATCTGGGATATCGCCCTTTATTATAAAATCAATTGGTGCTTTGCTGGTACCTTCCAAAGCGACGTTCGCAATCAACGCATCACCACCCGTTGAAAACGCAATTTTAACAGGATAAACTTTCCTATCTGCATTATACTTAGAAAAAGAAACTATGAACGGTAAAGGGTCTTTGTTTGGTTTTATCCATCCGCTGTATTCCCTGGTATCATCTTTTAATGAATATCTGACTTGTACACCACCCAGATGATAGTTATGCCCCAAGGCATCTATTTCTATATTTTTAACCTCTACCCCGCCTAAACCAAAGTCTTCAAAAGGATAGTCTGTTGGGTCGGTACTTTCTGTCGCCATTTCAGAATTTTTGTTATTTGTTTTTAAAGAAAATTCACCTTTATCATTTTGCTCCAGACAAACAGTTGCGTCATAAACTTTCACGTTTTGAATTGTTGGTCTATCTCGTAATAAAGAAATCAAATTTAACGTAACGTCTATTTTTTCAGCACTAAAAGCATTTTTATGCTTTGCCCAATCTGCATTAGGCACGCGCACCTGATGTAATTCAATTTGCGGTCTTAAAGACAGTTTCCAAGATACTTCACCATCTATTTCAACGGGCAAACCCGTAGAGTCGCGTAAGATTCCCAAAACATCGCCACGCAAAGATTCCAAATCAATTTGTGATAATGCTATAACAAACGCTACAACCAGCCCCATAACGAACAATACAATGACGCGCGAAACCGTAAAAAAAATTTTTTTCTTTTGTATCATTTTATATTTTCCATCAAGGTATCTTAAATTCTAAAAATTCTATTACAGGTGCCATAAAATCGGGTATGGCCGCCTTAAAAGTCATCTTTTTTCCGCTGGACGGATGCTGAAATGTTATCTTATACGCAAATAAAAACAAGTTATTTGTATCAAACATTGAATGCAATGTTGCGTCTAACTTTTTATCGTATCCGTATAAATTATCGCCGACAATTGGCGCGTGCAAAACCAGCGCACTATGAACACGTAACTGGTGTGTCCTGCCTGTTTTTGGCAAGAAACGTACCCAAGATAAATGTCCGCCTGCCTGACTCAATACCTCGTATTCTGTAACAGCCCTTTGCGGTCTTTGCCCTGTTCCATCGTTTAAACGTGACGGCGAATCAAACACCTTTCCTTTTATCATATAATTATCTATAACGCCTTTAACTGGCTTTACATCGCCGTTCAACAAGGCCAGATATTCTTTATAAGCACTTTTATTTTGAAACGCATTTGATAAAAATTGCGCTGATTTTTGATTTTTAGCAACAACCAACACACCACTTGTTTCCCTGTCCAAACGGTGCACCAAAGATATTTTATTATACGGAAACAAAGCCATTGCCATTTTATCAACAGACTTTCTTATTCCTGTTCCACCTTGAACGGCTAATCCAGCAGGTTTATTAAAAACGACGATATCGTCATCATCATGTATAATGCATTTACGTAAAGTTTCTAAATCAGACAAAGAAAAATTGTCGCCGGATTCCGTTTTTTTGTTTTTAACTTGTTTATATCCAGCCACAGTTGGCGGAATTCTTATGATATCGCCCGACCTCAAGATCTCTTGACCACGTGCACGCGAAGAATTAACCCTGATTTGTCCGCCACGACATAACTTATAAAATTCGCGTTGTGGCATTGCTGGAAAATGTCTTAGGAACCAACGCAACAAACGCGTCCCATCTTCTATTTTTGAAACTTCTACTAATTCAGCCATTCAAAAACATTCCTAAAAACATCATTCGCCGTATGTTATCTGAACGATATTTTGACCGTTTGGATAATTGCAAGCACCAACCGCGCCACTTTCTGTGCGCCCTGATTGTTCGTACCCGACAGAGCCGTCCCAAGCCTTTGTTACGAAATATTCACAATCAGATTGCGATAAACCAGTTATAGAAATAATAAACTGTCTGGTATTAGAGGGGTTGACGGATATTTCATATAAACCACCATAAGGGTTCTTGTTTGATATACCAATTGCCCCAAATATTGTAGAATTATTTATATTTGAATAATCGTCATATTCACCAAATAATTGTCGTACTTGTGTAACCATCTGCAAAACGTCGTCATTGACCGAGTTCTTTTTTTGCAAACTCATTGCGCTGGAAATTGCCGCAATGGCGCCGACAGTTATAACCCCCATAATTGCAAGTACACCCATCATTTCTATCATTGAACGTCCTGATTCTTGTCTCATTATAATATCCCCCATTTGCTATTTATTTTTTATTATTCTATCATATTTAGCATGAATATTCAATTTTCTGATTTAATTGAAAATAGTCCCAACGCCCCCGGTGTCTATAAAATGTACGACGCCGACGGCAACTTGTTATATGTGGGTAAAGCAAAAAATCTGTCCAATCGCTTGAAACAGTACACAGATATATCAAAACTAGAACCACACAAACAAGTCATGCGGTCTTTGGTTGCACGCATAGAATGGGACATAACACAAAACGAATCGGACGCGCTGATACTGGAACAGAATCTAATAAAGACCTTGAAACCAAAGTATAATATTATGCTGACAGACGGGAAAATGTACCCGATGATAGCGTTAACCAATCACCAGTATCCGCGCCTATTAAAATTTCGTGGTAAAATATCCCAACGACGCGATGTTTACGGTCCATATCCTTCCGTTTACGCACTTAACGAAACGATAAAAACGATACAAAAGGTATGTCAACTGCGAACATGTACAGATACATTTATGAACAACCGCAGTCGCCCTTGTTTATTGTATCAAATCGGTCGTTGCAGTGCGCCATGCACATTACCCCAGCCACATTACACAGAAAACGTTCAATTAGCGCGTAAAATTTTAACCGGTGACAGTGAACCGATAATTTCTGATTTAACCCAACAAATGAAAAAATATTCCGAGCAGATGGACTTTGAATCCGCTGCAAAATGCAGGGATAAAATTGCAGAATTAACCCACACATCAAATCGCGGTATACGAAGAAATCCTGTACATAGGGCGAATTTTAACTGGTCAGAAAGCGTCAAATTATTAGAACGCTGGTTGGGTCTTGAATTGAATACAGTTGGCGTTTTTGATAACTCGCATTTGTTTGGGAAAAATCCTGTTGGCGCAATGATATGCTTTGGTCATGACGGTTTTATAAAATCTGGATACAGACACTTTAAATTGCAAGACTTTTCACGCGCGGGAAACGACATCGCTATGATGGAAGAATTTATATCTCGGGCAGTACAAAGGGGACCGCACTTAGACTTAATTATCGTTGACGGTGGACCTGCCCAATGGAACATTGCGCACAAAACCGCGCCGGACATACCTGTACTGGGTGTTACAAAAGGCGAAGTCCGAAACGGGGATGAACATTTTATCATGCCTAATGGTGATGTATGTCGCAATATTCCCAAAGATTCAAATTTATTCTTGTTATTAAGGGCGGTTCGTGACGAGGCGCACAGATTTGTAATAACTTTTCATCGTACAACACGCGCAAAAACTATGACATCATCTGTTCTTGACGAAATAGAAGGCATAGGACCAGGACGAAAAAAGGCCCTATTAAATCATTTCGGTTCTGTACGTGCCGTTTCAGATGCAGATATGGCAGCATTATTAAAAGTACCAGGGCTGGGCAAATCTGCTGCCGAAAAAATTTATGCATATTTCCACTAATAAGTGATATAATTAAATTACACATAAATTATCAAAGGAGAAAAATATGAAATTTTTTGTTAACTTTTTATCCGCATTCCGCATTGCATCGGCATTTGCGATAATCCCGTTATTAATGTTCGGAATGTATTGGACTACTTTTGTAGTATACGTCTTGGCCGCGTTATCAGACTGGTTTGATGGATACTTGGCACGTAAATATAATGTTTGTTCAAAACTAGGCGGCGTAATGGACCATATCGGTGATAAATTATTGGTTGTAAATACGCTTATTATGTTAACTGTCATGATTCCTGTTTGGTTCGTAGTTATACCTATTATATTAATGGTTGCACGCGAATTATACATCAGCGGATTGCGCGAATTTCTTGGCACGCAAAAAATTGAAATGCCCGTACCAAAAGCTCGCTTTTCAATGGGTAAAATAAAAACAACATTACAAATGATATCTATTGGTGCGTTTTTATTGTTCTTTGCTATTGGTACAATGGTAATGACGACAACAGACAGCAGACTTATTATGTTCTTGATTTACGTGTTACCTCAAATCGGTATTTGGGGCATGTGGTTGTCATTAGTTGCATCTATTTGGTCTGCAACACAATACACACTAACATTTGCTGACAAATTAAAGAAAATAAAGAAATAAAAAAACCGGTTTTTACCGGTTTTTTTTTAAAACCACCCGCGTTTTTCAGGTTTTGTGCCAGCAAATTCATTTAATAATTTCTTTTGCTTTTCTGTTAATTTTGTTGGCACTGTCATATTAATTTCTATATACAAATCCCCAAAACTACCTGCGCGCCGCCCCGGCATACCATGACCACGAACGCGTAATTTTTCACCAATTTGAGTACCTGCCGGAACTTTTACAGATAACTTTTTATCATCAATTGTTTCAACTTCTATTTCACCACCCAGCGCAAGAGTAGTAAACGGTACGTCAATTTTTGTAATTAAATCTGTCCCATCACGTTCAAACCGTTTATCTGGTCTGATACGCACATCAAGATAGAAATCACCTGCCGGGGCGCCGTTCTGTCCGGCTTCGCCCTGCCCCGCCAAGCGCAACCGCGTACCATCTTCAACGCCTGCAGGTATATTTACCTCTAAGGTACGACTTTTACGAACCGTACCGGCACCGTCACAAACAGAACATTTCTTGTCTATTTTATAGCCCAAGCCATTACATTCTGGGCACGGCGTTTGCATAGCAAAGAAACCGCGATTTGTATGTACGTAACCGGTTCCCCCACAACGCGAACACTTAGGCGCCTGCTTACCATCGGCGGTACCAAAGCCATGACATTTTTCACATTGAACGTCGCTAGAAAACTTTACGGTATGCGCCTTGCCGAAATAAGCATCTTTTAAATCAATTACAACCTCATCTAATAAATCGCGTCCTGCCCGCCTGCCATCACCGGCTGCGGCGCCGCCAAAACCGTCAAAACCGAAACCACGCATAGCCTCGCGCAGGATATCTTCCATACCTGCCCCGCCACCCATATTAAAGTGGAAACCGCCGTTTCCAAATGGATTACCACCTGCGCCAAAAGGATTCGCCCCAGACGCATTTCCGCCTGCGAACGCCGCATCGCCAAACCTATCATAAGCAGCACGCTTTTGCGGGTCTTTTAATATGTCAAACGCGTTATTAACTTCTTTAAATTTTTCTTCTGCCGACTTGTCACCGGGATTTTTGTCCGGATGATATTTCAGAACTAATTTATGATAAGCCTTTTTAATATCAGCATCAGACGCATCACGTGCGACCCCCAATACTTCATATGGATTTTTATTCATTTTTAAATGCCTACGTAGTTAATTCTCAGAATATATAGGATCTTTATAAAAAAAATCAAGTCCATTAAAAAATTCTTTCACTTGCAAGGAATCAAATAATGTTCTAATAATAATATGCTATGACAGAACAAAACACACATTCTTATGACGCGTCAGATATTCAGGTGCTGGAAGGTTTAGAACCCGTACGTCTACGTCCTGGCATGTACATTGGCGGGACGGACGAAAAGGCTTGGCATCACCTGCCGGTTGAAATTATGGACAACTCTATTGACGAGGCGGTCGCCGGTTTCGCAAAAAAAATCATCGTTAATTTAATTGATGCGAAAACGATTGAAATTACAGACGACGGTCGCGGCATTCCCGTGGACGAACATCCTAAATACCCCGGCAAGTCCGCACTAGAGGTTATTTTAACGACCTTGCATTCTGGGGGTAAATTTAATAACAACGTCTATAAGACCAGCGGCGGTTTACACGGCGTTGGCAGTGCTGTTGTAAACGCCCTTACATCTGAAATGCTAGTTACGATATCGCGCGACGGGTATGAATGGTGCCAAAGTTTTTCACGTGGCAAGCCAACCAGTAAAATGACGCGAGGCGAACCGACAAAGAACCACGGCACAAAGATAAGATTCACACTAGACGACGAGATTTTTGGTGCTTCTGCTGTTTTCAAACCGATAAAAATATATCGTATGGCACGTGCCAAATCGTTTTTATCCAAGGGCGTAAAGGTTGAATGGCACTGTAATCCAACTTTATTAACAGAGGATATGAATATTCCGGCAGACACTACGTTCTATTATCCAAACGGTGTTGCGGATTTCTTGGAAGAAAAAACAAAAGACAAGCCAAGAATTTTACCCAAAATATTCAGTGGCAGCGTTGATTTTCCTGATGACGCTGGTCGTGTTGAGTGGGCATTAACATTTTTAACTGATGAAAACGGTGCTGCATCTGATGACGGATTCTTTTCGTCTTACTGCAATACGATTGCAACAATAGACGGCGGCACGCATGAAACAGGCTTCAAATCTGCAATTACCAAGGGTATAAAGGCATATGGCGAGAAAGTAAATAACAAGGCCGCGGCTTCTATTATTGGTGATGACGTATTTGACTCTGTTGCTGCGATAGTGTCTGTGTTTTACAAGACGCCACAATTTTTGGGCCAAACAAAAGAAAAATTATCTAATCCTGAAATCGCCAGGTATACAGAAAACGCGCTGCGCGATCCATGGGACATATTCTTAGCATCCGACCCAAAGACGGCAAATAATCTGTTAGATTTCGTAATAAATTTGGCTAACGCCCGAATCAAGACGAAACAAGTCAAAGATATTGCCCGTAAAACGCCTACGAAACGCATCAGAATGCCCGCGAAACTGGCAGATTGTTCTAAACACGGGGTAGAAGGCACGGAATTGTTTATAGTAGAAGGCGAATCGGCTGGTGGCACTGCAAAGCAGGCACGCGACCGTGCAACGCAGGCGATTATGCCGCTGCGCGGGAAAGTTTTGAACGTTATATCAAATTCAGATGAAAGATTCGGTGCAAACAAGGAATTAAACGAATTAATTGATATTATTGGTGCCGGTACAGCAAAAGATTGGGACGACAGCAAATTACGATATGAAAAAATCATCGTAATGACTGATGCCGACGTTGACGGCAGCCATATTGCGTCTTTATTAATGGCGTTTTTCTATCAACACATGCCCCAACTGATTTATGGTGGTCATTTGTATTTGTCTTGTCCGCCGCTTTATAAACTAACATGCGGTACCGAATCGATATATGTAGACACAGACGAAGAACTGGAAGATTTGAAAAATAATAAGTACAAGAATAAAAAGATAGAAATATCACGATTCAAAGGGCTTGGTGAAATGATGCCTAATCAGTTAAAGGAAACAACCATGTCACCAAAGACGCGGCGACTAATTCGTGTTGACCTGCCCCCGCGTACGGACGAAGGTGCCGAAGACACGGAAAAAACCCGCACAATCGTATCCGAACTGATGGGCAAGAAACCGGAATTTCGGTTTAAGTTCATAACAGAACATGCACAATTTGTAAAAGATTTATTTGTATAAAAGAGAAGATGTATCATGAATAACAAGACTTATAAAAAAAAGAACACATACATTATAAACCCGTATAACATCAATAATTACGATTCCATGCACAACATAACCATACCAGTGGTAAAAATAAACGGCAAGCCTGTAACAGATACCACCAAGCAGTTTCCAAAAACAGGTATCATGAAATTACTGAACAGGCACGAACATTTAAAGACTGTTATGAGTGAAGAATTATCTTGTACGATTGTAGAATATTTGGACAAAAATACAGCGGAACCAATTTTATTATTATTTCCGACGAACGACATAATGGGCATATTTGAATCTGAAGAGATATTATCAAAACTGAATCACGCATCAAGACAAGATTTAAAATACCAAGTGTCCCGTCGCGAAAAATATTTAAATTTGCTACGGCACAAAACGCACGAACAGCAAAAATAAAAACGCCGGATGAACCGGCATTTTTATTTTCCCATCTTATCGGATACCGACGCGGAACTGATCGCCCCAATCGGCAACGACCTGGCCGCCAACGGTGCATTTAATATCTTCAAAACCACTTTCTACCTGATTCTTTTTAACGACGTTACTTGTAATCAAACCGCCTGCGGTACCCAGCACGACCCCAGCGACCGAATCGGAAACCAAACGTGCAGTATTAAAATTACCGTCCTCGTCTTTCCACACACTAAGTTCAAATCTACCAGAAATATCATCTAATATTTTAATAGTACTTGTAATTTTTGTACGCGACTGTTGTTGCTCCTTTTCATTTGCTGCCTGTTTTGCTGCTTCTTGTTCTTTCTGTTTTTGAAGCGCATTCTCTTCTTCTAGTTTGTCTATCATTTCACTTAATGTTTGATACATTGTGTTAAAATCATCTGGCTGTTTATTCTTGCCTTCACAATAGTCTTCCAATTGTTTAATTGCGGCCAAAATCTTTTGGTTAGTAGCATATGTAATCTTCCACCTTACCAGCTGTTGCAACTTCTCTTGATCGCATTCATATTCTTCTACTATTGCTTGTTGTTGTGACGGTGCTGGCTTGTTACTTGATGTATTATTTTTTTGTGCTGTTTGATTGCTATTTTTTGTATTACTTACTTTTGTTGTTGACTGTGGTGACGTATTTGTTGTGTTTGCATTTGATGTTTTTTTCGTATTTACTTTACAAATACCTGTTGCAGTAGCACCAACACAATAATTATCAAAAACAGCTTCACAATAATAATCATAATCGCCTGATGTAATAAATTTTTGTTTACCGTTAGTATCTTTACAATTTGATATATAATCCAAATTAGATTTTGACCATGCATTGCTACCAGATGTTGAGCAGGTATACACTCCAATAGCTTCATGTCTTTCGTTTCTCCAATAGTGTTCACTGTTTATCATGACCTTAGCACCAGAATCGCATCCTTTTGTACCTCTATGTCCACAAACCAATGCACGCCCATTTGCATCTTTAAAATCCCCAAATGTAGGGAATAGAAATTCATTAGATACTTTAAATGAAAACGGCGAAATTTCTTGAACTCGACACTCATAAGTTGCTGCGAACGAAGAAAAATTCAACCCACAAACAATAAAAGTGTTAAATAATAAAAACTTTTTCATAATGTCCCCCCCGAATATATCCAGAACTTTATATATCTTGGTATCATTTTATCATATTTTTACCGGGGAACCAATAATTAAATACCAAACTTTTGCCAAAATTCAATTATCTGCATTCTTCTATCATTTGATTTATCTGCGCTGCTAATACTAAATCCGTCTTTTTCAATTTTTCAATTTGATTTATCGCATACAATACTGTCGCGTGATCACGATCACCACATACATAGCCAATCTCTGTCAAAGACATGTCCGTCGCGCTTTTTAATACAGACATCATCATTTGACGTGCCAATACCAAACTGCGACTGCGACCCTTGCCACATACCGCATCGTATGATACGCCCAACTTTTCACACATCCCACGAACCATCGCAACAGGTGTCTTGGCCTTTTGCAAGGTATCTGATAATAAACGTTGCGCAATGTCCAATGTTACTGTTTCACCCATCAGGTCCGAATACGTCTTTATCTTGTTGGCAACGCCGCCAACCAAATGACCGTCGCCTGCAATACGCGTCGCCAAAGCAGACGCAACATCCGATGATACGCCCGCACGCATTAACATAACACGCTTTACATTCGCATTCGGCGCAACAACATCTGCAACCAAACCAGATGCCAATAAAGATTGCATACGACGATCAAAACCAGACAAATTATTCGGCGCCGCATTAGATGTCAAAACAATGTTTTTACCCGCTGCGCGTAAATCAATTATTAATTGAATGAATTCTTCGCATGTCGCACGTTTACCAGACAATGTCTGAACGTCGTCCAATATAAAAGTATCACAATTACGGCAGAAATCTTTGAATGCAAAAACAGTTCTATCATGCAGGCTGCGTGTAAACTCTGCAACGAATTGCCCGCCAGACATCTTGATTGTACGCCCCTGCGCAGCAGAATTAATGCAGTCCGCCAACAAAGATTTGCCACAGCCCGCAGGTCCATAAATAAACAAAGGCGAAAACGTAACCGCACCTGCCGATAATTTTTTACACGCAGATACAACAAATGCGTTTTCTTCAGACGCAATAAACGAATCAAACGCGGTTTTTACAGAAACGTTTACAACACGTTCAACCGTTGCAGGTGAATAAGATTGAACGTTATTATCGTTTGCAACTGATGCAGGCAATTTGGCACCACGTACACAAATTTTTATTCCTAACCCAAAATCAGATGCAACAGATGATAAAACGCCGGAATGAACACTGCCGATGAAATCAGCAGAGAATTGATTTTGCGCAGTTAAAACCAAAACATCATCAACAACATCAAATTGTAACGGCGCAATCCAAGAAGAATAACTTGCAGAATCTAACTTCGCGGCGATGGCCCCCTTGATTTGTTCCAAGTCAGTCTTTGTTTTTTTTACCGCTACCTGCATGTCGTTTCTCCTTTCCTTCCTTAAAAGAGTTTCCTGCCAGCGCAAGAGTGCAAAAGACACCCGCACATAAATACCGCATCCTATATCACTTAATATATTATGCCGGTATTTATTTTTGCCCTACTTTAAACCCTCTCGCTTTTGGTGATTGAGTTATCTCAATCGTTTTGGATACATCAAATAAGTTATATGATTAATTCGTCTTTGCAACAATTTGTTAAACAATTTTTTAACATTTATTTTTTGACAACGATTCGTTTTTTTGCCAGATTTCTGCGCCTTGTATATACACTGTATATACACAAAAAATCTTATGCACGAATGTATCCGCCATCAACTTTTATGACTAAGCCTTGTAATTCCAATACCACTAAATCGCTTTTTATTTCCGAAATATTTTTTTTGACAATTTCTGCCAATACAGATTCTGATACGGGAATTGTTCCTAAGGCATCTAATAAAGAATTTTCTTTTTCTAATTTTACAGAATTTTTTTTCTTAATTTCGTCTTTTTTATCTGTACCAAAAAAGTCAGACACCCCCATACATAACTTTGCCTGCCCCGATTTAATCAATGAATTCGGCCCCAAAGACCTGGAATCCGTAGGATGTGACGGTATTGCATATATATCTTTATCATAATCAATACCGAATCGGGCGGTTGTCATACTGCCGGACTTCAAGTCCGCCTCGCCCAGAATTAATTTTTCGCAAATTCCCGCCACCCAACGATTGCGCTGAACAAAATTAGTAGCAACAGGCACAAAGCCAACAGGCATTTCACTTATAACTGCACCACGCGAAACGATATCCCAATACAGCGATTCGTTCTCCAATGGCCATATATAATCAACGCCACCTGCAACAATCGCTATTGTTTGCGAATCGCCGGCAGATTGTAAAGCCCCAATATGTGCCGCACTGTCCGTACCAATTGCCATACCAGATGCAACCGCAAAGCCATTATTTGCAAAAGCGCCACTTAATTCAGAAACCATATTCATACCATGCACGGTTGCATGGCGCGTACCAACAATGCTTACCACTGGTTTAGACAAAGTATTAATATTTCCACGAACGCTTATAATCGGTGGATGATTTTTTATTTTTTTTAACCTTGCCGGATATTTTTCATCTTCATCACTTATATAATATATATTTTTATTGTGTGCTTGTTCCATTTCATGCAGAACCGATTCACGAACCGAATCGTTGTCAGTTATGGTTTTTGCCGCAGCTTCTGCGCAACCAAATTTGCGAATCAGTTCATTATACTTAACGGGCCCGATTCCCGGTGTACGTAATAGCAATAATTTATGAAATAAATCTGACATACAAACACTATAAAAATATCTTACAATTAATAAAAGAAGTATTTTTATTTATAATTAAAGCCCTTTACAGGGCTTTAATTAATTAACCCCCAGTAAATATTCATAATTATATTGACTGCACTCGTCAGGTTTCTCTGCCCCATTCCAAATATTTTTTTCACATTCTGTCTTCAGTGTTTGCAGTGCCTGCTTAAATTTATCAAATTCTTGTTTATTTTCTTGTTTTAACACAAGCAATTGAGAACGCATTCTATCTTCTGCTGACAAATTTGTGTTTTTCTGACCTTCAACACTGCCACCTATTAAACGATTACCAAACAGTTCCATTGAACCAACGCCAATACCTGCACCACCAACAACGCCACCAACAGTTGCCCATGTACGTGCGGTTTTCTTGGCATCCAAGATTCGTTGCCGCAATGTCTCTTCATCTGCCCAAGAACCACAAGTTATATCGCGCCCCATTTCAAAATATTGACTTGGAACATCAGATACGCTTATTTTCGGGTCATCGGAACGCAGTTCAACCTTAACAAAACAAATGTTATTTTCCGGGTTTTGCGTATCTTCTATCATGGAAGCATAGTTATTTGAATTGCTATACCGCGACGCCCAAACAAAAGTATTTCCGACGCCGATATTATTGTTTATACATGCCGCCTTTTCTTTTTCGCGCAAATCAACTGTATTTGCTGGTTTCGCATCTATATCAACGCGCACAGACGATTCGACATTTGTATTACCAGAATTTGCCGCCGCCATAGCACTTATTTGATTGGTAGAGGCCGTCGCACGTGGCGCGGTCATAACCATTTGAGAATTCATAGAACGTCTTGATTGCGTATCTGCGGTAACCGCCATTGCCGGCAAACAAGCAGAAAACGCGATAAGCGAAAAAATAAACTTTTTCATTATTCTCTTTCCTCTTTCATTAAAATAATTATACCACAAAATAAGTAAAAAATAAAGGTAAACTATGTTTATATTATAAAACCGCACTAATTATTGTGCGGTTTGATTTTACTTTTTCCACTTCCATTCAATTTTTGTTTCTGTGCCACCGACCAACCGTCCAATATTCTCATGATGACGCCACAAACATAACAACGCGATTGCCAGTAAAGGCAATCCGAATTGCCACCCCATAACAAAACCTAATACCGGCATCACGCAAAAAGCCACAACCGCCCCCAAAGAAGAATACCCTGTGGTCAATGCTACGATTAACCATTCTATGCCGCAAACGACGAACAATAATGGATTAACAGCCAACAGCACGCCAAACATAGAAGATATACCCTTGCCTCCATGAAATTTCAACCACACAGGATAACAATGACCTAAAACCGCGACAAAACCGCACCAAACTGCAAACACGTCACCACCAACATAACCCCCAAACAAAACAGCCGCAACAGCCTTTAACATATCCAACACCCACGTTAATGCCGCCATTCTTAATCCCCCGACGCGCATAACGTTTGTGGCCCCGATGTTTCCGCTGCCAACCTTGCGCAAATCGCCCTTGCCCATAAATTTTGTCAGTAATAACCCCATTGGTATAGATCCTAACAGGTACGAAAAAATAATTGCCAATATGTAAATCATTTTCTTTTTCCTTGATTTTATGTTTGTTTTCTATAAAATAGCAGAAAACGTGACTAAATAAAAGGAAAATAAAGTGGCAAATCACAAGTCATCAAAAAAAAGAATTTTAGTAACAGCAAAAAAGAATGCTATAAACACATCACGTCGCAGCGCGGTTAAGACAGCAACTAAAAAGGTCTTGTCTGCAATCGCATCTGGCGATAAAGCAACGGCGATTAATGCAACACGCGCAGCGGAAAGCAAGATAATGAAATCTGCGGGTAAAATTATGCCTAAGAAACGTGCTGCACGTAAAATATCGCGTTTAACGAAAAAAGTCGCAGCGATGTAAAAACTAAATATTCTAAAAAAGTCGCATATTAATGCGACTTTTTTATAACCGTATAAAAAACTAATTAACCCAAATAAAAGCGCGTCCCTCTGGCGCATCTCCTGATGGCATAGTCATCGGAACAGAATCTAATGCCGGGTCAGACTTGTCCAATTTAGTATCCAACGCATTTTTAACGGTTTGTGCGTTATAGTATTGCTGCGCGTTTGATACAGCGTCCAAACTGGTTAATTTGTTTTCAACGTTCTCTAAATTGCTTATATCAGGTATAACCGGTTTATTTTTAATATAATCGGGGGCCGACGAATCGCTTTGATTCCAATCTGCTTGTATATTTTTTACGGCATCTACTATGGAATTAACGTACCCCTGTGATGCAAGTTCCGCATTAGCAGGCAATGCGCACAACCCCATAATTAAAGTAAAAATATATATTTTTGTATATTTCATTCTCTCGCACTATCCCGTAAAGAAACCTTTAATTTAAAGGCGCCCCCCAATGCTGTTGTATGCTACGTTCTACATCCATCGGACTGATTAATACCTGTGGCGTTAAAATAACCACCAGCACATCACGTGTTGCCGACGTTTCGCGCGAACCAGACAAAGCCATAAAGTCAGGATCGCCCAACCCATAACGCGTATCATTATTTGTCTGTTTTTCAAACCCTGACACGACCAGCATTTGCCCAGATTCCATAATAACTTCTTGCATGAAACTACGTTCCTCAACTTCTGGCAACTGCAAAGTAACTTCGCCGATCGTTTGCGTTGACATTTTCAACAATTCACGAACAGACATTCTGAACAGCAAAAGTATTTTACCATTTTCCAAGACATTTGGCAACAACTGCATTGAAAAACCTGTTTCCAAATCGTCTTGATCAACGGTACTTGACTCTACTGTTGTGAAGTTTCTAGACTCAAACCTTTTGATGTAACCCGTTGTTTTTGTGTTGTTTACTGGCGCAACGCGATTGTTACGAGTAGTAACGCCGACGTTGGTAACCAAGGATACCTTTCCTTGTTTTGCAAGTGCTTCTATCAAGGCATTACTTCCTGCAACGCCGGATAAAGACCCATTTTGTATTTGATCTTGGGTATAAGCACCTACAACTTCTGTACCATTTTCTTGGTGCGTCGCCCCTGTTAACGCGGATACTGTATTAGACAAAACCGCGATATTCATGGCATTTGCTTCTGTCGTAGCCAAGTTATTCTTTGGGTTTGCGACGATATTCAAACCAGATGCAGAATTTATCGCAGCTGCTAAATTCAAACCAAAAGCCGAATCGTTTGATATAGAAACTTGTAACACTTTGACATCAATTGTAACTAGTTGTGATAAACGTTTATTCTGGCGCGCGATATATTCCCCTACTCTATTTAATATGGACGGAGGCGCGGTTACAGTAATAGTTCCCAAACTGCGAGAAACAGTAAATTTAGCGTTATCAACATCGCCAACAATTGCAGATATTGCACTTTCTACTTCGTCCCACTCTTTTAAAGTAGATTCCAAAGACACCTGATTACCGTCATCTGTTTCTACGGCTGTTTGATAAGACACATCCGTTCCCAGCGCATATAAAGTAAACGTTTTTGTTTCTGTTTCATAAAAAACGATTGACGTTTTATTATAATACCATAACAAGTCCAAATCTGTCGCAATCTGAGACAATAACCCAGATAGTTTTCCTGTATAAGCAACGTTTATAGTTTTCTTTAATTTTTCTGAATTAACTTGACTGTCTATTTTAACTGGTATGCCTGTAATTGAAGTTATATCGTTTGCCAAAACCTGCAAGCTTACGGGCTCATTTAATAAAATTGTAATACCTGTATCCGTTTCAAACTGTGAAGGTAAATTATTTCTGTGTTCTAAAATCGTTGACGATGCCCCCAACCAAACGCCTTCGGACATAGACACAGTATCGCCGCTTTCAACTTTGGCGCGCGGATTTTTTGCCATTTCAAAAGCATCATATGCATTTATAAAATCTTGATCAACAGACGCAGCAACTTTTGCGGATTCTTCTTTTGCGCAACCCGTAAACATCGTGCATAACACACCGCATACTATCAAAAATTTCATTGGCTTGATCATTTATCATCTCCTCTGGCAAAAAACAAGAAACACAACACCTACTCTTCCGAAGTAGAAATCACAAGTACCCTGTTACCCTTGTAAAACTTTGCATATGGTATTGGGGTTGCCCTTGCAAAATTTCTGACTAACGCGGACGCAACATCAACAAAACGTCCTTTAAAGACCGCACTGGCTTCTATTGGATATTCACGAGACGTTGCCCATACTAAATCCCAACCTTCTTTATTACACCAATCTTGTAAAACCTCTCTCAACGTTTGACCGCTGGCGACCACCCAAGAACGAACCTGATCCGACACGTTAACTGGCGCTTCTGCATCGGCAGAAATATCAACAGAAATTTCTGTCTCTGTCGTTTCAGAAGTTGAACTTTCATTAACGTCGGCTATTTCCGTTTCTGTCATCCCCATTTTTACAGCAAACGCCTGATAATCATCGGTATAATTACCACAGTTTTTTCTACCGCTACGAGACACAGTCAAAACAGCCCCGCCATCGTCTTCTAGCATTTCACGATGCAACAACGGCATTTCAGAGCCATTATTACACTCGTCATCAAAACCGACAGGAATTTGCGTTCCATGTAACATATTTGCACCGCCAGACCAACCGTTAAAATCGCCATCTGTCGCGCCTAAATTAAAATTATTTTCAACCACTAAATCCGCGCCTATTTTTGAAACAACGCGAATATTATCAGACTGTTTTGACTGCGAACACATACCATCTTCGCACGCGATTTCCACATCTGCATCAGACCCAGCAATTGGCCAAACAGGTACCGTTGCGGGATTTGACTCTTGTACAACCACCTGCCCAGTTGTCTGTTCTTGCACCGCATAATTATTCGTTTCAGAGTCATTTTGTTGGGTATAAAACACCTCTGACGTAACGACCTGGGGTGGAACCATATCCGCAGCAAAGCAATAACCCGCAGCGGTTGCAAACATTGCGACAATTAAAATTTTACGGAACATAAAAACTTCCTTTCCTGAATTAATTACTCTATTAATTAAACTTATTATATCAATTTGACCGAATCTGTGCAAGATTAAAACGCACCGCAATTTAGCAAAACTTTAAAAAGTTACAATTATTCCAAGATAAAATCGCACGAATCGCAAAAACGTGTTATACTAGGCATATTAAACAAACATCTTCAGGATTAAATTATGAACAACACATTGTTTTTATTTAGTATTTTGACGCTTATCGTTATATCAACTGTCATGTTATATTTTATGTTCAAAATACACACACGTATAAAAGGCATGAACAAAACTTTGACCCATCAATACAACTTGATTGTTAAGATACAATCCGTATTAAAAAACAAATCTGCAACGAACGCCATTTCAGAAAACGCAGAGATGATTTATCAAGACTTACTACAAAATTTGATTCCGATTATGGCGGCGATTGATGTTATGCCACGAAATACCGCCGAACATCCGCTATGGCGTGCACTTGGCGGAATAATGGACGAATACGCCAAGAACCCATTTGCATTGGAAAAATTGCGCCGTTGCATTAAACTTGATTCAGAAGTGTCTCGTTGCATAGACAATTATATAAATCGCGCAGATACATTTTTACATTACTTGACTACCACCGACCCAGAAGGCATTTTATCTGCAACCTTTACAGACGGTCTGCTGGGGCAATCGTTAACCTTTTTTACACAGGCAAAGCAACTGGCCCTGCAAACGAACGAATAAATGCCGAAGTTATCAGAAAATCTTATAAAAGAAATTTCTGCCAATCGTCAAGAACCAGATTGGTTATTAAAATGGCGTCTTGATGCTTTTAACAACTGGAAGAAAATGCACGAGCCTCATTGGGCAGAAATAGAATACGATAAAATAAATTACGATAATTTAAATTATTACAACGAAGTGCAACCGATTGATAACTCTGATTTACAACAAACGTATGAAAAAATGGGGTTACCAGAAAGCGAACAAAGGGCGCTGCTGGGAATGGCAACTGATACCGTAATAGACAGTAAATCCGTTCATACCTCGTACAGCGCAGAATTAGAGAAATTAGGAATCATATTTCTTCCTTTTTCCGAAGCGGTCAAAAAATATCCTGAATTAGTGAAAAAATATCTTGGGACGGTTGTACCATCTACGGATAATTTTTTTGCAGCCTTGAACGCCGCGGTATTTTCTGATGGAACGTTTGTTTATATTCCGCCAAAAGTTAAATGCCCAATAGACCTTGCCAGTTATTTCAGAATAGAAACAGCCAAGATAGGTCAATTTGAAAGAACATTAATAATTGCCGACAAAGGTTCAACATTAAGTTATATGGAAGGTTGCAGCGCGCCCCGTCGTCCGAATCATCAATTACATAGCGGCGTCGTAGAAATAATCGTACAAGATAACGCGACGGTAAAATATGCAACCGTTCAAAATTGGTATGCGGGGAAAACAAGCACATACAGCGAATCAGAAAAACCAAAATCTGTCGGCGGAATACTTAATTTTGTAACTAAACGTGGTCGCTGCGGAAAAAAGGCGCGTCTTGATTGGACACAGGTTGAAATAGGTTCTGCAATGACCTGGAAATACCCTTCTACTATATTGGCGGGCGACGATTCACAAAGCGATTTTTATTCGTTAACTATAACCAGCGGTGCCCAACAAGCGGACACAGGCACAAAGATGATACACATTGGCAACAATACCGTATCAAACATATTGTCTTATGGTGTTGCCATGGATTATTCCAGACAAACTTTTCGCAGTCTTGTCAGTTTTAGCGGGGAACACGGTAAAAACGCTTCAAAATGCGACACTAAAATCATAGGAACAAACGCTGTTGCAAATACTCTTCCTACAATCATTCATTCAAACGGTTTAAACAGTCAAAGCCACGAGGCAAGTACCGGTGCAATAGATGCGACCCAGTTATTATACTTGATGCAATCGGGAATATCAGAAGATATGGCAACCGCATTAATAATCGGCGCTGTTGCATCCCCAATTATTGCTAGGTTACCAATGGAGTTTTTGGTTGAATCAAAACAACTCATTCAAATGGCAATATCAAAATAACAGGATAAAAATATGCTAGAAATACAAAATCTTTCTGTATCTTTTAACGGTAAAGGATTATTGTCCGATATAAATATAAATATTGAAACAGGCGCCAGACATTTATTATCTGGTCATAATGGTTCTGGCAAATCAACGCTTGTAAACACAATCGCCGGCGCGCCAGATTATAAAATAGACGCGGGGAAAATAATCTTTGACGGACGTGACATTACAAACGAAAGCCCGACATCACGTGCATTATTTGGGATATTCTTAGGCGGACAAAACGTTCCGGAAATTCCGGGTTTAACGGTGCTAAGTTTTTTAAAACACTCTCTTTCAGCGCATACGCATTTTAATACAGGCAAAGAACTTTCTATGGGTCAGTTTTTAACGCGAATAGAAGAAATACGTAACAAATTGGACATACCACGAGATTGGTTAAACCGCAGTATAAACGTAGGTTTTTCTGGCGGAGAGAGGAAAAAATTGATGTTATTAAGACTGTTATTAATTTCACCAAAGTTTGCCATATTGGACGAACCAGATTCCGGCGCAGACCACCAAGTACAAAATCAAATTGTAGATGTTATGCATTCCATGACAGATACAACATTTTTATTTATCAGTCATCAACAACACTTTACCGACCTGGTAGAGCCCACACATATAACTACTTTATCCGACGGTAAAGTTATGATAAAATAAAACATAACAACGAAAGGATAAAAAATGGCAGAAAAAAAATCTATGACTATGCTGAATTGGATTTTATGGAAACCGCTTAAATTTGGACTTTTATCATTTTGCTTGATGATACTGTCTCGTTTTCTATATACATTCTTATCATCAATGATTTATATTCCTCAGTGGGTATTGCCAAGTTTAATACTTTTATCGTTTATAATAAGTGCTTTTTATATGTTAAAACATATGCCTACAGAAAATTTAGATAGACATAGTTTTATAGCATTAAATAATTTGCAAATATTTATATTGTCTTTTGCCTTTATAATATCCACATTGATAATCATTAATTCAATAAGTTATCAGATGATGATGTTAAACACGCATTTTAACGCATCATTTTTACTTTTAATGTTATTAATTGGCATTGTATATATGTATCTTTGCGGATTATTGCTTTCAAATATTTATGCAAAATATAAACGCTGCTGTGCGTTGGGTATAAAGCCATGGAAAATCATAGCAAGTATGCCATTTGGATTTGGCATGCTGTGGATACCTGGATATATTTTACCAGAAGACAAAAAACAAAAAACAGTGTTGCCCATTAAATATCAATGGTATGATAAATTTACACATTGGGTAACAAAAGACATGATAAATTCCGCCTTTGTTTTCACTGTATGTGTTGCGTTATCAAGTTTGTTCTTCGGATTAAAACTAGTGTTACTTACTTATTGCTTGGCAATCGTATTTGCCATATGGGTTGCCAGCATAGGTATGAAAAAATTTAAAAATTTAATGAACAATAAATACGTTAACTTCGCAATTATACTAAACGTAATTGTAATTATTTTATTAATTGCTTTTACAACATATTCGGCTGTTAATTCGCCGGACATATTAAACATAAGTATTAATGAAATTGCAATGTTATAATAAACACATAAAATATCGCTATGTACATGAATACAAGCCATAGGAGAGATTTATGAATGGATTAATTTTATTTGTTGCGATAATATTTTTCTTATGGCTTGGTCGTTCTATTTTAATACCTATATTAGTTGCTGCTTTTTTATGGTATTTAATAAACGCCATATCTGCATACTGTCGCATTCTGTTTCCTTTCCACTCCAAAGAATCAGAATCAAAGCATCCAATAACGGCAAAAAGTTTTGATTGGATATCAAATATAATTGCTGCTGCAGTATTGTTTTGTGTCGGGTATTTATTCGTTACACAAATACAACCCATGTTCAAAGAATTATCAATGGCATTGCCGGCATTGCAGCATAAACTGATTATATTTGGTAACTATTTATCAAATTATTTCGGGTTCAAATTTGATGCCAGTTTGTTACCTAACTTCACACAACTGGCGACCAGCATCGGCGCATCGGCGGCGACGATAGTTACATCTATGGGCATGGTTTTAATATATATGTTATTCATGTTCATAGAACAAAGTACGTTTAACAAAAAATTTTCTGCGTTATTTCCGAATAAAAATCAATCAAAAAAAATGCGATATATACTAGATAGCATTGACGAAAACATGAAGAAATACCTGTTTATGAAGACTTTATTATCTGGCATAACAGGCGTTTTATCTTATTTTTGGCTTGAAATGATAGACGTTCAATTTGCGGGCATCTGGGCATTCATTGTATTCATCACCAGCTATATACCAACAATCGGTGCAATTGTTGCGTGCGGTCTACCTATAATGTACACGCTTATTACCGCCCCGTCGTTGCATCAGCCGGTACTAACCGCGCTTGGTCTGATTGGGTTACAGATTTTATTCGGCAATATCTTAGAGCCAAAATTTACGGGAAAAACTTTAAACTTATCAACGCTTGCCATATTAATAAACTTAGTTTTTTGGGGTATGATATGGGGCATTGCCGGAATGTTTTTCAGCGTGCCACTATTAGTTGCGACCTTTATCATAACAGCCCAATTTGATTCAACGCGCTGGATTGCGATATTACTTTCTGCGGACGGAAAAATACCCGACAAACGTGAAGAAGACTAAGAAAGCGGTATTTTTATACCGCTTTTATAATCATAGTCTTTTTAACATGGAAATTGCATTTTCTAAAATTACGGCTGCAGATTCAGAATCTAACTTTTGTTTTAACTCATTAACCCTAACTTTTCCCAATTTTTCTTGCGCCGCAACACTTGTTAGGTTTTCTTCTATGAAAACTATTGGTAAATCAGTATAACCGGTCAATTCCGCTGCACAATCACGAACCTTTTTTGTTGTTTCTGAATCCGATCCATCAACATACAAAGGCAATCCAAGAACAATTCCCACAACCTTTTCTTTTTCTGCAATTTCTAATATTTTTTTGGCCAAAGAATCGCCATTTTTTTTAACGTCTATGGCAGGACGCACAAATACAAAATCACGCGTATCATCTGACACCGCAATTCCCGTTCTTCGCGCCCCCCAGTCAACACCTAAAATGCGTCCTTTTATTGGAAAAGCCTTGAAATCTGGCAAAATCATTGTATAATTTCCCTTGTTTAATTTATTTACATATAGAATAGGATTGAAAATGGCTTTTAGCAAGCAACAATTGAACAAATTTGCAGATTTAATAAAGATAGACATTTCAGAAGACAAACTGGAAGAAATGAATATTGACTCTGTAATTGAGTGGTTAAACAAACTGCAACAAATTGACACAGCTGGCATAGAACCAATGTTAAGTCCAGCGGAACATAAACTGCCGCAACGCCGTGACGTTGTAACGGACGGGAATATACGCGATTTAGTACTTGCCAATACGCCCGATACCGCAGGTGTATCGCGCGGTTATTTTGCAGTGCCAAAAGTTATGGACGAATAAACTATAATAAAAATCAAAGTGAAAAAAATGATAGACCTAACTATTACAGAAGCATTAGAAAAATTAAAATCTGGTGAAATTAGTTCAACGGAACTAACAAAAGCATACCTGAACAGAATTGAACAATACGGTAAAGAACTAAACTGCTATATAACCGTGACGCCAGAACGTGCTTTGTCAGACGCAGCAGCATCTGACGCACGTTACGCTGCGGGTAACGCCCTGCCCTTGGACGGTATTCCCATTGGAATGAAAGACCTATTTGCAACGCGCGGTATTAAAACAACCGCTGCATCGCGCATGCTGGAAAATTTTATACCTGAATACGAATCAACGATTTCACAAAAATTTATTGATACGGGTACGGTTTTACTAGGAAAAACCAACCTTGATGAATTTGCAATGGGAACTTTCAGCAAGACAAGTTATTTCGGTGCGCCTGTAAACCCATGGCAACTAGAAAAACGATTAACAGCTGGGGGTTCATCAGGCGGGACAACCAGTGCCGTTGCTGCCGGATTGGCCATTGGTGGCACAGGAACGGATACCGGTGGTTCTATACGTTTTCCATCTGCAATAACTGGGCTGGTTGGTATGAAGCCCACATACGGTTTATGCAGCCGTTGGGGTTGTATCGCATTTGCATCCAGTTTGGACACGCCTGGTCCAATAGCCAGAACAGTTGATGACGCTGCGCTATTGCTATCTGCTATGGCGGGTCACGACAAAAAAGATTCAACCAGCGCTGATAGCGGATTTAGTGCACATACACCACTTCAACCAATTTTAGGAGACGGTAAAAATTTGCGTGTTGGTATAATAAAAGAATTTGCAGACGTTGCAATATCTGCTGATATGAAACGTTTGTTTAACGCGCGCATAAAAGATTTGCAATCAATTGGTGCCGAAATTATTGAAATCTCTATTCCTAACATATTAGACGCTTTGGCGGCGTATTATATAATCGCACCGGCAGAAGCATCTTCTAATTTGGCACGTTACGACGGAATGAGATACGGGCTTCGCGTGGAAGGCAAAGATATTTATGATACCTATAAGAAGACCCGCGCGGCCGGATTTGGTGACGAAGTAAAACGTCGTATGATTATAGGAACGGCTGTATTATCCAGCGAATCGTACGAAGTTTATTTCTTACAAGCCGCACGTGTACGTCGTATGATATCAAACAGCTTTGAACAAGCGTTTCAAAAATGCGATTTAATATTATGCCCATCAAGCGCCGGCACGGCTATGCCACTGGATTCAGACTTAACGCCTTTGGAATACTATGCGTTGGATTTGTTTACGGTTGCGATGAATCTTGCAGGCATCCCTGCATGCAGCGTACCATGCGGCTTGGCAGATAACGGTTTACCGCTTGGTATACAAGTTGTTGGGAAACGTTTTGATGACTTAAAAGTTCTGCAACTTGCAAAACACATTGAACAGTTTGCAGGGATTGATAACAGACCGACAAAAGTAATGGGGAAATAAAAATGGTGGCTAGAAGTGGAATCGAACCACTGACACAGGGATTTTCAGTCCCTTGCTCTACCAACTGAGCTATCTAGCCAACGCGAAACGAATAATAAAATACTAAAAGAAAAAAAGCAAGGAAAAATAAAAATGTTTACGATAAAAGGCAAAACAACAGATTGGGAATTAGTCATAGGCTTAGAAACGCATATAGAGGTTCTGTCTAATAGCAAACTTTTTAGTGGTGCATCTGCTGACTATAATCCAACTGTTGCCCCAAACACACAGGTATCTATGATAGACGTTGCGATGCCTGGGATGTTGCCCGTTTTGAACGAATTTTGCGTTGAACAAGCAATTCGTATGGGGCTGGGCTTAAATGCAAAAATATCCAGGAAAAGCAAATTTGCCCGTAAACAGTATTTTTATCCTGACCTGCCCCAAGGGTATCAAATTTCACAACCTGCCGAAGAACCGCCAATTGTTGGTCGTGGCTGGATTGAAATTCTGGGTGACGATGGTAAACCTAAAAAGATTTTAATTGAACGTGCACATTTGGAACAAGATGCGGGAAAATTAAAACATGACGTACATCCGACCAAGTCATTTGCGGATTATAACAGAACGGGTGTCGCGTTATTAGAAATCGTTACTTTTTTGGATACAAAAAATCCAGAAAATAATTCTTATATAACATCGCCCGATGAAGCGGAACGATATCTGCGTGAAATTCGCGAAATTGCGCGCGCACTTGGCGTATCAAAAGCAAATATGGAAGAAGGATCCATGCGCGCGGACGTAAACGTATCTGTCAGACCAGTTGGTTCTAAAGAATTCCGGACGCGCACAGAAACTAAAAATATGGTTTCATTCAAATTCATTAAATCTGCCATTGAATACGAAGCACGTCGCCAGATAGAAATATATGAAAACGGCGGCACGGTATCTCAGGACACGATGAGATATAATCAATCAGAGGGAACAACGTCTGTAATGCGTAGTAAAGAAGACGCCTTGGATTATCGCTATTTTCCAGACCCAGATTTATTACCTTTGGAAATCAGCGAAGAAACAATTGAACGTATAAGAAAAACTATGCCAGAGCTTCCCGCTGCAACACGTGCACGTTACATAAACATGGGTTTAAATGAATATGATGCTGCACGTCTAACGGAAACAACAGATATATCCAAATGGTTTGACGCGGCAGTTGGCGACAAACCTGCGCGTGCAAAATCTATTGCGAACTGGATGATAAGTGAACTGTTCGCACACCCAGAAAACTGGGATGCAAAAAACGCTGTGGATACAGCAGACAGTGGCATAGCGCGAATTATTACACCTGCAAATTTGGCAGAATTAGTTGATATGATTTCTGCAAACGAGGTTAATGGTAAACAAGCAAAAGAAATATTTATAAAAATGCTAGACGGCGAATTAGGCACACCAAAAGAAATTGCAGATAAATTTGGCATGAAACAAATTACAGATACAGGTGCAATTGAAAAGGTCATAGATGAAATAATTTCCGCCAATGCTGCCCAGGTTGAACAATACAAATCCGGTAAAGTCGGACTGCTGGGGTTCTTTGTTGGTGCAGTTATGAAAGCAACCGCTGGAAAAGCGAACCCCGCCGTTGTAAATGAAATATTAAAGAAAAAATTATCTTAATATAGGAGACAAATATGAGTGGTATCTCAGAAATATATAGATTTATATTAGCTCTTTCAAAATGCTTTTCCTATGACAAGAACCCTTTTCTTCCTAAATTTCCATCCAGAGACATTAAACAATCAAACGCACAAAAGCATTTCTACAAAGAACAAGACATAAAACGCAAGTTTATAAGATATCAAAGAACACAAAGTAAATAAGACCATGAAAAAAAAATTCTTCATTCATACTTTTGGTTGCCAAATGAACGTTTATGACGGTCAAAGAATTGCGACAATGTTAAACAAGCACGGATTTGAACAAACAGACATTTTAACCGATGCGGACATAATAATTTTAAATACGTGCGCAGTTCGCGAAAAAGCAACAAATAAAGTGTTTTCTGCTCTTGGTCGCATAAGACAGGCAAAAAAGCCCTCTGCCCTGTTCGGCATAGTGGGCTGTGTTGCCCGTGAAACTGGCGGCACCGCTTTTAAAAGAATTCCCGATTTAAATTTCGTTTTAGGACCGCAAAGTTATCATAAACTGCCTGAAATATTAAAAAATCCTGATACAAAATTATTAAATATTGATTTAACGGGACTTGAAAAATTTGATGAACTTCCACAGATGGAAAAGTCCCCTGCTGTCGCATATATACCTATTCAAGAAGGTTGTAACCATTGTTGTACGTATTGTATTGTACCCTATACTCGTGGGCGCGAATTATCCAGACCTTTTGAAGATATAATCAAAGACACAATTCATGCCGCCAATACTGGCGCCCTAGAGATTTGCTTCCTAGGTCAAAATGTTAATGGATATAAATATACAGATGAAACAACAGGTAAAATTTACAGGTTATCTGATTTGATCAAAGAAACCGCAAAACTGGAATCTATTAAACGTATTCGTTTTACATCCAGTTATCCGACAGAAATGACCGATGACCTGATAGATATATTTAAAACAGAACCTAAACTTTTACCTTTTTTAAACATGCCTATACAAAGCGGTTCACAAAATGTATTGACAAAGATGAATCGTCCTTACAGTCTAGATCTATATATAGATATAGTTGACAAATTAAAATCGGCGCGTCCTGACATTCAAATATCCAGCGATTTCATTGTCGGATTTCCTGGCGAAACAGACCAAGATTTTGAACAAACAATGGAAATCGCCCGCAAAATAAAGTATATCAATTCTTATTCGTTTAAATATTCGCCACGTCCACACACCGCCGCGGCACTTATGAAAGATCAAATTCCAGAAGCGATCAAAGCAGCGCGTTTGGCGAAACTAGATTCTTATTTAAACGAACTACAACGTGCGTTCAACGAATCCTGCGTCGGCAAAACAATGGAATGTTTATGCGAAGGACCGGATAAAACAGGCAATCATATCGTATATCGGACGCCTTATATGCAACAATGTATCGTAGATGCACCAAAAGATATGCCCGTTAAACAATTGGTAAAAATACGCATTACAGATGCGAACAAGGCATCTTTACGTGGTGAAGTCATAAACTAAAACCTATCCCAAAGCGGATATTATAAGAATCACCTATGACTGCATCATGTATAGTACCGACTTCTAAGCCAGCATCCACATCATCATTATCAAACCTGGCCCCGATTCGTATTGCGGCGGCATATGTATTTTCATTAAATATTTTTATGCGTACACCATAATCATATTTAACATCATAATCAGACTGAAAATATTTTATCTCCGAACCAACACCAACCAAAAACTTTGCATCCTTTTCATCAACAACAGTTAGATAATCTGACGTCACTGATACAAATGGACTGACTATAAAATTATCATTTACAACAAACTCTTTACCAAAATCTCCTGACATATATAAACTATATCCAGTTGGATTATTTATAATATCTTTACCGTTAAATACTGTACCAGTTTTAAAGTCCGCCTTGTTCATACCAGCACCCAAATTAACAAACAGCAAGTCCGATTTATAGAACGCATTTAATGTTCCGCCATAAAGCATAAAATCATAAACATTTATATAATCAGAATATGCTGTATATGCACTATACAAAGACATAGAAAGTTTTATATGTTTATTTATCTGATGAGACAAACCAGCGTTTACGCCATAAGAATAAAAATTTTTATTTATAACATATAAAGGCATTATACCTATCGGCTCATCAGAATCAACATATGTCATATTTTCAAAATAATTAAAAATCCGAATCGGATTCATTAATTGAATTGGGTTCAAACGCACAGAATCATTCATTATGTTTTTCAAATCGTTCATATTCGTTGCCGAATCCATGGCGGTTAATAATTTATCATTCGGATTTTCGTGTCTTATTGAATTAATAAATTTGCCTGTATCATTTCTAAAAATTTTATAATAATCAGTCTCACGCACCAATCGCCCATATAAATTTCCATCTTGCACATAAGAATGCACTGCATACAAAGGATTAGAATCACGAGCATGGATATAAACAGTCCCATCTCCGACAACATTTGACAATATGGGTCCATCAGATACATCATCCATAGAATCTAGATAAATATTAACATTGCCCACAATTTTTATATCCGGTTTTAAAGAATAGCGACGCGATTTAATGATGACCTTATTAAAAACCAACGACGAATTATCCAAAATTATTTGGTCTGCCCCACTACTTGTGCCGAATAAATGATTTAAAGAAACATCTTTTGCGTTTTTTACCAAAACAGTATAATCGCCATTAACGTTTAATTGCCCAACATCTTCATTCTTATGTATTATCTGTATTAAATCGGACCTTTCACCAAGGTTAATAAAACTGTTTATTACACCGGGACCGGTAACAATCACCTGATAACCATCGTCAATATTTATGTTGCCGTTCATCACACCTTTATTATGTATGATTGCGTTTGAATGAAAATTCATATTCGTAATAGTTAATATAGCCCCACTATCAACACAAATATTTTCTGACAAATCAAGACTTTCTGCATTTACAGACCCTGTAAACACATAAGCCGCCGTTCCCGAAAAAGGATACAGCACGCAATAACAAAATAACGAAAGAAAAATCTTTCTAATCTCCACAACAGAAAATTAGCATATAAGATTTTTTTCTTAAAGCAAATAATAAAAAAACCCTGAAAGAATCAGGGTTAAAATACAACAAAATTTTTATTTATTACAGCATTGATTCCTTTTTCAATGTTCCCCACGCAGCCTTGTAACCGCCATCACGTTCCAAGTATATTTTTGCGTTATTTAGTTGTTCTGCGTTTATGCCGCGTAAAATGAAAGTTTCTTCCAATTTTCCCGGATTTTCAATCATCAAAGTAGGCATATTCGTAGCAAGCGCGTTTTTATCACAGCACATTCCTGTTGAACATTTGTTGCACTGATGTATGCTCATATTATATTTTACGCCTGGGCGCAAATCTTTTAAATCAACGACCATTTTTAAGCCTGCATCTGTTTCATTAAACTTTATATACCCCATTTCCGATTGTCCGCCATGACTGCTGTGAGTGTACATTTTTGCATGAACTCTTGTTATATCTGCATCTTCATATGTTTGATAGAAAACTACTTTTTCTGGTTTTTGATTTTGTTGCATTTGATTTTGTTTCATTGGCTTATTAGGCATTTGTTTTTTTGCCATTTGTTTTTGTTGTGGATGTCCTTGGGGATGATTCATCATATTTTTCTGACCACACCCTGTACAACCAGATAATAATACGGCTACCCCTAAGATAGACGTCATGATTAATAGTTTCTTTACTAAGTTTTTCATAAAGTTCTCCTTTTTATTATGGTTACAATCATTATTTTATACTATTTTTAACCGATTTTCGTCAGGTTTGAATACCTATATAAGCCAGGATTTTATGCATATAGACAAGTTTTAAGTAAAACAATGGTCTTGCCTTTGCAAGACCATTTTAACTTAAGAAAGTCAAAGTTTAACTATGCAACTTCAAAAATGATTTAAGTAAAACTTTTGGTGAAAATTGATGGTTACTAACCGGTGTTAAATCTTTATCAACGCCCATTAAATAATAAACAGCCCTCTGCGCGGCACGTACAGAATACTCCATAGTGAACACAACATCATCTGGTAATTCTGCAAACTGACTGACGAAAGCAAAATTTTCATATCCTTTTGGGTTTACCAAAGGTCTGTCACCGATGTTTCTTGGTTGGAATTGTGATGTTATATAAGGCATCAACGAGGTTCTGCATATTACACCTTTCATAAAATCTGCTTGTTCTTTTTTAGGTATATGCAGATGCCCCATTAATTCTGTCAACACATCTTTTCCTGTGCATTTATACATAGGCTTTTTAACAAAATCGCCTTTTGTAAACATGTTTAACGAATACCCCCAGAAAATCTGTGTATCCAACGGTTGGTTTTTAAAATGTGGTTGCCGCGCAACAACAATAGATAATCGCCATGCAGAATCTTTAAACGTCACTAAGGCACCACCACCGGGATGATTTCTTGTAAAATCTTGAATATAATTCAATAACATTGGATTTTTATTAATTGTCACTGTAAAAGACATCCACATGCTCTCATCGGGATTACCGTAAAACACCTCTGGTTTACCAAACTCTGGCCTATTTTCGGCAATTTTTTGCCACAACGCAAAAGACGGCCCGATATGTTTAGTTTTATATTCAGGAACCGTTTTCATATCTGCTTGGTCAGAATTATCTGTCATGCACCCGTTTGTAAACAAAACTATATCCGTGGGTAAAATTTCTATTTTTTTGTTTTTACCCGCTTGTTTATAAAAAATCTTATTTGCGACAATTTCACCGTTATTTAATTTTACGAAAGAAATATCATCAACATTTGCATTTAATACTAACTGTACGCCATTTTTTCGCAACCAGTTCACAATAGGCGTAACAATTGAATCATATTGATTATAAGCGGTACGAGCGACACCGGCCAACGTGTGTATACGCGGAAATTCGTGCATAAAACGTATCATATATCTACGCAGTTCTGCAGCACTGGACCAGGGCTGAAAAGCAAAAGTTGTTTGCCACATTAACCAAAAATTTGTCTTAAAAAAATGCTTACCAAATACTTGATCTATGCGTTTATTACCCAAAGATTTTTCGCTTTCTAACAAAATCAATTTTTCCATTTCTTTTCTATCTTCATCAGAAAAGCCCATTTTTGTAACGTCTACTTTACTGCCGTCTTGCTTAACAAGACGTGCGCGCGAATGCGTTTTAAATTCTTCGTTAAACTCCAAGAATTCTTCTTCCATGCTTATATTATCAAATTCTTCGGACGGAATACTGCGCATAACGTCTTGCAGGCATTCATATGTGGGTATATTTAACATACGTCCGCCACGAATCATATAACCTTGTTTTGAACTTCCCGCACCGTCCAGGCTTCCTCCTTCTATGTCCAAAGTTTCTAATATATGAATATTTTTACCTGGAACTTTGGCGTCTCTTATTAAATAAACCGCTGCACTTAAAGAGCCAATTCCAGCGCCTATCATATAAACATTTGTATTTTGTGGTTTGCGTTTAATTTTGCTTTTTCCTGCTGTTGCCATAATTTTCCCTCCCATTTTATCTGATATAATAATATCAATTAGTTCGTGATAAAGTCATAGGATACAAAACATAAAAAAATCGCCCCTATACAAGCGATTTACTTATATGAAAAGCAAAAGATAAAATTTTATCCCGCAACAAAAACTGCTGCGGGATAAAAGACACCCTAGAACATAAATCTGATACCAACATCACCGCCAAAATTATGCAGACCAGAATTAACGTCTACGTAATTATAACGTGCTGCCAAATCAACAGCAAAACGCTGCATATCAAACGTTACGCCCAATGTACCCATCGCAGAGAAACGGGTTTTACTTTCGCCACGTTCATAAATTTCTGGATAAGTACGTTTGACATCTGTAAATGCAGCACCAGCACCCAAACCTACGAATGGGCGAACAATACGATAGTTACCGAATTCCCAGTACATATTCCATAACAAAGTTTGCAGTTTTGTTTCAACTTCTATCTTACCAGCATCGCCAAAATCTGCGTGATCTTTTGCCTTGCTATAGATAGACCATTCAATTTCCGATCTTACTGTATCACAGATTTCCAAACCCATTGCTGCACGGCCTTGGAATACCATATCTGACAAAGTTTCTTTATGATCATTGAAACTGTAGTTAAGGTTGGTATACCCTGCACCGCCGCGAATACCGATATATGGGTCAAAACCGAACAGTTGCCAACTGCTGCCCCCTTGCTGTGGTCCAGCAAACGCGGGACATGCAATTAATACTGCCAATGTAGACATAGCTATTTTTTTCATTTTCTCTCCTTTTTATTTTTTATCATGTCAACAATTATATTGTATCAAAGCTAAGCACAAGTTTGCATAGGTATAGATACCTGAATTAAACACGCGTTCAAAAATGTAACTTCAAAAATATAAAAAACATATAAACACTTGCATTTAGTAAGAAAAAGTCTATAATCAGCACGGTAAAAAATAAAAGGACCCGGGTGCGTAGCTCAGTTGGTAGAGCAACTGACTCTTAATCAGTGGGTCCAGGGTTCGAGTCCCTGCGCGCCCACCAATATAAATAAAAAAGCCGTTTTTTACGGCTTTTTTATATCAATCGCTAAATCATCGTTTACTTTAAATATGAAGACGGATTATAAGCCTTGGTTCCCTTGCGTATTTCAAAATGCAGTTGTGGTTTATCCACTTTACCTGTTGCGCCGACGGTACCTATTTTCTGTCCGACAGAAACTTTTGTACCGCGGCGAACTGTCATTGTATCCATATGTGCATAAACCGTCATCCAACCACCTGAATGTTGAATAATTATTAAGTTTCCCATCCCTTTTACTTCATTACCAGCATATGCAACAACCCCATTTTCAGCGGCCTTGACAGTTGTTCCTTTGTTCGCGCCTATGTTTATACCATCGTTAAATAACCCGCCGGACTTTGCACCATAACTGGATAATATTTTTCCTCTGACAGGCCAAGAGAATTTAGATGAAGAACGCGCACTAATTTTCGGTAACTTTGTATTTGGATCCGAAGATATTTTCGTTTTTGTTTTTGCCGCGGGCTTTGTCGCTGTTTTAACTGGTTCTGTTTTTGTTTTAGCAACTGTTTTTGATGTCGTTTGCTTTGCTGTACCTGTGGATAATTTTGTCTGGGCAGTCGTACTTCTAACCGGCGTCATAGTCATTACTGGTGCTTTACTAAGGTTCGGTACCTTCAATTTCTGCCCGACGGATAGCGTAAACGGCGCACTTAATCCGTTCATAACAGCCAAATCATTAACTGGCACAGAATATTTACGTGAAATTGAATACAAAGTATCGCCAGCCTCTACAGAAATCTCTTGTAATTCAACGCGCGTAGTTGTGTTGTTTGTGACGGGCTTTTTAACAGTAACTGTTTGAACAATCGCGGTTTCAACAACACCGGGTAATATCAACTTCTGTCCAACAGATAAAGCATAAGGTTCATGTAAATTATTTAATTTCGCAATTTCTTCTACATTTGTATTGTACTTCTTTGCCAAAGAATATAATGTATCCCCCGGCTGTACAATGACCTCTTTTTCTGTTTGCTCTGTTTTAATACCGCCATACATTGGCACCTGTAAATATTCTTCTTGTTCTGCTAAAACAACAACCGGCTCTTCAACAATGGGCTCACCATATTCCACATCAATTTCAGTGCTTTGTGCGATTTCTCCATACATAGCACCTGCTTCTGCCTGTGGCGGTATGATATAATCGTCAACGCTGGCATATTCTATATAATCCATACTTGACACAGAACCGTATAAATTAGGTGACGCATATACCCCATAGTCACTTGCAGCGGAATTATAAATTTCCGGCTGAGTTTCCGGGTCTGCCAACAATGCAGGATATCGCGTAGAAATGAATTCACCAACAGTATCAGGCAATGCCACTATTTTCGGCTGTAAATCACAGGCAGGCAATGCCAATGTCACAATAACTAAAAAGCAATAAAAGATTTTGTTCACAGAAAAATTATATCATAAAAAGACAGATAAATAAACAATCTAAACGTTATCATCCGACTTCATAAACAAAAGACTTAATTCAAACAACAACCACATTGGCAACGCTAATAAAACCTGAGATACGACATCTGGCGGCGTCAAGACCGCAGCAATTATAACGATAAAGACGATTGCATACCTACGCATTTTTGTTGCATAAGACTTTGACAAAACACCAATTCTATTTAATAACACCAAAACCAAAGGCAACTGAAAAGCCAGACCAAATATTTTCAACATTCCTATTGTGAACGCCAAATAATCTTTCGCCATTGGCAGAACGACCGAAGGCACCGGTGCAGATTGATTTAACTCAATAAAGAAACTAAATACAAAAGGAAACAAGATATAAAAAGCGAACGCCGCACCAATTAAAAACAACAACGGCGAACAAATCAAAATTGGCCACACAAAATCTTTTTCTTTCTTGTGTAAGCCGGGGGCAACAAAAGCCCAAATTTGCCAAAAAGCAAATGGCGTTGTTACGAATAAAGAAAACAAAACAGACAAAGAAAAACGAATCATCAGTCCATCTGTCACACCGCCATATAACAAGGCACCATCATTCCAAACATCTAATAGAGGTTTTGTTAAAAACTCTTGCAAGAAAGGCGAAACAACCCACCCCACACACAACGCCAAGACAAAAACGCACGCAACCCACAGTATTCTGCGTCTTAATTCAACGAAATGTTGCCCCAAGGTCATTTTTTTCATTTGTTGCTTTTACCTTTGCGCACGCTTTTGCGTTTATTTTTTTGTTGCTGTATATTTTTTATAGGCGTAGAAAAATCCGCCAGTACATCGTCTGTTGTCGTGCGTATTAAATCGTCAATAGGCTTTTCCAAATCAATTTGTTGTTTAATATGCTCTGACGCGTCTGATATTTTCCAGATTAAACCACGAATAAAGTTAACGACCTTGGCTAAAAACTTAGCAACATCAGGCCACATACGCGCAGGGATTACCAGAACCCCAACCAATAAAATAACTAAAAATTCTGCCCAACTTATACCAAACATTTTTAATCATAAAACGAATCGCCACCACTGGTATTAACTGTCTTGTGTCTTTGAATCTGAAAATAGTTTTTACCAAAATTAGTTTTAGTTTTTAAACCAGAAAACACAACGTCTGTCTTGGCACCAGTTGCGTCAACAACGGTCCAAGAATTTAACTTAACCGGTTTTTTATCAAAAACAACCGTCATGTTTCCCAACCCTTCTTGCCCGCGCAAGTTCATTTTTAATGCAAACGTATTTTTCCCTGTTTCTGTTTCGTAAACGTTTATATCGGCATTTTTTAAATCAATATTTTTTCTTATTAATATCCCGGCAGGCGTACTAGTCAGCGGAACCGTTGTAATCTGATCCAAAGATTTATCAAAAAAATATAAATCTTTTCCGTCTGCTATTAACTGTACCGGCATATTGTCATAATCTAAACGTACACGCCCAGGACGCAACATAGAAAAGTCGCCCTTTTCTGTTTTGCCGTTTGCCTTTTGCACGAAACCACCGGTCAACCCCGTAATAGAATTTAAATATTTTTCAGCAGAATTCACCAATGAAGCGTCAACCGCCGCATTCGCCGTTGTAGCGACAGCAAATAAACATAACGTTATTATTAACTTCTTCATTTTTCCCCCTTAAATAAATCCAATACCATTGAACGTGCGTTATCCAAAGTATCATATATCACAGCACCCGACGCATACATATGACCGCCGCCGCCCAAAGCAACAGCAATATGTTCTATGGGTTTCGTACGACTGCGCAAAGATACACCAATTTGTTTTTCTTTTTGTTGTTTCAATAATACGATATATTCAATACCTTTTATTTGCCCCAACAAATTCAACACCGTATCACCACGCCCGTCTAAATTTTTATATTCTTTTTTTCCTATTACGGCCAAAGCCAAGCGACCGCCAAATAAAAACTCTGCCTGCGAAGCAACGGTGGCTTCCATCAAAACGGTTTTTTTAGATTTATTATTTAACGCATTAGATATATTTTCTATACAAACGCCCATATCAACCAAGTCCGCCATTACTTTTAATGACTTACCTGACCTGACATATTTAAAATTCCCGGTATCTGTTAATATTGATACAGCCAACAAATCTAAAACATCCGAATCGTATTTCCAATTCATCTGTCGCATTAAATCGTACAATATTTCACCAACAGCAGCGGCTGTATTATCATTTAAACACACAATTCCAATGGGCGAATCGTTTTTATGATGATCTATTTCATATACAACCTTTGATTCCGACACCATTGATGCTACGCCACCAAGATTTTTTTCGGTGCCGTAATCAACCAATATCATACAATCCACACTCTGCCGTGCATCAACATGTGCGAAATACTGTATTTTTTTTCTATCTGGTATATTATCCAAGCAATCTGGTATATTTCCATCATATACGCACAAAGGAACTTTATTATAGTTTAACTCTATCAATCGTGCCAAAGCCAAAACCGAAGCCAAAGAATCACCGTCAGGATTTTTATGCCCAGCAATTACAATAGATTTTGCATTTTGTATAGTCTCTATAAAATGTTTTAAACAATTTTTCATTCTTAAACCGCGATATCCTCTATAAAGAATTGTGCGCTGATGCGACCGTTATAGTTATTTTCTTTTAACTTGCCCAACAATTTTATTTTAGTGTTTACATTCGCATCGTCCAGTAAAAAATCACCGACGGGCGTACCTACCAGATTAAAAGCAACAAAAGGTAATTGACCGCCATTACTTGTTGTAACCGCGCCACGTAAATGATTACCCTTGCCCATTACACTGGCATATCGTAACACAGCCCCATGCAACACCAAAGTTGGTTCTGGATTCCCCTGTCCGAACGGTTCTAATGCAGACATTTTTTCTACTAAACTCATATTTGCGCTGCCTGCATCTAATTCAGCATCAACAAAAATTTCTTGATGCGGCATTTCGCCGTGCAATTGATTTTTGACGGCCTGCTCTAGAAACTCGCAAAAGGCGCTTTCGTTTTCCGCAGGCAAAGAAAAACCTGCCGCGGCCGCATGACCGCCACCTTCTGACAACACCCCTTGTGCCAACGCGTCGTGAATAATTTGTCCAAGATCTATCCCCGGTATAGAACGGCCAGACCCATTAATTATACCGTCACAACGGGTAGCAACACAAGACGGTAAATTATATTTATCTTTTAATCTACCCGCAATTATTCCCATTACACCGCCATGCCAGTTATCACCGCAAACGAACAAACTACAATGTCCTGCATCACAACATTTTTTTGCCAAGTCGTTTGCAGATATCATTATCGCGTTTTGTATATCTATACGTTCTTGATTCATTGTATGTAATTTTTGCGCCAAATCACGAGCAATTAATGGATTATCTGTCAACAATAATTCCAACGCCGGCGTGGCAGAATCCAAACGTCCCGCTGCATTCAACCTGGGCCCCAAAGCAAACCCAGCCGCATATACAGACGGCTTTTTTATACCTGCAACATCCATTAACACGCACAGCCCCAAATTATTACGTAAACCTAAAACTTTTAATCCTGTTGCAACAAAAGCGCGATTAAGACCAATTAATGGCATTGTATCGCAAATTGTCCCCAACGCGACCAAATCCAAATAATTCATCAAATTCGTATTTTCTATTTTTTCTTTAAGCGATGCATCTGTAACGCATGATTTCAGTTCACGACGCAACCCGACCAATGTCAAAAAGGCAACGCCGACACCGGCAAGATAAGACAACTCAGACGTATCATCTGCCCTTTTAGGGTTTATAACAGCGTCTGCATTTGGCAAAGAAATATCTGGCGAATGATGGTCTGTAACAACAACTTTCATACCCAAAGACTTTGCATATTCAACTTCTGCTATGCCGCTAATTCCGCAATCAACAGTGATTAATAACTTTGCGCCGTTGTTGTAAATATCATCTATGGCACTTTTATTTAATCCGTACCCTTCACCTTCCCTTGTTGGCAAATGCCAAATAACATCCGCACCTAATGTACGTAAATATTTCACAAAAATTGCCGTAGCAGTTATACCGTCTACATCGTAATCACCATATATGGCGATTTTTTCACCCGACATCAAAGAATTTGCAATGATCTTCGTTGCCTTATCCATATCTGATAAAACAGATGGGTCCGGCATATACTCTTTTATGGTAGGATTCAAAAATTTTTCCATTGCCGCAATATCAGTAATACCACGGCTACTTAAAATATTTTGAACTAAGTTATCCGCCTGATGTGTGTTATATGTATCACCAGGATATGTCACAACTGTCCAGGCTTTACCCAGCATGGACTTATCTACGATATTCTTCACGCTATACTCTTTTTTTATTATCGTAGATAATTATATCCAAAATTTATTCAAATAGCAACGGCAGGATACTATCAAGAATCTTTCCGGCGGTTGGCACCGCATTCCAAGCAGCAGTTCTAAGTCCGAAAGATTCTTTTGTTCCCTTTGGTTCATCCAACACAACCAATATCGTATACTGAGGGGCGGCGACGGGGAATATCCCAACAAAAGCGGTTAAATTTTTCTTACGATCGGCATGCCCGTTTACATATTTTTCTGCAGTTGCGGTTTTTCCACCAATTTGAATTCCTGCAATTCTTGCTTGCTTACCGCTGGTTTCTTCGGCGATTCGTAACATAATTCCACGCAATCTTTCAGATATTTCACTTGATAAAACCCGTTCACCCTTTACAACGCCTACATTACGTTTTAAAAGCGTTGGATATATGTATATTCCGCCATTGGTCATAGAATTTACCGCCAACAACAAATGCATAGGCGTAACAGATATACCATGCCCAAAAGATACCGTTGCCCGTTCAACAGGGCCCCATTTAGCAGGCATAAGCGGTCTTTCTGTTTTTCCGAACTCCAACGAAAGAGGTGCATCCAGATGTATTCTATGAAAGAACTCTTGCTGAGTGCCATCAGGTAAATCCAGCGCAATTTGTGCACTACCTGCATTGCAGGAATGCAACATTATTTCTTCCACCGTTAAGTTAGGCCGAGGCGGTTTAAAACTGCTAACATCGCCGATTCTTGCTGCTGTTCTGCCAAATTTATCGGGTATCTTAAACGGCTCTGCGATATAATATTCTTTATTTATACCGTTTTCCATGGCCATAGCGGTATTAAATACCTTGAATATTGATCCCATTTCAAAAACACCACGCAATGGTTTAAACATTCTATTTGCAACAGGGTCCAAACCTATGTTTTCAGGGTCAAAATCCGGTAAAGATACCATGGCTATCATTTCACCGGTACGCGAATTAATCAGCAATCCCATTGCGGCCTTTGCTTGATACTTTTGCATTGCAAAAGACAGTTGCTCGTAAAACACAGATTGAATGCGTGCATCCAATGATAACTGCAATGGGTCCCTGTTTTCACTAAGGTAATCATCATAAGTACGTTCAACGCCTTCCAATCCATGTCCATCGTTACCGACGAAACCAACCACATGTGAAAACAACCTGCGCTTTGGATATCTGCGCGTTTGAATAGGTTCTATTTCCAAGCCCTGCAATTTCGCTTTTGCGATAATATCACGTTGGGCATCGCTGGCATATTTCTTTACATATATGAATCTTCGTGAAGAATTAACCAACTGCAAGGCCTCATTCAAAGAATATTCATATGGCAATGCTTTATGAATTGTTTCTGCGACTTTATCCCTATCTGTGACAACTGGCGGTCGCAAAGTTATATGACCAGACATTACATTCTTGGCCAATATATCACCATTTCTATCAACTATGTCAGCACGTTGAACCAGCCAAGCGCCATCTGCACCCGCCAACCGAGACCTGTCTGTTCCCTGTATTCCCAACCATAACGTACGAACGGTAAAGATAACAAAAGCGATTATAAACAATGAATATATAAAACGAAGGCGTCGCCGTGCGACAACGTCGCCGCCGATTCCTTTAAACCCATGCTTAAAAATATCCTTTCCTACTTCAAACATATATTAGTTCTGTTCCCTATTCGGTAAATCGTCTATGGCGACGGATTTATGAAAACTGATGACTTCTGTTTTTGGGTAAACGCTGACGACCAAGTTTCTTAAAATTTCCGGTCTGACATAAGACGCAAAATTTGCCTGCGCAACCGCTATTTCTTGTTGTGTTTGAACAATTTCGGCACGAACGCGATTTCTCGCCCGGTTCTGAGTTCTATAACAAACCTGTAAAACGGCGGCCAAAACAGACACCAATATACACGCCCATAACCCAAATTGAAACATTTTCTCGTCTTCGCCCATTTTTACAAACGCCCCTATGAATTCTTCACTAAGTGTATCATAAATTTTGTAAAAAACGAATCATTGAATTAACGCCTGCTAACCGCCCCGTACCTAAATTGATATTCAGACTATGAAATTCTGCGTCTAAATCCATTTTTTTTATATCGGCCGGACTCTTTCCGTCAACCATCGCAGTTATAATTGCGACTATGCCGCGAACTAAAACCGAATCGGCCCGCCCGTAAAAATTGTTACCATCTATACAAATTTCTGCCCGCGATGCGCATCCTACTATTTCATGACAAGTGACTGTATCGGGCACTTTTGGCATATTTTTTCCAAAATCCATGACCATTTCCAGTTTTTCAACGGGGTCAGATATCAAAGACAAAATATTTTTCATTTCGGCATAAGTCATGTCTACCACCCCTGCTCTGTTAAATCTAATTCCAGACGCGCTGCTTCCGACATACGCGATAAATCCCACGGTGGATTCCAAACCAAGTTCACTTTTACAACTCTGCCACCAGCGACGTTTTCCACCTCTGCCCTGACTTGTTCCAATAAATCTTCCATCATCGGACAAGTTGGACTTGTGAAGGTCATATTTATGATAATTTCCGAATCATTTATCAAAACATCATAAATCAAACCCAAGTCCCATATATTTACCGGTATTTCTGGGTCATATATATTTTTTAAAACGGCAATTATGTCATCTTTTGTTACATTCATTTTACTTCACAATATTTTCTATTATATCAGCAACGGCAATAATTTCTTCTTTTGTATTCCAAGACCCAACCGATATACGAACAGAACCGGGAATACCTATTAATTTATGAATCCAACTTGCACACATATTACCTACCCGCAAGCACACATTACGAGCACCAATCAAAGCCCCAAAATCCAACGCATGCATGTCTTTTATATAAAAACTAAGCATACATGCATCGCGCGATGTAATTATTTGTATACGACTGTTTTTATTTAGTCTGTCATACAAATATTTTATTAAATCCAAGTTGGGCCGGTTTGCACAAAGGTGATTAATCGCCGCCGGCAACCCAATAATTTGTGTTACTGGTAACGTACCCGCCTCAAACTTAGCGGGCGCAGGCTCCCATTGCAGAGAATAATGATTATTTACCGCACTACCTGTTATTCTAGCGATCATCCCTCCACCGAATTTATCTGGTGAAACCCAACGGTCTGGATTTTTTATATACATCACACCAAGTCCCGTATCAGCACCTATTTTATGCGCAGAAAAGCACATAAAATCACAATCCCATTTTTGTACATCTATTTCATTATGTACCACATACTGGGCTGCATCAACGATTGTAATTACGTCAGGATTTTTTTTACGTGCCGCTGCAACTAAACTCGCAACATCTTGCGGTGTTCCTAAAACATTAGACATAGCGGTAATCACAAAAACATCAGCCTTAGGTAAATCTGCATCCACTAAATTATATTTCGCATCTAACGGACACAAAACTATTTTACACGCCATAGATTCCCGCAAGACCTCAAACGGTAAACGTGCGGAATGGTGGTCTAGGTCCGATACCATTATAGTTTTATTTTTTAAAGAATCGCCACAAACAGAATCGTTAATTATTCTTGCTATTCTATTCATACCATCTGTTGTGCCTGCAGTAAAAACAATTTGTTCGGGTGATTTTGCGCCTATAAAATCTGCAACTTTTTTGCGAGCCTCGGCAATTTTATCGTCAACGGCAATCGCCCGCGCACAAATGCCCCGCCCTGCATTAGCATACGAATCACGCAAAAAATCGGTTTCCGCTTTTATAACAGATTCGGGCTTCAAAGCGCTGGCGGCTGCATCTAAGTATATGATATTATTCATTTTATGATTTCTCTTGCATTTTATGCTGATTATAATACACTCCTGGCAAATATCAATAACGAAGGAGAAAAAGATGGCACTAGAACATGCAAATGACGCAAATTTCGCATCTTTATTAGGACAAGGCATAACATTGGTTGATTTTTGGGCGTCTTGGTGTGGTCCTTGTCGTATGTTTGGTCCGATATTTGAATCCGCCTCAGAAAAAATAACGGATGTAAAATTCGTAAAGTTTGAAATAGACGAATCAAACAGACGCACACCCGCAAAATACGGCATTCGCAGCATACCCAGCGTTCTGGCCTTTCGTAACGGTGAATTAATAGAAGCAAGAACCGGCTTAATGGATGAAGACACCTTGACGGTTTGGATTAATGAATTAAAAGGAGTCTGAAAATGGCAACAAAAGCAAAAAATTATAAAAATATTGAATTACCGGAAAAATACGTTCCAAAAAAGTCTGAGCCTTATATGTGTCCAGAACACTTGGCATATTTTTATAAAATATTAACAGCACAAAAAGAAGAAATTATACAAGACAGCGATTCTGTACTTAGCGCCGTTAGATTAACAGAAAAAAATGAAAATTCCAGCGTCGGCGACGAATCAGATAACGCCGTTGCAGAACAAGATATTACAATGAATCTACGCATGTCTGAACGCGATAATAACCTGCTGAAAAAAATCAACAGCGCACTGGAAAGAATTGACAATGGTACATTTGGTTACAGTGTCGTGTCGGGTGAACCGATTGGTTTATCCAGAATGTTGGCAAGACCGCTGGCAACATTAACCATAGAAGAACAAGAAGAACACGAAAAACGTGAATAAGAAATAAAAAACGCCGACTTTTATCGGCGTTTTTTAGTATTATATAACGTCTTTATTTTTTCTTTGGCTTTTAGATGTCTTTACAGACTTAGCAACTTGTTTTTTTGCGGGATTTTTTTTCACCGTTTGTTTTTTTTCTGTGACATCTGGTTGTTTTTTACCCTTCAATTCTTTTTTGAAAATATTAATACCATCGGCCAGATTTTTCATCATACCCGGAATTTTATTATGACCAAACAATATTAATATCAAAACAACTATTACTAATATTTCAGCCCAACCAAAACGTCCAAACATTTATATCCCCTTTTATTTTGCAACATAACAATCTAAGCCATCAGACTTTGCATTGCGACAAAATCCATTTGCCTCACCCGAAGAAGAAAACGCGATACGTAATCTGTACGTTGTTTTTCCGTCTGGCAGAACGGCCGCCAATATAACAAACTGTTTACCAGCGAACAAACTTTGATGCCCCGACCGGATTTGTTTTTGCGCGTTTTCTGCCAAAGCCCTTGTACTATACGACCCAAACTGTACATACCAGCTGCCCTTTGGTGCCGTTTGAACTTTTGGTGCGGTCTTTTTTGCAGCGGTTTTCTTTGCAGCAGGCTTTGTTGCAGGTTTCGCCGCTTGTTTTGTAGTCTCTACCTTATCGGGATTGAAAGTAACTTCTTTTCTATCTTCCACCACACGAACAGGTGCACTTGGATTAGCCTGTACATTTTCAACTTTTGGTGCTGGTGCAGGCTCTGTTACCGGTTGCGCAACAGGTTTTACTTCTGGCGCCTTGTTTGGTACCGGCGCAGGTGCCCCTGCCCCGACATTAACAGGTACAGGCGCGGCGTTTGTGTCAACAGGTACCGCCGGCGCATTTTCACCGTCTACGACAACCGCGGGCGCATCTAAATCAATTTCCACTGACGATGAAGAATCCCCACCAATAACACGAATAATTATGTAGGTTGCCAATACTATTGCTACCAAGCCGACACCCAGCAATAACCAAGGTTTTTTCGGACGTGGCGACGCAAACTGTGACGTTTCCGGCAATGTATCCATGGATTCTGTATCATCATTTAAATCCAATAAATCCAAGTTATCATCATTATTCATCAGGACTCTCCCTATGTTCGTTATTTAGCTATATTATACCACAAAAAAGCCAGATAACAAAAAATATATGCAATTATTTTGGCATTTGACCAAAATTAGGCGGGACAATTAATTTATGATTTTCTTCTACTATTGGTTCCGTCTCACACTTTGTTGCGCATGCAGATAAAACCATTGGTGTTATCAAAACCGTTAATACTAACAAGACTTTTTTCATATAACTTCCTTTCTGTTTAATTTATCGCCGGCACATACAAAATGTATGCGCCAGCAACGTTTAGATTACAAAGGCATTTTAACCGCGTTTTTCATTTGCGCGATAAAATCTGCCAAAGATATAGTTTCCTGTTTATCCGTACCAAGTCTGCGCAAGGTAACCGTTTTATCCGCAGATTCTTTTTCACCTACAACTGCGATAATTGGCGTTTTGGTCAAAGATAATTCGCGAATCTTATAATTAACCTTTTCATCGCGTAAATCAGCGCGAGAATAAACACCAACTCTGTGCAATTCGTTAACTACTTCCATTGCATAGTCTTTGTACTTTTCTGAAATAGGCGTTACAACGACGGGCTCTGGCGATAACCATAACGGTAAATTACCACCTGTTGATTCTAACAAAACGCCCATAAAGCGTTCAATTGAACCCAACATTGCACGATGCAACATAATTGGACGATGCTTTTCACCATCTTCGCCTATATAGGACAAATCAAAGCGTTCAGGTAAATTCATATCCAACTGCACAGTACCGCATTGCCAAGTACGCCCAATAGAATCTTTTAAATAAATGTCTATTTTAGGGCCGTAAAACGCGGCGTCACCATGTGCTATTTCATAGTTAATACCGTTTGCGTCCAGCGCATGTTGCAGCGCCCCTTCGGCTTTGTCCCAAATTTCATCTGAACCGATACGGAATTCAGATTCTTTACGCGTTGCTAATTTAGTAGAAATTTTTTCAAAGCCAAATTTGGAATAAATATCTTTAATAAAGCGCAATATTTTAACAACCTCTTCTTCTAGTTGTTCTTCCGTGCAGAAAATATGTGCATCGTCTTGCGTAAATTCACGAACGCGCATCAGCCCAGACAAACCGCCAGCCGCTTCGTAACGATTGACCTTGCCAAATTCTGCCAAATACAACGGCAAATCTTTATAAGATTTAATGCCCTGCCCGAATACCAACATACCCCCTGGGCAAGACATTGGCTTAACACAGAAGGTTTTACCGTCTTGTGTTTTTCCAGAATAATTATGTTCCCCGTATTTTGCCCAATGACCGGACCTTTCCCACAAACACCTGTCCATAACGGATGGCGTAGAAATTTCTTGATAACCTGCCAGCTCTTGACGATGACGAACGTATTCTATAAGTTTACGATAGATTTTATAACCCTTGTCATGCCAAAAAACAGCCCCCGGTGCATATTCAGGTTCAAAATGGAATAAATCCATTTCTTTCCCTAACTTTCTATTATCGCGCGCCGCTGCTTCTTCCATCATTTTCAAATGACTTTCTAATTCTTCTTTACTTGCAAAAGCATCTACATAAATACGTTGCAACATTTTATTCTTGGAATCACCCTTCCAATACGCCCCGGCGACACTACGAATTTTGAAACTGTCACGTGGTAAATCTTTGGAAGTTTCAACGTGCGGTCCGCGGCATAAATCCGTAAAATCACGGAATGTGTAAATAGACAACTGCTCGCCCGCAGCATCATATTCATTCAACCATTCCATCTTGTACGGTTGATCCGCAAAAATTTGTTTTGCTTCGTCAAGTGAAACATTGCGCTGTTCAAAACGCCCGTTTGATTTAATCAAAGAA
>CASFOK010000012.1 GCA_949296475.1 uncultured Pseudomonadota bacterium
ATGGGTATTTTGTATCAACGGCAGGGATAGACGAAACGATAATCAAAAAATATATTGAACAACAGGGGCAAAAAGATTTGGGACGACTGAAAGTCGTGTGGTAGCCAATACCCCGGGCGTAAGCCCGAGGGATTATTTATTTTGCAAAAGAATAATTCATCTGCAAATGATTCGGGTTATAAGTACCGTTCATAATTGCCAGTGTATCTTCTACGATAACCAGTTCTTCGTTTGTGGCAACCATAAAGATTTTTACACGGCTGTCTGGGGCACTGATTTCCATTTCATCAACGCCTTTGCGTGCCAATGCAACCGCGTTCTTTTCTTTGTCCAGTTTAACGCCCAGTCCTTCCAGACCTTCGCAGAATTTTTCACGCAGGAAATCGTCGTTCTCGCCAACGCCCGCAGTAAAGACCAACGCGTCAACATGACCCAGTTCCGCCATAAATGCGCCAATATAACGTTTTACATTGTGCGCCTCCATTTGAATGGCAAGGCGACATTTGTCATTCGTTTCTTTGTTTTGTTCTACATCACGTCTATCTGCAAAGCATTCTGTCAATCCCAGCAATCCAGAATCTTTGTTCAGATGCTTTTGCATTTGGTCGGCACTTAGTCCCAGTTTTTGCATGACGTATAATACAATGCCCGGGTCCAAGTCACCTGGACGCGTGCCCATCGTTAATCCAGCCAGTGGCGTCATACCCAAAGATGTATCAACAGATACACCGTTCCTTATCGCACACGCAGACGCGCCAGATCCAATGTGCAACGTTATTAAATTGCATTCAGATGCGGGCTTGTTCAGCATTTTTGCAGCGCGCTTGGATACGTACAGGTGTGACGTCCCATGAAAGCCGTATTTACGAACGCCCAATTCCGTATACCAAGCGTTCGGAACGGCATAGCGATACGCGTAATCCGGCATCGTTTGATGAAACGCGGTATCAAATACAGCAACCTGGGTTGCGTTTGGTAATAATTGCTTTGCAGTTACGATCCCCAGCAACGCCGCAGGATTGTGCAGTGGCGCAATGGAAGATAATTCTTCAACTGTCTTGATTACGTCGTCTGTGATTTCAACCGAAGACGCAAATTTTTCGCCACCCATAACAACGCGATGACCAACGCCCTTGATTTCATTCATGTCAATTGACGCTTCGCGTAACATGAACAAGACAACGTTCAAAGCCTCGTTATGATTTTTCATTTCCGTGTCTTTGCGTTGTTTCGTGCCGTCGGGGTATTTCTGAGTAATGAAAGAATCAGGTAATCCGATTTTTTCAACGTTACCGCCAACCAACGCTTTTTTTGAATCAGCATCAAAAACTTGATACTTTAATGAAGAAGAACCGCAGTTCAAAGCAAGTATATACATAATATCCCCTTTTTCTATGCGGTAAGCATAGCAGATGATTTTATGCGTTTCAACAGTAAACTCTGAATAAAATGCGCCAATTTTCCGGCGTTATGTTTGTCGTTGCGCCCGTGCTTTTATGACTGACCCAGAAAGATTGCTCGTTGACCATCAGTTTTACGTGCAGCCCAAGCGTGTCCACAAAGGCGTTCGGTGCAGGGTTGGTCCGATTTTCTATGCCGAATGCGGCAACTTCATCGCCTATGCTGTATCCTGCTTCTGGCGTTTGGCATACCAAAAAAACCTGCGTAATTTTTGCCGTTTTCTCTGTGTTAAAGATATATTCAATTGATGCGGCGTTGGATATATTTATTAAACTGCTGGTTAATGTGTTACACGCTTGCAGGCCGAATCTGTTAAAAAGGTTTTGCCAAAATTCGTCGGGGACCAGGTCTATGTCAAAATCCGCGCCCCCCGTTTCGCCGGATGTTCCTGTTTGTTGATCTGCCTTGGCCAACGCGAACCCACCCAACGTTTCGCCGTCATGAACGCGAATGGTCTTTGCGTCTGTATCAAACGTTATTTCCCCCGCCAAGCCTGTAAAGTTATCGTTTTGTGCGGTCGTGCCGCGCCGAATTTGAAGTACTCGTGCCATAAAAAAATCCTTTTCTTATGATTAAATTGGAAATTAAAAAAGCCGCCGATATCGGCGGTTGAAATGTACAAGCATTATAACACAAATCCGCAAAAAAATCAAGACCTATCATGTTTTTGCATGTATGCTTGTAATCGCGCAAGTTTGTTTGCATCAAATTTATTCTGCTTTTTCTTCGCGCTGCCCGGCGTCCAAGAATACATGTTGCCCATATGCGTGCTGCGACCGGTTTCCAAGAAATCCCAATATGCCATAAGTTCTTTATACATATCTTTATGTTTATCGTCCCATTTTGAAACTTCTTCTTCGCGTTTTTTGATTTGTGCGTCAAGTTCTTTTATGCTTTCAGTCGCCTTGGTATAATTATTTATTCTTGAATCTAACTGATATATTTCTTGTTCTTGTTGTTGCGCCTGTTGGACCATGTTTTCATACGCCTGTACTTGATCGCGCATTTGTTGTAATTGTTCCGGTGGAATATTTTCCATATTTTCTTGCAAAGACAATAATTCTTGCTTTTTTTGTTCTAGTTCTTCTTCTAGCTCGGCCATTTCCCAAGTCATAGTGTCTGCCTGGGCGTCTTTTTGCCATTGTGGTATATCTTGGTTATCGTCGTTATTATTTAACGTGTTATTAATGTCTGTCAGTTTCTGTTGTAACTGTTGTATCTCATCGTTTAATGTGGATTCTTGATTTTTGTTTTCATCGTATGTTTTCAGGGTTTTTGATGTGGCATTATAAGATTCTGTCGCATTTGCTATATACGCATTTTTTTGTTCAAGTTCTTTTTTGGATTTTTCTAGTTTGTCGGTTTCCGTTTGAAAATTTTGTTCGGTTATTTTTGTTTCTTTAATGATTTGTTTTTGCCTTTGTTTCGTCTTAATGTCCAAGGCGTTTTCTGTATCGCGTTTTTTTATCGCTTCTTGTAAGCCGTTTTGATTGTTTTTTTGCCAGATTTGTTGGTGTTTTTGAATGCGATTGTTTTTGCCGTTAAACTTACGACCAGATAAGTTTATAGCGTTGCCGGTGGCGGTGAACGCATAACCAAGACCAAGAAATGCTGCACGAATACTTTTGTCAAAGGCTTTTGTAACGAATTGTACGCCTTCATGTTTATTCCAAGAAAGTGAACCGTCAGAAAATATCGTCAAGTCTTGTTGTTTTAACGCGTCCATAATTTTGCTGGTTGTGTAGCCATATTTTATTACAGATAAAACCTCCATAGTGGTTTTGGCTTCGTCAATTTTGTTTTCGCGAACCGCCTTTATAATCAGTTCTTCTATTAACGCTTTCATTTGACGACCGTTTTTCAAGGCGCCGTTAAATGCCTTTGGCATTGTATTTTTTAAGTCGGTTAGCGTAGACGTTAACCAGTTAAAATGTTCTGTCGCCCGTGGAGATTTGTAACGCAGGTTATCCTGAATGTTTTTGGCGTTTTCTAATATTTTACCGATGCCGTCTGTCGGTTTGAATTTAGTCCCATCAATGGCTTTTACAATGTTTTTGGCGGAATCAGAGAAATATAACCTATCACCACGCAATTTAATGTATTTACCCATATAATCTTCTAATGTATCGCTAATTTCGCCTTTGATACGTTGAAGCGGGGTTAGTTCATCCTCTCTCTGAGGGGGCAGGTAATCCTTGCTTTCCGTATTAGAATAATCAACCTTGCTTAAAGCCTTGTCCAAGGGTTTTGATATTTTACCGTTGTCAAACTGTTTAAAAACCTCATACACCTTTGGTTCGTTATGCAGGGTGTTCAGCAGGGTTTTATAATTACGTTTAAAAAATTCAAGTTTATCTGTGTTTACAGAAGTGTCTTCAAACCCAGATTCAATCGCAGAAAAATCGCTGTCTTTGTATTTTGATTTGGCAAGAGTTTCATCGTTATGAATGTAGTAACTCATATAACTGGCAATCTGTTTTAAAACAGATTGAAAGTTTAAATCTGTATTATATTGTTTTTTGTTTAGGTTAGTTAATACGGCTGCATAAGATAAACCGGAATCTTTTAATATGTCTTTTATATAAAACGATATAGTTGGGCGCAAACTGTTGTCTGATAACAATTCTTTTAAAGTTTCAATTTGTTGTTCGGCCATTTCATTGGCATGACCATTAGAAAAAAGATGGGTGTCTGGATTGCCAAAGTATTCATTAAGGAATGCTGTTGCTTTGGGATTGTCTTCAAAACTTTTTTTATTTACGTACATGCCGCGGAATGCGTTTTGAAACGCATTAAACAGTTTATCCCATTCGGCATCAGATAATTCTGATACGGGATCTGGTAATTCTCTTTGTTCCAGTTGTCCGTTTTCGTTTGGGGTCATCAAATTAGTGGCCCATTCTTTCATGTTGCCACTAAAATCATTGTTTTTTAGATATTTACTAAATGTAGCAAAATTTTCAGGAGGTATAGAATTAAAATGCAACTGCATATAATACCGAAGTAAAAAATCGTTCATTTCTATGTTATTTGCCATTTTTAACCCCTTCTCAACATTTATATTATAGTATTTTTTGACAAAATTTCAAGTTGTTGCCTGTATAACACAGGAAACGGTTCTTGTATGCTGAAGGGTGTAAAATCAGATACAATGTCATTATGGGCATAACGTTAAAGAACCTTTTATTGAAAACCATACCCTACTTACTGTCTGTAATAGGCGGCATAACTATATTTCTGATATCGCTAGACAGGGTAAAAGACCCGAACGTCAGCGGGCTAATAGACAATATTGCGGCTTCTTTGCTTTCTATACCGCTTGTTTTTTTACTATATGATTATACGAATTACAGAATTTCAAAACAAGTTAACAGAACTTTGGCGACTAATATTTCAGACAAGGTGAATTCTGTGGTTTTGAATATTGTCGTTTTTTTGCGGCATTCTTTGGGGTTAAAAGTCAATGTACATCTGGAAACTTTTAATAAGTTGCAGGATTGGTCAATTAAGAAAATAGCGCAACGTTTAAAGATAACGCGTGCAGAAATGAATAATCTGCGGGCGTATAGATATGAAATAGACGAGATTTTATATCGCGCCAGCCGCAGTAATGTATTAACCAGCGAACAAACGCAGATATTGTCTGCATTAAGTCGCGAGATATTGCATCTGATGACTGAACATAACTTTCATCGCGATAGAGTGATTGTTGCTAAGCATGTTAGAAATATAATATTGCATGTTATAGAATGGCAAGACGCCAGTGCAACGATGTCTGCGGGCTTAGAAAAAGATATGCCGGACGACGTGTCGGATGGTTTATAAAAGTACAAAAAAGCAAAAAGAGTTATTTTTGCTTGCATTTCATAAAAAATTATGTCAAAATTGCCCCCGAACCACAGAAAAAGAACAGAAATGTTCTTATTTCTGGTTCCGTTTTGGGGACATAGCTCAGTTGGTAGAGCAAATGACTTTTAATCATTGGGTCCAGGGTTCGAGTCCCTGTGTCCCCACCAAGATAAACCGCAGGAAATCGCGGTTTTTTATTTTGATTTCGGTATTGGTCGTAAAAAAAATTCTTGCTTGACAAAATGTGCCATTATTGTCTATGTTAAAGCATGGTAAAAAAATCAAGTCATGTACAACTTAGAAATAACAGAATTTCTGATATCTTGGCCTTATTTTGTGTCGCGCAAAGTTTGGGTTACGGGTACTTGCTTGTAAATGTGGTAAGAAAAACGACATTTATTTTTTTACGAACACCGAAATATTGACATAAGTTTTAATAAAAGGGAACGAAGATGGATTTACAAATACAGTTAGATAATTTTATGTTTGATACAGCAAAGAATAAAATCAGCCAAAATCCAAACAATGCAAATTATCAAGACTCATTTGTAGAGACCATGAATCAAGAGTTAAGCAGGGGGCATGTAGACATAAGAACAGACAAAACAGGGAAAAGTTTGTTTATTATGTTAGATAACAAGGTTGTCTTAGAAGTTTATGATAATCAAATTGTCGGGGTTTCTTTACCGAATACGCAATATATCGGTCTTAATTTTTTGCGTGATTCTGTCGGTATAAAATACTTTCGTGCGCCAAATTTATTAAACATTGGTCATTCGTTTATGGCACATAACAAAGCGTTGTCGGTTTTTGAAGCGGACAAATTGCGGTGCATCAGCGGTGCATTTCTTGCGGCTAATGAGGATTTGGAACAGTTAGTTCTGCCAAATTTAGTAAATGTTGCGGATGATTTTTTATCTAAAAACATAAAAATTCGTAAATTCAATGCGCAAAACTTGCGTTTTACCGGCGATAATTTTTTAAGTTCAAACACGCAGTTAAAGAAATTATCTTTCCCGAAGTTACAGGTTTGCGGAGACAACTTTTTAGAAAAAAACAAAAAATTGGCTGTATTTGATGCGCCAAAGTTACGAAGCGCGGGTAAAAATTGCTTATATTCAAATTTGCGTGTAAAGAATTTGCAGTTGGCGATGTTAGGTTACCTAGACGATAATTTTATGCATGATAATGAAATAATGGAACAAATGCATGTACCGAAAATTACTTCTATTGGCGGTGGGTGTCTGCATAACAATAAAAATTTGCAAGAGTTATGTATTAATGGTGTGAAAGAAATATCTGACGACTTTTTATCTAAGAACAAAAAGCTTGCGAAATTACAAGCAAAGAACGTAATGAAAATTGGGAATAAATTTTTATTAAGTAACACAGACATTGTGTATTTATCTTTGCCGTCGGTACAACGTATAGGCGATTATTTTATGGCTAAAAATAAAAATCTAAGTTTTTTTATGGCGCGTAATTTAAACAGGGTAGGTTCGTACTTTTTATTTGAAAACAAGGCTATTCAGAATTTGATACTTGATAAATTAGTGTATACTGACATTGCGTTTATGGCTGAAAACGAGATTTTGGAAAAGTTAAGTGCGAACAGTTTACAGGTTACGGGCAATTGTTTCTTGCGCAGTAACAAACAGTTACGTCGGTTACAGTTGCCAAGCGCGAAGGAATTGAATCCGGGTTTTTTATGTGAAAACGAAAAAATATCATACTTGCAATTGCCAAGCGTTTGTCCGGGCTATATAAAGATGCAACATAACAAGCATATAAAGGATGTGTATAAAGCAAGTCTTTCACAAAAGCAAAAGTTGTTATACATAATGAATAAATCAAGATGATGAAAGTTATGCTTGCAAAAAGTTTTATAAATTTTACCCTGTATGTATGCGGAAATATATAGACATTCATTGTCATTTACAAGACGTCATAAACGTTCAAGAATTGATGTCTGACGCATTGCAGCGCGGTGTGGTTGGGTGCGTCTGTAACGCGACGCGCCAGCAAGATTGGACAGGGTTGATAGAAATCGCAAGACAGGTCAAGGGCGTATATTGTGCTTTGGGCATACATCCGTGGTATGTATGTGATGCGTCGGGTGATTGGCTTTCGCGATTGTATGACATGTTGGTGCAAAATCCGAATTTGATGCTGGGCGAAATAGGGTTGGATAAACATAAACCCGATATTGATTTGCAGGTGCGTTGTTTGTCAGCGCAGTTGGATTTGGCGGTTCGGTTAGATAGGTGTGTGCATATTCATTGCGTTGGTGAATGGACAAGGTTGTTACAAACGTTGCGTAATGTGTCTTGTAAATATCCGCCATTGATATTTCATTCTTTTAATGGTGGAAGTGCGATTATGCAAACCTTGTTGCATGATTATGATGCATATTTTTCTTATTCGCCTGTGATTTTAAAGGGCGGTTATAATAAAACAAAAGAAACCATATCAACCGCCCCGTTGGATAAAATGTTGGTGGAAAGCGACGGCGCGGATATAACGACGGTACCCACCGTTGCAAAGCAATTGGCGGACGTTCGCGGTCAAGATGCGAACTTGATTATTGAACAAATATATGAAAACAGCCAAAGGATTATAAGTTATGGACAGACTGCATAGAACGCGCTTGTTGTTTGGCGACAGTGCGATGAACAAGTTACAAAGTTCCAGTGTAATGATAGTTGGTTGTGGCGCGGTTGGTTCTTTTGCGATAGAGGCGTTGGCGCGCAGCGGTATCGGGCATTTGATTTTGGTTGATTTTGATAAAATAGAAGAGACCAACATAAATCGTCAGTTGTTTGCACTGCACAGTACCATCGGTAAGCCAAAGGTTTTTGTTGCGTCAGACAGAATCCATGATATTTCGCCTGATATCAAGGTCAGCGCGTATAATATGTTTTTTGACGCAAATGCGCGGCTTGCAGAAACGCCCGATTTTGTCATAGATGCGATTGATACAGTTGAACCCAAAATTGCGTTGTATAAGTGGTGCCAAGATAAAGGCGTTCCATTTATATCCAGTATGGGCGCCGCACGAAAAACGGACGTATCAAAAATTAAATACGGTAAAATTACAGAAACTAAAGTATGTCCGTTGGCGTCAAAAATAAGAAAGATTGTAAAAGAAGAAAAACTGAAAGATTTTGATACTGTATATTCTGTGGAGCCCGCTGATAAAAACGTAACAGGAAAAACGTTCGGTTCTGTTATAACGGTAACAGGCGCTTTTGGTTTGATGTTGGCCAATTTTGCTATTCAGTGCATTTTAGATAAAGATTGATATAAACGGCGGTTGTACAAGCGCGTTTTTGTGGGTTGTTTTTGTGGCAATATGTTCTTGTATATAATATTGAAACGCTTTGTTTTCTGCGGGATAGGTACCTTTTCCTAAGTCCAGTATTGTGATTGAACGGTCGTTGAAAAAAGTTTATAATTATATTGTCTTAGTGACACTTTTAACAAACCTTGAAAAGGAGAAAAAGATGAGAGGACTGACAGACTATGTTTTAAAACCGTTAACCTTTATCGGTGCTTTGAACTGGGGACTGATAGGTATATTTGGTTTTGACCTAGTTGCGTTTATATTTGGCCCTGCGACGCTTGCCAGCAGTATAGTATACAGTTTGGTTGGTATTGCAGCATTAGTATGGTTGATAATCATGCTGGTTGAAAAAATGTCTAATAATTAAATAAAACAGAAAAACAATAATTCATGTCATCCGCCCCACTGGGGCGTTTTTTTATAAATCCAAACGTTGCAAGAATCTGCGCAAAGTTATATTTTGCACCCCCATAAGTTTGGCAATCTGGTTTTTAGATACACCGTTATTCAACAAGAGTTTGATTTTTTTTGTGTTTTTGGACAACTTTAATTTTTTTGATTGCGCCGCAAACGGTCGCCCCAGTTTTTTACCAGAAGCCTTGATGCTGTCCAACGAAGCCTTGGTTCGTTGACTGATAAGGTTGCGTTCTATTTCGGCAGACAGACCGAAAGCGAACGCCATGACTTTGGATTGTATATCGTTTCCCAACCGATAGTTTTCTTTTATTGTCCACACCTGGCAATTTTTATTCAGGCACTGTTCCAGTATTTTCATTACTTCCAGCAGAGAGCGACCCAGCCGGGATATTTCGCAAGCAATCAAGATATCGCCGGGGTATAATTCGTCCAACAGATTCCCCAGTTGTCTTTTGTTAAGTGGTTTTCGTGAAGAAATAGTTTCTTGCACCCAACTGTCTATTTTTATGTTATGAAGTTTGGCGAATTGCTCTATTTCATATTTTTGATGTTCGTGCGTCTGCTTGCAAGAACTGACGCGGATATAACCTATGACAGACATAATATACTCCCTCGTTAAGTTAGTGTACAATTGGTCAATTTAATAGAACGATTAAATCAACCATTTTTTTTCTAAAATTATTTATTTGTATACAAGAATAAAAAAACACCTGTTTTTCAAGGAGTGCAAGCGTTTATAGTCTTCTTGTTGTATGTTTGTTTTTTCTGATTTTGCTAGTAGGAACACAATCGTTGGTTTGTGACATATTTCCTGTGAACGTTTAGTGTTTAAACGTATGTGAAGTACTAACAAAAAGGAAAACTTATGAAAAAACATGTTTTTTTAACATCGTTATTTGCAATAAGTATTTCTTGCGCGGCAAATGCTGCAACGGATGTTACTTTTGCAGGTAATTATACAAAAGAAGATGGGGTTACCACCGCAAGCGTGTCAGATCCTTTGGCTGATACAACATATTCGTACGAGGCGTCTGACGGTTCCACTGTTTCTGACGTTGCATACGGAACAGATCCAGATATGACTAAATTTACCTATACCGATAAAGACGGCGGTACGGCAGATTTCTCTACTGGCATACCAGAACAAAGCGATTTTACAGGTACGTCCACGGCAACCGGCGATGTAACCACAACCCAAGAAATCGTTGCCGGTGCAACAATTGACAGAAGCAACTATTCTTACAAGAATGGTAACGGCGACACTGTTACTTTGGGCGAAACAGCGCAAAATATGGTAACAGAACAGACTTTGTCTGCATCTGCCGGCGGTATAGTTGTTACAACAACTAACGGCAGCGCACAAATTAATGGCGAAGATGTTACCAGTTTGGACGGTGGCATGTATACGGCCGCTTTAAGTACAGGTACACAATATAAACTGTCGCCTGATGGTTCACAGTTATTAAATATGGACGGTGCCGTTCAAACGCCAGATTCCGGGTCCGAATTGGAAACTTTGTTCACAAACTTGAAAGACGAATATGATTCTGACAAAGCGATTTTTGAATCAAACGTATCAACGACCGCTGCAAATTGGGTAACGGAACAGGCAAACTTTGATGCTGCGCAAGATATATTTAATGCCGACAGCGATATAATTCAAGACTTGAATGACAATTTTGCAACAGTCGGTGAAGCAGAGGCTTTATTGGCACAGGCGCAGACAAATCAGCAGACCGCGGCAAATCAACAAGCCGCAGAAGAAGCCTTGTATAATGCTGCCAAGGGAACATACGATGCACCGATTTTGGAAACAATTGAAAACGGTGCTAATTCTGCGATAAACGATTCTTTGGCAGAAGGTGGCGCAATATCTGATGCGATTGCAACTGAAACAGACCGGGCAACAGCCGCAGAAGAAGCCTTGGGCGACAGAATCACGGCTAATTCAGACGCAATATCTGCAAATTCAGATGCGATAACCGCTGAAACAGAACGCGCGACAGCCGCAGAAACAGTGTTGGACGGTAAAATCGCAACAAATACGGCGGCAATTGCCCAAGAAACAGCAGAACGTATTGCTGGTGATGAACTGACCTTGGGGGCAGCAAAAGCATATACAGATGCCCAAAGTGAATTGACGTTAAGGGCTGCAAACGCTTATACGGACAACCGCGTAAATACGTTGGAAAAAGAATTGTCCGCTGGTATCGCCAGTACGGCTGCTATGTCGGCGGTTGCGGTATCTGACGTTGACAAGGGCGAATTGTCTGTTGGTGGGGGGTATGGTTACTATAACTCTCAATCGGCGGTTGCCTTTGGTGCGGCGTTGGGCTTGACAGACAGATGGTCTGTTAATGCTGCGGCAGGTTTGTCTGATTCTAATGTAAGTTTCAGAGCCGGAACAAATTACAAATTCAAATTGTTCTAAGATAAAACCTGCGATTGAAAATCAAAAGCTGTCAACTTCCTGTCAATATGGCAGGAAGTTTTTTTAAATAAAAAACCGTCGTGTTGACGGTTTTTGTTATTTTGTTTTCGTATGAATTGATTTTAACAAACTAAATATTTTTTCGGTTGATTTATCTTGGATTGATTTGAAATTATCCTGCGCCTTGCGGGCGTTAATGGCGGATATAATCGTTGGAATTTCTTCTTTGGGCACGATAAATAAAGTTTCACGATTGCTGGTGTCATAAACCTCGCCGGTGGCGTGAACAAAGCGTAACGCGCCAAAGTTTGTTATGACAGACCCTTCGGTCTGCGTTTCCCACAAAAAAACACGCGGTTCTTTGATTGCAACAACAAGACTGTGTACCCCGTCGGCAACATTCAAGGGCTTTTTACCATGCAAGAATGCTTTTATTTGATGATAAGACATATAATTTTTTGTATAAAACACAATATTCCCTTTTGTAATGTTTGTTATTTTCTTTCATTATTAATTATAGGTACATAACTCTGTATTGTCAAATAATTTTATTGTGCAAACATAATAAATGTCTTGTCGGGTGCAGGCGAAAGTTATAATATTAATAACGAATTAATATAAAAGGAAAGGACTGAACAATGAACTATGCAAAATTATTTAAGGTATTGTTTTGGTTAATATTGGTTGTTGCGTTGGTGGGTATAGTTGGGTTTAAGTTCATGCAGGTTACGAACGACTCAGAAAAAGGGCCCGCCAAGGTATATTATGTAAAAGACATTACGCCAGAAAATCTGATAAAGATATATGATGCGCTGGGCGTTGAATTAAAGGGCAACGTCGGTGTAAAGGTATCTACTGGCGAAGCGGGGGCTCGCGGATATCTAAAGGCGGAATTAATAGGACCGTTGGTACAAAAACTAAATGGCACGATACTGGAATGTAATACTGCATATGCGGGCAAGCGTAACACAGTTGAAGACCACTTGAAAGTTGCCGCAGAACATGGCTTTACAAAGTTTGCCGACGTTGACATAATGGACGCCGATGGCGAAATGAAAATACCTGTTAACAATGGCAAGCACTTAAAATATAATCTTGTAGGAACGCACCTAGATAATTATGATTCTATACTGAATCTGGCGCACGGCAAGGGGCATGCCATGGGCGGATTCGGCGCAAATTTAAAGAATCAATCTATTGGTATTGCGTCCCGAAACGGCAAAGCATATATTCATTCGGCTGGATTTACAACAGACCCAGATATATTGTGGTCTAACTTACCGGAACAACAGGCTTTTATAGAATCAATGGCCGAGGCCGCAAAGTCAGTCAGCGATTATTTTGCGTCACAGGGTAAACAGATCGTATATATAACAGTTATGAACTTTTTATCTGTTGATTGTGATTGCGACGCGCACCAAACGGATCCGGTTATGGGGGATTTGGGGATAATAGCGTCAACAGACCCAGTTGCGAACGACCAGGCGTTTATAGATATGATATACGCGTCAACAGACCCTGGTGCCAAGAAATTACAGGAACGCATTGACAGGCAAATGGGTCGTCATATTTTACCGTACGCGGAATCAATCGGGTTAGGCACAACTAAATATGAGTTGATAGAATTAGATTAGTTTAATTAAAAATCAGTGTTACTAAGACACTGATTTTTTTTTAGTTTTTGTTTGTGGTGACATCGGCTGTGTACTATTTCTATGTGTTTCTGTTCAAAGGTTTCAAAGTAATCAAAATCTGGTTTTCTATAAAAACCGGTCAGATTTGTAATAAAAGTATTCTTGACTACATAGAATAAAAAATGATATAAAAAATAGATAGTAAAAACATATAAATTTTGGAAGAGATTTGTTTCTATGAATAGTTTAAGAAATGTGATTTTTAATCAAGATTGTTTGGTTGGAATAAAAGATCTTTCCGATAATAGTATTGATATAATAATTGCTGATCCACCTTATAATATAGGAAAAGATTTTGGTAATGCCTCGGATAAGCAAAAACATACAGATTATATAGAATGGGTAAAATTGTGGTTAATTGAGTGTCAGAGAGTATTAAAACCAACAGGAACAATGTTTATATATGGATTTGATGAAATATTGGCACATATTTCTGTTTTGTTACCAATTTCTAAACATCATTGGTTGACTTGGTATTATACGAACAAAAACATCGCCGCTTTGAATTTTTGGCAACGCAGTCATGAGTCTATATTATGTTGTTGGAAGAATTCGCCTGTTTTTAACAGAGATGATGTACGAGAACCTTATACTGAAGATTTCCTAAAAGGGAGTGCCGGAAGAACAAGACCTGCTGGTGTGACCGGGCGTGGAGGTAAAAAGGTCTCTGTTTATAATGCAAACCCTGCTGGGGCTCTACCTAGAGATGTTATAAAAATTCCGACGCTAGCTGGTGGTGCTGCTTTGAAAGAAAGGATTATGTATTGTAAAACATGCGGTAAAATCATAGGGCCAAAAGACAGAAAATTACACATTGCGCACGATTTGATTATACATCCCACACAAAAACCACAGGAATTAACAGAAAAACTTATTAGATCATGTAAACCCAAAGGAGATTTTGTTGTGTTAATCCCTTTCTGTGGCAGTGGTTCAGAGTGTGTTTCTGTATTAAACAATGGTGGAACATATATTGCATATGAGCTAAACCCAGATTATGTATTACTAGCCACTGAGAATTTAAAACATTTTAATAATAAAAATAGAAACATCTTTAATTAAAGTAGACCTGTAAAAGCGTTTTTTGTGAAAATGATGAATCCATTATCAAGACGATCCATAGATCCTGTTTCTGGATTCCATTTAACAAAATCTTTCACAAATGGTTTATAATCCCTTGCACTATATCCACGACCGTTTCTTTTATATCTCGGGTTTTCATAATCATTAGGCCTGGGAACGATATAATAAACATCTACTGCGCCATTTTGATTGAATACGTTTTTGTGCATTCTGGCTATTTCTGGACGGTGTGTTTCTTTTTTAATCTGAATTTTTAATCTTTCTTTTTTTGTTATAGGGTCAATAATAAGCATATCAATATTTTGATGATCTAATTCTGGACTCATTAACACACTTCCTGGACCGCCAAATACTGTTTCGGCGACATAGCCACCTTGAATTTGAGTGATTAGAGATGCCCATGTTCTATAAATACGAGCTTTTAAACCTTTTTTAAAACAATCGCAATCTTTACCAAAACCAGTACTGTTCCAAAATTCATTTATGTCGTTTTTGTGCGTATCCCAATAAATTTCGTAATAATCATCAAAACTTAACGGTTCGTTTAATGAATCCTTATTGTCCCAATATTGTTCATAAATTGTTTTAAGTGCTTGGATGCGTGGCGGTAAATCCATTTCTACTGTTTTGATTTTTGAGTATAATGTTCTATATTTATTAAGGTCTACGCGTTTTAAAAAACTTTCAAATTGTTTTAAAGTAAATCTAGTTGACATAATTTATCCTTTAATCATTTATATCATTATATCATAGATATAAATAAGGAGTAAAGTCACTGTTTAATAGATTGATTAAATTAATAAAAAGGTGCGAAAATAAAATCACATGTTTGATACATATGGAAAATTCACGTTTTTATAATTATTTGATTTTTGTGTATTTTATTCTTGTGACTAACGGAATAGCGTTCCATAGTTCGCAGGCAAAAGGGGGGCTCTTTTCAGGTATGAAATCTATGTGATTTCAGAGATGATTTCAGCAGTAATGGTATATATTACTGTGTGTCAAATATGTGTTTTTGCTCAAAGTTTCAATAAGGGCTTTAACGTTTTTTCATTGTTTTAAAATTAAACTTTATTTATAATAAAAATGTATATAGGGTTTTCTATGGTGGCAAAAACATTTCTTCAAAAGTTGACTTCAGCAATGATATTAATTAAGCGTAAAATGGCACAACAGGAGGATGTTAAATACATTAAGGTAAATAACATTGAAGAGATAAAAGATGTACATACGTTAGATTATCATGACTTGTCTGGACTTGATTTGCGTGAATATAAAGATTTATTTATGTATGCACCTAAAGAATCTCTAATACATTCAGGAATTCGCGGTTGGACAACAAATGTTATATGGCCTGCGCAAGATAAGATGCCGACTGATTTTAATCCAAATGAAATTATAGAACAGGCTAAAATGTCAAATATTAAGATGGAGTCAACGGGGCGTGGAATAAATATTGCTATTATTGACAATATGCTTGATGTTACAAATCCGGAATATGCGGATCAGATTAAATATTTTCAAGGGCCGATAAATGGGCAAACCATTAATCCTAGTTCACATGCCAGTATGGTTATGGGGCAGGTTGTTGGGAAACATACTGGTATTGCTCCAGATGCCAATGTGTATTTTTTTACTAAGGTAAACCATAAAGATCGTAAAGTTTTTGACAAAGAACTTTGTAAAGTTTTAAGCAGTGTTATAAAATTTAATAAAGAGCAAACCAGTGAGAATAAGATTCATATTTTATCTTGCAGTTGGGGGGCATGTAGAAAATATTCGCCACAGGTCTGCGAATTATTGGATGAATTGGAGGCATCTGGTATAAAGGTTATATTATGTGGTTCTGATGATATGAGTGTAGATTATTCTCTATCTGGGCGAGATTTTATGCCTTGTAATAACCCGAATATGACAGATATTCAACCAGATGTACAAGCTGAAGGTGAAAAACTTTTATATATGGTTGCGAATAAACAGCATACAGAGGGGAAAGTTGTCGGAATTCCAACGAATATGCGTACAACTCCACTTGGGGCAAATGGTTGGCAATACAGAATAAGTGGTGGGGAAAGTTCGGCGGCCCCTTATCTTGCAGGGGTATATGCGTGCGCTTTATCCGGAAATAAATTATTTATGACACGTCCAAATTGGCAGGCGGAACTAAATGATATTTTGAAATCAACCGCCACTAAAAATCCAGATGGTAATTATATGATAAATCCGACTGGCATTCGTGCACGTGTTACTGAAATTGTAAAGCAAATAGAAGTAGATTTAATTAAACAAAAGTCTGTTTTACAAAATGAATAAAATCCTCAATTATGACTTGTTATTTTGATGTTATAAATTACTTTGATAAGTAATGCTTGATTATATATGTATTTTATTTATACACTTAATAATAAGTAAAAAAATTAAGGATAATTATAATGTTGGTTAGAATAACTTTTGAATTGGCAGATAAAGATAAAAATATTTATCAAGAGATAAAGAACAGTTTTTTTAAAGAAGGGTTTGCAACGGCAGATCGTTTTGAAAAAGATGTGGGAAGTAAAGATAAGGAATATGTTATAAAAATTGTAGAAAACATTTTTCAAAGCGTATCTAATAAATTAAATAAAGAGATAAGTGTAACAACTTTAAATATTTGTTTTGATTGTATTGCGAGAGATGCATCAAAGAGTAACCCCGAAGATTTCGGGGTTGTAAGATCTTTAAAAAATATGATATTTAGTCCAGAAATTTGAACGTGTTTATTTTTAACCTACAGTCATTTGAGCGTTTTTTACTCCTCCGGCAATTTAGAGCCATTTTCATCCAATTTTGCATAAAAATAGGGCAGAAGACAGACAATAAAAAATCCGCAGAAATCTGCGGAAATCTTTGGCTCGCAATTATAGACAGACTTCGAACAGAAACATATGAAGATGTAATAAATCTGACTGGGTTGCTGGATGAACTTACGACCCATACCACATAATCTGACACTGGGGTGATGTTTAGCATAATTTGAATCCTGACGAA
>CASFOK010000013.1 GCA_949296475.1 uncultured Pseudomonadota bacterium
AGTTTTTGGTCTTAAAGTAGTAGAAGCACCAAATGCACTGATTGACCCAATAGATAATTTTAACAATCCACAAAAACGTGTCGCCGACCTGCACTGGGCTTTATCAAACAAAGAAGTAAAAGCTATAATTCCAATGATTGGTGGCGACGATTCAGTTCGTTTATTGCCTTATATTGATTTTGATTTAATACATAACAACCCGAAAATATTGTTGGGGTATTCCGATAATACAGTATTACATTATGTTTTTATGTTTGCAGGTATTCAACCTATATACGGACCATGTATGATGTGCGGCGGTTTTGCAGAAAATGGTGGTATGTTTGATTACTTTAAAGATTCAGTAAGGCGAACATTATTTTCTAATTCTGAAATTGGTGAAATAAAGCCGAATATGAACGGTTGGACCGATGAAGAATTACCATGGCAAGACCCTAAAAACCAGAACATAAAAAGACAAATAAAAGAATCCCAAGGCTTTAAATTCATTCATGGTCATGGCAGTGTAACAGGACGTTTGATTGGTGGCAATTTAGAAGTTATGGAAATGTTAAAAGGCTCAAAAGTTTGGCCATCTGTTGACACTTTTGATGGGGCTATATTCTTTATAGAAACAAGCGAAGAAGCCCCAAGCGCAGATTATGTAGTCAGGTGTATGAGAAACTATGCTGCGACAGGAATACTTAAGCGTATTGCAGGTATAATTATTGGTCGCCCTGCAAACGTACAAATAAACGAAATTGATAAATACGCCAATGCAGTTTTACAAGTAGTAAAAACAGAAAACAACTTGGATATACCTGTTGTTTCAAATTTAGACTTTGGGCATACAGATCCTATGTTTTTAATACCTTATGGCGCAAAGGCAAAAATAGATATGGGAAACAAAATCTTTTCTATATTGGACAATGCAGTTATATAAATTGCCTCACTGAATTTGGGCGAAGTATGTCATAGTGGATAAAACAGGAGATTTCTGGAAAGTAAAGACATACCAGAGCAACAACGCACTAAAAAAGTCCCAGAAACCGGCGGGTTTGTGGGACTTTATATAATTTTTTTGAATTTTTTGTATTCCTGGCGGAGACGAAGGGATTCGAACCCTTGATACCCTTGCGAGTATACCACATTTCCAATGTGGCGCACTAGACCAACTATGCGACGTCTCCGAACGTATCTATGTTATTCATCGTCCCCTGCGTCTGGCGCGTCGTCTTCACCATCTTCCGCAATAACAGGCGCGTCGTCTAATAACGTTTCTTCCAACTCTGCATCTATTTCCCGAAGTTTCGGGTCCTCTGTCGCCGCTATTTCTAATGAATCATCACTGTCTGATAACGCTGGCGTGTCCTTGTACGATTGCACAAATTCATGACGAACCTCGTTCATATCTAACTTGCCTGATGCAATCTCTCGCAAGGCAACAACTGTCAGTTTATCATCTTTCTTATCAACCACAGGTTGTGCCCCACCGTTCAAATCGCGAACACGTTGCGATGCCAACATCCCAAGTTCATAACGACTTTCTACAAACGGTAATGTATCTGAATTTGTTGTGCGCGCCATATCAAAATCCTTTGTTGAAAACGTTTTTAACCTCGCTATAATGCCTTATGGACGGTAAAAATGCAAGAAGAAAATAAAAAAAACAACATAAAAACTCTTTCCTTTGGCTGCAGACTGAACGCCATGGAGGCTGAAAAAATACAAAAAATGCTGGCAACCGCTATGGATACCGCCATCATAGTCAACACTTGCGCCGTTACCGCAGAAGCAGAAAGGCAAACCGGACAAGCCGTTCGTAAACTGGCACGCGAAAACCCAAACGCCCCTATTTTCGTTACAGGATGCGCCGCAACCAGAAATCCGGAACTATTCTTGCAAATTCCAAATTCCATCGTGATAAAAAACCAAGAAAAAATGAACCTAAATGCCTATATAGAAGCATTTAACAATACGCCGTGTCATTTTGAAAAGCCGCAAATAACGAAGTTCACGCACACGTTGCCCAGACTATCCAAGCAATTCATTCAAATACAAAATGGCTGTAATCATAAATGCGCTTATTGCGTAACAAGGCTATTGCGGGGACCTGCCGTATCTTTTGATTATACAACTATATTACAAGATGCCCAAGAAGCCGTCAAAAACGGCTTCTATGAAATAGTTTTAACCGGTATTGATATTGCAAGTTATGCAAAAGACGGCTTTTTAATTTCTGACGTTTGCAAAAAATTACTGACCGACGTTCCTGAAATTAAACGATTACGTCTGTCGTCTATAGACCCAGCATCACCAGAAATATTTAAAATAATAGACTTAATAAAGTCCGACAACAGGATGATGCCACATATGCATCTATCTATGCAATCTGGCTCTGACCGCATTCTTGGCGCAATGCATCGCAGACATAATGCCGACACAGTACGAAAAATTGTAAAATATGCTGATAACAAAATTACTTTCAGTTGGGACATAATATGCGGATTTCCCGGTGAAACAGACGAATTATTTAATGAAACGTTGATGCTAACAAAAGAAACGAAACCCATAAAAATACACGCGTTTCCTTTTTCACCGCGCCCTGATACAGAAGCCGCAAGTCTTGATAATCAAATTGACCGAGAGGTATCAAAAAAACGCGTTAAAGCAATATCTGCAATCGCCAACTTGTATCGTGCACAATTCATGAAACGGCAACTTGGTAAAACCGTACAAGTGTTAGTAGAAGAAAACAACACGGCCAGAACGCCAAACGATATACCGGTAAAAATAAGCGGACAAAATCTGCCGGCAAAAACAATTTGTAATGTCAAATTAACAGATGTGAACGACGATTATTTCCTTGCAAATATGGTGTAAAAAAAATATTGGCAAGTTAATTTATAACTGCTAACATCCATAACATGAAAAAGAAAATATTTATCCTGTTATTATCAATTATAACAACCTCTGCACATGCTGATTTTTCAACAAGTGCTAAATCTGCTTTTTTAATAGACCATGAATCAGGCGCAGAAATCGTCGCAAAAAACGCCGATGAATTAATGCCGCCGTCATCTATGATAAAACTGATGACATTGGCGGTCTTGTTTGACGAAATAAAAGCCGGAAACTTGTCAATGGACGACAGGTTAACGGTCAGTGAAAACGCAGACTATAACAACCCGCTATGGTACCCCGCCAGCAAGATATGTCTGGTTGCCGGTCAAACCATAAGCGTTCGTGATACTATACTTGGCTTGATTGTTCTGTCTGGTGGCGACGCAAGCGTTGTAGTTGCAGAAAAATTGGCGGGCTCTGAAAGCGCTTTTACAAATTTAATGCAAGACAAAGCGCGCGAAATAGGTATGACACAATCCACTTTTGGTAACGCCAGCGGTTTACCAAATCCAAACAATCTGATGACCAGCCGTGAATTAGCAATGTTGGCAGAATATATTATTACGCAACATGCAGATATATATCCTATGTTCGCGACCAAACGATTTGAATTCACAGAGCATCAAACAGATTGGTGTCGCGAATGGGGACGCACACATACAATGAACTATAACAAACTGTTGTTTACAATGCCTGGCGCAGACGGTCTTAAAACGGGTCATACCGAAGACGGTGGTTATGGAATGGTCGCAAGTGCAAAAATTGGCGGTCGTCGTCTTATTGGTGTAATTAACGGATTTCGCGGGGGTAGTCATGACGCATTAGCGGCAGAAATGAAAAAACTATTAAATTACGGCTATACAAATACCAAGAACAAGGTCTTTTATAACGCAGGCGATGACATTGCCGAAATTCCCGTTTGGTACGGGCGCAAAAAAACCGTAACAGCAACAGTTTCAAAACCCTTTACCATCACCACAGACAAATCTGACAACCTTAACGACATCAGGGTCTTGGCCAGATATAACGATCCACTGCCTGCGCCAATAAAAAAAGGCCAAAAAATTGGCGAGATATTTGCAGAAAGAAACGGACAGGTAATTGCGCGCGCACCACTAATTGCACAAAACAAGGTCGGCAAAACGCAATTATTTGGTCGGGTAATAAAAAACATTAAAGTCATGTTGGGCATTAAATAATTATGGCAACAAAAAAGAATCTTTCTTACAACTTTCCAAGTCCAATAGATAACGACCATCTTGTTGGACACAAGGACGTATTAAACCATTTTTTAACGGCATGGAATGCCCGTGACCAATACCCAATACACCCCGTATGGATGCTTACTGGACCGCGCGGCATCGGCAAAGCAACACTGGCATACAAAATTGCTAAAATGGTTTACGGTAACGTCGGCGATTTTTTCATAATTGATTTAGAAAGGAATATTGATAAAGACGGTAAACAAAAAAACGACGGCAAGGTTATTTCTGTTTACACCGTACGCGCAATGATTGAAAAAATGCAAATGTCGTCTATGTCTGGCGATTGGCGGGTGATATTAATAGATTCCGTTGATGAACTGAATACCGCCGCATCAAATGCTTTGTTAAAGTTATTAGAAGAACCACCTGCAAAAACGCTTTTCTTGTTGGTCACACACCAACTATCAAACGTATTGCCGACAATTAGATCACGCGCACGCGTTGAAAAAATGCGTCCGCTGTCTATATCTGAACTACGCGAATTATGCGCAATCTTTATGCCAGAAGAGGATATAAGCACAGAAACGCTTGCCCTTGCAAACGGCAGTTTCGGGAAAATCGCAGGTCTGAAGCAATCTGGGGGCGACATTATTTATGACGAATTATTAGGCTGCCTACAAAACCCACAATCTAATAGCGCGGACGTTATGAACGTCGCACGTAAAATCGCACAGCAACCTGCGTTACACGGAATATTACTTGATGCGATTTCTTACTTTAAATTAGCAGAACTATATCCCGACGCAACACGTGCAATTAATGATATTAATAAAATATACCTGGAACCTGAAGTTGCTCTTTTTAAAATTATTACAGAGATAAAAAAATGTTTATAGATACACACTGTCATTTAACTGACAATTATATTGCCGGTGATTTACAAGACATAATAAATCGCGCAAAAGATAACGGTGTTAATACACTAATTTGCCCAACGGCAGACCCGCAGGACATACAAAACGCAATTCATATATCAGAACTTTTTGACAATATATTTGTAACAGTCGGCATTCATCCTGAACACGCAGGAACTGATGCGGCACAATACTTAACAGACGCTATTTTATCGCATTCAAAAGTCATCGGGGTCGGTGAAATCGGCTTAGATTATCATGAAAACGCAGAGAATCGCGATTTACAAATTAAATTATTTCAACAACAATTAGAACTGGCAAAAAAACATAACCTGCCGGTTGCGATACATACTAGGGATGCCGAAGCAGATACAGCAGCAATTTTAACAGACGCATATCGCGGCGTAATGCATTGCTTTACAAGTTCGTGGAATCTGGCAAAGACTATGTTAGACAGAGGTTTTTATTTTTCTGCAAGTGGTATTTTGACGTTTAAAAACGCCGAAGAGATTCGTGAAACCTTTAAAAAAATTCCCTTGGATAGACTGGTCATAGAAACGGACGCCCCATATTGCGCCCCTGTACCGTATCGGGGCAAAACGTGCGAGCCAGCAATGGTAATAGAAACCGCAAAGGTATTAGCACAAATCAAAAATTTGCAATTAGATGAAATGGCGGTTATACTTAGCGAAAATACAAAAAGATTATATCCAAAATGTCGCGTCAAATAATAAAATTTGGTCAAGTTTCCGAAAACCGCAAAGCGCGGTATAATTACTCTATTGAAGATACGATAGAGGCAGGTATTTCTTTAACTGGCGCAGAGATAAAATCCGTTCGCTATGGTTTAGTAACAATCGTTGACGGCTTTGTACAAAAGCGCGGAACAAGTTTATATCTGGCAGGCGTAGAAATACAGAAGTTACCAACCGCCGCCAGAATCGTTAACTTTGACGAGCGCAGACCACGGCAATTATTGTTACATCGCGCGCAAATTAACCGATTAATTGGTAAACTGCAAGAAAAAGGTGCGACCATAGTACCATTAAAATTATACTTCAACAATCGCGGAAAATTAAAGGTCTTACTGGGGGTAGGATACGGTAAAAATAAGGTTGATAAACGCGAAACAATAAAACAACGCGAATGGAATAAAAACAAATCACGCATATTAAAACATTAAAAAACGCGCAAACCGCGCGTTTTTTATTATTTCACGTTACGTTTACTCTGCCAATGCTTCACTTGCTTCGCGTAACTGTTCGCTGGCTTCTTGTCTAGCCTCGCGAATTTCTTCGCGAACTTCGCGTTTTACTTCGTTAATTGCACGGCGCGCCCTGGGACAATCCTGCCTGAACATATTAAATTCTTCTTTGCTTATGCAACCGTCTTGATTAACGTCCATTAAAGGCAATTTTTCCGCCATTCTCGGGCAACGTACAGACTCTACTACCAAGCAACCGTCTTCAAAATCTACACGTGGAGCACGAGCATCATATCCGCGTTCATCAATGATTTTTGCGGTTGCAAAACCCAAAATGAAAAATATAACTATTATCAATAACCATTTTATAAAACGCAAAAATTTGCCACCGCACCCCGTGTGACAACCACATTTGCAATCTTTACCACATGCGCATTCGTGCGACATAGGTGTAACATTGATATCTTCATCTACAACTTTTTTTGTTGCGACTTTTTTCACAGTGTTCTTTTTAACTGTTGTTTTTTTGATTGGTTTTTTTGGCATATTCCTTCCTTTTTTTTAACCGATTAAATTGTATTCAATAATGCAATTCATGTAAAGCAGAATTTTTACACATGTAAAAATAAAAGCCGTCACACAGACGGCCTTTATTCGTATATATCAAACGATTAATTCAAAGCATCCTTTAACGCTTTACCTGGCTTGAATTTAGGCTGAGTAGAAGCTGGGATTTTTATCGCAGCACCTGTCTGAGGATTGCGACCTGTTGTTGCTTTGCGTTTAGCTGTTGTAAATGTACCAAAACCAACCAAGCGAACTTCGCCTTTCTTTTTCAGAACTTTTGTTACTGTGTTGATGAACGCGTCCAAGCAAGAAGCTGCTGTTGCCTTTGTTACTTCAACTTCGTTTGCGATTGCTTCAATCAATTGCTGTTTATTCATTTTATTTCTCCTTTCATAAATTTATATAAGGTGTCCGGCAGTCCCTAGGCAATGCCGCTGGAATCTGTTATGCAAAGATACGTTGCCTTTCAAAGTAACATCTATGTACAACTTCCACATTCCAAGGGCATTGCCTGTCCTGCTTACCCGAATCGTAGAGAAATCACGCCTTTAAGTCAAGAGTATATTTATTTTTTTGAAAATTTTGTAATGTTGACAAAAAACATATATTAATGGTGAACAAGATCAGAACGCACTGCTTGTACGCCCGGCGTATTATCTTCACACAACACCCAATCGCCCGAAGCGCCCTCTATATGAACTGTTTTATAGTGGTTTGGGGTAAACAACAACAATAAAACTATTACCCCAGCCCAAAACAAAACTTTTGTAAACTTCCAAGGTTTTGAAAACTGTTCACGTTTAAACGTATCTGCAACAAGACTTTGATATAATTCCCAACCCCAAAAAAACGCAACCAACATCACACAGAAAAAAAACGCGATTGTTAAATATCTGATAATGGAATGCATAGAATTTGCAATCTGGGTCCAAACAGTACTTTCCGCGGGGCAAACATATAAAGCATGTGACAGCATAGATTCCGGTATCTGTAACGGTGCTGTTGAATCAATTTGTAAACCAAATGACGCCGTTATTACAATCGCCGTCAGTGCAAGTATCGCTAAAAGCATTATTGGTTTCATTTCTTTACCCCTAATCTTCTTGTGTTTTATTATATCATAAATAACTAAGCAATTGCAATTTTATAAACTTTGATTTAATATTTAACTTATGTTATGTAAAAAGAATCATGTCATCGTCGGCTTAACTACATTTCATAATGAAATGCTGAAAATTTCTATTCCTGCGTTGGGGAAACTGAAACAAAAGTTCTTACTGATAATACATAACGATAACCCTACAACAAACATTACGAAACGTGACATCAGAAAACTGGGGTATGGTGGGGACTTGCACATAATAAACAGTAACGAAAATCTGGGACCATTAATGGCAAAAGTATCCGTCATTAAAACAGCAGACAGACTAAAACTAACTGATACTTGGATCGTATTTAATGACGACGATGATATGTTAATTGATTTAAACGTACCAGACGTTGCTGCACATAACTTCGCGATTATACAAAATTCTATAACAATAAAAAATCGCGTCTTGGACTTATTACGCGCTATGGATGAACCGGATAATTATATCATAGATAATGAACATATAATTTTATCAAAGCCAAATCGTAAAATAACGGGTACATTAGTTCAAACTAAACACCTTATCGGAATGGCAGACATATTACTGACAATATCTGACGCACTGTTAGACATTGAACGTTCTTTAACTTATCGTGTGCCTGTTGATATGATTATGTGGTCATTACTGAATACATATGTAAGGTCTGTGGACGCCAACGCCGTTCCAATATATATGGATAAAATTAATTATATTAAAACAGAATTGGATTCTTGCCAGATGAAGTACGGTAAATTACAACACCCTGTTCGTAACGCAGATGAACATTATAAAAAACTGCTCTCTAAGTATGAGTCTGCATTTCATATTGCGATGGACGCTGCCGCCCTGCGGGGCTAGATAAATTATAACAAGCGACATATTTTTTAATAATTATTATTGAAACTACGTTATAATGCTTATAACATTGTAAAAATAAACAAGGGATTATATAAAATGAAATATAATGATATCAGAACGACTTTCCTAGATTTTTTTGAATCCAAAGGCCATAAAATTGTTCCTTCTGCCTCGTTAATTCCGAACGACCCCGCGTTATTATTTACTGTTGCCGGCATGGTTCCATGGAAGGGGATTCTTCAAGGCACAGAACCTGCGTTTGCCCCGCGTGTTGCAGACGTGCAAAAATGCATTCGCGCCGGCGGAAAACACAATGATTTAGACGAAGTCGGATTTGACGGCAGACACCATACTTTTTTTGAAATGGTTGGCAACTGGTCTTTTGGCGATTATTTCAAGCAAGGGGCAATTGAATACTCTTGGGAATTATTAACAAAAGTTCTTGGCCTGGACCCTGCAAAAATAAGGGTTACAACGCATGAAACCGACGAAGAATCCACAGAAATATGGCGCAAGGTAGCAGGTAAAGAGGCCATTCGTTTAGGCGATAAAGATAACTGGTGGTCTGCAGGCGACACAGGTCCTTGTGGTCCATGCACTGAAATATTCTATGACTTCGGCGCAGACATAGAAAACGAAGATGACCGTTGGGTTGAAATCTGGAACGATGTTTTTATGCAATACGACCGCGATGCAAACGGGAACTTGACCCCGTTACCAAAGCAAAACGTTGATACCGGTGGTGGTCTGGAACGTTGGGCCGCAGTACTGCAAAACAAGAAAGATAACTATGACACCGATTTGTTCGTTAATTTGATGAAAGCGATTGAAAGCGTTACAGGCGTTACCAAGACGCAGGAAAACACCCCGTCATTCAAGGTTATTGCCGACCACTTGCGCGCTGTCGGTTTTGCCATTGCTGACGGCGTCATTCCCAGCAATACGGATCGCGGTTATGTAATTCGCAGAATACTTCGTCGTGCAATGCGTCACGGTCAGATACTTGGTCACAAAGGTGCCCTGCTGTCAAAACTGTACCCTGCCCTGATTACAGAAATGGGTGCTGCTTATCCAGAGTTAGCACGCGAAGAAACGCGCGTTACAGAAATCATTCAAAACGAAGAAAACGCGTTTACAGATATGTTGCAAAATGGCATGAAGTTATTAGAGAACGAAATACCAAAGATAAATAATAACGTCTTACCCGGCGACATAGCGTTCAAATTATTTGACACTTATGGTTTTCCTTTGGACTTAACGCAAATGATTTTGCGCGACAAAAACATAGACGTTGACGTTTCTGGATTTGAAAAATCTATGGCGGAACAAAAAGAACGTAGTCGTGCAAACACCAAAGGAACGCGTACTTTATGGGAATCGCAAACGCAATTAAGCGCTACGGACGACAGCACTAAATACGCGCCTGATAATTTACTGCGTTCAAAAGTTTTGTCTATTTTGCGTAACGGCGAATTTACATCCGACGCACAGGCTGGCGACGAGGTAGAAGTTGCGCTGGACAAAACTAACTTTTATGGAACCCAAGGTGGGCAAGTTGGCGACAGCGGCGAACTGCGCAAAGACGATGAAACCATCATGAACGTATCCGAAGCGACGCGTGTTGACAACGTTGTTATTCACAAGGGCACACTGGTCAAAGACCTGAAAGTTGGCGACATAGTGTCAACAATCATAAATTCTTCATCACGTCAACAAACGGCACGCGCGCATACTGCGACCCACTTATTACAGTCGGCACTGCGTCAAGTTTTAAACGACGACGTAGAGCAACGCGGTTCCAAGGTCAGCCCGGATTCTGTACGTTTTGACTTTTCATTTGGGCGTGCGATGACCGCCGAAGAAAAGCAAGCCGTAGAAGACTTGATAAACCAATGGATAACTGCGGACATGCCTGTCACACATGAAGAAATGTCTTTGGACGAAGCCAAAGCCAAAGGCGCTATGGCACTGTTTGGCGAAAAATACGGCGACAAGGTCAAGGTTATTACGGCCGGGGATATATCTTGTGAACTATGTGGCGGAACGCATGTATATCACACGGGCGAAATAATGCACGCTAAAATTAACAAAGAAAAGTCTATCAGCAGTGGCATTCGTAGAATAACCATGTCTGTTGGTGCACTGGCTGAATAAATACACACGCCTGTTGATTTCATCGTCAACGGGCAATTAAATTCTTGCAATTTATCAAGAAAAGTGTATCATATGAACATATGAAAAAGTTATGGAATATAAATAGTCCTGACTTAACTACCCCTATGTTACATTGACGGAAAGGAAGTAAGATTGCCACATGGGGGCAAAGATGGCGCGCTGTCATAGATTCACTACAAATAAAGAAATTTTCTTTATTGGCAATGGATTTTGTGACGGCGCATAAGTAAAACAATAAAAAAGGAAAAAATATGGTAAAAGTAAAAGAAAAAAAAGTCGCGCCGGTCATAACAGAACCTGACGCAGAGATAAACGCAAGGCATATTACAGGCATGAACAAACACGAAACAGACGCCAACGACGATAAATTGTACTTTATGGCGCTGGGCGGTTTGGAACACGTCGGTCAAAACATGTATGTTTATAAGTACAAGGGTAAATACTTGGTTGTTGATTGCGGTATGGGATTTTTAGAAGAAGAAATCGGTGCTGGTGACGTACAATACTGCGATACGACATGGTTAGAAAAGCGCAAGAAAGACGTTGTTGGATTCGTAATCACCCACGGCCACGAAGATCATATTGGTGCATTAAAATATATATGGCCAAAATTTAGAAAGCCCATTTATTGCACGCGCTTTCCTGGTGAAATTTTAAAAAAGACTTTCCAGGGTATAGAGTTAGACTTTAACCCGGACAAAGACATTGTGATATTTGACCACCACGGTGCAACCTTAGACCTTTCACCGTTTCAGGTTGAAACGTTTCACGTATCACATTCCGTACCAGAAGCGCAGATGTTAATCATAAAAACGCCTGCGGGCAAAGTATTACATACGGGCGACTGGACGTTTAATGACGACAACCCGATAGAAGAACCGACGGATTTCGTTCGTTTGCGTGAAATCGGTTCTGACCCGGCGTTATTGGCGTGCGCATGCGATTCTACGTCTGCATCTCGTCAAGAGCCTCAGACAACAGAAACACAAGTTCGCGAAACGTTAACTAAAATAATGCAAGAAGCACCCGGGCGCGTCATTGTAACTGGGTATTCTCGCAGTATTGCCAGATTAAAAATGTTTGCCGAGGCTGCACACGCCGCGGGTCGTATTGCTGCGATAAAAGAACGCAGTAATCCTAATCCTGTACCATATGTTGGTCTGCCAGAGTTCCGCGAAATCGGCATAGAGTTTGGCTATCTTGGCAAAGACGACATTTATTTGCATAATGAAATAAAAGACCTACCGGCAGAAAAGCAGGCGATATTTTTAACCGGTTCACAAGGCGAACAATATGCCATGCTGACCCGCCTGTGTCGCGGTCATGTGAAAGAAATGAAACTGCAACCAACTGATACGGTTTTGTTCAGTGCAATTGTAATTCCCGGTCGCGAACAAGACGTTTCTTACTTGTACAACAAATTGGCGCGTATGGGAATAAAAACACATACTATTTTTGACACAGACCACCTGCACGCCAGTGGTCACGCAGGCCGCCCAGAATTTGAACGTTTTTATGACATCGTACATCCCCAGGTATCAATACCGATGCACGGCGATTACATAAATGAAATGCTTAACGGGAAAATGGCGATGGAACGCGGTGGTGCGAAACACATGATGGTTGTGCACAACGGCGAAATGATTGCGCTTAAAAACGGCGAAGCACCATACATAGCAGAAACTATTGAAACAAGGTTCGTTGTTATGGAAGGTGAAACAGAACGCAGTGCCGACGACCAGGTATACAAAAACCGCAAAAAGATTGCTACGAACGGCGCAGTATTTGTGACACTGCCCGTTGATAAACGTGGTTTTCTTAAAGGCACGCCAGAGGTTTCCAGTGCCGGTATCTTTGAAACAGATGATACAGGCTTTATGAAACGTCAAATTCAAATAGAGGTTACCAAGGCAATTGACGACCTGACCAAGACAGAACGCAAAGACCGCGATAACTTAATTCGCGCCGTACAGACTGCTTCTAATAAAGTTATACGCGCTTCGCTTGGTTCCGATAAAAAGCCACAATATAGCGTACATTTTGTGCAAAAATAAAATCACACCGCGTGTGCGGTGTTTTTTTGTGGATTTAAAAATCCCCGTGTTGTTCGGGGATTGTTTTTTATTCTGATTGGGCGACGGGTTCAGGGACTGGTTTGCCTTCCTTCGCAGCCGTTATGTCGTCATACAGCGATAATATCTGACCGTTTAATAACGTACGGACGTGACCTATCTCTTCGGGACTTGCATGACTGTAAAATATCTCGCCCGCTGGCGTCTTGATATGTAACGCGTGCTCCGTACGTTTGTCTTGACGCATATATATCTTTTGACCG
>CASFOK010000014.1 GCA_949296475.1 uncultured Pseudomonadota bacterium
AAAAACAAAAAGGACGAAACATGAAATACACAAAAATGTTGCCTTATAAATTAAAAAAAGCATTACCTGCGATTGGTATGATGGGCTCTATGCTGATGACGACATCATGCGAACAAGAAAAAGATGACGACGAAACCCCACACAAAACAATTGAATTAACTTTTTCTGACACAGATTCACACAATATAATAAAAAAACATCCAGATGGCACACGTACCGTCAGCGACACAATCATAAAATACGTCAATGACCCAACTGTTAAAACAATTTATCTGATTCCAGATGATGATTGGAATCACTATTTTGATTTTGATATAACAGCACTACGAGTCAACGGTGTAGAACACCCAATAAACTACTCACCCAAGGTACGTGGTAAAGGCGATTTAAATTTCAGACAGGGCGAAGCATCCAAGGTTCCAGAAGACAGCCTGTGGTTCGTACGTAACGGTTGGACCATTAATAAATACAGATAAATAAATGCCGATAAATATCGGCATTTATTTTAATATTTTTTACCAATTGACAAGGTCGTCTGCAAAATGCCAATATATAAATATATTACCCAATGGGGGGAAATGTGAAAACAGGGTTTATATATATAATTTTCACCGGTCTGTTATTTATTCCACTGTCATCATACGCAGATGACAATCAGGTAATTTCATGCCAGGGCACCTTTCCACAATGTGGCGCGGGATGTTATTCTGATACAATACAAAATAACTGTAATATATGTATACACGGAACATATTCCAGCACGGACGATGCAACCGAATGTTCTGCTTGTTATATGCCCGCTGACGCACAATTTCTGACAGGTGATTCATACCAAGGATATACTGCCGACGTTTGTCCTTGGACTTTAACATGTGCACAAAATACAATATTTAATGAAACCGATAAAACATGTGATGACTGCCCAGTTGGTTCACATAGGGATAACGATTTAACAGTAACCGGTTACGGCAACAGCAACTCGTACGAATACTCTGACAATAGCAATCAGTGTTCAACAAACGTCGCAACTTTAAACGTTAGGGGTTGCAATAATGAAATTAAAACATTTGCTGTAAAATATGGCACAGGATTCAAAGAATCACAATCGTCACAAGACATTTGGCTGGAAAATCTTGCAGGACAATTATTTGAACGTAATCCATGGTGGAAAATTTCTGGTTACACATATCAAGAATTCGGGTACACAAACTTAACAGTATTTGACTATAACGGCAACGACACAGATGACAACACCCCAGGAAATGAAATATTTGCACAAGATAACGGTGCAACATATGAAGTTGAAGCAAACTGCCATACCACAGCATATATACGCGTTCAATACACAGTAAACGGCACAACTAGCGAAGTCAATATACAATTAAACGATGACTCTACGGCGGCCCTGCCAGATTGCCCATCAGGCAGTTCATGCACATGGTCACTGAACGGCAATTTCGCAGGCGTTACAATAAGTGGAAATCAGATAACACTGGCAGAAGATTACTTTGAATACGTCTGTTTTGAACAAGATTGCACACCAACGACCACTATAATACTAACCTTAACAGCCGAATGCACTGCTGGCTATTATCGTGATGATAACGGTTGTACCCCCTGCCCCATTGGCACTACATCAGAAGCAAACACCACGACAATAGAAGGCTGTTATGTGGTCAAAGGTAACACAGGTACAAAATTCTGTGATAACCGTGGCTGTTTCCATTTACCGCTATCGTCGGGAACAGACAACAAAATTACCTATAAAAATAATAACGGAAATTAAAATAACTTTATTAAAGAAATACTGTTATTAATAATTTCTAATTCTTTGTCGGTAAAACGACCCAACACCCAATCCGCGGGATCAATGCGAACATCAAAATCACGTGGATGCCCGATGCCGATTCTTATACGTCTGTACTCACGACCAATCGCACTGTCAATTGACTTTATACCGTTATGACCGGCGCTGCCACCGCCGACTTTTTCACGCAATACCCCGACGCCCAAGTCCATATCATCGTGAATGACAGTTACGTTTTCAAGCGGTATTTTATAAAAAGACACCAACGCCCCAACCGATACACCACTGTTATTCATAAAGGTTTGTGGCTTTACAAAAATTACCTTGCGACCGTTTATGTTTTCCGTTGTTGTCAAAGCCTGCTTTTCAAGGCGCCACACGGCACCGTCACCAACCAGCGCATCTATCGCCATAAAACCGACGTTATGACGCGTATGCGCATATTGCGCCCCGGGATTCCCCAGCCCTATAATCAGAAAAGGTTTATTTTCTTGCATATATACCTCTGTTTTTATATTATCATATCATAGAAAGGAGTAAAATATGAAATTAAAATATGCGGGTTTTGCAACAGTTGCCGCAATTCTTTTTTCTTCGCAATCTGCAAACGCTAATTTACTGTTTGATATATACGGTGGCGTCGCCGTCGGTGCCGGCGGTATGGCAATTTTTGCCGATAACGACAACCATTCCGATTCCGCGCAATCTTATGGCGCCGTTGTCGGTATTGATATCCCCGCCCTGCGATTTGAACTGGAATACGATTACTTAACCAACCCAGATTCAGATATTCATCTGGGCATGCTGAACGCATATTTTAAAATGCCTTCTACTGTGATACACCCATATGCAGGCGTCGGCATCGGCAGTGCGTTCAGTGGGAACCTTTATAACACCGACATTGATACGGTTGCCGCATACCAGGGTATGTTGGGCGTAACTTTTGACGTACCTGCCCTGCCAATCAAAATTGACGCCGAAGGCCGTGCGTTATACGCGCCTAATGTATATGAAATAGAAAACATAAAGCCCGATATTTTACAATACGATTTACGCGTAAAATTGCGCTATGTTTTCTAGTTAAGACCTGACCGGGATAAAAATAATGCTGACGCTGATAGACGGTAATTCTTTGTTATTTCGCGCATATTATGGCGTGCACAGTCGCTTAACGCGCGCAGACGGAACGCCAACGGGGGCGGTATATGGTTTCTTTAATATGCTGTTACCGATATTGGCGTCGGCGAAACCAAACGATTCTTTTGTATGCGTTTTTGACGCGTCAAGAATATCGTTTCGCCAAGACATATACCCTGAATACAAGGCAAACAGACACGAAACGCCCGCAGACCTGATAACGCAATCTTACATGGTCCGCGAAGGCGTCGCCGCAATGGGAATGCCCGTAATATGTATCCCCGGGGTAGAGGCAGATGACGTAATCGCCACCTTGGCGCGCGAAAATTGCACTGCAACAGACGCAACGCGAATCATAACCAGCGATAAAGACTTGATGCAACTGGTGTCCGACTGCGTTTTTTTATACGACGGTATGAAGCAAAAGGAAATCCGTGAAACGCAAGTCTTGGAAAAATTCGGCGTCAAACCTGCACAGGTCATAGACGTACAAAGTTTAATGGGCGATTCGTCTGATAACGTCCCGGGCGTCCCGGGCATCGGACCTAAAAAAGCGTCTGAACTTATCAATCAGTTTGGTTCTTTGGACGCTTTGTATGAAAACTTGGCACAGGTAAAAAACGACAGAATCAGAAATCTGTTGCATGACAACAAGGACAAAGCATATATATCAAAGCAACTGGTTACATTAAAGACAGACGTTGACTTGACAGATTTAAGCATAATGCCTTTTCGGTTTAATACGCCCGCTGCGCTGGAATACGTGCGAACAAAACTGGAAAGTAACTCATTGGCAGAAAAAATCCAAAAACTTTTCCCACTGGAAAAATTTAACGCCAGCGATATGCCAGAACCATTTGAATATGCACGGTCTGTATGCAGTATACCAGAACAAATTGCCACCAATACAAACGACAAGACAAAAAAAATTTTACCGACGCAGACTTGGCAAACAATCAGCACACAAACAGAACTGGACGACTTTTTATCAAAAGTTACCGACATTATCGCGATTGACACAGAAACCACAGGCTTGAACCCATTGCAAGACAAATTGGTTGGAATATCTTTGGCATCGGACGATACGCACGGCGTATATATACCGCTGCGCCACAAAAAAAACAGTACCGATTTATTTGAACAAGAATCAGTCGCACCCAATCAACTGCCGTTGGAATACGTTTATAAAAAACTGTGGCCGATTTTAACAAACGAAAAGATTACAAAAATCGGGCACAACCTGAAATATGATTTGCACATTTTCGCCAACGAAGGTTGGGACGTTCAAAGCATAAAACCCTTTGACGACACCATGTTATTATCTTATGCGTTACATGGTACTTTACACGGGCACGGTTTAGACGAATTGGCGATAAAATATCTGGGGCATGAAAACATTTCTTTTTCTTCGCTATTTCCGCCAAAGACGCGTGACGCAGATATGCACTTTGACAAGTTGGACATCACGGTCGCAACGCCGTATGCAGCAGAAGATGCAACCGTATGCTTTGCGCTGTATAAACTGATGCGTCCAGAACTGAATAAGAACGAAAAATTGCGTCATCTATACGATACTTGTGACCTGCCTTTGATGCCGATTTTATTAAAAATGGAGCGCACGGGCGTATTGGTAAACAAAGCCGGTCTGCAACAGTTGTCTAGTGTCTTTCACGCGCAATTAACAAAACTGGAACAAGAAATTTGGGAACTGGCCGGTCACGAATTTAATATCGCCAGTCCAAAACAACTGGGGGCGGTTCTTTTTGATGAATTGGCCCTGCCCGCGAATAAAAAGCGTTCAACCGACGCGGATACTTTAACAGAAATGTCGGACGAACACCCAATAATTGAAAAAATACTGCAATGGCGTTCAATCGCAAAGCTTGCGGGGACTTACGCGGACGCATTGCCGCGGCAAATCGCATCAGACGGACGTATTCATACGACTTATTTACAGACCAGTACAAATACTGGGCGCCTGTCCAGTCGCGACCCTAACCTGCAAAACATACCGATTAAGACGGAACTGGGCGAAGAAATCAGAAAATGCTTTATCGCACCAGACGGTTACGTATTAATATCTGCTGATTATTCTCAGATACAGTTAAGATTATTGGCGGACGTCGCGAACGTTCACACATTTAAAGAAACGTTTAACGCCGGAACAGACATTCACGAACAAACCGCCAGAAAAATTTTCAACATTCAGGAAAATCAGGCGGTATCCAAAGACTTGCGACGTGCTGCAAAAACAGTGAATTTTTCAATAATATACGGAATTTCTTCGTTTGGTCTGTCGGGACAACTAGGCATTTCGCGTACTGCCGCCCAAGAAATCATTAACAATTATATGGCAGGCCTGCCAGAAATAAAAGAATACATAGAAAAAGTAAAAGACTTTGCGATTAATAACGCGCGCGTTTATACCCCATGGGGCAGACGCATAGAACTGCCCGAGGCGAAGAATCCACGTATGCGCGGTTACGCAATGCGCGCTGCAATTAACGCCCCAATTCAAGGGTTTGAGGCGGACTTGATGCGTCTGGCGATGGTAAACATTGATAAAAAGTTGGTTCAACCTAACGCGGATAAAATTCGCATGATAATGCAGGTTCACGACGAAATAATATTTGAATGTAAAGAAGACGTAGCCACAGAATTTGCAAAACAAATAGAAACAGAAATGGAAACAGTTGCCACTTTGTCAGTACCACTGGCCGCAGATTACGTAATTGGTAAATATTGGGGGAAATAAAAAATCCCGCAAACGCGGGACTTGTTTTTATTTGTTATTTTTATGATAAGGATTGTTTTCTTTCTTGGTTGGTAATAACATAAGCACCAAAAATACAATTGATATCACAGTATTTAACACTGATATTTGTACAAAATTTGCTAACATCAATAACAACCACCAAGCGCTTTGCCCCGAATCATGCAGTCGTCTAACATACAACGACAACAGCGGAATTATCATAGCAACACCATACAATAAAAACAGTATATACACTATGACAGACAATAAATCATAATATTTTAAATGCAAGATAAGCAGAAAGTATAAAAAAAACATCAACATTATTATAAAGTTTACCAAAACACTCCACCAATACTCCGACCGGGATGAAGTACCTGCCCACTCAGTAAAACCACGTTTCCAAAACGCTTTATATGCCTGAAACATATTTGTATATGTTTTGCTATATGTTTCTTTTACGGAATTTTTTGCGGACACTTTCTTAGCAGCAGCAACAGGTTTACTTTTTGATTTGGTTGTTTTAACAGCAGTTTTTTTAGGCATATAATCCCCCTTTTATACTCGGAATTATATCACAAAAAATTAAGACCCGCAAACGCGGGACTTGTTTTTATTTGTTATTTTTATGATAAGGATTGTTTTCTTTCTTGGTTGGTAATAACATAAATATTAAAAATATAATTGATACAACCAAAATTAACAAATTTGAATACAATTCAGGTATTAAATAAACAAGATATAACAATAACCACCATGCGCTTTTTCCTGAATCATGAAGTCGTCTAACAAACAACGAAATCCAAGGAATAACAGCCGCTAACGCATATAATATAACCAATCCAAGTGTAACAACGAATAATAAGCCGTTCTCCACGTCTAACGCCAAAAACAATACCGGTCCAAACACCAATATTAATAAAAAGTTCACCAAGTAAGTCCACCAATACTCTGACCGGGATGAAGTACCTGCCCATTCAGTAAAACCACGTTTCCAAAACGCTTTATATGCCTGAAACATATTTGTATATGTTTTGCTATATGTTTCTTTTACAGAATTTTTTGCGGCCGCTTTCTTAGCAGCATACTTGTTATTTTTATGATAAGGATTTCCATCGAACTTTGTCGGTGTAACAAAACATACAAACAACACAACACCAAATGCAAGCCCCAAAACACTAAAAACAAATCCTAACGAAGTAAATATTCCAACAAACAATAACAACAATATCCACCATGCACTAAAACCAATGTCGTGCAATCTTCTGACTTTAATTGATATCATCGGAACTATACTTGCTAATACAAAAATTAAGAAACAAATTTGGATAACTGTTGAAATAATTGGCAACCCACCAAGCAATTTTAATATTATTAAACCACAAATTAAAATTAACCAATTCACCAAACAAGACCACCAATACTCCGACCGGGATGAAGTACCTGCCCACTCAGTAAAACCACGTTTCCAAAACGCTTTATATGCCTGAAACATATTTGTATATGTTTTGCTATATGTTTCTTTTACGGAATTTTTTGCGGCCGCTTTCTTAGCAGCAGCAACAGGTTTACTTTTTGATTTGGTTGTTTTAACAACAGTTTTCTTAGGCATATAATCCCCCTTTTATACTCGGAATTATATCACAAAAAATTAAGACCCGCAAACGCGGGTCCAAAATAATAATTTAGAATCCGAAAACCATTCTTTGTTTTGATTGACGTTTCTTTTCGTTGCGAACGGCTTCTTCTTTCAAACGTTTGCGTTTAGTTGTTGGTTTTTCATAACGCTGACGTTCTTTCATTTCGCGATACAGACCTTCTTTCTGTGATTTGCGTTTTGCGACGCGCAAAGCCTGTTCTACGTTATTATCACGAACAAGAACTTTTACCATAGGTTATTCACCCCCTTTTACGCATTTATTTCTTACAAACTTTTGGTGGAGCTGATCAGACTCGAACTGACGACCCCCTGCTTGCAAAGCAGGTGCTCTACCAACTGAGCTACAACCCCAAAACCTTGCTTTTATTTTAACTTTTTTATTAAAGCCCACAGATTTTATACATTTTTATTATTATTGTCAAATCAAAAATGAAAAAAAACGAAAAAACGCAATCTTTCGCTGGACAGTCCGAATTACAGGCTTTATAATAGCACCGCTATGTTTAAAAAGATTTCTAAAAAAATAAAGCACCTAATCAAAGGTGATGAAACGAATGTCCGTATTAAATGGTCTTTGTACGGACGTGTTTGGCGTGAAATTGGTAAACCACAGTGGAAGTGGTTATTGGCGGGCATTCTGGCCACAATCGGCGCCGCCGCGGCAGAGGCTTATACAATTACCCTGGTACAACAGGTCGTTGACAAGGCGTTCATAGAAAAAAGTATGCAATATATTTACTTTTTTGGTCTACAGATTATCGCGGCGTTTGGCTTCAAGGGTATATTTAACTATTCCAAGTCATTAATTATGGCCAAGGCCGGATTAATCGCCAGCGCCAACCTGCAAAAACGTATATATCACCATATGGTAAAAATGAACATTTCAAAGTTCTATGGTGATGGCATCGGAAAAAACCTGAATTATTTTAGTGTGCAGGCCGGTGCGGTACTCAGTTTGGTCACTGGCACCATTGTCAGCGTAATACAGCAAATTGCCACACTAAGCATGACATTGGCGTTGATGATATATTACGCCCCGCAAATGTGCGCAGTATTATTATTCTTGGTACCTGCAATTATCATGCCGATGGTATTAATTATGCGCAAACGTCGTAAACTGTCGCGTGAATCGTTTGGAATTGCAAACGATGTGTCGCAACACTTAAATCAAACTTTGCACGGTATAAAAACCATTCAAGCTTTTGCGACAGAAGACATTGAAACAAAAAAGTTTGCGCGCGTTTTGGATTCTTCCATGTCAAACTCCTATAAAGGCACACAGGCTTTTGCTCTACAATCGCCTTTATTAGAATTGATGATATCAATAGGGCTATGTTTAGCATTAATAATCGGCGGACACTTTATTGTTACAGGCGCGATTTCAACCGGTGACTTTACTGCGTTCTTATTGGCTTTGACCGCAGCGTACAAGCCGGCCAGAAACATCACCAGCACGAACGGTACAATCCAACACGGTTTACTGGCCGCAGAAATACTGTTTGATTTCTTGGACAGCAAACCCGACATCCAAGACGCCCCTGGGGCAAAAGAATTAAAGTCTGACAAAATGTCTGTTGACTTTAATCATGTGTATTTTGAATATAACGAGAACGAACCGGTACTGCGGGATATAAACTTGCACGTTCCCAGCGGAAAGGTCTGTGCGTTGGTCGGTCCTTCTGGTGGCGGAAAAACGACTATGTTCAACCTGATAGAAAGGTTTTATGACCCACAAAAAGGTAAAGTAGAAATTAATAAAACAGACATTAAAAAATTCACTTTACGTTCTTTGCGTCAAAACATTGCAGAAGTATCCCAAGACGTGTTCTTGTTCAACGGCACAATAGAAGACAACATAAAATATGGAACACCAAATGCAACACCAGAACAGATAGAAGCCGCCGCCAAGGCCGCAAACGCGCATAATTTTATAATGAAATTCCCAAAGAAGTATAAATCCAAGGTTGGCGAAGGTGGTGCGCTGTTATCTGGCGGTCAAAAACAACGCATTGCGATTGCGCGCGCTATATTAAAAGACGCCCCCATCTTGTTATTAGACGAGGCAACGTCCGCCCTGGATACACAAAGCGAAAAACTTATTCAGTCTGCACTGAAAGATTTGATGAAAGGACGCACGACTTTCGTAATAGCGCACCGCTTATCAACGATTTTAGATGCTGATATAATATGCGTTATCAAAGACGGGCAAATAATTGAACGCGGTACAGATGCCGAACTGGTAAAACTGAACGGCGAATACAAAAAACTGCGCGACATACAATTTAAGGATAAAAAGAAACAATAAAAAACAAAAGACAAACAATTAGCAAAGGGAGGAAAAGGAATAAACATATAGGAGGCAAATATGCCAAAAATGACTTATTCAAAATACAAGGACTCTATATTATTATTATTTTTCTATACTTACACACAATGCGGGTTAAGTATTGAACCAGAATTAAATGCAGCATTGGCAGAAAGGTTTATAGACTATAACCCACAATTACAAAAATTCATTGATTCACAGCCCAAAATAGACCTAGACGATACAAAAAAAATAAAACAACAACTAAAAAATTTATATTACAGTCGTTTTAAAAATAACTTGGCAGAAATACCAGAAAATTTAAATAAGGTGATTACATATTACTGTAATGGTTACAATCCAACAGCAAGAAAATTCGGTGATAAATCTAAACCAAGAGCCAAAAAGCAAGATTGGACAAACGTTAGCTTGCGCAACATTCTTCATGCGTATAATTATCGCAAAAGAAACAATATGGACATAGAAGATCCTTTGCATGTTGCACTGTGCAAAAACTTTTATAACTATGACGCAAAAACAAGAACTATGTTAACCTTGGATCAAATTACAGATTTTTCAAAAATCTCCGATATTCAAATACGTAATTTATACTATCGTAATAAAAAAAATGGTAAAAAAATTACTGAAAGTTTAAACGAAGAACTGGCCAACAGATTTTCTGGATACGACCCAAAAACAGAAACGTTCGGAAACAAAAAATATGCCGAACCAGAAATTACAGCGCAAACAGTTAAAACACAAAACAAACAATTCGTTGTTACAAAACAAACCGTCAAAAAACAATCAGGCGTAACTTACAACGACGTGTTTATTAACGGGACTAAAATACTATCTAATCATATGGGAACAGAAATAAAACTATTATGCGACGATACGGTATTGGCAATACACGGTACTGTTACAAATGATGTTCATTATTCCGATGCACCAACATGGCTGGTTTATGATACGCAATTACAGTCGTTAAACCCTCAAAAAACGCAAACTTATTCGGGGTACTTTGTTCAAATTAAACACATATCCGACATTAACGGCAAAATTAATTTATTTCTAGACAACAAAACCACGATGGTTTTAAGCAAAGAAAAAATGATAAGAACAGCAGATGGCCGCCGTTTTGTCTTAGGGTCAGGAACAAAAAAAACAAGATAATAACAAAAAGAATAAACGATGACGAAAAAAATAACAAATGATAAAGATTGGTCAAAATATTCTGACGCATCATTAATGTTAGAATACAATTACCTGCATAAGAGAAAATTAGAGATACCACAATCTTTAATTGACGAACTGATGTACAGATTTAATACATGCAGACCTACGAAAGACATGTGCAAACCAAAAACAGAACGGCACAACTTGTCACCCAGGCACTACAAACAGACGAAAGAATGGTCAGAGGCATCTACTCAAAGTCTGATGGGCGCATATTATCATCGTAAGTCAAAAAACCTACCGATACCCGATGAAATACATTTTGCAATGATGGAAAAAATTAAAAACTATGATGCGAAAACCAGAACAATTATAAAAGATAAAAAAACAATAAATTGGTCAAAAAAATCTGACAACAGCATATATAACGCCTACAAATATCGCAGACAAAAAAATATACCATTTCCCGAAGGACTAAACGCGGAACTGATTAAAAGATTTCCTGACTATGACGAAGCAAGCCAAACTTTCAAAAAAATACCAAAAATTAAGACGTATGCTGACTATACCACCAACACCTTGCGATTGGCTTACTATAAATGCAAGAGAGATAATTTACCAATTCCGGATGATTTGAATAAAGAATTAACCAAAAGATTCCACAATTATGACCCTGAAAAACAGATATTGCTTGCAAGAAATAAAGATTTTCGCGCAGAAACACGTGCAAAACAATTACAGCAAATTGCCGCCCAATACACAGATACACAAATCGTTGTATCCGTAAAAACGGTGGAAACAAAAGAAGCCGTAACTTACAACGACGTGTTTATTAACGGGACTAAAATACTGTCTAATCATATAGATACAGAAATAAAGTTATTATGCGATGACACTATATTGGCGATACATGGAATAATCACAAATGATGTGCATTACCCCCACACACCGACATGGCTGGCATATAACGCGCAAATGAAATTATTAGCAGCCGTCAAAGCAAACGCATATTCAGAACATTACATTCAAATCAACCGTATATCTGATACAAGCGACAAAATTAACATATTTTTAGATAATAACACCACAATGTCCTTAAGCAAAGAAAAAATGAAAAAACTGGCAGACGGGCGTCGCTTTGTATTAGAAAACCAAAAAACGAGATAATAAACAAAAGAATAAAACATGAGACAAAGAACCAAACAGGGAAAGAAAAATTGGGAACGAGTTTCTAATGATAGTCTGATTAATGCATACCGTTATCGCAAAAAAAACAATATTCAAATATCAGACGAATTGAATGCCGAACTGGCAAAAAGGTTTTCTAACTATGATCCAGAAACAAAAATGTTTAAACATAAAAAAGATTGGTCAAAAACTTCTGATAACTGCTTAATGTCGGCTTATTTTTACTATCAACAAAGATACAATAAGCCAATGCCGGAAGAATTACATGCAGAACTGACAAAAAGATTTTCTAACTATGACCCAGAAACAAAAACATTTAAAACCAAACAAACAGACTGGTCCAAGTCTTCCGACCAAAGCTTAATATCATCATGTCATTACCATAAAAAACATAATATGCAAATTCCAGAAGGATTAAATGCCGAACTGGCAAAAAGATTTCCTGGATATGACCCAGAAACAAAAACATTTAAAAACAAACAAACAGACTGGTCCAAATCTTCTGACCAAAGCCTAATAACAGCATGCTATTACCGTAAAAAACATAATATGCAAATTCCAGCAGAACTAACAGCAGAACTAAAAAAAAGATGTTTATACAACAAACAAAAACGACATAATAGCACAAGAATAGATTGGGAAAATTTTACAGAACAACAATTAAAAAATGTATATTACCGAATGAAAAGAAAATTGCATAGGTTGCCAACCAAGCTAAACCTAGAACTTGCAAACAGATTCTCTGATTATGACCCACAAGAACAAAAGTTTAATAAAACAATAAAAAAGAAGAATGTTTTTGAATATACAAACCGCACATTACAGGTAACTTATTACGAATACCACAAACTTAAAAAGCCAATTCCCGACGAACTGAACGCGGAACTGGCTAAAAGATTTTCTAACTATGACCCGGAAACGCAAAAGTTTAAACAGGAAAAAACAAAAAATAAATCATATACAGAGTTTGCCGACAATACCTTGCGATCTGCTTATCATAAATTCAAAAAACAAAAATTACCTATTCCAGATGAACTGAATGCTGAACTGGCAAACAGATTTTCTAACTATGACCCGGAAACGCAAAAGTTTAAACCAAAAACTAAATCATATGCAGATTGTACTGAATCCGCGTTGCGTTCTGCTTACTATGAACACAAAGAACAAAAACTGCCTATTCCAGATGAATTAAATACCGAACTGGCAAAAAGATTTCCTGGATATGACCCGGAACAAAAAATTTTTGACGTATTAGAACAAATAAGTCGCGAAGAAGCGCGTGCAGAAAAATTGCATAAACTTGTCATGAAATCAAAAAACAAAAAAATTATTGTTTCTGTGCAAACTGTTGACGTCAAAGAAGCCGTAACTTATAACGATATATTTATAAACGGGACTAAAATACTGTCTAATCACATAGATACAGAAATAAAGTTATTATGCGACGACACTATATTGGCGATACATGGAATAATCACAAACGATGTGCATTATCCCCACACGCCAACGTGGCTGGCATATAACGCGCAAATGAAATCGCTGTCGCCAACACAGGCAAACACATATTCAAACTATTACGTTCAAATTAACAACATACGTGATATAAACGACAAAATTAATATATTTTTCAACAACAAAACCACAGTGGTTTTAAGCAAAGAAAAATTGAAACGAGTAGCAAACGGACACTATTTTGTATTAGAAAACCAAAAAACGAGATAATAAACAAAAGAATAAACAGGATGCAAACATGTCAAACACAAATTATTCAAGACACAAAGACTCTATTTTATTATTATTTTTCTATACTTACACACAATGCGGGTTAAGTATTGAACCAGAATTAAATGCCGCATTGGCAGAAAGGTTTATAGACTATAACCCACAATTACAAAAATTCACCACATCACAACCGAAAATAGAATTAAACGATACGCAAAAAATAAAACAACAACTAAACAATTTATATAACAGTCGTTTTAAAAATAACTTGGCAGAAATACCCGAAAATTTAAATAAGGTTATTGCATATTACTTTAATAGTTACAACCCGGAAACGAAAAAGTTTAAACCACACACTAAATCATATGCAGACTGTGCCGACAATACCTTGCGATCTGCTTACTATGAATGTAAAAAACAAAAACTACCTATTCCAGAAGAACTGAACGCTGAAATGGCTAAAAGGTTTTCTAACTATAACCCGGAAACAAAAACGTTTATACCACAACCAAAACCTTGTTCTATCACAGATCCCAAACAAGCGCTTTTGAATAAGATATCATCCATAACAGATTTATCAGTTAAATCCGATACGTTCTTACAAAATCTTTATAAAGATTGCATAAAAAATGGTATACCACTACCCGATCAGTTACACAAAGAAATGATAAAAAGATTTTACAACTATGATCCTGAAAGCCAAACATTTCAAAAAAAACAAATGAAAAAAGCATATTCGGAATATACGAACGACTATATACGACTACTATATAATAAATATAAACAAAATAACCTGCCAATTCCTGACGATTTAAATAAGGCCTTGGGAAAACGTTTTTCTGATTACGACCCAGAGCAACAACAGTTTGACAGGCTTGGCAAAGAACTTCGTGCAGCAGAACAAGAAAAAAAAATCCGAAAAATTGTTACGTCGTCAAAAAACGGTGAACTTATCGTATCTGTAAAAACCGTTAATATCAAAGATCATATAAAATATAACGATGTGTTTATAAACGGGACTAAAATCCTATCCAATCATATATATACAGAAATAAAGTTATTGTGCGACAACACTATATTAGCGATACATGGAATAATCACAAACGACCCTCATTATCCGGACACGCCAACGTGGCTGGCATATAATGCGAACATAGAATCCTTGAACACCACGAAGTTACAAAAATATTCTGAACATTACATTCAAATCAGGTGCATAAACGATGCGAACGATAACATTAATATGTTATTGAACGATAAAACTACTGTTATTATAAGCAAAGACAAGATAAAAAAACTGGCGGCCGGTCGCCGTTTTATATTCACAACCAAAACAAGATAACAAAGGGTGGTAAAACCACCCTTTTTATTATTTTACTGTCAGTTCTTTTCCGTGAACATCAACATATACGGTACTTCCTTCGCCAACGGTACCGGACAAAATTAAATCTGCGATTTTATCTTCTACCGCCGATGTTATCAATCGTTTCAAGGGTCGTGCACCGAATACCGGGTCATACCCATTATCACCCAACCACTTTATTGCTTTATCAGAAACTTCCAGACTTATGCGACGTTCTGATAAGCGCTTTTCAAGGTTACGCAGTTGAATCTTTACGATTCCGGCCATAACGTCTTTGCCCAGCGGATTAAAGAACACGATTTCATCAATACGGTTTATGAATTCCGGGCGAAAGTTTTTCTTTACCGCATCCATATCTGGCAAATTACTTGTCATGATAATTATGGTATTAGTAAAGTTAACTACATGTCCCTGCCCGTCTGTTAAACGTCCGTCGTCTAATATTTGTAAAAAGACATTAAACACATCGGGGTTTGCTTTTTCAATTTCATCAAACAGCAAGACCTGATACGGACGGCGACGCACGCTTTCTGTCAAAACGCCGCCTTGTTCATAGCCGACATACCCTGGGGGACTGCCGATTAAGCGCGATACAGAGTGCGGTTCCATATATTCACTCATATCGATTCTGGTCATAGCAGTATCATCGTTAAACAGATATTCTGCCAGTGCTTTGGCAACTTCTGTTTTCCCGACGCCCGTGGGTCCCAAGAACATGAAACTACCAGCTGGTCTGTGCGGATCAGACAACCCTGCCCTGCTGCGACGAATCGCGCGCGCAATGACGGTCAACGCATGGTCTTGTCCAACGACGCGCTTGCGCAGTTCATCTTCTATGTTCAACAGTTTAGATTGTTCTTCTACGCTTAGTTTATCTGCCGGCACGCCGGTCCACTTACTAACTACTGCGGCAATATGCTCTGGTAGAACGGTTTTATATTCTTTGGATTCCGCGTTCATCTTGCGGATATTCTCTTCCAGTTCTGGTATTTTACCGTATTGCAGTGCGGACGCTTTTTCATAGTCACCGTTACGCATAGCCGATGCAACCTCTGCCTTGGCTGCGTCCAATGCCGCCATAGCATCTGAAAGGCCGCGCATTTTTTCTTGTTCTTTGCGCCATTCTGCTGTTAGAACCTTGGATTTTTCTTCTTCTTCTTTGATAAGATTCTCTAAATCTTTCAGACGTTTCTTAGAATCTTCGTCTTTTTCTTTTTTCAAGGCCTGCTGTTCTATTTTTAATTGCATCAGATGCCTGTCAATTTCATCTAACTTTTCTGGTTTTGATGCAATTTCAATACGAACGCGTGCGGCGGCTTCATCAATCAAGTCAATTGCTTTATCGGGCAAGAATCTGTCTGTGATGTAACGATTAGACAAACGAACCGCAGCAACCAGCGCAGAATCGGCGATTCTGACACCATGATGACCTTCGTATTTTTCTTTCAAGCCGCGCAAGATTGAAATGGTATCGTCAACGGTTGGTTCATCAACGTATACTGGTTGGAAACGACGCGCCAATGCGGGGTCTTTTTCAATATACTGACGGTATTCATCCAAAGTCGTTGCCCCCAAGCAATGCAATTCACCGCGCGCCAACATAGGCTTTAACAAATTACCCGCATCCATAGAGCCTTCGCCTTTACCGGCGCCGACCAACGTGTGTAATTCATCAATGAACAAAATGATTTGTCCGTCAGAATCTTTTACTGCTTTTAATATGGCTTTAAATCGTCCCTCAAATTGACCGCGAAACATAGCACCAGCCATCAAAGCGCCCATATCCAAAGACAATAATTTTTTCTTTAACAAATTTTCTGGTACATCACCAGAGACAATTCGTTCAGCCAAACCTTCAACGATTGCCGTTTTACCAACGCCTGGGTTACCAATCAACACAGGGTTATTTTTTGTGCGTCGCGATAGAACTTGTATAGTACGACGAATTTCGTCTTCGCGTCCTATGACCGGGTCCAGTTTACCGTCTGCAGCCAACTTGGTAAAATCGGTTGTGTATTTAGCGATTGCCTGTTCTGGTGTTTCTTGCATTTCATCTGGATTCATAAAAAATCCTCCTTTATTAATATTATATCGTTTGAATATATAATTACAAAATATTGAATTTCAAGACACAGGAAGCAAATCCGCCCCATAGACTGAACGATAAAAAGTAAAAACAATGCTTGACTTTTTTTGTTTTTTATTATAAATTAAGCCCCAGTTATCAAAGGATTATAATATGCCACGTGTATGTAAAGTTACAGGTAAGAAAACACAAGTTGGGATGAACGTATCCCACTCTATGCGTCATACAAAGCGCACATTCTTGCCGAATTTGCAAAAATTAAAGTTTCACAGCGATATTTTAAATCGTGATTTTTCGTTACGCATTTCAACGGCTGGCTTACGCACATTGACGAAGCACGGCGGTTTAGATGGGTACGTAATGTCAAAGCCTGTATCTCGTTTAACGGAAGAAATGGCTGCGATAAAGAAGGCGATTGAAAAGAAAGTTGGCAAGGCAGAAAAGCCTGCGAAAAAGCCTGTACACAAGGCAACGCGCAGTGCCCGCCTGGTCAAAAAGGTTGAAGCCAAGAAAACGGCTGCGAAATAAACACGCAGTTTATGTTTTGGCCCCGTGGCGGAATTGGTAGACGCGCTTGACTCAAAATCAAGTTCCGCGAGGAGTGTCGGTTCGAGTCCGACCAGGGCCACCAGAATAAAATATCCCGAATGGGATATTTTTTTTGTCCTGTCGGACGAGAACCGTCGGTACGAAACGATAGTTGGTGAAAACAAGCAATGCGCAGTTTGAACCTTACGAGTTGGCAATGCATCTATGCAGGCAAACGATAGTTGGTGAAAACAAGCAATGCGCAGTTTGAACCTTACGAGTTGGCAATGCATCTATGCAGGCAAACGATAGTTGGTGAAAACAAGCAATGCGCAGTTTGAACCTTACGAGTTGGCGATGCATCTATGCAGGCAAACGATAGTTGGTGAAAACAAGCAATGCGCAGTTTGAACCTTACGAGTTGGCGAGCTTGCGAGCAATCCGACCAGGGCCACCAGAATAAAATATCCCGAATGGGATATTTTTTTGTCCTGTCGGGCGAGGGAAACAGACAAAAAACATTCTATACGCAAAACAAATATATATTATTATTTTTTTACATTTTTGTATAGATATGATACAATAACAAAATAAACTAACAAAAGGTTTACATTATGGCTATGATTTACTGCCGTGAATGTGGGTATAAACATTCAGACAAAGCAAAAAGTTGCCCAAAGTGCGGCTACCAAGAAAAAAAAGACAATTATATGAAATGCGCAAACGGCAAATCTGCTGTTATATATGTATTATTGGCATTTTTTATAGGAATCTGGGGGGCGCACAAATTTTATGCCGGTAAAAATGGCCAAGGCGTTGCCCTGCTTTTAATGGGAACAATTGGCTGGTTGTTAATTATTCCTGGCGTCGTTGCTTGTATTTGGGCATTGGTAGACGTCATAATCGGTTTATGTAATTTGAATACGCCAGAAAAACTATTTCAATAAATCACACCGCGTGTGCGGTGTTTTTTTTGTGGATTTAAAAATCCCCGTGTTGTTCGGGGATTGTTTTTTTATTATTCTGATTGGGTGACGGGTTCAGGTACCGGTTTGCCTTCCTTCGCAGCCGTTATGTCATCGTACAACGACAATATCTGACCGTTTAATAACGTACGTACGTGACCTATCTCTTCGGGACTTGCATGACTGTAAAATATCTCGCCCGCTGGCGTCTTGATATGTAACGCATGCTCCGTACGTTTGTCTTGACGCATATATATC
>CASFOK010000015.1 GCA_949296475.1 uncultured Pseudomonadota bacterium
CCGATTTATATCAAATGTTTTTGTTCCTGGTGTTTTTAATTTCCCTTCTGCATCAATCCATATATCTGTGCGACTACCTGCAACTTTTGAAATTTTATCAAGGTTTTGTACCACATTTTCTGGTGACAGGCCACCTGCATAACCTTGTGGATGTTTCTCAAATAAAGGTGCGCGCCAGTTCTTTGTCAGTTTGCCCGCACCACCTGATGTGTCATATAATAACGAGAAGTTTGCGGCGTTTTTATCAAGCCTTTGTATTCTGTGGTATTCAGATGCTCCATATTGAAAAATAAATTCACGATTAGGAGAATTTTTCATTAATTTACCAATGTTTTCTGTTTTAAATAATTTTGTTTTACTGCCGTGTATATTTATTTGCCAACGGCGAATCGCGGGCATACCATCTTCACGAAGTAAAAAGAAAAAGTCTATTAATTCCGGTGCTAGATTTCCCTGACATAATTTGTCGCACCAGTCTAAGTTTACGTGCACGGCAAGATTTGGTGCTGTGGGCATGGATAAAGATTCTTTCAAAAGTGTTTCAAACCACTTGCGTCTGGGCATATCAAAAGACATTTTTGATGGATGTGCTTGTACGGCTATTTCTACATTTGGTGCAATTTTCGATATTTTTAAAATATCTTCAACAGGTGTATCTTCGCGTGGGTCAGAGCAGGTTATATAACGTAATTTCATATTTATTCCTTTTTGTTGTTCAGACGCAATTGCCCACAAGCACTCCCTATATCCTGCCCGCGTTCGCGTCTTATTCTGGTGTGAATTTTATTTTTTATCAAAATATCTTGGAATCTATGAACCGCATTTCCCGAAGGTGATGCAAAATCACGTTCATCAACGGCGTTCCAAGGAATTAAGTTTACCATACAATTTTTGCCTTTTAATAAATCAGACAACTTTTCTGCATATTCCGGCGTGCAGTTAAAGAGTTCTGTTTCGCCTTCTGCATTTTTTTTACCAAGTAATATATATTCAATCATTAACTGGCGATTATGCAAGTTTGAAAATTCAAAGGCGGCATCCAATACTTCGGATAGTTTGTATTTGTTATTAATCGGCATAATCTGACTGCGTAATTCGTCTGTTGGTGCATGCAGGGATATTGCAAGGTTTATCGGTCTGCCCCAAGCAGTTAAATCTTTAATTCCAGGTACGATTCCGCAAGTAGAAACCGTTATCTTGCGCCAGCCTATACCCATGTCTTTATTTGCGCGTTCTATAAAACCAATAACATTTTCTGTGTTTTGCAAAGGTTCCCCCGTTCCCATAACAACAATATGAGACACATCGCCATTATTAGCGTCACCATTTGGATGTATATGTTTGTCAGAAAATTTGTCTGAGCGCAGTTCCCATTGTGCGACCAGAATCTGAGAGAAAATTTCGTTTATCGTCAAATTTCTTTTCAAACCTAACAAGGTACTTGCGCAGAACTTGCAACCCATTGCGCATCCCGCCTGAGAGCTTACGCATACACTGTTGCCATAGCTGGTTCGCATTAAAACACATTCTATTTGTTCACAATCGTGTAATTCTAATAAGAATTTAGTTGTCTGACCATCGGACGATTCTAATTTTTTTACAATTTTTACCGGCAGCGTCTGAGCAGATTCGTCTAAATCATGACGTAATTTTTCCGGCAAGTTTTTCATAGATTCAAAGTCTGGTGCGCCACGTAATAGCCATTCACGAATTTGCTTTGCACGAAACTTTGGTTGACCTAACTTTTGAATAAAATCCGTTAATTCTGCATCTGAAAAATTAAATAATATCGGCTTCATAATTTATACCTGTCGTCATTTATCACGATAACAGCCTTGCGTCGCAGTTGCTTTAATTGTTGGTCTGCGACGAACATTGCTTGCTTGTACATTGCGTTTTGTTTGATTATATCGTCCAGTTTACCGTATTCAGATGTTTTCTTTGAACTACATACCAACAGAACTGATTTATCTACAACCGGTGACCATGTTAATTTAGGCAGATTAACAACGCGTTCACGAATGTCTGCCGACAACTCATATTGCAGGGCAGTAAACTTTTGTGGGGCCCCGCCTAAATCTTCGGCAATTTTTATTGCGTCGTCGCAGTTTTTAGGTTTGGTTAGTTTTGTTGCTACTTCTGCTGGAACGTCAACAAGTCTGATAATAGTCATTTCTATGGGCAGACCGTGTTCTTTTGCCAATTCGGCCTTTTCCGATGCAATTTCTTCTTTTGATACTTCTATTGTGGGCAAAACTGTTCTTGCAACTATTATTTGCCATGCAATTTCTGCTTTTAATGCGGAACGGGCCATTGCTTTTTCTGACGCTGATAATTCGCCCAAATTCATTTTCTTTAATTCTTTTTCAACGTCTTTATCATCAGGCACCGCGCCAAAATTAGACGCGTAGGCAAGTTTTACATTGTCATCTATTATGTTTTGCAATGCTTGCCTACGATTGTCCGTAGACGTTTGTCCTTGGCGCGACATAAGTGTTGTACGTGCGGTAATGTCTGTGTCTGTTATAGGTTCGCCATTAACACTGGCTACGACGCTGGCACCAAAAGCAGGTAACATAAACAAACAAAACGTCATTATAAAAAATATTTTTTTCATCTCTCTTTCCTTTAATATCTTTGACCATCAATGCTCATACCAAATCGGAATTGAAACGTTGTTGTACCGACATAGTCTTCTTTTATTGCGTTATCACGACGATACTCCAAAGACAAGTAGTAACAAGGGTGGGTATAAAATATACCGCCTGTATGTCTTTGGAATTGTTCATATGTGACATTGTATATTGAATTAAAGCGTAAAGACCAACGATTTGTCAATTGGATACCAAACCCACCGGCAATTTCGTTAATGTTGTCCCCAATTGTATACGCATCAATGAATTGTTGTGACCATATATGACCGATATTTATAAAATTCCTGGGTGTACCAATAACAGCATTTGTTTCAATATGGTTTAAAGACAAGTCAGATTGAGATAATCTGAATCTGCTGGATAGGTCAATCCACTTCATATTGTCGTATTCAATGCGACCGACATAATCAGATGCACCGTTATGAAATCCACTGTTAGGGTCTGTTGCTGCGCGGTCTTTGAAATCGTACGTCTGACCTAGAAATACTTCAAATGTTTGCCCGTCTTCGTTATTAAACGCCGCCCAACGCATACCATAGTCTGCATATGTTCCGTTTTCCCACAGGTCTAACCCTGCAAATCTGTTGTTTGAGAACAGTGTTGTATCAGACAACAAAGCACCTGCAGAATCGCTGTTAAGACCGAATTGGTCTTCGTCGGTTTGACGCATAACGGTCAGTCTTGCGCGTGGCTCTAATATCTGTGTCCATGTGCTTGTCGGTTTGAATAGCGGCAGTCCCCATTCAACATATCCACTGGGCAAAAATCTATCTTTTAAACCTGAAAAACTTTCATAATCAATCATCTCTGTGTTATTAAAGTTATATATATCGTATCTGGCTGATAAACTGGCGGTAAGTCGGTTGCCGCCCCATAATGTCCAAGGTGATGTTATTCTTGCATCGCCAATCAATCGTTGAGACGCGGTTCCGTCACCAGATATACCCAGAATGTCTGTGCTGAACGTTGCATAAGTTTCTTTAAATATAGGTGCTGTTTGATAAACACCGCGAATGTTTGGTAAAATATTACCTGACGGTGTAGAATAATTGCCCCTTGTACTACGCAGTTCTTGGAATATATGTGTATCTGCAACAATATAACTGGATTGACCGAACAGTTCCAAGGTTGCCCCAGAATCCAAGTATGGTTGGTCGTCATAAAAACCGTACTTTTGTAAATACGTCTTGTCTGATGCCCTTTCTATAAATACAGTTGCACGTGCGTATTCGCCCAGTTCTATAACATCATTGTTAAATATGTGCCAACGGTTTTCACCTTCACGATTATGGGTAAATGAACCGTGCGTTCTGTATTCAGAATGTGGCATATTTAACCTGTGTTCTAATTTGAATAATGGGTTTTCTTTGGTTAAATAAGACGTTGTAAATGTTATATCGTGCGTATCTGATATCGCGATATACAAAGGTATGTTGATTTGTGTACCCATGTTATTGGTGGATTCAAAGTCGGGCGTTAAAAATCCGGTTTTATGCTTTATACCAGGGTCGGGCATCTCAAAAAAAGGCAGCCAAAATACAGGAATGTCATAAGTCCACAATACAGGACTGTAAAAACGTAACATTCTGTCGTCCATATCGTGCACGATTTTTTTTGTAGAAATCTTCCATGCGTCTCCATATGCGTCACAGTCATCACAGGCTGTAAAGGTGGCTTGGTATGCGATTGTATCTGGGCCTTCGCGGGTTATTTTATCTGATTCAATATATACATGGTTACCTAGCCACAGTTTTATATCATCACCCGATAAACTTTCGCCGTTTTCAGATAAATAAGAATCAGTTAATGTCATTCTCTGACCAGATTGATTAACTATTTCCGTTTCGCCAGATGTTTTGATTGTTTTGTTCTGTACGTCATATTCTATTTTATCTGCGTTTATTGTTTTAGGCGTGTTGACATCAATTGACGCACTGTAAGCCGGCGCGGTAAACAAGCATAAAATTAAAAATAGGTTTATTTTCTTCATTTTTTACATAATACAAATAATATACCGACCAACGCAACAATCAATGCCAGCGCCAATAATATAAGTTCTGTTAAACTGCCAATCATATTAGATGCAGACATAAAGATTGACATGGCAATTGCCATACATGCAACTGCGAAAGCGGGGGCAAAACTAGCACGGCGTCTTAATAAAGATGTGCGTAACAGTATAGTCAAGCATATTGCGGCCAACATAAGATTCATAATCGGACCCAAGAACCTGCTGCTTAATTCTGACAAAATCATTTTATGTTGTTTTTCTGAAGGGGCGTCCAATACTGAATTTATCAAGGTTAACGTTGGTACGCGTCTGACTTTGAAAATGTTGCTCTCATCTTTATCTGAAACGTTTAGGTCCATATCAAAACTATCAAATGTACCGGTCGTCATTGTGTCGCCATTTGTTTGTAGCGCACCGTTTGTCATAACGATGGATAGACCGCGCGTCGTTGATACCAGTTTACCCTTTTCTGCAAATATGGTAATAGATGTTTTTTTATCGCGCATATCAGACAGCATTACTTGTGACAAGTCATGCCCGGATACTTTGTCTACGTATACAACCAAACCGTCGGTTAGTTGCGTAAATGCAGATTCTTGCAGTTTTAAATGAGCCAATCCATAACGCAGGTTCCATTGCGTGCTGTAAAATTGTGATTGCGTCATCGGAACCAGCCACAGGTTTAACAACAGATGCAGTGCTGTTAAAATACCGGCCATAATTAAGGCAGGCTTTGCAATTTGACGTGGAGATAATCCAGACGCCATCATAACCGTAATTTCATTATCTGCAATCAGTTTATTATATACGAAAATTATCGCGATAAAAGTTACAAAAGGTATTATTATGGATACTATAAAAGGTATCATCAGCATGGTTAATCCGATAAAACTTGATAATTCAATGCCGTAATTAAGCAACAATTTCATTGTGGACATTATTTGTAACATCCACGCTAAACCAGTCAGTACCAACAGTAACATGATGAACACTGCGATTAATTGTCGCGTAAAATACCTGTCTAATATTTTCATAATTTCCAGTATAAAGCCCAAAATACCCACCGTCAAATATATTTACAACAGGCAAAATGTTTTTTCTGGCGGAATAAAGATTTTTCTTGCGATTTGTCGATTCGTTGTTATAATGTATAATGTTCTTAAAAGTTTTTTAAGAGCGGGGTTGAAAAACCCCGCTCTTTCAATAAAATATAACCAAACAAGGAGAATACGATGTCTTTTGTTTCTATGCCGCGTCAGGATTTATTGTTGGCGATTGATTCTTTGGCACAAGAAAAACAAATTGATCGCGATATTGTGGTTGCTTCGTTAGAGGCGGCAATTGCAAAAATCGCTAAACATAAATATGGCGAAGAATTCAACATTGTTGCTGAAATTGACCGTAAAAACGGTGCGATACATGTAAAAAGATTATTTGAAGTTATTGAATCGCCGGAATCAAAGGGCGATGATTATGACGCAAACACAATGTTGACCGTGGCACAGGCAAAGAAATACGCTTCTGATCCCAAGGTTGGCGATTTTGTAGAAGACCAGTTACCAGAACCAGAATTTGGTCGCATGGCGTTTCAAACGGCGCGTCAGATTATGACCGCGCGCGTTCGCGATGCTGAAAAAGGTCGTCAATATGAAGAATTCAAAGATAATATCGGCGATATTGTCAGCGGCGTGGTAAAACGTATTGAATTCGGAAACGTTTTCGTAGATATTAACGGTAAAGCCGAGGGATATATAAAAAGTACAGAATTAATACCTGGTGAAAGATTGGCTGTCGGCGATCGCGTTCGCGCATTAATTATGGACGTTGCGCGTTCTAATACTGGTCCTCAGATTTTCTTGACGCGTACACATCCTATGTTTATGGAAAAGTTGTTCGTTCAAGAAGTGCCCGAAATTTATGAAGGTATTATTAAAATTAAATCGGTTGCACGTGCACCAGGCAGTCACGCTAAAATCGCGGTAGAAACCCAAGACCCGTCTATTGACGCTGTTGGAATGACTGTCGGTATCAAAGGTACCAGAATTCAACCGGTTATAAATGAATGTCACGGCGAAAAAATAGACGTTATTCTTTATTCAGAAGACCCGGCTGTGTTTATTGTTAATGCAATGCAACCCGCAAAAGTTGCAAAAATAATTGTGGACGAAGATACGCGTAGCGCAGCGGTTGTTGTAAATGAAGACCAGCAGTCTTTGGCGATTGGGCGTCGTGGTCAGAACGTTCGTTTGGCGTCGCAATTAACAGGTTGGAATATTGACGTTATGAACGAGACAGAAGAACAGGAACGTCGCGCAAAAGAAGTCAAAGAAAAAACAGACTTGTTCATACGTGGCCTAGACGTTGATGAAATGTTGGCGCACTTGCTGATTACAGAAGGTTTCAGAACGATTGAAGAAATTGCGTTCGTAGACGTTTCTGAACTGGAAAGCATAGAAGGCTTTAACGCCGAATTAGCGGCCGAATTGCAAGATCGCGCAAAGAAATATTTAACAAAGCAGGAACAAGATTATAAAGACGAAGGTCATAAACTGGGTATGTCCGATGATTTATTAAACTTTGACTTTATAAAACGACCTGTAATAATGCAATTAGGTAATGCAGGCATAAAGTCCTTGGATGATTTGGCCGATTTATCAACCGATGAATTGGTAGAAATCTTGGGCGAAGATACGATGAGTGCACGTCTTGCCGGTCGGGTTATCATGAAGGCGCGTGAATTGGCGTATGGCATAACCCAAGGGGACGAGGAATAAATTTAATTTGACGCTGTGGGGGACAGCCCCACAGCACAGATAAAGGGTGAATTATGGCGACTTTAACACTTGGAAAATCAGTAACGGTTGGTGCGGTTCAAAGTAAAAAGGGGGATGCTGTTTTTGTAGAACGGCGTCGTCGCGTTGTTGCACCCGGAAGTAAAGAATTACGGGATGAACCTGTTACCCCTGCTGTACCACGTAATGCTGCGGATGAAAAGTTGCGTGCCGTGTTAGAGGCGGCCCGTGCGCGCGAAGAAGAAAGAAAAAAACGCGAAGCCGAAGAATTGGCGCAACGCGCTGCACGCGAAGCAGAAATTGAACGTGAAAATCGCGAATACGAACAAGTGAAAGAACAACTGGCGGCCCGTGAAACAAATGCCCCCGTTGTTGATGTAACAGAAAATGTCGGTCTTGAAACAAAAGTTACAGAAGAGGTAAACAAAAAAGCGAACGCACAATTTGAAAGTCGTCAAAATTCATCCAGAAACAAATTTTCTAGGGATGATGAAGATATTCGCCCGTCAAAGTTTAATAATTATAAAAAAGACTTTAAAAAGTCCGGAAAGATTTCTTTACATGACATTGTTATCGGCGAAGGCGATGACGAAGACGAAATTGGCATTCGCGGTGCAAACAGACGTCGGTCCGAGGCTTCTTTGAAAAGGTTTCGTGAAAAAGCCAGGACTGTATTTTCTGCACCACAAAAAGTAGAGCATGTTGTTACATTAGGCGATACCATTACCGTAAAAGATTTGGCCGCTGCAATGGCGGAAAAAGTTGGTAACGTAATCAAAAAACTGATGGAAATGGGTATGATGGCATCGCAGAATCAATCTATTGATGCCGATACCGCGGAATTGATTGCAGGTGAATTCGGGGCCAAGGTAAAACGCGTTGATGTGAAGCCTTATGCCGAACAATTGGAGCGTCAGCCTGATCCACAGCATTTACAACCGCGTGCACCTGTTGTTACGGTTGTAGGGCACGTTGACCATGGTAAAACATCGTTACTGGATGCTTTTCGTAATGCAAACGTTGCAGCGCGTGAAGCGGGTGGAATAACGCAACATGTTTCTGCGTACGAGGTAAAGACGAAATCGGGTGCGATGATAACGTTCTTGGATACGCCTGGACATGAAACATTTACAGCAATGCGTGCGCGTGGAGCCCAGATGGCAGATATCGTGGTGCTGGTTGTTGCAGCCAACGATTCTATTATGCCCCAGACAATAGAGGCGATTAATCATATTCGTGCCGCAAAAGTACCCTTTATCGTGGCTATTAATAAAATAGATTTACCAGAGGCGAACCCGCAACGTGTAAAAACCGACTTGTTACAAAAAGAAGTGCAAGTGGAAGACATGGGTGGCGACATTCAGTGCGTAGAAATATCTGCCACTAAAAAAATCGGTTTGGACAAATTAGAAGAAGCAATTTTATTGCAGGCAGAGTTAATGGATTTAAAGGCGGATCCCGATATGCCTGCTGTTGCATACGTGGTAGAAGCAAAAATGGAAAAAGGTTTGGGCGCTGTTGCAACTGTTTTAATAAGACAGGGGACTTTATCCATTGGTGACATATTCGTCGTTGGCGAGACTTTTGGGCGTGTACGCGGGTTGATTAATTCCGCCGGTGAACGTGTTAAATCTGTTAAACCTGGACAACCTGCTGTTGTATTAGGTTTGACGTCTGTTCCAAGCGCAGGTGACGATTTGCACGTTATGGAAACGGATGCCCAAGCGCGCGAGGTCGCAGCATATCGTGCACAAAAAGCAAAAGACAAGGCGAACGCTGTTAAACGTTCATCATTGGAAGAATTATTTGCGAAACGTGACGCGAACAAAAAATTGATATTGTCGGTTGTATTGCGTGCAGATGTGCAAGGCAGTGTAGAAGCGATTAATGATATGCTGAAAGATATCAATACCGATAAAGTAGGGGTAGAGGTTTTGTCTTCCGGCGTCGGTCAGATTACCGAAGGGGATATTCGTTTGGCTGCTGCGTCTGGTGCGGTCATAATTGCATTTAACGTTCGTGCAGACAGCATGGTGCGTGACATGGCGCGTTCCAACGGCGTAGACATTCGTTATCATAGCGTCGTGTATCGTATAACAGACGAAATAAAAGAAATCTTGTCTGGAAAACTGGCGCCAGAAAGAAAAGAAAACTTTATCGGTTATGCCGATGTCATCGCGTTGTTTACAGTTGGTAAAGGAATACGCGTTGCGGGATGCCGTGTATCCGAAGGCGTTATAAAGAAAGATGCATTTGTTCGTTTGTTGCGTAATAATGTCGTTATCTATGACGGTAAAATAGGCGAATTGCGCCGTGAAAAGAACGAGGTAAAAGAAGTATCTGGTTCCGGCGTTGAATTCGGTATGTCTTTTGATAAGTATAATGATTTAAAAGAAGGCGACCGCGTAGAGTGTTACGAAGTGCAAGAAATCAAGGCTCAATTATAATAAAAAATAACCCGTGCTTGAAGACGGGTTATTCTGTGTCGGTATGAGATTGATAATTGCTATCAATCGTATGGATTATTATCTTTTTTATACTCTATTGCAATAGGTAAGTGTTCCCAATGCAGCGCATTCGCTAAACCGCGTCGCAGGTATCGCGTATAAGATTCCGGTATGTCTGACGCCCCGCCTACATTGATTGTGATTTTCATTGGATGTCGTCCTGTTTGACGCGCAAATTTTATTTTCATCGGGCGTTTTAGTCTGGACATTGGTGGTTGCCTATCGGCGACCAGTTTTTCAATGATTTTATTTATTAAACTGGTTGGCGCATCGCTGTTTGAAATGTCGTATTGTTCATATACGCGACGGAACATATTTCTGACCCCGCTGCCAGTTTCCGCAGAAATTGCAAAAATCAAAGGTTTTATAATTTGATGAAATGAATTTGTAAATTGGTGTTTTAATTTTAACAGTTTTTCATCACGTTCTGATTGTTCTATCAGGTCCCATTTGTTTAAAGCAACGCATAATATTTTGCCGGCATCGTATACGCGCGCGGCGATTCCCAATGCTTGATTTTCAATGTTTTTTGTTGCATCAACTACTAAAATAACGATGTCGGATTTTTCAATGGCGTCCAAAGATTTTAATGCTGACAAAGTTTCTACATCGTCTTTGATGCCTGCTTTGCGTCGCAATCCTGCTGTGTCCATCAAGATTATATTTCTGCCGTAAAATTGCGTTGGGATTTTTACTGTGTCTCTTGTGATTCCAGGAGCGTCCATAACGATTTGTCGTTTTTCACCCAGTACATAATTGACCAAAGTGGATTTACCGACATTTGGCTGACCGAGAATTGCAACTTTTATTTTTTGTTGATTTTCTGGGGCGGGTGTACTGATTGAATCGCCTGCTTTATTATCTACGAATTCATATATTTTATCAAAGCCTGTTTTATGCTCGGCCGAGATTAACACGGGTTCACCAAAGCCAAGTTTATAAAATTCGTGTATATTAGACAGTCTTTTTTCAGATTCCGCCTTGTTTATTAATAACATTACAGGGGCTTTTGTCTTTCTGCGTACTAATTTAGCCCAATCAAGGTCTTCGTTTGTCAGACCTGTACGACCGTCTACGACAAACAAGACGATGTCGGAATTTGTGATTGCGTTTATCGCCATATTCGTAGAATCCAGCCCGATTCCAGATTTCGTATTTTCCAATCCTGCCGTATCAAATATTTGATATGGTCTGTCACGCATAGTGCCAGAAATAGTATCACGCGTTACCCCTGGTCTGTCGTGTACCAAAGCGTCACGTGTACCCGTTAATCCATTGAACAGTGTTGATTTTCCTGTATTAGGGCGACCTGCGATAGTTATTTTTAACATTACTTTTTCCATTGATTTTTTTTTATTATAAAGCAAAAATATAAATAATCAAATAGGGACATAGATTATGAAAAGAATAAAAAATGCTTTTAAACATATAAAAAACATTTTAATAAACCCAAAGTTGTATTTTACAAAAATAGTTGCCGACGGAAACATGGACGAGTCTATGTTAAAGGCTTTTATATACGGCTTGTTGGGTGGATGTTTGGTTTTGTTGTTACGTCTAATCGGCGGGGCGACAATAACCATCAGCGCTGTATTTTCAGCGGTTATAATTGTACCGGTATTGGCGGTTGCCTTGTTGTTTGTTATGGGCGGCTTGTTAATGTTAGTGTCTGAAATTACGGGCGGTGAACGAGATTGGGAAATCGCGATAAAAGGGCTTGCGTCGGTTTTCTTTATTTATCCGGTTATATTGGTATTGAATGCTTTGGCCTTTAATTGTACATCTATGTGGGTTATAAGTTTATTGGTTGATGCGTATGTTTTGTTCTTGTTTTATAATATTGCTGTTTATTGTATGCGCGGTAAAAAGTTGAGCGTAATAATTGTTATTGGCATATTTGCTGTGTTTTTAATAACTGTTTATGCGACAGATTATCGTATCGGTTGGTTTATGCTAAAAAACACCAGCGCTACGTTGGCATGTTTGTTATAAAATAGTGGCTTTTTATATGATGATATAAAACCCGCAGGTGCGGGTTTATTTATTTTATTATGTTACCGTTTTCTGCGTTTATTTTTTGCTTGTGTACGGTAATTACTTTATCTTTATACACGGGTTTAGATTGTTTAGATACTTCCGTGCGCCAATATACAGCACCATCCTTGTTTCTGATTGCGTATAGATGATTGTCAGTTGAAACGACAAAAGAAACATTATCCGTTATCGTAAAAGGTACCGCAACGCCGATAGGTAAACACCAACGTTTATCACCTGAATAAGCATTTATTTTGCAAAAAGCGTCACCCAGACCGCCCGCATAAACGTCGTTACCTTGGACGACAATCGGCGCGATAATGTCCACTATGGATGCGCCACCGGTCATATTGCTGGTACGATATATATCTGATATCCATGATATTTTTTTTGTTTTTGGGTTTATTTTTATTAATTCACCCGTGGTTAATCCGGCATATACGTAACCTTTATCGCATACGGGTTGTTGCGAACTTTTTACAGAATTATTAGTAGGAAACCCGCTGAATATTTTTTTATCGCCGTCCCATATAACATTCGTAGAATCTTGGGTATATGGACAGTCTTCTGATGTTGTAACAGATATGTTTTCCGGTAAATTTTGGATACTTTCGTTTAAAACGTTTATATCCGATTCATTAAAGATGGCGGTCCTGGTTCCCGGTAATATCGGGTCATGTTCAGAACACGCGCAAAGACCGATTAAGCAAGCAATGAAAGCGACGTTTTTTCGCATGGTTATGAATCCTTATCTTAATGATTGTGCAGAAGCGGATATAACGGCAGGTGCCGAATCATCATTGATTATTTTATCTAGCCATTTATTTGCATTTTCTCTGTCACCAGCACTGATATATTTCTGTGCGATTGTTAGTCTGCTGGTGTAATAAAAAGGAGATTTTTTCGTGTTTAAAGGTTCCAGATAATCTTCTACTTGTTGCGGTGTCATATCGTCGCCTTTTATGCCGATTATATGAATGCGTGCTAAATCTCTGAAATCGTGTGTATGACCGTCTTGGGCCAACTTTTCCAGTTTTTTAATATCGTTGTCTATTAAATACGCTTGAAAAAGTGCCAAGTCTGCAGTTGCGCCGGATGTATCTTCTGATAACGCGGCCAAAGCATTTGCGTCAACAGATGACACGGCGGTCTCATAAGTTGTGGCGACCGCGTTTTTGTTGTTATTGTGCACGCGTACACCGATTTGGATGGCCGTTACTATAATCAATATCCCCAAAGCACCGGCAATTAAATGACGATAGTATTTCTTTACAAAAGCGTGAGTTTTTTCGTTGTTAACTTCTTCCCATACTTCGCGATAAAGCGCGTCTTCGGCGTATTCTTCGCGGGACTTTTTCTTTGGTTTCATGTTTTTATTTCTTTCCAAAATAGATGCCATGGAAAAATCTCCTGTGTTTGTATTGGTACCTTGATAAATCTTATTTTATTGGTATACTATAAAAGTTATGAAAAAGCAAATCAAGAACGCTTTACCAGTTGTACAAAATCAAAATCTTGTCGTTGCGCATAATGTCAACGAAGATGCTGGCTTGTCGCAATACATCCAAGAAATACAAAAATTCCCAATTTTAACCGCCGAAGAGGAATATGAATATGCAAACAAGTGGGTTAAAAACCAAGACGCCATTGCTGCAGAGAAGTTGCTGGCCAGTCATCTACGGTTGGTTGTATCTGTGGCTTATGATTTTAGGAATTACGGCATTCCTGTATCGGAATTGATTGCCAGCGGAAATATGGGGTTAATGCAGGCGTTACAAAAGTTTGATCCCGAAAAGGGGTTTCGTTTTTCTACGTATGCGATGTTTTGGATAAAGGCAGAGATGTACGAAACGATTTTAAATAATTGGTCTATTGTTAAAATTGGCACTTCTGCGAATCAGAAAAGGGTATTTTTTAATTTGTCGCGTGCGAAACGGGCCTTGGGCATAATGGATAAAAATCTGTCAGAAGAACAAACGCGACAAATAGCAGATTATTTGAACGTTCCAGAAAATGACGTTAAACGTATGTCAACGCGTATATCCGCCCGTGACGTTTCTTTGAACGCGCCTATGCATTCGGATTCTGAAATGCATGACGTGCTGTCTAATATGCCCGACGAAAAGGTCGGGATAGAGGATACCATAGAACAGATGCAATTGCGTCACCGTGGTTTTGAACTGCTGAAAAAGCATCTTGCAAAATTGCCGGAAAGGGACAGGGAAATACTAAAAGCGCGACGATTATCAGACCCTGCGGTAACGCTTGAATCTTTGTCACAAAAGTATGGGATATCGCGTGAAAGGGTAAGACAGATAGAAGAGCGGGCTTTTAACAAACTAAAAAGTGAAATATTAAAAGAAACCCAGGGAAGTTGATAAAATGAGTCTTTCTTACAGGTATGGTATAAAAGTCTGTGCTGCGTCCGTAATCGTGTTGGCGGCCACTACGTCTGCGCATGCAATTCAATACAATAACGGCAGATTCGCTTTGAAATTAAATGGTTATGCTACTGGTGGGGTATTAGAGCAAAAATTAAATACCACAGATGTTATTGGTGACTGGCGTTTGCGTACGCAAATGAATTATGCAGTTGCATCCGGGCAAACGTTAGGTTTGGTTTACGCGATAGATGCGGCGGCAATTGATGAAGATAAATTTATGAGAGAAGCGTTTGGCTTATGGGAACACAAGAATTATGGTCGCATAGAATTGGGATTTACCGATTCTGTTGCACGTAAGTTAGGGGTTGGCTTGCCTGATGTTGGTGGGTTGCGTGTAAATGATAAGCCGTTGTTTTACAAAGTGATTGAACCCGATGGTCCCGTAATTTCTGATACGACGATTACAACTGGGCGCAGTGCTTTGCGTACAAATATTGTATCTGTTCCAAAGCGTGGCATACAATATGGTTTATCTGTTGCGGGGATAACAGATGATTATGATTATGCGATAGATGCAGCGTTAAAAATTAGACAACCGGACGGCAAGATAAAAACGGCTTTTTCATTTGGGGCTTCTTTTATGGACAAGCCTGACAATTATCGGACAGATTCGTTTTCACCGCTTGTAACGGCGGATTGGCGTGCGCAATTATCTGGCGGAATGAATTTGCAGTACAACAGTTGGGTATGGGGTGCGTCCGCACGGTTGATTTATGATGAAAAACCGATTGGACCTGTTTCAGATGGTTTGGCATTGGGAACGGGCGTCAGTTACGATATATTAAATTACAGTATATCGCTGACTTATATTTTTTCTGATACGGGCGTATGGAATCGCGACGTGAAGGATTATATGGACCACACGGCAGTTGCTTCATTTAGATATAAATATAGTCAATACATAGATGGTTGGGTGTCGCTTGGTATAACGACAGAAACGCCCTTTGTATCTGTTGGGTTACGTTTAGTGTTTTAAAAAACCCGCTTTTGCGGGTTTTTTTATTTAACGCCTGCCAGCAGTTTTTCAATTCTTTCAACACTGGCTTTATCCATTAAGGCAGAAGCAATCATATAGGCAGATTGCAAATCATTTCGTGCCGCTTCTTTATCGTTCAGTTTTACGTTTAAGGCGGCCGATTTTTCAAAGTACGACATTGCTTGGCTGGACAATAACTCTCTATCTGCTGCGGTAGTTACGCCTTCTATTTGTTCGGATATGACGCGAATTGCGCTGGCGTAATCGTTAATCGCTTTGACATAGTTGTTTTTTGCTGTATAAGCCTCGGCCCGTTCGGCGTATACAGACGCGCTGACTTTACCGTCTTGTCTTGCCAAAGAGTTTGTATAATCTGCTATTGCACCGTCCCAGTTTTTAAGCCACAAGTTTAATTGACCGCGTTTTGCATATAAATCACGCAGTTGTAATATTGCGCTTGGTTTTTCTGTTTGTGCCGCCAAAGCGTTGTTTATGTCGCTTAGCGCGGTTTCATAATCTTCTAAACGCATATTTAATAGTGCCCTGTCATAATATGCGACTGCGTTTAAATTATCTTGTTCAATAACCGTATTAAAGTCAATCAGCGCCTGTCTGTAATTGCCAAGTTGCATATATGCTTCCCCGCGCAGAATATAGGTGTTATCATCTTTGTTTCCGGCTTCAATTGCAGCGTTCAGGTCTGTAATCGCTTCTTCTACGTTACCAGCCAGTAATTTAGTTTTCCCGGATTCGTAATAATCGTTTGCTTGTAATAAGGTCTCTTCTGTTATTTCAGGGGTTTGTGGTGTATTCGTCGGCGTCAAAGAAGAATGACTGCGCCCTAAAATATAAAAAGTTGCCGCAATAAAGAATAAAATTATGAACCAATAAACATAAATTGAAAAAGACCAATTTTGATTTTGTGCTTTTTTTAAACTTTGCGCTTCGTTTACTTTCTTTCCAACGATGGTATTGTTTTTCAATTGCGCGTTTTTTTGTTTAGAGACATTTTTTTTCATAATAAAACTCCCTTCCATTTATAAAGAATATTAAAGAGATTTTATCATTGCGTCAATTGTTTTCTGTGAAATTTGTTTTATTTTTCCAACTGGCAAGTTATCCAACGATATCGGACCGAAAGAAACACGATGCAGTTTCCTGACAGGACAGCCACAAGCGCGCAAAACGATTCTTATTTCGTTTTTTTTACCCTCGGTAACTTCTACCCTTAAAATATTGTTGCCCAGAACGTCTATTTTCATAGGCCTGTAGGTTGTACCGTCAATAGTTATTCCTTGGCGGGCTTTTTCCAGTCCGTTTAAGTTTATTGCGTTTACCGTTGCGATGTATACACGCGGAATTTGTGACGAAGGCATGGTCAGTTTACGCGCCAGTTCCCCATCGTTTGTAAGTAACAATAATCCCGTTGTTTTATAATCAAGACGACCAATGTATTTTAAGTTTTTATATTCTTTTGGCAAGCAATCGTATATTGTTCGCCTGCCGGCTGTATCGTGGGCGGTCGTCATGACGTTCAAGGGTTTATGAAATGCGTATAACTTTGTTTCTTGTCGTTTACTAAGTATTTTTCCGTTTATTTTTACTTCGTCTTCATCGTCATTTATGAAAAATACAGGTGTATCAATGATTTTATTGTTAACAGCAACGGCCCCGTCAGCAATTAGTTCTTCGGCGCCACGTCGTGACGATATTCCTGCGTCTGCAATAAATTTAGCAATACGTATTTTCATTCTGTTACCCGGCTTATTGCGACTGGTGCTGCTACTTCTGCCCGAAGAATCGTTTCCCCTAAGTTTAAACTTTGCGCGCCGGCGTTATCCAGTGCGGTAAACTCGGCGTCGGAAAATCCGCCTTCGGGTCCGATAAGTATCTTTTTTGCGCCGCGCGCGGTTTTATCTGATGTCTTCCCGTATGCCGCCCGCTCGTCCGCAAAGACCATATCAGTTAAATCTATATCAGAAAATTTTTTTATTTCTAGCAATTTCGGAATGCTGTTCCTGGTTGATTGTTCCGATGCTTCTATTATGATTTTACGCATACGTTCCCAATTTATATTCTTGGTCACGGTCCTGTCTGTTATGACGGGTTGCAGATAGCCAACGCCCATTTGGGTTGCCATATTCAGCATATCGTCCAATTTTTTTATCGGTGCAAAATACAGCGTTATATCATTAGATGGGTCTTTGTGTTCTGTTGCTTCGCCGATAATAATGGTTTTCCCATCTTCGGAAAGTGTGGCAGAATATTCCGTTCCATTATTAAAGCACAAGCAATCGTTCCTGCGCATTACGTGTCTTAAATAATGGGTTATGTTTTTGTCTGCCTGGATATGTAGTCCAGTGTATAAATCTTGATCAATGAATATGCGTGGGATATTTTTCACTAATTTTGCATTTCCTGATTTATAATTAATTATTTTTCTGATATAATATAACACAATGGTTGAAAAGTTCAAGATTTTATCAGCAGGAGGAGATTCCAAGGGCCTGAATATATTCAAGTCCAGTGCTTATAACGAGCATCAGCGCAAACCGATGGCGCAGGTTTTTTGGTCTTTGCGTTGGGCTGTCGGTATATGGCTTGCATGTGCGCTGGCTTTTGGTTTGTCTTTTATAATAGAGCATTTATGGCGATACGGTTTTTCCGTGGCCAGTGCTAAGTGGACATGGTTATATTTGCAAAATATGTTATATAGTGGCGGTTTGTCAGTATTGGCAGAGGTTCCTGCGTGGGTTAATCGCTCCGTTATGCGTACTGACATTGCGTGCATAACACCGCTTATACCGATAATTGCGTATTATTTAATGGCGGATAGTAATTTGGTAAAAGAATTTAATCCATACGGCAACGATAAGTTTTCAGAAAAGTCTTCTAACAAGGCAACCAAGGAAGATATTGAAAAAATGGGATTATTAAATGGATTTATGATGGTTTTGGGTTATTTCAAGAAAAAGCCATTGATGATGAACGAATGCTTGTCTGCGCTGTGTGTTGCGCCCCCGGGGACCGGTAAAACCCAAGGTGTTGTTGTGCCTACTATTTTTGAGTGTAATGGCGTTTCAATGATTATAAACGACCCAAAGCCGGAATTGAAACAGATTACTTCTGCATATCGTTCAACTGTTGGTCCAGTTTTTATAATGAACTGGGCGGGGCAGGACGATCCAGAACGTGGCATATATTATCCGTCATGGAATCCGTTGTCGCCTGAACATGTTCCTTTTGAGACCGAGCAACGCGATTTATATATTGATTCAATTTGTAATGTATTGGTACCAGATGTTGCATCGTCTTCTGCAGATCCGCACTGGACGATATCTGGGCGCGCAGGATTGTCTGGGTTGATTCAATTTATTGTTTCAAAGGTTGAACGTGCGCGTGCGGACGATTATTTTTATTCTCGTCTAACATCTGGTACTTTTGATGGGGAAGATGCGGCTGTATTATCTGATTACTATTTATCTATGATGAATGACCCGAACGCATTTGCCGCGCAGGCTTTGTTGCAAAAGGGCGAACTAAATGCGATGAATTATGTGCATATAGGGACTTGGGATAAGATACCGCCTGCATGGGTCGGGAAAGAGGCATCTTTGTCAATGATACTAGATTGGTTAAATGCCAGTCAGATTAGTATTGCGCAAGAAATGGAAGAACGTCGTCGTCAAGGTGACCAGATGGTTATGATGGCAGACCCGATGAAAGACTTGTTCCAGGCCGCGGTAGACGAAGCACGTTTATATTCGTATGCACATCGTGCTGTCTTAGAATTAACGCAACTGGCGAACACGCCTGATAAAGAACGTGGTTCTATATTGTCCACCATAATGGCGGGGTTGGGTATATTCCGTAATGCCGCTGTTCGTAACAGAACAAGTCATTCGGATTTTCATTTTGAAGATTTGCGCGGGTTGCGTGATCCGCGTGACGGCAAGATAAAACCTGTTACTGTTTATTTATCAATAAATATGGTTGACGCACAGGCGTTAAATCCGATTACCGGTATATTTATTGAATTAATGACGAATTTCTTGTTGGCGAATGCACCAGAGCAATATCGCAACGGTCAAAGATTAGGACCTTATCCTGTGTTGTTTGTTTTAGACGAAATGCCCAAGATGCAAAAATTGCAGGCAGTTATCCAAGGTCCAGACCTTGGACGTGGTCAAAAAGTTTCTTATTTGATTATCGGACAGGATTTGCATCAGATTGCGGAAAAATATGGTAATGACGCTGCTGCAACGATTATATCTACAACAGCGGCAAAGATTGTATTGCGTCAAAACGACCCCGATACAGCAAAACGTTTTTCTGAAATGATGGGGTATAAAATGAAATTAAAAACCGTCAAGGGGGCTGATGGAAAAGAAAAAGAAGAAACCAGCGAAGAATTGCTGTATACGCCGATGGATATTATGAAGTTAGATGATAAAAAGCAGTTGGTAATATTCCAAGGTTGGTACCATAGACCCATAGAGGCTGATAAACAAATGGCGTTTAACGACACCAGACTTGCTGGTTATATGGCCATGGGTGAATGTAGTCCGTTACCAGAGTTTTTAATACCTTCACATCATGCTGCACTGGGGTATACGGGAACGCCGCGCATTTATATCCCGCAAACGAAAGAGACAAAAATCCTGCAACCAATCAAGTAAGCAATGTTGACCTTTGGTTAAAGGGTGTTTATACTGTGTGTATGCGCAAAATATTTTATTTTTTATTGCACATATTCATATTAATTGGCTGTGCCCAAAATATGCAACAACGTTTAGATAACGTTCGTCAGGGATTTTTTGCAAATGATTTTGTTGGCGCCGCCCAAGAATTTTCCGGTGATTCTGATTTTTCTGATATGGATAATTTGGAATTATTAATTACCAGTGACGCGCTGTTTCATTCAAACGATTTTGCGGCAAGTGACGCCGGATATGAAGAATTTAACCATAGAAATATAGACTTAACTGGTGGCAGTCTGGGGCGCGAAGCGACTGCGTTAATTGCGGGTAATATGGCGAACGAATATCGCCCCTATATGATGGACTCGTTGTTTGTGTCGTATTATCAGTTATGGGCGGCGTTGGCGCAATCAAGATTTGACGATGCGCGCGTTATCATAAATCAATCTTATGCGCGTCAGCAGAATATGTCACGCGAATATGCAGATTTGATAGAGGAAAGTCAGCAAAGTTATGCAGAAAATCCAGATTTAGTTACACAGATTCAAAATAGTAATTCTAATTGGTTGGCGTTTAGGGATATTATGAATCCCGCGTTAACTTATCTTGCAGGCATTTACTTTTTGAATATGGGCGATTTTTCAGACGCGACAACGTATTTGAAACGCGCTGATGGTATGGTCCCTGGTAACAGTTTCGTTAAGCAAGATTTGCAAAGCGCCGAACAAGGCAAAATACCATCAAATGTTGTCTGGGTGTTTATAGAAGATAGTTTTGCGCCAAAATTACAAGAAGAAAGAATAAACATACCAATGGTTACGGGCAATGGCATAAGTATTGTGCCGATTGCTATATCTGAACCTGTGTTCTTTGATAGTGTTGTGTCTGTTGACGGTGCCCAAGAACTGGCAAATGTAGATGCTTTATTTATGACGGAATACGGACAATATAGGATAAATGAGGCTCTGCGGGCGTGGGCGTCTGCGACTTCGCGCGCTGTATTACAGTCGGCAATGTATAATTCAAACAGTCAATATGCGTCCTTGATGGGTTTGTCGTCTACTTTGTTTTCAGTTGCTACAACTAATGCAGAGGTTCGTACATGGGCGACTTTACCTAAAAACATTTATTTATTAAGAACGCAAAAAAACAAAAGTGGCTTGATTGAGTTGCGTTCAAATGGTAATCTGATTGCAGAGATACCAGTGCCAGATGGTAATGTTTTGGTATATGTCAGATTTGGTAATAGCGCTTATGATACCAAGGTTATAAAAATAAAATAAAAAGGGGGATATATGAAAAAAATTTTACCTGTTGCACTTTGTGTGACTTTGTGTGCTTGCGGTGGAACGCGCGTCGTTGACTTGGACAATGAACGCGAAGTGGCCAGCATGCAAAATGTTATGGAACTAGAATATCGTGATTGGACTGATACCGCAGAAACTATGACGAAATCAATGATAAACAGCGGTGCTTTTACAAAAATCAAAGACCCTGTTATTGCCATTGGAAACATAGAAAACGATACCATGCAACGATTTGATACAGATATTTTGACTAAGAAAATTCGTACTACATTGGTAATTTCTGGAACCGCACAGGTTACAACGGCGTTTCAAAATAAGAAGACTACGGATACTGGGTATGTGCCTGTATCTGCCAGGGTAGATTCTGCAAAGGTTGGACCGTACGGCGCATCTGTATCATCTGCCAAGGCGGACGGATTCGTTGCTGTTGAGTATGAAAAAAATGTAAGTGAAGACGAAACAACGCATCAGGTACGTGATACTCGTGGTAACCCCGAATATGACGCGTCTACGATTGTAGGGCAGGGAACTTTGGTTGCGCCTAATTTATCGTTGTCTGGTAAAATGATACAAAGAAATATAAAGTTGCAGTCGGGGTGGTTTTCAAACGTAGATACCCGCGTAGAATATTATCTGCAATTGACATTGACTGATATAAAGACAGGATTATCTGTTTGGGAAGACGAACAGCCTATTGTAAAAGAAGGCGATCATGCGCCAACTTGGTAAAAAAAACGCCCAAACGGGCGTTTTTTTATTCTTTGTTAGGATCAATAATTGCGGTAAATGTTGCCTCGGCTACCTTTTTACCACCGACCATTGCGATACCGTGAAATTTATAAAGTCTCATTTTTGACATTACTAATTCAACGTGTAGTTCCAAAACGTCACCCGGCATTACCATATGTGAAAATTTGATTTTTTCCATCGTGGTAAAATAACCAAGTGTTTTGCCGCCCGTAATTCCCATATTAGATAAAGCGATGAAGCAAGCAGTTTGTGCCAATGCCTCTATTTGTAGCACACCCGGCATAATCGGTTTGCCTGGAAAGTGACCGCTGCACCAGAATTCATCGTCGCGAACATATTTTATGCCGACGCCACTGGTTTCGTTATACTCACGAATTTCATCTACTAAGCGCATTGCACCACGATGTGGAATAACGTTTTCAATGCCTTTTGCGTCTATCATTTTTTGTCTCCTACCCTTTTAGTTGCTTTTTTATCCATGCATAGTGGCGCATAAATTCTGTTCCTGGGCCTGCTGGGTATCCCATATGTTTCTGACCAGCCGGAACGTTTCTGAACACGCCGCTGTGGGCGCCAATTTCTGCATCATCACCAATCTTGACACCATTTGCAATTCCAACCTGACCTGCTAACAGTGCGCGGTCGCCGACAACAACGCCACCCGCCAAACCAACGCCGGATGCCAAGAAGCATTCACATCCTATTACTACGCCATGTGCGATTTGGCACAAGTTATCAATTTTTGTGCCGTCGCCAATGGTTGTATCTGTCATTGCACCGCGATCAATGCAAGTATTTGCACCAACCGAAACCCTGTTGCCGATAACCACGCGACCAACGTGCGGTATAAAAATATTATGTCCGTTTTGACGCGTGTATCCAAAGCCATCTTTACCTATGACCGCACCGGCGTTGATGACACATTCTGAACCAATCGTTGCATTTTCAATATGTGCACCAGTTTGTACGATTGTACCTTTCCCGATGGTTACATTTCGTCCGATAAAAGCGCCCGGGTAAATTTTTACATCTTCTTCAATGACGGCGCCGCGTTCAATCGTTGCGTACTGCCCAACATATACGCTTTTCTTTTTTCTAAAGAACACGCCACGTTCAACAGTTGCACGTTTACTAATACCATAACGTGGCTTTTCGCGATATATTTCGCCCAAGATTTTTACAATATTCCCACGCGGAGTATTTGTTATTAATAAAGTCGCGCCTTTTGGGGCGTTTTCTATTTGCTCTGGTTGCACAAGTATGACGCTGGCGCGCGTGTTTCTAAGTACCTCTATGGGCAAGATTTTAAATGCGCTGCTATTCTGTTCAGTAGAATAAAATGCCAACTGTCCAGGTTTTGCGTCTGCAATTGGGGCAACGCCACAAACCTGTGTGTCGGGGTCACCTTGTAATTCAAGACCGAATTTCTCGGCCAACTGTCCGGCTGTTGTTTTAGTGGCGGCCGGTGCCAATAAAGATTTTATTTTGTTTAACATGTCGCGATTATAGCCGATATTTTTAAAATTAAAAGTAGAATATTAAAAAAAACCGCCAAAGCGGCGGTTTTTTAATTTTATCTTAGAAACCTTTTGGAGTTTCCATTTTTACGTTAGATACTTTTTTATTCAATGCAGAAATAACTTCGTTTGTTATATCCAATTTTTCTGCATCTTTGCCGGTACGCGCGAAACGACCGTCAATTACCAAAGACAAGTTCTTTTTTTCAATTACACCCGTGATAATTGGGTCCAGGTGCTTTTCTTGTACTTCGTTTAACGCTTTCTGGAAAGACATTTCTATGCTTTGTGCGCGTTCTGTTAAGTCGCGCTGCAGTTCTGTTACGCGGTTTTGATAGTCAACAACGCGACGTTGTAACGCATCACGAGACAATACGTCTTGTGATTTTTCAATTTCTGCTTTTTCTTTTTCTAGTTCTTTTTGTTTGCTTTCTAATTCTTTCCGTAATTTATTCTCATAAGATTCTTTTTGTTTGCGCAAGTCTTGCAATGCATTTGCTTCGTTTTGAATCGCGTCCATACGGATTACCGCGATACGTAAATTTGCCGCGCTTTCAGCATCTGCGGTTACGACTTCCAGTGCTTCGTCAACAGACGCGCCGCCACCGTTACGTAAAGCACTGATACCCCATGCACCTAACGCTGCAACAGCGACAACTATGGCCACGATTATGCCTGTTTTTGTATATTTTTTTATTGCTGTATTATCTGTTTTTTGAACCATATTTTTCCCCTTTTTTATATGTTATGCAAAAAGTATAGCAGTAATTTTTTTAAATGAAAAGAGAAAGTTATCCCCACTTATCTAGCGGGTGCCAAGCGAATTTCAACGCGGCGGTTTGTTAGTCGTCCTATGTCGTCTTGGGCGGCTATTGGTCGCGTAGAGCCACGCCCGACAATGAACATTCTGGTTGTATTTATTCCGTGCTGAGAAAAATACACCCCGACACGCTGCGCCATATCCAGTGACAGGGCGTTCGCACCTTGTGTATTTTTCATTGCGTCTGTATATCCGGCAATTTCTATGAAGGTAGCATTATATTTACGTAAAATCTTTGCAATGGTATTTAATGTATCGGCGCCTGTTTCAGAAATGTCGGCTACATTTAGTTCCATTATCGCATCACGAACAAGAATTATTACTACGTCGGTACCGGCCCTTTGTACAGATATGCCTGGTTTGCGTAACGAGTCGTACAATTCGTATTCTAAGTTGGACATGTAATTAATACTAATGGAATTATCGTTTGTAATTTTATCGCCATATTCTAATTTTGCCGGCGCATTTTCACCGGTTACAAGTTTGCCCCCGCTGCCCAGATAAACAGGTCTTTTTGCAACGCGTGACATTTCTGTCATGTCTGTAAAACTTGCGCCCATTAAATATGTTGACCAAGTTGTTCTATCTGGACTGTGGTATTGGGCGCAACTGGTTATAAAACCCGCTGATGCTAACAGTAAAAAGCATTTTTTTATTGTCATTATTCTATTACAAAAGAAATTTCATTTGTATTTGTTGAAAAGCAATCGGTATTAATATCTTTGTCAAACCCATTTACCAATAGTTTAGTTGCCCATGTAGGTGTTGACGCTATAAAATACTGGCATTCGCTTTTACTTAATTGAGTAAGGTTGATAGTAAAACCTTTGCCGTCATCTGTCGGTTTAACAGACCAGTCTGAACCACCAATAGGCGCACGATTGGATTTTAGTGCACCGGCAGATATCAGATAATCAACAGACAAGCCCGTATAATCGCCGCGCATTTCCATTAAAAGTTTTGTGTTTTTTACAATTTGCTCCATTTCCATAGAAGCAATTTTGCGCATTTGGTTATTTCTGATTACGTTATATACGCCAATTGCACCGGCACTCATTATACCGGCAATGGCCAATACACCAAGTATCTCTATTAAAGAACGGCCTGATTCTTGTTTCATATGTTTTCCTTATTTTATTTAGATACACCGACAATTTCTGCGTCTGAAAAAAGACTCATTGCGCTGGCGACCAATGGGTCTGATTCCAGTTCTTCTTGCTTTTTTTCTGTGACTGTTTGCGTATGTTGCGATTCAGTTGCGCGTTCCAGCGCCCAAGAGTGTCCGGTTTTTTCAGATAACCATACAGATAATTTGTGGGCAAATTCTGCGTCGGTTCCCCTGTCAAAATATTTTATTTTACCGTCTGAAAAATCAACTATTTCTATATTGCTGCTGTAGTAAGAATACAACAAGATTTCTTTAGATTTTTGTAAAGCATTTGCAAGTTCCGTTGCGGACGTTATATGTTCTTGTTGTTTTTCTTGTTGTTGCGGTTGTTTTTCCGGTTTTGGTTGTGTGTTTTGATTATTTTGTTGTTGTTTTAAAATTTCTGTAACCGAAGGCATATCTGCAATATGCATTAATCTTATTACCAGCATATCAAAACATTGCTTTTGGTTGCCGGCAGATTGCATTTCTTGTACAGACGCAACCATGACCTGCCAAATACGTGATAATGTGTTTAACGAGATGCGGTTGTTTATGGCGCGAATTTGTTCGCGTTGATCCGCAGTATAAGGTGAATTAACTGTTTCTCCGGCGTGTAAAGCAGGATGCATGCGCGTTGCCCAATGAGTCCATTCCATCATGTCGTTTAACAGCATTGATAAATCTGCACCGTTGTTATAAATTTCATCAACTTTATTCAACGCTTTTGCTGTGTCGCCAGACAGCAATATGTTCATAAAGTCAACGACAACGCCACGGTCTGCGCGCTTTAACATATCCAACACAGATTGTTCATCCACCTTGCCGCCCGTTTGTGCGATTGCTTGGTCTAATAAAGAAAGACCGTCACGTACGGAACCGTCTGCTGCGCGTGCCAACAATTCATTTGCAGCATCAGACAATTCAATGTTTTCTTGTTGCGCAATCCACGCAAAGTGTTTTTTTAATGTATCAACAGGGACGCGAACCAAATCAAATCTTTGGCAACGCGACAAAATTGTAACGGGAACTTTGCGAATTTCTGTTGTTGCCAAGATGAATATTACATGTGCTGGTGGTTCTTCCAAGGTTTTAAGCAGTGCATTAAATGCACTTGTTGAAAGCATATGTACTTCGTCAATAATGTATACCTTGTATCTGCCGTTCGTAGGTCTGTATTGTGCCGCGTCTAAAATGTCGCGCATATTATCAACGCCAGTATGCGAAGCAGCGTCTATTTCAAGAACGTCAATATGTTGTCCAGCTGCAATTGCACGACAATTTTCGCATTTGCCGCATGGCGTTGCAGTTGGGCCGTCAGACGATAAACAGTTTAACGCCTTGGCCAATATTCTGGCGGTACTGGTCTTTCCTGTTCCGCGGATGCCCGTAAAAATATAAGCGTGCGCAATGCGCCCCGTGTTAATTGCCGTGGTTAGTGTTTTTACTAAAACATCTTGCCCGATAAGAGATTGAAAATCTTGACTGCGGTATTTTCGCGCTAAAACTGTGTAATTACTGCTCATGCTTAAACTTCCTTTGTGAAAAGCATAGCAAAACGCCAGTAAATTTCAACAATTAAAGTGCGAATAAAACCGTTTTTATTTCAAGTCTGTAATAAAATCAGGAAAAGAGTTTTCTTCGTCTTCTGTTACGTCAATGTTTTCATTAGAGTCAACGTTGTCCATAGATTCTTCTGTCGCAACGGATTTATCTTTTGGGTCGCGCGTAGAATCTATTTTGCCCTGTTCTTCGTTAACAATGCGGCCATAATGTTCTGCCGTTTGCATTAAACGTTCGCGTTCAATTTCATCGGTCGTTTGACGCGCTTGGTCCATGTATTGTTTTCTTTTTTGACGCCACTTGTGGCAACGCTGAATCATCAGCCCAACAGACGATTGATTTTTTTTACTTTGCATGTTCTTTCTTTTAATAGGAAATTTATTTTTATAACGATTTTTATCGTTATCGTTTATCCATGATTTAAATAATAAAACATCTTAAAACTGATTGCAATATTTTTTTTCAATTGCTATTCTTACCAACAAGGTAGGAGATATATTTTGCAAGGCCAAAAAGGAAATTTTTTATTACAAGCGTTATTGGCACTGGCCTTGATTTTCGCATTTCTTCCATTTTTTGCACAGCAGTTAGCCGGTCGCGACATTGACGCGCAAATGTATTCTTCCACGCGAAAGGTAGAAGTTGCACAAACTGCCGCCAGAATTTTTATTCGTGAACAAGCAAACAATTTGCCATATGAAACAACGGTTGTTTCTGGTAACGCGTTTGCAGATTTGTTAGAACCTTATGGTTTGCCGCTGGGGTTTGTGGCGCGTACCGCTTTCGGTCAAGATATTGCGTTGGTTATAAGCAAGTCGGGCACGGAAGTTAATGCTTTTTTACGTTTGTCCGGTGGAAATTTGTCTGGGTTGCAATTGGCGGAATTAGCGCGTCGTATCGGTTTTTATGCAACGACGAATGGTAATAACGAGATAATTGTAGGGTTGGCCCTGGACGAGTTTTATTCAGACGTTGTAAAAAGAAACGAAACTAATTTAGATAACGGTGCTTTTTTAACAGATTTAGATATGGGGGGATTCAGTTTAAATAATGCCGGCAGCGTATTCGCACGTCGCGGTGAAATTGAAACGGGGCAGTTTAATACTTTGACGATATTCGGTATAGAAAACGGTCGCAAGGTTAGAAATTCTATAGAATTTATGGCGGCAGAAAAAGCGATATTTCAAAGTCCTTCTGGTGGGGCTGCTTTATCGTTAACGCGCGGTTCGTTGTATGCGGAAACGGTTAACGCAAAAACTATTTCTAATTTTGGAGATGCCGGGAATTTTACGGCGAATTCTGCGGCCGTGTATGAGTTTGCGATGTCCGCTGGTCGTACGGGATTTTATGGACCGACGTCTTGGTATGTCGGCGGTGACGTTATCACAGATAATATAAATTTTAGCGTTGAAAGGTTGGAATTAAACTCTTTCTTGAACGCGTCTAGGGGGCAAGACGTTTATCTTTATACGGATGATTTTTCATACAGCGTACGCAGCGGTATAGAAACGGGTACGATACTGGCATCAAATATAACCTTGCGTGATCAGACGTCCAGTGCATTGAACGAAGGTGAAAGTGGCAGTGTCGTGTTGGATATAAGACCTGCCGGAACGTCTCTGCTGCCGGATGCACTGGTTGATTCTGTTGATAACAGTGTGTTTAAAATATTAGACAAGCCGACAAGTGACAGTTCAAAAACAGTTGATTGTCGTTCTATTGTTACGAAATTGGGGGGGCAATATAATCAAAAATCTTTGTCGCAGTATATAATTTGTCAGTATGTTTTTTGGCAAAGACTAGAAAAAAGAATTGATGCAAAACAATGTTTGTTAGAGGGAAACAGTGGCTGTATATAAAAAGAAATTTTTTGATGATTCTTGCAGTGGGGCCAGCATGCTAGAAGTTATATTGGCTATGGCAATTGTTGCCATGGCAACGCCGTTTTTATACAGTCAAATTTCTGATACTAACAGTACATTGCGTGACATTGCCAAGGCAAAAGAAATCATTGATTTGCGTGGGCCCGTATTAAATTACGTAAGGTTAAATCAAGGAAAATGGCCCGATGTGGCACAAATTAAATTGTCAGACGATGAATTGGATAATATTTCAACCTTGCCTGATTACGGGTTTATAGATAAATACGTTGTAAACGGTGCAACAATAACAGATGTGTATTTAGCATTTGAACTGGATGAAAGTCAATTAAAAACGTCAAAAATTGCAAAGCACATAGGCATGGACGCGGCCGTTGTCAGTCAAGATGGTATTGCATATGGTGATTCTTGGGCGGTATCGGCGCCTGACTTTAAGACAGGTAATCTTATATATCGTATATCTCGTGATGTGAACGGCGAAGATAAATCAAAGTATTTACATCGTACCGCAACAGGTGAAGAAAAATTAAATATGATGTTACGAGATTTAAATATGGGCGGTAAAAACATATACAATGTGGGTGAAATATTTGCAAAGTCTGCCGATGTAAGAAATGTGGCAACTTCTTTCATAGAAACGGGCAGTTTATTATCTGATACAATTTATTTTTCATCTGGGGCTACATTAAGCGGAGATTCGGCGGCGTTTAAAAATATACGCGTATCCGGTGATGTTTCTGGTTTTAGAAATATTTATGCAGATAAATTAAACGGTGATAAATACACAACAAACGGTCGGGTCATTACAGACAGGGCAACGATTCTGGATTCAGTTAATATTTCAAATAATTTGACCTTAAAGTCCGATACGTCGCGTACCATTGGCAGTTTTATCGGTGTTTCTGCGCATTCTTTGAATACATCGTATATATCTGCCGAAGAAATTACTTTTTATGAAAATTTTGGTTTGACGATATCTGGCGAATTATTGGTGTCAACTACGCCGCCATTGAAAATAGGCAGTTGGTCTTGGCCGTCTTATACGCCACCCAGATTTGCGATTTTAAATTTTACAAGGGCGACAATACCTGCTGTACCAAACATAAGCGGATTTGGTGTCATAATGTCTGACGGGTGGCAAAGCGCAATGCCAAAGGAAGTTAAATGATGTATAACGTACGTTTGTTCGCTAGTAAAAAACAACAGCGTGGCAGTATGCTGGTTGAACTGCTGATGAGTGTGGCGTTGGCCGCCATAGTTATGCCATTTATTTTCAAATATCAAAAAGATGCGATAGTGAGGGCTGAAAACATCGCCGTAACACGTCAGATGGAAAACGTGCAAAGTGCGCTTGAAAGGTATATCGTTGATAACCGTGAAGAGTTATTAAAAACGGTCGGAAAAAATATAACGCGCGTAAATTTTGCGGATTTGGTTGATTACGGTATTTCAGAGGATTTGGTCGCTGAATATGGCAAAGATTATCAATTAAGGGTTTTAAAGTCTAACGATGCAAACAATCAGTCTACGTTACAAGGTGTGGTTGTTTTTTCGTCCGAAGATATTTCACCGCTACGAACCCGTGAAATCGTTGCGATGGGTGGCGATTCTATGGGAATCATAGAGGGGAATCGTGCGTATGGTACTTTTGGTGCTTGGCGGGCTGATACGGTTGATTTAGGCGTAAATATACAAGACGGTATTGTCGGCACAACATCCGTCAATCGTGATAGCGCGTTGTACTTATGGCGCGTTCCGTCTGATAACGCGTCAGATGCAACAATGTTATCCGGGTTAAATTTGGGCGGTCATAATATAGATAACGTTGCGTTTTTAAATGTCACATCTGCTCAGTTTGATGAAAATTTAGTTATGGGGGCGACCGTTGCCAAGGAAGCGATTTTTCAAAATTTAACCACCTTGGATCAAAGTTTTGAGGCGATAAACGCAACCGTGTCTGGTATTTTGTCTGCAGATTCCAGAACTATGGAAGTTTCCGGTAATTTCAACCTGGCGGATACCGCAAAATTTACAAGTTTTACTGTTGGTGACTTATGGGTGACAAATATGACGTTGTCTGGATTGTCTATAACCGCAGAAAACGAGGTTTCTGTGTTAAAAGTTAACAGAAGTATTGATATGACGTCTGGGTGGATTGATGCCATGTATGTTACAGTTGGGTTTACGGGTTCAATTACGCCGCGATTAGTCGTTTATAATAGAATAGAAGACTCGGTTAACCCGAATTATTATTGGGACGTCGGTACTGGCGTTGCGAATTTTCAAGACATTTCTTTTGAAAACCTTAACAGGATGGCGATTGATGCGGTGTACGTTGAAAACGGCGGTAACACAGAAGCCGGTAAAATTTTTGGTGCTGTATCTGCGAATATGAACGCTACGGCGTCTGATTATATGAATGCGATACAAGAAATACAAAATAAAGTTACAGCAAAATATAGATTGTTGAATTTGGAGTAAAATGTGTTATGAATCGTCATATGAAAACAGTTTGTGATTTTTGTAAAACAGAATATACGCTGGACGCTGTTCCAAAAACGCCCGTAAAGTGCGCCGTCTGCGGTAACACATGGGTCGTGCAGCCACCTGTTCGTCGTAATTCTATATTGTTGTTCATTGCAGCGTTATGTGCGTTACTGTCTGCGGTGGTGTTTGCTGTTGTTGCAATCAGTCAACATCAGATAAAGGTAATACGCGAAAAGCCTTTGGTCGCAGAAATACAATCTATTGATACGATTACAGACGACAACGGCGTTCCGCATTTTATTGTTGCCGGTAATGTAAAGAATCGGTCAGAACAAATATACGGTGTTCCTGGTTTGATTATTATTTCTTATGGGGAAGACGACAAGATTATTGACAGGCAGAAATTTTTACCTTCTGCCACGCTGTTAGATGCCGGGGCAGAGACAAAGTTTTTACACGTTTTATCTGTACCTACACAAGACGTCAAAAAAATATCCGTTGATTTAGAAAAAGTAGGAGATTGAAAATGAAGCGGTTATGTTATGGGTTACTTGCGTGCTTATTAGTTTTACCTTTTGCTGTACGTGCCGAAGAATCAGAAGAGCAGCCTGTCACCCCGCGCATCAGTATTTTTTCTACCAGCACGGATTGGCAGGGGTTAACCGGTTTAATTTACCACGAATATCATGGCAAGTTCGTTCCGTTGGCAAGCATGATTGGCAAAGGGTTGGTTTTATATTACCTTGACGGTTTTCCTTGCTATGGATTGGGCGAAGGTGTTCGTATTTGGTTAGGTCCGAATAATAAGCACGACGGTGAACTAAGAATAGCGTGCTTGTACCCGCCAAAAGAAATTAATTTTACGTGGCGTAATGCAACGCGTGACGCTGACCAGGCGCAAAGCACGGGGATATTAACTTGCCCGGTTGAGTCTGATGGACGCGAATTAACGATAAGTTTATCAAAGTGCACCAAGGGACCAGATTGGGACGAATATAAGTAGTTTTCTGATGAATGAATCGCGTATTTTTGAAGTTTCTGATACAGACATAGGTTTACGTATAGATAAGTTCTTGGTCTGTCAAATGCCGGAATTTTCGCGCAGCGAGATTCAGGGCTTTGGTGTTTTGTTAAACGATAAGCCGGTAAAGTTTTCACAAAAGTTAAGACGTGGTGATGTGGTGTCGGTTACCGTTCCTGTTCGTCAGACAGACGTTGCGGCAGATAATATATCGTCGGATTTTGCGCTGGATATTTTATACGAAGACGCGGATATTATCGTGATTAATAAGCCGCGTGGTGTTGTTATGTATCCGTCTGCCGGGAATAAAAGCGGAACGTTGGTACAAAATATCTTGGCGCACACGCACTTGTCGGCTCTTGGGGGGGCAACGCGTCCGGGCGTTGTGCATCGTTTGGACAAAGATACCAGCGGTGTAATGGTTTTTGCGAAATCTGACAGGGCGTTTCGCGGCTTGGTAAACATTTTTTCAACACACGATTTAACGCGTAAGTATATGGCGTTTGTATGGGGGGTGCCTAATTGGGAAAGTGCGGATATTACGGGAAATATAGCGCGTTCTTCTAGGAATCGTCAAAAGATGACGATGGTCAAGACTGGGGGAAAGCCCGCGCATACCCAGGTCGTTGTATCAGAAACGTGGTCGCGTGCGGGGATTTCTTTATTTAGATGCAATTTATTGACCGGGCGTACGCATCAGATTCGCGTTCATTTATCAGTTCACGGCTTTCCAGTATTGTGTGATCCTGTATACGGTCGCGGCGGTAATCGCCTGGGCAGTGTAAAGGACAGCGATTTGTTAGATTTTTTTAAAAATCATTCTGGGCAAATGTTACATGCCGAGGTTTTAGATTTTTTACACCCTGTAACAGGGCAACAGATGCATTTTAAGGCGCGCATGCCCGATGATATGCAAGAATTAAAGTGCATATTGGATGAAATCGGTTAGTGTTCACCGATAAATTTGCCCCAAAAATAACATTTTGTTTTCCTATATTTTTTCTTTATCAAAAGATGTTTTTGTGTTATAATTAGACAATAAGTATGGAGTGAGTCTAATGAATCTTTTGAAAAAAACAATTGGTTTTATGGCTGTTTTTGGCGTTGTTCCGGCATCTTTTGCTTTGACGGCGCGTCCTAGTGTGGTAGGTACCGCAACATCGCGTATACCGACGATGGCGACATATATTACTGGTACTACGACCACGACGACGAACACAACTTTATTGGCAAATGCCGATTGTATAGAGGCTTACACCAGTTGCTTAAAAGGCGGTGACGTTTGCGGTGCGAATTTTGAAGAATGTACTAATAACACGTTATTTTTCTCTAAGCGTCCATTATGTACCAGTACGTTGATGCAGTGTGAAAACACGGGGGTCAGTTCGTTGTTTGGTACCAGTAATCAGGCGGCATTTGCAAACAAAGACGCAAACGGTGAATACATTTATCCGACCCCAGGCAGTGTTTTAGGTCAGTTGATTGAGGCTGCTTCTATCAGCAATCGTTACGATACCAGCGACTGCGTTAAAAGATATACGAATTGCTTAAAGAAAGAAGATGTTTGCGGAACAGACTTTGAATTATGTACAAGTAATACGGAATTCAAAAAGCAAAAGTTGTTCTGTGAATCTACATTGGCGCGTTGTCAGGACGAAGGCGTTACGGAATTATTTGGTTCTACGAACAAAACGGCGAACCCGACCAGTAACAGTCGCGTTGGTATTATGATTTCCGAAGGGGCGGCGTTGGCTGCGGTAAACGCTGTATCTACTTGTTACAAGGTTGTTGACCAATGTTTCTTGAACGCTTGTGCGTCTAATCCTTATAAATGTAAAGAAGGCAGCACCCAAGAAATCATTAAATATGCTGATAACGCCAGCAATACTGACGGCACAACGGTAACAACGGGCGTAACAGATTTCATTCAAACAACGATTAATCGTAGCGAGGTATCAGGTTTCTTGAAGAACGCGTGTTTGGATACAATCGGTGCGAATAAATATTGTTATGCGACATTCTTGGGTAACGGTGTAATGCCAACGAATTCGCAATTAAACGACGAAGATAATAAAAACGACATTTATTCCGAGGCTTATTCGTCACGTATGAACGACGCGATGCGTTCCAAGATTGATGACTTGATTACCCAGTTTGATAAAAAGGTCAAAGAACGTTGTTCAGAAACAATCGTATCTTGCGCAATGCGTACATGTGGCGAAGGCAGCGGCGCGGCATGCTATGCATCTGCATTTAACAGCGCAAATAAAATAAAAGGCGTTACAAATCCGTCTACGATGGAAGGCATAAAGGTTGGGTGTGAAGCGGTCATTAATAATGATACCGCATGTCAATATGCAACGGCGACATTTGATAACACAACGGGTGCGTTGATATTTGAAGACAACAGTTTGTTTGATAAATTATTTACAGCGCCCGATGATGTAGATGTGACTAATCCTGATCCGGTTGGTGCGGTGGCGACTTTGAATTCTCGGTTGGCGACGTCATATAATCAGGCGGCATTAGATCAGATGAAAAAGCAATGCGAAGCGGTCGCAACCAGTTGTGTAAAATCAATGTGTGGCACGGATTATCAGAATTGTTATCGTAACCGTACAGATGTGGTGTCAACGTTAACGAATACAGGTAATAACAAGTTTGATAAAAGTATGAACAAGGTTGGTGGCGTTTTGGATCATACGATTGTCTTGGGCTTGTGCTTGAATTCGGTCAAGAATAACAGTGCATGTGAAGAACATATCAAGGCGGAAATTGCACGTAACAAGGCAGATTCTTCATATACTGCTAATTCTTGGGGTGCGGGCATTACAGATACGCGTACTGGTTGGTTAGATGCCGGTAATTATGGAATTACGACCGAAGTGCAAGATATTGACGCGGACGGCAACCTGCTTTGCACGACGGCGCAAGACGGTGACGGCAGTGCGGGTCGTTGTGATGACCCCAGTGGTATGTACATCTATCCAAAGATGGTGTCACAGACAACATACGCGCAAAACCTGGCAGAAAGACAAGTGTTCCGTGACTTAATTTCGGACCTGGAAATGGAGGCACAGGCACAATATAACGCAAAATTAACATATCAACAAAATATGTGTATGTCTATGAACGAAGGCGGAGTCATTGGTAATAAAGATACGGGCAGTGCATATATGTGGGTAAAGTTAAGAAATAACAAAATCCCATCGGATTATAGTACAATGGGATTGGCAGAAAATGACTTTACCGCCAGTAACGATTTGTATGGTTCGTTCTGTCGTGTTCGTGTGACATTGCAGTCAGAGGATACGAATATACAAAACTTGTTAAAAACTGGTAAATTCACAACTGCATATTTTGCAACGGGTGATACGTTTACCTGCGGCAGTTGGATTGGTACAAACGAACTGGAAGCCATTGCGAACAAGATTGCAGAGGAATCTGTTGCGGACAAGGCAGAGGCTCAAAAACGTACACGTACATGGTTGACGGTATTAGGTACGTTGGGTTCTGGTATTGGTGGCGGTTATTTAACAGATTCATTGCAAGACGGTGATTTCTTGGGTGGTTTGTTGGGAACAAATAACAAGAAAGATGACGACAGTGATATACTGGATAAATACACCAAGGCATTGAATGCATATGTCGCGGACAGCAATCCTACAACAGCGCAAATGTATGGTGAAACTATGATTAGTTTGGCAAATCAGGCGGAGGTAGATGCAGCGAATATAACCGCAGCACGTAATGCGTTAAACAACACCCTTGGAATATCACAAGCGGCGCCAGTTGTTCAAAGCACAAAGCCCGTGTACTCATATTCAGACTACCAGACGGCGTATAATTTATTTAAAGGTAGTTCAGAATATAATACTTTTGTCTCCTCAGGTCAAAAAATGATAGATATAGCCAAGTTTTATAGTGTTAATACAGACTCTGTGTCAAAGGCGTTCATGGCGGCCGCCACAGATTTGTTGGCTTGGGATACTTGTTTGATGCTACAAAATAATAATGGTTGTATGACAGAAAATAATAAGTTTTATGATAGTAGTGATGAAGCAGAAAAACAGTTTTCTAACTTAGGTAACATTGTACAAGTTGCTGCGAATATGTCTTCAAATGTTAGCACGCCGGCTGTGACGAATAATACAGCAACAGTTGCCCAGAACAAGTCAGCAGCAAACGCTACATTTACAAGTTTGAAAACCGCTGTTGAGTTTGCTTTAGATAAAAAGGGTGACAGTGAAGATGAAAGTAAGGCAAAACGGACACGTTCTGTGGTTAATTTGGTGGGTGCGGCCGCTACAGCAACTGCGGGCGGTATCATCATCAACAGATTAACGAATGATATACAACAAACCAGTCTGGATGCTGATAAAAAGGCCGCCTATACCGAATGGATGAATAATGTCGGCAGTAAAATCCATTGCTACATAGGGGCTGAGTACGCAGGTGACTATGGCAATAGAATAAGTGTATCTATTGAATAATAAAAACGCCCAAACGGGCGTTTTTTTATTTTCTTATTTTTTATTTTTATACGTGATTTTTGTCTTTTCACATGACATTTTTTATGTTAAAATTAAACCCAAGAGAGATGATAAACAATATATCAAGATTTTTATGCGTTGCATTGGCATTGATATCTGTCAATGCATATTCTGCACCGGTTGCCACAACCGCGGGCAGTAATTTGACCGCGTATAATCCTGCATTTGGTTCTAATAACAATAACGCATGGAATTCTTTGACGAACGTTCGTTCCATGGGTGATAGCGGGAACGTCGTTGACAACAGTGCACCTGTCGCAGATTTTGGTAATTGCAACGCCTTGATTTTGCGTTGCGTGCAACCAAAGTGCGCAACAGGCGGTTGTACGACGCTGGACATCGCGCGTCCGATTGTCGCCGGCTGTGTAGAGGATAATCAGGTTTGTAAGCAATACGGAAACACTTTGATAGATACGCTTGCCGCGCAGGTGGTTGCTAATACCTTGGCAAAGTCTAATCAACAGGCCACCGCCGCGCAAAATAACGCTATGCAGGCAGAAATGCAGGCCGCTGCACAGGCTGCCGCGCAACAAAGCGCACAGCAAATACAAGCAATGCAGGAACAAATGCAGGCAATGCAAGAACAAATGGCGCAACAAAACGCCGAAACGGCTGCAATGTTACAAGAGGCTTTATCAGCGCAACAGCAATCTGCATCGTCTGTTCAGGCGCCAAGTGTTTCAAATACAACGGCTGCAACCGCATCGGACGGCGATTCTGTTAGTGCGGGTTTAACAGCCGCGCAACAGATTGCGGCCGCATCGGGCGTATCGGCGGATGTTTTGGCGCGCGAACAAATTGCTGGTCAGATATTATCGCAAATAGAAAATGCAGAGGTTTCTTTGAAGGAACTGCGCGCAACGTTGAACGATGTGTATAATTATGCGGGTTGTGATTCTTCGGGGAATAATTGTACCGGGCCAAAACGTGTAAAAACATTTAAAGAAAAGGCCATGAACTTTTTTGAGCCGTATAATAACGTTTTGGACGAGTTGTATGAAGGCTTGATACTGGCACAATCTGTTGGTGTTGATATTACGGATATTTATATGATGCTGAACGGTACCTGTAACGTTTGGGGAAAGTACGTATGTGGTCCTGGTCAGGTTATGCATTATACAACATCAAACTGTATTCAGGGTGTATCCATTCCTGGTGATGGGTTATTGGGTGGCGCAAAATGTACTGTTGGTCAGGTTGTACCGATGTCAGATGGTGGGTGTCAGTTAATACAAATGCTGACTAATAATGAAGATGTTCAAAAGACTTGGTTGTATCCAGAAGTTGAACCGGCAGACAACAAAGCAACAGTTCGTGTTGGTTGTGCGTCCGAGTCGTTGGATAATTCATCCTTGTTCAGTAATCGCAAAAAGCAGGCGTCTATTGATATAGAAACCCTGCAAAGAATTATTGAGCAAGATGCGCCTGCTTCTTACGGAAACACATTTGCTAGTGGTGCTAAACCGAATCCTGATGGTATCAAGTTTTGTGCTGTCGGGGCAGAAGGTTATGCAGATTTACAGAAAATAGTTTCATTAAAACAGTTGCCCGATGTTGTTTGTGTATCAGATAATGCCTTGAATACGTATATTAATCAATCCAAAATAACACCAATTGTAAATACAGATAATTTTGCTGTTAATAATATTATACTGCAGTGTCGTAACAAATACACAGCTGATAGTACAAATTTCAATATGGAAGAGTGTTTATGTACAACATCTAGTACAGCAAATATGATGTCGGATGTATGGTGGTATTGGAAAGATAAAGCTTGTGTATGTACCGATACAGATTATGAATTTGATACTGGTACACTAACTTGTAAGAAAAAAAAGTAAATGAAAAACAATAAAAAAGATTTTATTAAAAGTTTTTCTCTGTATCCCTTGCTGTTTGGGCTTGTTTGTTGTTTTGGCTTGTCCGATGTTGCTGGGGCGGCATCAAATAACGGTTGTGGTATAGAAAAAAATAACAGGATTAATCCAGAAATTGCATTATGCAGCACACATGTGTATAACAGAGGCGAGACAACCAATCCAACAGATGAAGCAAATAAGCAGGTAATGCGAGATGTCATCGCACTAAAAACAACTGTAATTACACAGCAATTAGAACAGCAGTACGATTTCTTGGAAGCAACTGTAAAGCGCTTAAAAACACAACTACAAAAAGCCGTCTTAACAACAAAGTTAGAGGCGTCAGGCGCATCGTCCGGTTCTTCTTCTGGGGGTAGTGGCGGAATCAGCACAAAAGGCGTTGCTGGTGCAGAAAATTGCCGCACAGGTTATACTTCTGATGTTATGAATTGTTTATCACGTAATCTGGATAGAACTTTATCAGCAATTAACAATTCTGACATTGGTGCCGCAAAACAGCAGATTCAAATAGATTTGGAAACTATGCGTTTATATGATAATTTAACACCAAAAGAGCTAACAACAAAAGATAATACACACTCTTCTGTTAGTGATGCATTTAAGACTGCATATGATGAATGTACCGAAGCAGGCTCAAATCGTCAAAAATTAAATCTTTGTATTGATTATATGCGTGTTGTGGTTACACGTAATTTAGAAAACTTGCAAAGACAGAATACTTCTTATGGATATAATCAAATGAGATGGTAAATAAAACAGCCATTTTACGTAATGGCTTTTTTATTTTTATGGTGTTTTTATCGTTATAAAAAAATCCCTGCACGTGCGGGGATTTTTTTGTATATTTTTATGGACACAGTGCCAACTGATTTAATACGTTCTGTACATCGTTATTTACAGATACTGTTATTTCGCGCTGCAAGCCGTCTGTATACGTGTAATTAAACTGATAATCCTTGAATTCAGGCATCGCCTTGTATACGTCTTTGAACGGGGCCAGCATCGCTTCAAACCATTGACGACCACGACACAGACATCCGTTTCTGACGTCTGCAACAACGCGCGCTGTTGCAGTGTTTGGATATTTGGCGTCAAGGTCTTTGTCTGTCATCATTAAACAACGTGCCCCCAGACCGTAAAAGTTCGCGTCATCTGACAAGAATTTATATACCAATCCATCTGTTGCGCCGGCTTGCTTTAAAGAATACGCCATGCCGTCTGTGCAACAGGCGTTTGCAGAACCCATAAGTAACTTGTATCTTTCCAACAGCGGTGCCGAAACGGCCGCGTTCGCTGTTATGTCTGGATTGCACTGTGCCGCACTTATAAATTCTGCGATTTTTTCCGTGCGAATTTTTGGACTGCGCGGTGAAACAGTTTCACGGACGATTGGCTTTCTGCGCCATATTTCGCACTCTGTTTCCGTTTCAAATGGGCAACCGTCGTAACTATAAAAGGTTGTTGTTATAACCTCGCTTAAATCCTGGGCGACATATTCAGGACGCGGCGCAGGAAAATCGTCAGTCCATAAATTGTCAGCTGGCTTTTGCGGCGTTAATAATTCCTCTACCCGTGCACGTGTCGCTGCGGCGTCCGCCATGTTTTGGTTATACAAGTCAATGACGTCTATTTCACCCGATTCGCGCACATATATTTCAGGCATCGGTTCCAAGAACCAGTCGGAAAAATCTTTTTGCTTATAACTAGATATTGAATCGTCCCAGATTGGTACGCCGTCGCGCCAATCAACAGTCTTGTCAAAACCACGTTGCTTATACTGACCGTTTGTGCCGTCCCACAGCGGCGCACGTGTGTCTGTCGGAACCGGCTTAATAGACAGCATCTTGACCTGACGCATTGGGATTTGTTGCGCATAAATACACTCAACAGTGGCACAATTATCTGACGCCACAGGTTTGGCTGTCTCTGTCGTTTCTGTCTTTACAGTCGGATAACAATCGCTGCCAGTGCACTCAGATGCCAAAACGTTGTTCGCACCACATAAACACAACAGCGATGAAAAAATTAAAATTCTGTTTTTCATACTTTGAATAATATCACAAAAAACACACATTTTGAACACAATTTTAAATAGTTTTTTTGTTGAGAAGTTTTTTAACAATTTGCTATGATAATATTCAGAAGAAGGTTAAACGGAGAATAAGATGAAAAAAATATCTATTTTTATGTTGTCTGCTTTACTGGCTGTGCCAGGGTTTGCACAGGAAGCGTCGTTGGCAGAAGAAAATATTGCAAGCGATAACAACAGTGTTGCAACTGTTGCGTCAGATAATACGGCAGATGTTAAAACGGAAAATAAGACCGAAGTTAATCCTGATATAAAATTTCCTCATGGTTTACAACTGGGCGTTGGGGTGTCGGCGACAAGCGGTTTGAACGGTTTCGTAGGTTATGCAAATAAAAATTTCGATTCGTTCTGGTGGAAACGTTTCGGCGTTCGTTTGGATTTTGCCACGACCGCACCTTTGAAATCTGCCATTAATTCAGGCATAGATTCTATTATGGGTGATGAAGGTATTGAAATGGGCGACGGTCTTAGAATAAAAGACGGCTCTATCAAAGCGCAACATTTTGCGGCGATGCTTGATTTTTACCCGTTTGGGAAGACGTGGTTTCTTGGTGGGCTTCGTTTAACCGGTGGATATTATTTTGGTGAATTAGATTTGCGCGCCAACCTGGCGGGTACGATAAACGATTTACCAGATGCGGAATTCGCGTTTGAATTAGAAGGTATAAACTATAAATACGTTGGTAATGAAATTCATGGCACCGCAAAAGCGGACTGGAATTATCGCGGACCGTATTTGGGTACGGGATTTGACTTGGGCTTATTTGCGGGCTTTAAGATTTATCTTGATGCCGGCGTTGTATTTACTAATAAGACAGCGCAACTGGGGCTGGATTTACCGACGAACAATTTGCAGAAATGGAACGGCAGTTCTTGGCAGAATGTTGATTTAAGCGGCATAAAAGAATTTGAACAGGCAAAGCATGATGCGCTGGCAGATGCCCAAGATGAATTAGATAAGTTAAAGTTCTATCCGATGGTAAAGATTGGTTTTATGTATCGGTTTTAATGTCGCGTAGACGAATCGTTAAAATCAGGGCGCCGAATCGGCGTCCTTTTTTGTTTTACGAAGCAAAAAGTGTGATATTACGAATCGTTTTTTTTGTACATAAAATAAAACGTAAAAAAAACTCCAAAATAAAAAACGGCGGATTTCTGGGATTTTTTGTTTTTTTATAAATATTTGAAAATTATTTTTGAAAAAATGCTTGACTTTTTTTGAAATTGCGCACATACTATGCGGGCTTTCAAGTTGGGAACAAATCAAAAAAGAATCTCAACCCCTGAAATTCTGCGGTTAACGGAACGGACCATAAGAATAGGGTTCCATTAATTACGCAAACATTGTGAATAAAAGCAGCTCATCAAAAGATTTTTGAATAATTCAAGAATCTGTTCAAGAAGAGATATGCAGACAGTTGAATTTGGAATATCCAAACTTTGACTAAGTCAAATGTGCATATCCTAGACAGGTAGTAGGTTTACAATAAGTAGAACCTCGTTAAAAACTTGTCTTGCGAATATATATATGTAAAGACGAACTGATTAAAGTCAGCTTTGTTTAATATGCACAGGACTTAACTACAGGTTTTTTAGAACTTGAGAGTTTGATCCTGGCTCAGAACGAACGCTGGCGGCAGGTCTTAGGCATGCAAGTCGAACGGGTGAAGCAGGGCTTGCCCTGTGGA
>CASFOK010000016.1 GCA_949296475.1 uncultured Pseudomonadota bacterium
CATAGCAAAAATCGCCGTCGGCATATTCACCAACGTTGCAAGTTACAGCGTTTGCAGACACAATCGGTGTTATTAAAAAGCAGCACAACAGCAATATTTTTTTAATCATACTGCGATAATCCCCCCATATGATATTTTTTACAACCTTGATTTGATTCTAGAAAAAAATTCCCCGTCCCCGCAACAAAAAAAGCGATTTAAAATCGCTTTTTTAATTGTTATCAATCCACGTACACTGAACAAACGCATGTTCTGTATCACCTGTCATAATTTTATGTGTAGATACCAAGCCGTCAATTGCCACACCAACACTTATTTCTGGTGTATCGGGTTTTATTTCTTTCTTGAAATTAAGTTCTATGCGCTTTAACGTATGCTGACTGCGATAAACATAACCGACACTTTCGGTCGCCCAAACAGCATACACAGCATTATTTATGTGCTGATTAACATCAATGTCATCAAAGCGACACTTCATCGTATGAAACTTGGTCGGCTCAAAATCTGGATACTTTTCAAATTTTCTATCCCATGCGCGTTCATGAATTATATTCCACTTAGGCAAACTGTCATCCAAACGAACAGGACGACGATTATCCATATTAATCAATATCCATTGCGATGTCGCACGAACCATTAAACGACCGTCACTGCCACGCACCTCAAAATCACGGGTGGCACGAACACCATCCATGTTTGACGGCCACGTTATAAAAGACAACTCTTCCGCTTCACGTGGCATCTCAACAATATCAACCAGATAGTGCGTAACAACCCACGCCATATTATGCTCTATCAAATACGTACGACCGCAACCAAGAACCTCGGCATGCGTATCTGCAACACCCTGCAATTCATTCATAAGAATCAAAGGACGAACATTACCATATCGGTCACACTGATATGCCTGAAGTATTCTCTTTTCAACATATTTTCCTGACATGATGCATTCGCCCCTTTTTATTAGTCCTTGTTCTGTTGCGCAACAACAAAATCAAGTTTATCCCCCTGTACAATTTCATTCGCACGCGCCGCAGATTTTATTACGCCATATAAAACCGCAGGTACATCTGACGGTATCGTTAAAGTTTCTAACTTTGCACCGTTACCAATCTTTTGTTCCGTGCGCATCCCGCGAACGTTCTTTAATAAATCCAGCGCAATTTGCATTTCCGATACATCTGTATCACGCGCAGAATCAACCGCTGGATATGCAGTTAAATGCAAAGTCTTTCCACCTTCATACCGCTGATATATTTTCTGCCACAGTTCTTCTGTCAAGAAAGGTATAAACGGCGCATATAAACCAATTACCGCACGTAATACTTCATACAACGTCCACTGTGCCGATAGTTTAGAATCAGCGCTATACTTTTCAGGCGACCAAAATCTATCTTTGATAAATTCCAAATACTGATCGCAGAATATTTCATAGAAAAATGTATCAATCGCAGAACGTGAATTATAATTATCATATTTATCCAAATTTCTGCGAACTTCCGCTATGGCTTTATTTAATTCAGATAAAACCCAGCGGTCTTCTATGAACCTATCTGCAACATTTACCCGCTTCGCTGTATCAGGTTCAAAATCTTCCAAGTTCATCAAAGTATATTTTGACGCATTCCATAACTTAGTTAGTAATTTAGAACCACGTTTAACTTCGTCATCGCTATAGCGAATGTCCGTACCAATTGGTGCAGTCGCAATCCAATAACGCAGTGCATCAACACCGAACTTTGCAACAGCATCTAGCGGGTCGGTACCGTTGCCTTTGGTCTTGGACATTTTCTGCCCCTTGGAGTCACGAACAAGCCCATGGAAATTAACCGTTCTAAATGGAACATCACCCATAACATACATGCCCATCATTATCATACGAGCAACCCAGAAGAATATAAGGTCTGTACCCGTATATAATAAATCCGTCGGATAATACTTTTTCAATTCGGGCGTCGCGTCCGGCCAACCCAACGTAGAAAACGGCCACAAAGCAGACGAAAACCATGTATCCAAAACGTCTTTATCACGCGTCAACGTCTTTCCACCAGACTGCTTTATCGCCTCTTCTTCTGTTTCTGCAACGTAAATATTACCTTGTTCATCATACCACGCTGGTATATGATGCCCCCACCACAACTGACGAGATATAGGCCACTGACGAATATCCTTCATCCATGACATATACAAGTTATAACGATGGTCCGGCATAAATTTTATTTCGCCGTCTTCAACAACTTTTATCGCCTTCTCGGCCAATTTTTTGGCGTCAACAAACCATTGCTCTGTTAAATAAGGTTCAACAACAACGCCACCGCGTTCAGAATATGGTGTTGGTATTATTTTATCTTCAATCTTTACCAACAAACCTGCTGCTTCTATATCCTTGATAACTTCTTCACGTGCAGTAAATCTATCCATACCACGATATTTTTCCGGGATAACAGGATTATCGTTCATCTTGGCATCTGGCGTTAAAATGCAAATCGCCTTTAGGTTATGACGTAATCCTACCTGCCAGTCATCAAAGTCATGCGCCGGTGTAATTTTAACCGCACCGGTTCCTTTTTCAGGGTCCGCATGCTCATCAGCAATAACAGGTATTTCTATATCCGTCAAAGGAATTATCGCGGTCTTGCCAATCAAATGCTTTAATTTTTCGTTTTCTGGATGTATCGCAATTGCTTGGTCACCAAATAACGTCTCTGGACGCGTTGTCGCAATTTCAATAAAGCCGCCATCTTTCAAAGGATAGTTAAAGTAATAAAACTTTCCTTTTTCTTCGCGCGTTAAAACCTCTAAATCAGAAATAGACGTTTGTTGCTTTGGGCACCAGTTAACCAAACTTTTTTCACGATAAATCAAACCTTCGTTGTACATCTTTACAAAAAGTTTTGTAACAGCGCGCGACAAACCTTCGTCCATTGTAAAACGTTCACGTTTCCACGCAGGCGTTACCCCCAATATATGCAACTGATTTATTATCTGACCGCCCTTATCGGCCTTCCACTGCCACGCATAATCTAGCAATTCTTCTGTCGTTAAAGAACGCGGATTTATACCCTTCTTGGACAAATCACGTTCAACCAACAACTGCGTCGCAATTGACGCGTGGTCCGTCCCAGGCTGCCACAAAACATCATAACCACACATACGTTTATAACGACAAATAATATCAGGCAAAACATTATCTAAGGCATGCCCCATATGCAAGTTCCCAGTTACATTCGGTGGTGGCATCATTACACAAAAAGCCTTCTTTTCAGAATTTACATCGTTATCCCAAAAAGAATTCTCGTCCCAAAAGTTTTGTATTTTTGTTTCTATTTCGCGTGCGTTTAAATTTTTTCCAAGTTCTATTTTCATTTTTTAATCTCTGATTATTGGTTTCCAATTTTTTGTATCTATGTTCTGTAATTCAGCAGGCAAATCCGAAGCGCTTAGAACGTTCCAAGTCTGCGTTCTGCCGAACGGTCCTATTTTCCCACGCACTCGTAATTTATCGTTGTGGTCTTTCCATATCACACTTGAATAAACGCTGCCTTTCTTAGGGTCCATAATCTTACCGTCTTGATACTGACCATCGTCTTTGTCCCACTTCATGTCCCAGATGATATCTAAACCAACATACTTTGGACTGCCGTTGACCTTCGTCGCCAGTTTAGTCGGATTCTTTACCGTCTCTGACAAATTACCAGACCCGTCATACAGCCCGACAATGCGACCCGCCAATAAATCGTCACCGCCGTCTTTATAATCGTACAACAGAACTATTGATTTAGGCAAATTCGTCCCATCATCAATTGTCTGATACAGCCCAGCCAATGAACCTGCAATACCGGAATCCATTAATAAAAACAAACTAAGTACAGATAAAAATACGGTTTTCATTATTACTTCCTGCTTGTACTATAATATTTGTAAATCCTAGCAGATTAAAATCAAAATTCAAGCGCGGTATCGCCTTTTTCTTCTTTTATTGACAAATAAAAAATATTTGTAATAATTTACCCAAATGAAACAAAAACTATTTAATTTTTTATGCAACGTAATAAACTCTAGCCTTGTGTCTGTCTACGATGCGCATGATTGTACTATATACACAGTAGAATATAAAACAGACACAGAAACAACCACATTATATTTTGTAGCACGCTGCTGTATTATAAGCGTGAATAACATTTATATTGAATACGCTTTATATACTTCCAAGAGCATTGACGAACCAGTCAATACACCGACATTTTCTGCAACAAGACCACTGATAAGCACAAAAGAAACAGACAAAAAACTGCCTTTGGAAACGCGAAGGCTTGAAAAACTGATAAAATTGTGCTCTAAGAAAATTATCGCCCAAGAACTAGAAGCGCAAAAAAATCATATGATAAAATCAATATACAACGCCAATACACATATGTAGTTTGATTAACTATATCGCGCGCATAACCCTACAAAACACAACACCGTAAACCGCACTGGCACCTGCTTTGGTCAAGACACGATGTAACTCTGCAAACGTAGCACCAGTCGTCATGACATCGTCTACTAATAAAATTTTCTTGCCACGAATTTTATTGGGGTGTACAACCTTGAATGCACCACGTATATTTTCTGCGCGTTGCTTAGCATTTTTGTGTCCCATGTCAGGACGGTACTTTCTGTGAACACTATCTACATCCATAACAGCGTTCATCGCCTTGGCAATCGGACGCGCCAACAAAGTTGCTTGGTTATAACCACGATGACATAATCTGCGCCATGCCAACGGCACCGGCATAACAATATCAGGTTGTATATCTGTATCACGCATTGCCCATATCATTGCACGCGACATAAATTTAGCATACTTTATCCGACCGGTATGTTTAAACGGCAAAACCGCCGAACGCGACACATCATCATACACGCACGCCGCCCTGATTAAATCCAGCACACAACCACCAGACGCACACGTAGGACAAATCGGTCTGTCACCCAAATCCAGACTTGCTGGAAATGGATAACCACACCTTACGCACTTTGGATTACCAATCCAATTAAACAAAGTCCAACAATCTGCACATAATTCGCCATGCGTTGAAACAGGCTCGCCACAAATTGGACAGGCAGACGGAAATAAAAAATCAATACAAGAATGCGAAAGACTTGAAATTAAATTTGATACCGCGCGCATTTATACGATTACCAAGACATACTTTTATAAGATTTCTTGCTGATTGTATCACCGAACATGTCGCGTTGCTGTTGCGTCATAGTCTCGTACTGGTCCAGAGAAATCATACGCAGGACGAAACCCTCTTCATCGCGCTGTGATAAAACAGGCAATATTCTTTGTTCAGACACACCAGTGTCACGCAAAACCTGCTCTACAATCGCCAGACGACGTGCTGCTAACTTTCTGTCGTCAATATTCCGCGTGGAACTTTCTGGTATAGAAACCTGTACCGCACGCGTTGGATTACTTAATACGATATTCGCATACTCTGTTAACAAATTATAATTATCACGCGATAGCGCGGAATCCTCGTTGCGAAATTTTATTTTGATTTCAAGCGGACGAATACCACCGGTTTCGGATAAATCACGTTCAGACGTAAATCCCTCTACGCTTGATGTCATGTCACTGGCAACATCAAATCTGTCGTCTATCTGAAAAGTTGAAAGATGTTTGTTTTCCGATAAAAACGTTTTTCTAAACGCCTTGCGTAATTCCGTTGGCGTCATCTTGGTCATTTCATTACGCGTACTTGTGATACGAGGTGACTCTGCCTTTTGTACAGCACGAACAACAACATCTTGGTCCATCGGTACAACCATACGACCGACGTTTACATCATCCGAACTGTTCTTCACTGCAGACGCATCATCCGTTCTTGCTGTTTTTGCAGCAGCGAACTTATTCCCAAGTACACTATTATCTGCACGACGCTGTAATTCATTTAACCTTGCAATCTGAGCATCTAAATCAGAAACGATATCGTCACTTGATTTTAATTCAGTACTTGTGTTGCTGTAACTGGTTGAATTAGACGCAACATCCAAACTTTCTTCTGGCAAAGCAAAATCAGACCTCATAACAGAAAATTCATCTGGCTGTGGCAAGCGCAGTGGCGTGTCATTACGTGCCCATAAATCAGAACTTGGTCTGCGCGGAATCAAAACGTCCGTACTGGCAAACAATTGTTCACCGGCATCAACAGAACCACCGTCAGATTTCTTTACCGATTTCGTTTTCGTAGCGTCACGTGCAACAACATTTCTTGTATCTGCCGTATTCTGTTTTGTTGTATTATTTTGCACGGTTTTAACAACTTTTTTCTCAACCGGCAGTCCAAACGCAGCACGTGCAGATACCCCACCTGCTGCAACATTCACCACCGGCAAACGCGCGTCTGCCAAGGCTGGTAACACTATAAATAGGGATAAAACAGAAACATAAATCTGTCGCATTTTCCTTTCCTTCCATTTATATAATAGAACAAATTGCGAATCGCACGCAACAGAAAAATGCACATAATAATATTTATTTTATTATTTCTTTTACAATGTTAATGACAGCGTTATTTTCAACCAACGATTTCTGTGCCATTTTTTCAAGTCTGGCAGGGTTATCAAACAACTCTGTCAACGTAGCAGCCAACCATTTCACGGTAAATTTGTCCTGCGGCACTGCGAACCCACCACCTAATTTCGCAAAACTGTTCGCATTCGCAGCTTGGTCCGGATTTATCCCCAGCGGCACCAATATCGCCCCGCGTCCGACTGTTTCCAGTTCTACAACCGTACTAGCCCCGCCACGTCCAATAATCAACGAAGAACCAGCAATGGTACTTGCCATATCATGAACAAAAGACAACACATTTGCACGAATTTTACTTTCAGCATATAACTTTTGCAGCCGAGAAACGTTTTCCGGACGCGTTTGATGCGTAACAAATATCTTCTTGTTTTTCATGGCAATTAGCGTCGCCGGGACAATATCGTCCAAAACCTGCGCGCCCAAAGAACCACCTGTTACAAATAGGCTCGGGCTATCTGGTAAAGGCGCCCCCGCAAAAGATAAAAAATCCTTACGTACCGGTAAACCAGTATACACAACCTTTGCAACCGTTCCTTCTGGCAAACCGTCAACTGTCGGGAAACTTGTCATTAACGTTTTGACCCAACGCAACGCAAATTTGTTCGCACGCCCGATTGCTGCGTTTTGCTCGTGCAGGAAAGTCGGGATATTCCAAACATGCGCAGCAAAAACAGCGGGCACCGATGCATACCCACCAAAAGCAACAACGCGTTGCGGACGTACAAAAGCAAACCTTAAAATCAAATATACTGCTGAAACCCCTATTTTAAACAACGACACCAGTTGTTTAATGCGACTTTTAGCGCCAACGCCTGACGCCCATATACGAACAACCTTGGCGCACTTTGGCATTCCATATGCCACCATTTTTTTTACGCGCCCATCGCAAGAAACAGTCACTTTATGACCACGTTCAACCAATTCTGTAACAACGCTTAAAGCCGGAAACACGTGCCCACCTGTACCGCCGGTTGCAACCCATATTTTCATAGTCAGCCCCCTTATTTCCACTTATCTTCACGTACAACGGCCAAGACCATACCAAACAGCAAACAAAACGCCACAAAAGAACTGCCACCATATGAAATGAATGGCAAAGTCATACCCTTTGGCGCAAAAATATGCAACGTAGACATCAAATTTATACAAACTTGCGTACCAAACAACGCGGCCGCACCGCCGGCAGCATAAAACACGAACGGATCACGCGCCTGCATTGCGTCAGTGGTCAAACGTTTTAAAACATACAGTAACAAACCCAATAAAACGCATGCCATTATCGCACCAAGGTCTTCGGCAATCGCCGCAAAAATAAAGTCTGTATGTGCGTCGGGCAAAGACTGCTTAACAAACGCGTCATCGCCGCTGCCCAACAAACCACCGTGCTGTATAGATTGAATTGATTGCCGAACTTGATATGTATCACCAGTACCAGAAAACCAAGACACAATACGATTATGCACGTGCGGCATTGTAAAAAACGCAAAAGCACCGACCAATGCAACAATACCTATCAAAACAGGAACAATTACCAACGGCAACCCAGCCATAAAAACCATACCAGACAACACGGCAAAATATAAAATAGACGTACCTAAATCAGGATGCTGTAAAATTATCAAAAAAGCCGGAATAAATACACCAAGATAAGCCCACCAACTAAGCCACCTGAAACGCCACGCATCTTTATTAAAGAAAATGTCTGCCCCGTATTTTTCTTTCATCAAAGACAGGAACCACGCGGTCATAATTATAAAACCTGGTTTCATTATATCAGACGGCATAACATTAAACGGCCCCAACGCAACAAAGCGCGCAGACCCTTTTACAACATGCGGCGCAACCAACGTTACAAGCAACAACAACAAACCAACAGCAACGTTTAGCCCGGATATGACCAACACCCACTTTTTATTTAACATACTGGTAACAAAAAGCGTTATCAAACCAATCACATAAAACGGCAGGGCCTTTATGATAAAAAAATGCCACGGTTGCCCTATACGTTCCGCTGCAACCGAACCTGCGGACACCATAAACAACATACCGGTAAAAATAAGTATCAATAATGCACCCAGCAGAAATCTATCTACTTCAAAATACCAACTGGTAAGTTTACTTTCTTCGGTTCTTTTAAACATTTCGTGACTATTATAACATCTTTTTTAAGAAAATATACAGATGAAAACGTTTTTATTTTTACCCCCGAATGATTGGGGGCTTTTTATGCAAATTTTAACAAGACCAACGCCAAACCAGAAAACAATATTGATAATATGAAAAACCTTTCAACTATTTTTGTTTCTGTCCAACCCAGTTCTTCAAAATGGTGATGCAATGGCGCGCGCAGAAAAACCCTGCGACCTGTACCCGTTATTTTACGGCTTGCCTTGAAATACATAGTTTGAACAAATGACGATAATAAAATCAACACCATCATTCCTGCTGCAATCGCCATTATGATTTCAGACTTTAAAAGCATCGCGACTGTTCCCATAAAACCGCCTAAAGCCAAAGAACCAACATCACCCATAAATATAGAAGCGGGTTTAGAGTTAAACCACAGAAAACCTAATACAGCACCAAACGCAGCCCCCAGAACCGCATAAAGACCGCTGGCTGTTGGTAAAAACATAACTGTATCCATAAAACCAATACGCGTTGCCCCATACAACGCCACAACCAACACAATTAATACAGGCATGTATAACTTTGCCAACATACCGTCTAACCCGTCTGTAATATTCGTGGCGTTCGCACTGCCTGCAATTACAAAATACGCAAACACATAATAGAAAATCCCCAATGGCAATATTATCCCAAAAGGTAAAGACAACGACAATTCTGGTATATATGGTGGTATCGTCTTGTTAATCAAATACGCCAAGATAACAACACATATCGCTTCTAACCCCAAACGCGTCATTGGCGATAAACCATTAGACGCCTTGTGCGACTGTGAAACAACCTTTTTATAATCATCAACAAAACCAATTGCACCGAACATTATTAACGATAACAAGGCAATCCACCCGGTTGGATTGTCTATCGGCATAAACAAAACGCTGGGAATGATGATAGCAACACATATCAACAAACCGCCCATTGTTGGGGTACCGGCTTTTTTAAGATGCGCCTGCGGAACATTTTCACTAATCGGCTGACCTTTTTTCTGTATTTTATGCATAGCATTAATAAATGTGCGGCCAAATAATACCATTATCAAAAACGCCAGGCCAAATGCGGCCGCAAATTGTGTCCAACCGCTTGCAAAAAAACTTGCGCCATGATTTAACAAAAAAGATGTCAGCATAAAAATCTCCTTCTTATGCTGACATTTTATCACATAAATTATACAAAACCAAAATTATTTAATATTGCAATTAATTGGCGTATTATCATCAAAGAAAAGCGTCCAATCTTCACCCTTATTCCATAAAGTGACTACGCCAGTTTCAGTCTCACTTATATAACGCGCACCTGACGCAGATATCGCTATGTTAAACACCATTTCTGACCCGTTTATAACGGTGTTTAATGCATCACCGTTATCGGACATATTGATAGAAACGTCGTTTTCACCACAAACAAGTTCTATTGTGTTTTTATTACCATCGCATGCTGATAACGCAAGTCCAATTACAACAAAAGATATCATCTTTTTCATATGTTCCACCTTATTTTATAAAAATTAAAACACACCGCCAACCGCCGGTCCGCTTTCTTTTTCACGAACAGCAGACGGCTGATTTGGTTTTTGCCCTTGTTTGAACGCTTCTGTAATAATCATACCATTTGGATCGGCAGATGCAGACACCCCGTTACCACGATTAACGCGAACAAAAGTCATACCATCTGGTACGGCAAACGGCTGATTCTTTTCGTTTGCCAATGCCACTTTCATAAAATCAGCAAAAACACGTGCAGCCATATGACTGCCGGCACCAGGCCCAAGCGGTTTCGGCGTATCATAGCCTAAATAAACGCCCGCAATTAAATTTTTAGAAAAACCTACAAACCAAACATCTTTTACATCGTTCGTTGTTCCAGTTTTACCGGCAATAGTATGCCCTGGAACCCTTGCTTGCTTACCAGTTCCGCGTTCCACCGCCCCCTGCAGTATAGAAACTATTTGATACAAACTTTGCGGGTCTGACAAAGGTTCGGAATCAACAACCTGTTCTTCTGGCACCATGTCTTCTTGCCAATCTATTAAATCTGTCTTTTGGCCGTTAATTAACCGACCGTATCTATCTTCTATGTAATCAACCAATTTCGGTTCTATGACATGGCCACCATTTACAAATGCTGAATACCCCTGCACCAAGCGCAATAAAGTCGTCTCTCCTGACCCCAACGCCAGCGACAAGTTAATATTTTTTAAATCCGCAGGATAAACACCAAATCGTTGCGCAACCTCTATGGCATTATCTACACCAATTTGTTGAACCAAACGAACAGTCGGAACGTTACGCGAAGTCTCTAGGGCCAATCTTAACGGTATTTCCCCTAAAAATTTTTTATCATAGTTTTCCGGTTTCCATAATGAATTATCTTCACGCCAACCGACAATCGGTGCATCCAGAATCAGCGCCTCGGGCGACATACCACGCTCTAATGCAGCCAAATAAACGAATGGTTTAATAGTACTTCCGATTTGGCGCATCGCTTGCGTTGCGCGATTGAAAGAACTTTCCGCAAACGAACGACCGCCAGCCATTGCAACAACACGACCGGTATGCGGATTCATAGCAATTATCGCGCCCTGCAACTTTTCTTTACGCCCGGCATTATAAGCATCCAATTCTTTATTTAACGCGTCACTGGCAGCCCGCTGCAATTCTGGAACTATCGTCGTTTTAATATACAGACCTTGGTTATACAAAGTCTCGCGACCTAAGGTTTCTAGTAACTGACGACGAACGTCTTCGGCGAAATATTGAAACTTATCTTCCATCTGAGCTGTAAAACCGCTGTTTATATTTAACGGTTCTGCCGCCGCTGTGTCTGCCTGCGCTTTTGTAATAAAACCTTCTTCAACCATTCGGCGCAGAACATAATTGCGACGCTCTATGGCGCGTTCTCTGTCGTTTGGTGCCTTGGGTAACGAAGCCAAAAATGCACATTCTGATAAAGTTAATTCAGAAACGGGTTTATTAAAATACATCAACGAAGCAGAACCAACACCATACGCACGCGCCCCTAAAAATATCTGGTTTAAATACAAGGTCATAATATGCTGCTTTGAAAAACTGCGCTCTAACCGTAATGCCAATATCGCCTCTTTTATTTTGCGCGACAAAGTACGTTCAGACGTCAAAAAGAAATTTTTTGCCACCTGCTGGGTAATGGTTGACGCACCAGAAAAGTTGGCATTAAAACCAAAAACGCGCATGGTATTATTAATCAACGCACGTGCAATACCTTGGACGTCTACGCCCGGGTGCGTCCAGAAATTTTGATCTTCGGCCGCGATAAAGGCGTTTACTAATTGTTCCGGCAAATCATCATAATCTATGAATACGCGCCTTTCTTCGGCATATTCTATTAACAAACTGCCGTCAGATGCATACAACCGCGTCGCAACAGGTGGCGCATAAGTCGCCAGATTTTTATAATCAGGTAAATCGTTACCATAAATTAATACCAACGCTGCCAGCGCCGCTATGCAGACGGTAAAACCCCAAAACAAAACATTTAATAAAACACGCAGTATCTTTTTAATTTTCATAATGTAAAAGTTTAGGATATTTATTATCTCTTTGCAAGTTTTGTGTTCAAATAAAAAGGTAACTCGGCATCGCAACGATCCAGAGGAGAGATTTTTTCTTTCACGCCGACAACCGAGTTATAGTTATAAAACATACACTTAAACAAACCCAACCCCGAAAAAAACCGCCTTGGCGGTCTTATATTACAATTCAACTTTGCCGTTTGTAGCAATTAAATCCGAATCAAAGAAGATTTTTCCGCCTGCCTCGCGAACAAGTAAATCACCTGCAGCAATTTCTGCGTAATCCAATGGGTCCGAAACGAAAGCATCCAATTTACCAGACGCAACCCATGCCAAATCCAAAGCAGGACAGCCTGTCCGACGAACATCGCCAACCGTTTTGCGACAATCGGTTGTGTTATAACCAACTGTCAACTCTGACGGTTCAGATAAATTAGAAACCCTTATCTTCGCAGAATGGTACGCAGAAAAAACATATGCACCACGACCAAATTCTGCATAATACAACCTTTCATCAATCGGCGAATACACCAACGCTATTTTCGTTTCGTCGTTACTTCTTAACGCCAACGATATAGCAAAATGAGGATTACCACGTACAAAATTTGCGGCACCAGATAACGCCAAAACAAATTCGTCACGTCCGTCACCGTCGTGCGATACGTTCGGCGTCAATAAACCAGCCGAAGGACGAACCAACAACAAATCAGACAAAATACTTTCTTCTATTCTTGCAGACGCCTTTTGTACAAAGTCACGCGCCCCACGTAATGACTGTTGTAAATTTTCCACTTCCCCGAAATCGTGACGTAACCCAGACGCAGTACGCTGCAACGCCATAAACATTTTGTTTAATTCCGAAGAACCCTTTATCAACAAATCCATATTTTGCCCCTGTTGAACAGCGCAAGATTAAAATTTAAACCCTGCAAACTTGTTCTTAAAGTTTGATGCACGCTGCCCCTTGTCACCGGCGTTTGTACGTTGACCAGTCCATGCAGAATGATTCAAATTATCCGTAGACAAAACCAAGTCTTTTTTGACAGAAGAAAACATTTTTATGGTTTTACCGTTTGTCATTGTGACGTTGATTTCATGATATTCTGGATGAATGCCTTTTTTCATCGTATTACCCTTTTTAATTCTTTTAAGCCACGAAATTATACAAGGATTTTTCTATAAAGCAAGCATTTTCATATATTTTTAATATCTGCCAATGCACCCCAAGTACGAATTTCCCGTGGTTTCCAAGACATTTATAAACTGATTGCGATTCTTGCCAGAAAATAATGCCAGTATAGTTCCGGCATCTGTCGCCAGCATATCAGCAACTGTTGCAATGCCAGAATTCATTTTCTTAAAAAAACCACTGGCCGGATATATTTCCGCCGCCAGCAGTTGATTCTTACCGTTTTTATCGTTATTTGATGCCACATCAGACAGTTCTATGACCATCAGTTGACATTCCGGAGAAATTATCAATTTATCCGTAACAGTTGCCTTGGTACCCAACAATTCGCCCCACCACCCAGTTGATTCGCAAAAAACAGGATAATATATCGTTGCGCCAGGATTTTCTTCTAATATAGCCGATAAATCTATATCGCCAGTTAAAACATCAGGCATAACGCCCGTCGCGGCATTTATAACCTTGCGTGCCAACTGATAGTTAACATCAGCTTTTGTTTTACGCGGCCAGTAAAGAATCGGAAACTGTTTCATTGATATGAATTATATCAGATTCGGAAGGTACAAAAAAGACCACTTTTATAAATAAAATACTTGATTTTTTATTTTTGCAGTGCGGAATACCACTTTTTCAGGTTTTCCCACGTAATTTTTATGTCTTTTTTTGCATTTTCATAAAAACTTGAAGGTATACTTACTTTTGCAAACAACGTTTGTACCAACGCCGGTATCATCACCATAAACATCGCGATAAACAATCCCATCAGTATGATAGTAATTATACTGTCGTTGTTCATCATCAAACCGTCCATTAATATCGTCGAATCGTTTTGCGCCAACGCCGTTTGTAAAACATTTGCGCTTTTCCATTGACCAAAAGCCGCATTCAAGAACATGACAGCAAAACTTACAAACACACCTATAATGGCAATACCTGCTGTTCCTTTTATGACGTCATCTATCATGCCCTTGATTGTCTGCCCACTGTTTTTAGGGAAAATAGCCCAGTCTTTAAATAGCCAAGACAACAACATTAATGGCATCATTATCAAATCCATAGACAATTTTATGAAAACCTCTAAGAAATAAAACGGTATGGGCAACAAAGCAACTAAAAACAATACGAAAATTAACAACCCCACAAAGAAAATCGGAATATTAGGAAATATCGGTAAATTCCATAAGATTTTATGCGCATATTCTTCGTTAAAAGCCATGTTTAGCATCGTCCACCCAACCGTCATTCCTAAGCCCGTCATTTGATGAACGTTTGCAACTTCGCACGCTAAGTTATGCCGCAACCGAGGCGAAAAAGCCCCACGTTCTGCGGCATCTGCACTAACAGACACGGGGTCAGCAACCGCGGTCGCAACAACGCATTGGGCAAAATCATCGTTACCGACAATCGCCCTATTCAAAGACAGACCTACATTAAACACGGGTTCTATTACAACATCGGTCAATAAACGCGGCAAAGGTATCAATAGCAACGCAGAAACAAAGGCCATCTTTATCAGTTGCGCACTAAACAAACTTGTCAGATTCCATGGTTCTTCGGACCGACCCTTTAAAAAGCCGGAAATTAATTTCCAAGCAAACCACACCGCTGTTAACGCAATCGCAAACGTTATAGTTGCCGAACCAATACCGCTATAAACCCGCGGTAACAAGTCGGACATCGTCGCCATAATTTCTGAAAACATTTGACAAGACCAACAACTTGAAAAAAAGTTCAATGCGTCCGACATATTAACCGGTGCCATCGTTCTGTATATTGAAAAACCCGCTATGATTCCAAGACCTGCAATGCCCTTTATCACGAACGGAACAAATGCCCCCGCCGAAAAAGGCAAGAACGATACAAAAACTATCCAAAATTTTTTTAACCAACTCATTGTTTTTAAGTATATCATATTTTGCATTAAATGTGATATAATTGATAAGATAAAAATATATTAAGCAGAGAATGTTAAGTTTTAAACACAAATTTTTATCAATACTGAAACCGGTTGCTTTAACCTTGGTTACACTTGTACTATGTACGGTGCCGGTATCTGCACATGCCAATATAATAGATGAACTAAATCTGGCACCGTTTATTCCGACCGTATTAGATTCTTTGATGCTGGTTGCAACAGGCGGTTACGAATTCTTTGTGGGCAAAGGTGACGGTATAATATACATACTAATTTGGGGATTTTTGGCTGTATCTATGGCTTTATACCTAATAAAAATGTACTTTCCTAAGACTTGGGTTTCGTTTTTTGGTTTTTCCGGTGGTGGCGAAATGATTGAAGGCAAAGCAGACGGTATGACCATAGCCTCAAATTTATTAAAACCGGCATTTCGTGCCATTATTGCCGCAACTGTTTTATTACAACTTAAACCGGTTTATTTAACAGAATGGCTGGTTAACCCAGTTTTACAATTTGGCGCACTGTACACAGAAAGTATTACAAGCACTTTAAACGAAGCGGGTATCAAGGCAAAAAAAATAGAATGCCCATCCAGCATCATTGAAAAAGGATGGATTTCACAATCTAGTTGCGAATTTATGATTCAACCCGTCGCAGATATTTCACATGCGAACAACCAAATTATAAAACGCGGGTTTGAGTTTTTTGAACGCGGACTGCGCGGATTAATAACCCTGATTCCACACGGCGGCGAAGACTTTTTGAATCTTGTAACAGGGATATTTTTAATCATGGCTTTTGTTTCAAGCAATCTTTTTATGGCGCTGTTGATTATCCAGGCAATCTTTAACTTTGGAATGGCCTTGATTCTGTATCCGTTTCAGGTATTGGCTTATGTTGCAAAACCTAATGACAAATGGTTTGATATATGGCCAGCATTTGCCGGCATAACAAAAGCACTGCAACAATTGGTCATAACGATGATTGCTTGCACCTTTATTCTGTGCATAAATATCGCCGTTGTTAAATCTTTATTCCAATGGAGTTCGTCTATATTCGTTGTTGCAGCCGGCGGTTCGGCTTCTTCTAATGTACCACAGGTTGCAAATTCTGCGATGGGATTTGGCGAACATTCTATATTATGGTTATCTTCAATAATGACATTTTATTTGATGTTGCGAATCTTTAATATCACACGCGACAAACTGAAAGGATATGTTGGTTCAGGAATGGATAACTTGTACAACACAGTAAAGAAAGACACGCAATCATTTACACAACTGATAAAAAAACGCAGTAAACAAATAGGCACAGTTTTAGGATGGACAAAAAAATAAATGAATGATGTATTAAACCCTTTGGTAGATAATGCTGTTTTATGCTGGGGATGTCCGGTCTTTGACCGCTTGTTCCAAGTTGTGTCTTATTCCGCAGCGGCAGTGTATAATAAACTGACAATATTTTGTGCCATATTATTTTGTGTGTTATTAGCGTTCTTTATCATGAACGCAGTTTGGAAAAACATCAAAGGAAACATATCAGACCCTTGGTATAAAAAATCCATACAACCCGTGATTATAAATTCTTTGGTGGCACTGACTTTGCTTGGCATGGGGGTAACATTTCCAAGATTTATAACGTCCATTACTTTTGAACCCGTCACTGATATTGCACTGATTTATACACAAACGATGCTGGAAACAAACCCAGAAACCGTAAATGAAAAAGTACCTTATACGCCCCAAGAAATATCCGGCAAAGGATTTTATCGTCCAGAGCTGCGCGATAAAATAATATTACTGATGAAAACTACGATTACACAGTTTCAATCTTATATCAAACTGGGTATCGCCGTTATGGACAAGGCTTTTTCTTATAAAGCCTTGTTGGGCGTCGGTGCGCTTATCCAACATATAACATTATTTTTCATTGGGTTATATCTGGCATACGGATTCTTTAAGTTATTTTTACGGTTCTGTTTTTACTTCGCTGACATAATTGTCGCAATGACCTTTTTTGCGTTTTTCTTTCCGCTATCATTAATATTAATTGCATTCAAGGGCGCAGACGCACCTTCTTGGATTTCGGCACTGGGCAAAAACATTGGTACAAATCAATTTAAAAAACTTATCAATGCAATTATAACGTTGGCTGCCGCAGTGCTTACTTATATTGTGATAATGGTAATAATCGCAAAGTTCTTTTCACCAGATCAATCAACCCAAGAAATTATGACTATGGTTCTAAGTGGCGATATAAATACATCTGCCCCTGGTCAATCAACCCAAGAGATTATGACGATGATTCTAAGCGGCGATATATATGCGGATGCTTTATCGTCCGATAATTTAGCTAGCATCACATTAGTCGGCAGTATCATATTGCTATACGTTGTTAACTTCTTGTACGATCAAATTCCGCAGGTGACTTCTATGGTATTAAGTACTTTCGGCGTATCACAAGAAAATGAACTTAGCGAAAAATTGGCGAATAAAGTAATGCAGGTTACTTCTAATGCCGTAGGATATGCCACTGCCGTCGGGAAAACAATATTGAACAAGGGCGAAAAAAATAAAGAAAACAAAGATACAAAAGACAAAACAGATAATAAAACAAAATGAAAGCAAAACTGATATCTCTTGCTATATATTTTATAATGGGTGCCATCGCGCTTGGGTTAGGTATATGGTATTTATCTTCTTCTATTGGTGGTGCGTCTTTGACGTATACCAGCGTAAACGGCTTTTTAACAGCAATTGGTGCATCAGACGGTGATATTACAAACGCCAACGGTTGCTTTATGTGCAAATATGTTTCCGAATTGTTCAGTGTCATCGGACGCGCGACGGAAATGTTCTGGACAACTATGGTAGACAACATATGGATATTGCTTGCACTGGGATTTGGGTTGTTCTTGTTTTTGTATACCGCACAATATTTATTTAATGCCGCGAAAGAAACATCTTCTTTGGATGAAAAAGAAAAAAAATTAGAATTCAAATCGTGGTTTGACAAAGTATGGCGCCAAGGCGCACGAGTAATGATTGTTGGCGCACTTATGGGGGCTTTGGGCATGGGTGGAACTGCGGCCCTTAAAACAGTCACCAATATAACCATTACGCCTGTTATGTTCGTTGGCGCAGAACTGTCAATGGCAGCAACTGAAATATCAGAGGCAGCACAATGCCCCGCCTTAGAAAACACAGATAAAAACGACGAAATATTAAACCCCGTACTACAACCTTTTATGTGCGTAGTAAGTAACATAAACAGCGTAATGATGGCCGGCGCAGCGGGCGGTTTTGCGCTGATGAACTATGCTTGGTTGGGCATGGGTGGTGGCGCGTTTACTTGGCTGGCGGGTCTGGGACTGGTAATTTTGTTTTTAGTCATTGGATTTGATTTATTCTTTCAGATTTTTTCTGTCATATTCAAACTGGTGTTCGTTATCATATTTTTACCGCTAATTCTTGCAGCCGCCGCATTTGAACAAACATGGTCTTTGGCAAGTGGGGTCGTTAAAAACTCTATTGATATGTTGGTAAAAACGGCTATTCAAGTCATAGGCATTACCTTAAAAACTCTTATCATATATGCCATAGTATCATTCGCAGCAGATGAATATTTCCCAGGACCCAACGATGGATACAGCGCGATTTTACCGCCATTGATGGGGCAAAGCGTGCAAAACCCAGACGCACAAACATTGTCTGTCATAAACGTATTTTCAACTTGCGAAGAGGTGTCTTTGGAACAGGGCGTTGTTAACGCGGACAAATTCAAAAACTGTTTCACAGCAAGACGCGCAGAAGTTGAACGTAAATACCCCGGCGCGTTTGACTTTATGTCTGACGGTTGGGACTTCTTGATGCTGATGTTCGGAATATTCTTTATCTATTTCTATATAGTTAAACCAAAGATTGATGGTATACTTGGAAAAGACAGCAAAGAACAGTTTGATTTTGGCGGTTGGACAAAAGAACTGGGCAAAAAAATTTGGCATGCACCGCGACAAATTTTTGACTATGTAGCAAAAGCAATCGGAGAAAAATAAAAAAAATGAAATTATTTAAATTTATTTTATCCAAAATCGCTATCTGCATTTTTGCTTGTTTGTTTTTGACGCCCGTATATGCCGAAGCAACTAATTTACCAATGTCAGAAATTGGCGATTATGGTTCTTGGCTGACAGAACAAAATGTGGAATTATTTACAACTGGTATAAAAAGTGACATAACCGATTTTCAGTCAGAATTTCAAAAAAATCAACTGGTTCAAGACTATGTACCCATAGAAGCAAAGGTCGGACTGGCTTTTATGCACGCATTGTCTTGGTTAGGGGAAAAAATTAATATTCCTTTGGTTAGGTTTGTAATTATATTTATAATAATCGCTTATGCTTTTTGGGTCATGTTGGAAGTATACAATATGATATCCAAGGGGTCTGACGTCAAAGAACTGGTGGAAAGTTTATTAAAGAAATCCTTGGTTATCACAATATGGATTCTTATACTGGACCAAGGCGCCGCAAAAATATTTATGTGGGTTGTAGGCCCCATAATAAGTGTTGGTACTTATTTATCCGATATAATATTAAACGCTGTTGCGAATGCTGTTGGCACAAATTTACCTGATACCTGTGGCGCAATTCGCGAATACGCAAATGCGCACACTTCCGCTAACATGTTAATAGATCCGAATATGACCGCAGATATCTTGTGCGTCCCGACAAGATTATCAGGATTCTTCTATACAGCAATTGCAACTGGTTGGAAATGGATAATCGCCGGAATAGGTACCAGCGCATTTTCTGTATTGGTCGGTATAGTATTCATTGTAATATTTTTAGTTAATATATGGAAATTTGCGTTAATGGCCTTGGGGGTAATTGCCGACTTGTTCTTAGCGGTAATTTTACTGCCCTTTACTGCTATTGCAGAAACAATCGCAAAGACTTCTTATAAAGGGATCGCCGGGGATATATTTAACGGATTTTTAGGATTATTCAAAACAGAATCTTTGGAAACACAAATTAAAAGATTTATTAATGCCGCGATTTACTTTGTATCTTTATCAATCGTAATCGCAATATGTGCGGCACTGATGGCAGGAACAGTTTCCACTGACTTGTCTGCACAAGTACCAACGTTAGAAAACGCGGGATTTGTCGTTACTTTGTTAAGCGGTTGTTTGGTTACATACCTGGCATTTAACGCAGAAAAAATTGCAAAAGATATAGGCGGCAGTATAAATTCTGACATTGGTAAAGACGTCGGCGAACAAATCAAAAAACTGTTAAAAAATACATATAACAACGGAAAAAGTTGGGTAAAAGCATATAAAGATTCTAAAAAATAACGCATACCTAATCTGTAAATTCTACAAATTGACGCGCAACTTTCTTTATACCTTTATTTCTGAACGCAACTGTTAAAATGTCTGCGTTTTCTTCTATGACAACGCCGCGCCCCATTTCAGTATGAAACACCAATTTGCCAACAGCAGATTTTGATTCTGTTTTACGTGGCACAGGACGCGACTGATATGATGTAGGCATTTTATAATGCGTTCTTTGTGCCCCACCCTGAAAATCTAGATATTTATTATCCATTTCTGTTATAAAGCGACTGGGCGAATTATATTGCCGCTGACCGAACATCATTCTGGACATTGCGTTGGTAATTATTGCCCGGCGACGCGCACGAGTAATAGCGACATAGGCTAATCGTCGTTCTTCTTCTAAGCTGCCTTCATTAACTGATTTGTCGTTCGGGAAAATACCCTCTTCCCATGCCGGCAAAAATACTGTATTGAACTCTAGCCCTTTGGCAGCATGTATCGTCATTATACTTACAGTATCTGTTACTTTACTAATATCATCAGAATCGTTATCGTCCGCAGTCATTAATGCGGCATGTTCCAAAAACTCTGGCAAAGAAGTATATTTTGATATCACATTCGTTATTAACTCTTTTACATTATCCAGCCTATCTGGCGCATCAACGTCTTTTGATTCGCGCCACATCTGTAAATACCCAGACTTATCTAATATATATTGCGTCGCAGCCACAGGTGTCATAGATTGCCAGTCAAAATCAAACGCATTTAAAAACTCGTCCGCACTGCTTTTCTGCTTCGCCGATAACTGCGCGTTTTTCAGCCCGTCCATCAAGTATTTACCACTTGAACGCAATTTAGCAATAGCAGACGCACCGAATCCGCGTCTTGGCTTTCCAATTATACGCATAAATGCAAAATCATCAAAAGGATAGACCAACAGACGTAAGTACGCAATTACGTCTCGTATTTCCATTCTATCATAAAACTTTGTGGCACCTACCAGTTTAAAAGGAATTCCACGCGACGTAAACTCTTCTTCAAACATGCGAGACAAACTGCCGGTTCTGATTAATACGGCATAATCAGAAAACGGTTCTGCTTCGTCCTTGCGCATAATCGTATCGGCAATAATTCTTGCCTCGTCCCAATCTGTCGGCAAAGTCAAAACATACACAGGCTCGCCTATCTTCATATCTGTAATACTGTGCAAGTCTTTGCCCAGTCTGCCTTGATTATGACGGATTAAAGAATTAGCCGCCCCCAATATATTAGGCGTGCTGCGATAATTCGTTTCCAGTCGGATTATTTTTGCTTGTTTAAACGCAGCCTCAAACCCAAGAATATTTTGTATTTCCGCGCCACGCCATGAATATATAGACTGATCATCATCACCAACGCAACATATATTAGGATTATCGTTACCGCGCGTTAATGTTTCTAATAATTGCATTTGCGCTTTGTTCGTGTCTTGAAATTCATCAACCATAATATACTTAAATTGTCTTTGATATTTTTCCAAAACGTCGCTATGCGTATTAAATAAATCCAAGACCTTTAATATTATATCACCAAAATCAAGCGCACCCATACGTGCCAGTTCCGCGTTATATGCCTCAAAAATACGCCCGGCAATTTCAGATGTATACGAAGGGGCAGCCAAACCCTTGTCCTTTATTGCAGAAATTCTTTCCACCCAATCTGACGCGTTAAAGTCCAAACCCATTGCAGCAAAAACATTTTTCAAGACCGCTTTTTGATCTTCTTCGCCGTAAATTAAAAAATCGCGACGCAAACCCACAAGGTCAGAATTAGCACGTAAAATGCGCAAACACATAGAATGAAACGTACCGCACCAAATATCACCCGCATACCAACCGCCACCGTCAACGGCGAAATCAAACAAGCGCTTTTTCATTTCGTTGGCGGCTTTATTCGTAAAAGTCAGCGCCAAAACCTGCCAAGGTTGCGCCAACCCAAGATTTAATATATAGGCAATACGCGTTGTTAAAACCCTTGTTTTACCTGTTCCCGCACCCGCCAAAACTAACAAGGGACCTTCTGTTGTAGTGACCGCTTCTTTTTGTTTCTCATTAAGATTTTCTAGCATTAAATTCATCCGTCTATTATAATACATAAAGTCTGGTTATCAAAAATATATTTTACAGGAAGGGAATATGAAACGCGTTATATGCTTTGACATAGAAACAACAGGCCTGGAATACATGCGCGGCGATAGGTGTATAGAAATCGGTGCCGTTGAAATGATAGACGATAAAATTACAGATAACACATTCCACGAATATATAAACCCAGACGGAAAAATCATCCCCCCCGATTCGTATATGGTGCATAAAATTTCAAATGCGTTCTTAGAAGACAAACCCAAAATGGCGGTGGTTGCCCCAAAGTTCTTAGAATTTATTGGCGACAGTCCAATCGTTGCACACAACGGGGCAGACTTTGACTTTCCTTTCATCAATCATGAATTGGCACAACTGGGACTGCCACAAATTCCAAAAGAGCAACAATTGGACTCTATTGTAATCGCAAGAAATCGGGTATTTGGTCCTAAAAGTTATTCATTGGACGCACTAGCAAAGTGGTATGGCATATCACTTACAGCACGTGCCGATGCCCATGGCGCCTTAATTGACGCTGAAATCTTGGCCAAGGTATATAAAGAACTTGAAAACACCGCGCCCGCACCAGATGTTGCAGACATTATCGCAAAACAACACCAAGACTTTTTAAACCACCCAAAGATAGGAAATAATTTTCCAAAACGAACTTTTACACCACACGAAGACGAACTAAATGCACATAATGCTTTTATGGAAAAATTAATGGCATAAAAAAACGCAATTACTTGCGTTTTTTTATTAAGCCCCTTCCCCTTCTGCACCTGTTCCAGAACTTGTGTTATCTGATTCACAAACACCGTTTTTCATCGTATATCCAGACTCACAAACACATGTACCATAAGTGTTACGAGTTGCATGTGCCGGACAAGACGCCAAACACTGCGTTCCGAACTGTTCATAACCTGTGTTACACTTACAACGTTCGTTTACATAACCGTCCGAACCCGCAACACCTGCCGTCGTCTGATAAGTAGAATTATCTGGACACAACAGTGACTGATAAAACATTTGCGAAATACTCTCTATACATGTTTCATTGTCATTATCCGGACAACTGTTTGTATCATTAGCAAATACAGCATATGCACAAGTTAACGCAACGTTACGGCAAGCACCACGCATAACGTTATATATACTGTTTATGCTTGCGCTTGTAGACCAAGCATTAACCTGCGTAACCTGTTGATTGTAACAAGTCGCAATGTCAAGCATACAATTTGACGCATAGTCAGATATAATCTGTCTTTGCGCCGCTTGAATGTTTACCATCGCGCGCTGAATATAATTAACCACAACGTCATTATAAGGTTTATAATTACCGTTTGAATCGTATGTATAGTTCTGACATTTATCCAAAACCGCACGACAAAGACCTTCGTCTGTGACTTTCTGCTTTGTTCCTATTTTCTGCAACAGATATTTTACATTGCAAGACCCGTTATTACCGCCGTCACCAGAACATGTGGCTGTATCCATGCTGACGTTATAAGCATTACTTAAAAATGAAGATGTAATATTCGCGTTATTATAATTTTGCATAAAGTCCGTTATATCTGTAATGTCTTGTCCCAATATGACTTCACCATTTTCATCAATATAACGTTTTGTTGGGTCCAAACACTTATTGTAATCTGACCCGCAGACCATATCATCTGTCATACAAGCGTCCAAGGCACCTATGCAACCCTTGGCATCATATTGATTCTTGTTCTGCAACACAGCCAGACGCGCTTTTTGCAACATCAAATTTGCACTGCGAACATTGGATACCAAGGTCTCATTCATTTTGGTCAACCCCTGTTCGTACGCAATACAATCTTTATCAATTGCCAAATCATAATTACCCGTAATTTGTTCTATATTTGCACCGGCTTCTTTGCACTGAGTCAAAACAGTATTACAACGTTTTTTTGCGGCGTTATATAAATCGGTTCCGCGCAAATTAGAGAAACTGGTAGTACCGGTATTCAAGAAATCCAAACTGAATATATCAGCGGTATCGGCAGTAAAGTCCAAACTCATATCCAAACCTGTATAGGTATCCGCCGAATAAGACGTGTTACTGCTGGGGTCGCGTATCATCTTTTCTATTTCTTCCAACATATTACGCGTTTCCGTGGTATCTGTTGCACCAGATAAAGCCGCCTCGGCCTCTGTCTCGTTCATAATGGCACGAATTTCATCCGCAGATAAACCTACATACCTTATGCGCTGTGCGACATCATTCAATTGCGTATTTGCGTCTTTAACCGCATCTTCCACCTTTGTATAATTTGATAAATTCGCCGAACAAGAACAACGTTTTTGATTGGCGTCTATCACAGAACAAAACTGGTCCATGCAATCGTTATACTGTTGCTGACAAGACTGATTTAAATCGGATGTTTGTTCCAGTCGCGTCTTTGCCTGCGCAATAGTTTCTGCGTTTGTTTCCGTATCAGTACCCGTAACAGTTGCACGCGCTTGTACTGACCGTTCACCGTTGCCAACGTTTGATCCCGTTTGTATATCTGTATCGCCAATCGTTGCACGACCGCCAACCTCTGCCGTTGTGGGTCGTAAAGTCACACCCGCCCTGCGAACGATTGGATTATTATTAATACTTGCCGCGTCAACCCGTGCATTGCGTCCGACAGTGTTAACCGCGGCCTCTAAATTATCACGCGACGAATTGGCTTTCGTTGTATTTACCGCGCGCGATACGGTACCCGTATTAATCGTCTGACCGGTTCCACGCGCTGTTGATGTAACAACGCTATTTCCTAAATCAACAACACGCGCACCACTGCGCACAACCGTACTGCTTTCCGATTCTGACGGCGTAACTGTTCTTGTAGAAACGCTGCGCGAAGCGTCAACAGAACGAACAGTATTACTTGCTGTACGCGAGCTCTGTTTTGTTGCATCTGCAGAAACGCTGGCCGGTAAAGCCCTGGAAACAGTAACATCACCGGCTGCGAACACAGCAGGCGAATAAAAAGCCAACAAGAAAAAACAAATTGAAAGTCTTTTCATCTTTCTGTCTATTATACCACAATGTAAAAAAACAGAAAAGATGATTTTTATATAATATCGTAAAAAAAGCACCGTTTGGTGCTTTTTTTATTTTTCCGCTTTGTCATCTGGAACAACAGAAACTGTTTTTCTGTCGCCCACACCTTTTTTAAATTTAACAATACCAGCAATTTTTGCAAATATTGTATGATCTTTACCCATACCAACGTTTGCACCCGGATGTACAGATGTACCGCGTTGACGGATAATGATATTACCTGGAATTACACGACTGCCACCAGATTTCTTAACGCCTAATCTGCGTCCCGCAGAGTCGCGTCCATTGGTTGTTGCCGAACCAGCTTTCTTATGTGCCATAATTAAACTCCTTTAATTTCTGATTATTCTGATTTATACACCAGAAATTAACCTTTGATTTCCGTTATCTTCAAAACAGTTATATACTGGCGATGTCCGCGCGTACGACGATAATTCTGACGACGCTTTTTCTTGAAAACCAAAACTTTGTCAGTACGTTTCTGTTCTAAAACCTCTGCAACAACCTTGGCACCGTCAACGAAAGGCGTACCAACTTTGTCACCAACCATTAAAACCTGGTCAAATTCAACTTTACCGTCGGCATTCAGTTTTTCAACCTTTACAATATCCCCCGCCTGAACGCGATATTGTTTGCCCCCGGTTTGAAAGATTGCAAAATTGCTCATTTTCTTTCTCTTTGCTAATGTTCTTGTTCTATTTTGTTCAAAAGTTTCTACAAAAATAACATTTTTTAGCAAAAAGTCAAGCAATTTGCACAAAAATTTCTACATAACATAATAACGACAACAAAAAACCGCCCAGGCGGGCGGTTTAATATTTTTCCGATAGTTTAATTACCAGAATCTGCACGTTTCCAAGTACGTATCGCTTCTACACCATTATTCAACAAGCACTGTTCACGTAACGCCGCAGAATTACAATTCTCTGCATCGGTGTCTAAACATAATGGCGTTTCAGTATCAACCGTACCGGCACCGTTTACACCGTTCAAGATTTCGTTCAGTGTAACAATGTTACGGCAAGTATTTTGTGTGTAATCCTGACTGTTATTGCACTTTGAATTATCTTGTTTATCAATAACAGCACGGAACTGCGACGTAGACGGATTACATATCATCGTTTCATAACAATGCGGTACATTCGCAATCTGTGCACAATACGTCTTGATACGTGCATCAGGCCAGTTTGTATTCGTTGACGCCTGCGTTTCATAACAATCAAAGATTTCACTTAGGCATTCATTAAAGTTCGTACCAGCCGCAATCGCGTCGTTTAATGTAGTCTCTCTTTCTTCTTGGGCGAACTCTAACCGCTTTTGCTGCAGTGCCTGCTGGGCGGCAACTTTCTGATATCCGATATTTTGTGCGGTTGTGCGCAATTGTTCGCCATATGCATCACAATCGGCGTTTGCATCCAAAGCATATTTCTGCATAATGCTACGACGTGCATCTGCAACAGGCCCACGCAAATTAGAATACGGGTCCCCAGATGCTGTGGTATAACCAAAGCACGTTGCAGAGTTAGATGCAGTATAGCCTGTATTTGGTTCTATAAAATCTAACTCGTAACTGCCGGTATTAGAAACAGATATATAACTGTTATAATTATACGGGCATTGCGACGCACCATTACCGCACTTACGTCCATTTGATGGTGGCGTTCCGCATGCTTCGTATATACCATTAAAGCAAGAATCTAATACACGGTTACATACATTATTATGTGCATATTCAAACAGTTCATAACCCCACGTTTCCGCCAAAGAATCTTTTATATTTTCACTGTCTGAAAACGCCCCGTCTATACCCGCCAGATTACCAACAACATTTGATAAGTTATTAAACGCACTGGTTAAACTGTTCGTATCATCAGATATAATTGTCAATGTTGCTTCTTTTGCATCTGCCCAAGATTGTAACGACGCCAATATATCACTGCCGGAACCATCCAAGGAAGATATATCAAACCCAAAACTGTTACCGCTTTCTTTACAATAAGAAGGCGGCGTGTTGTTACTGCAAGTACCATCAAATATAGCATGTTGTTCACACCAATCATCAAAAACATCTTCTGATGCGGTACCGTTCTGACTTGCCTCTTGCCAAGACACACAGTTCATAACCTTTTCAGCATCTGTCAATTGGAACGCTTCACTTACGTCTTTGCCCTTGGTGGCAATTAATAACGCCAATTCACCAGAAACCTTTATCAATTCCTCGTTTGCAGTTTCCAGCGCTGATTCAGCCTCTGCAAATGCTTTAACGCGCCCTGCGCAAGCACATCTTCTTTGTGCTGCATTACGTGCGGTACAAATTTCATCCATACATGCATAGTAAGATTCTAAGCAATTATTATAAGCCTCTGCCGAGATTAAACCAGTGGTAGAATCTATGATATTAGAATAATTACCTGTATATAACTTGTTTGATAAATATGTATAAGTATTAGAATTTACAGCGGCCTTGCTGCCACGAATTGCGCTGCCCTGTAAAGATACACGCGAAGGCGTTGTTGTTGTACGCGAACTAACGGTACGTGCATTATTTGTTGCGACACGTGACACAACGTTTGACGCGGTACGCGATACCACATTGCGTCCAGACGGTGTGCTTATCACTGTTCCAGTGCCAGTATTTGTCGCGACGCGTGACGTTGCGTTATTGCTTGTCGGTCTGGCAGAAACTGTATTTGTGGTTGTTGTGCGCGACGTAACCGGCGTTGTTGCTGTACGTGCAACAGTCCCGCGCGAAGAGACACTGCGCGAAGAAGTCGTGGCACTGGTACTGGTATTCCCACGCGATACCGTATTCGTAGAACTTTCACGCGATGTAACCGGTCGCGAAGACCTTGAACTTGTGTTACCTGCCCGCGTTGCCTGCGGACCAGAAACAACATTTTGCGCAGTCGGTGCAATCGGATCAGCAAACACAGCCCGCATAGATAAAAAAGTAGAACAAACAAAAAAAGCACCAGCCAGTAATAATACTGTTCCCATCGCATCTTTGCAGTAATCTGCTATTTCACGACTTTTCATAAACACTCTCCTGTATTTCTGGAAGCCCCAGAAACCCGTTGTTTTATAGTACGACTTCATGCAAGTCATACTATTATTTTGTATAATTATAACATTTTTGTTGCGTTCTGTAAATACGGAATTTTTTATTATTTCTTATTTAATCATGTTAGTGTATAATATCGTCGTTATGAAAAAACTATTTATATTTTTTATCGTTTTATTGTCCGCGCCTGCATTCGCAGACCCGAACCCGATGTTTGGTACAGACACAAGAAATTCTGTAAACTTATATATCGGTCAAGGTACCGGCAGCGGGTCTTTATTCAAATTGGTTGACCCGTTTTTATGGGAATTTGAGCCGATAACCGTATTAATGGCGCAATACAGCCAACCAATGGAAATTTTCAGACTGCCGTCCAGAATAAATTTAGACTTTGTACAAAATTTTGGTTATAACAGCAAGCACGGCTTGTCTTTTATGGCAATCGGAATTTCTTGGGACATCGCGATTGTAAATTGGAAAGGTTTTTACATAGGGCTTGGTATAGGACCTTATATGCGGGATTCTCGCGATGACTACGTTAACAGCCGTCTTGTATTCGGCGAAAGGTTTTTTATAGGCAAAAATATTTCAAATCGTTGGCGCGCCGAATTCTTTACACAGCACTTTTCAAATGGTGACTTTACAGAAATAAATCACGGCTTTAACTATACCGGTCTTGCCGTCAATTACAGTTTTTAATTAACGACAGCGCGATTTAATATCAGACAAAATCTTATGCAACATGTCTACACCTGCAAATTGTTTTATTGCGGGGGCAAAATCTTGTATATCCGTTTCTTTTATAGCCGGTCTATTAGAACAAACGCATATTTTCTTTATTTTTTTCTTATCACCACACATACAAAAACCTAAATCATCGTTGCAACAACAACCACTTTTACTTAGCGGACAATTGCATGTATTAACGAACTCATATTTTTTGCTGTTACGAAATCGTTGTATTAACAAAGCAGATTTTTTATGGTTCATGATTTTACTCCTATGCAAAAAACGCAAAAATAATACATCTTTTTTATCGCAAGTCAATATAAAACCCGCTTTTATACAAGCGGGTTTATTCTTTCCGTTATCCAAGATTATTTCTTTCTTGGGAATTTAACTGCTGCTTGCGCCGCCGCCAAACGTGCGATTGGCACACGGAAAGGACTGCATGAAACTGAATCAAAATCTGTCTTGTGAAAGAACTCTATTGATTCTGGGTCACCGCCGTGTTCACCGCATACGCCCAAGTGAATGTTTTCACCCTTGGTCTTGCGCGCTTTTTGGACAGCATCTTTAATCAAAATGCCAACGCCTTCTTGGTCAACCGACGCAAACGGGTCTGCAACATATACGCCACGTGCGCGGTATTCATCCAAGATTTTACCTGTATCATCACGTGACATACCCAATGTCGTCTGAGTCAAATCGTTAGTACCAAATTCAAAGAATTTGCAACTTTCAGCGATTTCATCAGCCAAAACGGCGGCGCGTGGCAATTCAATCATTGAACCAACAGTATATTCAATGCTGTCACCGGTTTCTGCAAATAACGAACTTGCAGTTGCGTCAATAACCGCTTTAACGATATCAACCTCTTTCTTGGATCCTACCAATGGAACCTCTATTTCTGGGAATACGCGAACACCTGCGTTCTTGCATTCCAAGGCAGCAGACAATATTGCCCGCGTCTGCATTTCACAGATTTCAGGATATGTAATTGCCAATCTACAACCACGATGTCCCAACATCGGATTCAATTCACGCAAAGCCTCGGCACGAGTTTTCACAAAATCAACGGATTTCCCGATATGCTGTGCTAATTCTTTGATATCTTCTTCTGTATGTGGCAAGAATTCATGAAGCGGTGGGTCAATTAAACGAATTGTAACCGGCAGACCGTCCATAATCTTGAACAATTCTACGAAGTCGGCTTTCTGATAAGGCAATAATTTCGCCAATGCTGCACGTCTACCTTCAACGTCATCGGCCAAAATCATTTCTCTCATATCTTGTATACGATTTGGGTCAAAGAACATATGTTCTGTACGTGCCAAGCCGATACCTTCTGCACCAAAGTCACGTGCTTGTTTTGCGTCTTTTGGCGTTTCGGCGTTTGCTTTAACTTTCAAGACCTTGATTTCATCAACCCATTTCATCAACGTACCAAAGTTACCCGTCAATTCAACAGATACGGTTGGAACTTGACCTTCAATGATTTGTCCCTTGGCACCGTCAATAGAAACCCAATCGCCTTCTTTGATTGTAACGCCGCTGGTCGTTTTCATTGTCTTGGTTTCATAATCAATCTTGATATCAGGTGAGCCAGATACACAAGGCGTTCCCATACCACGCGCAACAACGGCTGCATGAGACGTCATACCACCGCGCGCCGTAATAACACCCTGTGCCGCGTTCATACCCGCAATATCTTCCGGGGACGTTTCAACGCGGATAAGCATGACTTTTTTGCCTTCCTTTGCCCACTTTTCTGCGTCTTCTGCATTAAATACAGCCTGACCAACCGCAGCACCTGGTGATGCAGGCAAACCTGTCGCAATAACTTTCTTTTCTGCCTTTGGGTCTAACATAGGATGCAATAAATGGTCTAATTGGTCTGCACCAACGCGAAGAATTGCTTCTTCTTTTGTCAGCAAACCTTCTTCTACCATTTCAACAGCCATGCGAACAGCCGCTGCCGCAGTACGTTTACCGTTACGGCACTGCAACATCCACAATTTACCGTGTTCAATTGTGAACTCCATATCCTGCATGTCTTTGTAGTGCTTTTCCAGTTTTTCACGAACATCACACAATTCTTTATAAACTTCTGGCATTGCTTCTTCCAAAGACAGGCGACCAGAACCGTCTTTGCTCATCGGCTGTGGCGTACGAATACCTGCAACAACGTCTTCACCTTGGGCGTTAATCAAGTATTCACCATAGTATTTATTTTCACCAGTTGCAGGGTCACGGCTGAAGCAAACCCCAGTTGCAGAATCATCACCAGAATTACCGAATACCATCGCCTGAACGTTTACTGCAGTACCCCAATCACCTGGAATATTATTCAATTTACGATATGTAATTGCTTTCTTTGACATCCAACTGCCAAACACCGCACCAATACCTAATTTCAACTGTTCCCAAGGGTCTTGTGGGAATACTTTACCAATCTTAACACCAATTTCTTTGAATTTTTCTACCAATTCTTTCAAGTCATCAGCGGTTAGTTCTGTATCTACTTTATAGCCCTTGTCTTCCTTCATACGTTCCAAAGTGTGTTCAAACAAATCAATGTCTGCGCCCAATACAACGTCACTGAACATCATGATAAAGCGACGATAAGAATCATATGCAAAGCGTTCATTACCAGAATGTTTTGCCAACGCTTTCACTGTTTCATCGTTCAAGCCAAGATTCAGAACAGTATCCATCATACCTGGCATAGAAACGCGCGCGCCGGAACGAACAGAAACCAATAATGGGTTTTCCATATCAGCAAACTTCTTGCCCATAATTTTTTCAATATGCGCGACACCTGCACGAACCTGATCCATTAAATCTTCTGGATAGGTTTGATCGTTATCATAATAATATTTACAAACGTCTGTTGTAACGGTAAACCCGGCAGGAACAGGCAATCCGACCAAATTCATTTCAGCCAAGTTCGCACCTTTACCGCCCAGCAGGTTTTTCATATCTGCCTTACCTTCGGCGTTACCGTTACCGAAAGTATATACCCATTTATTACTCATACGGTTTCTCCTTGTGTTAAAAATGCGTAGGAATTCTGCGGTAAAACAATAAAAAATGCAAGAAAAAACTATTATTACCATCTAAAATTTGTATATTTATTTATGTCTTACTCGGTGTTTTTTCTTGATTTCATAGTTAATAAAAATTTATAATTTACCTGAACCCAATGGGAATTGAGTTCGGGGGCTGTAGCGGCCTTTATCTATTCGGTGCAAAAAGCATCGTTATCTGATGTTTCGGTGTAATTTTGCACCGTTATTATCCCTGACTGTAATGTCGGGGGGCCGTTGGTGTATACAATACGGTAAAACCGAAAGACCAATGGAATCACTAATAGATTGATTCGCTAACTCCCCGACCGTCAATTCTCTGACGGTTTTTTTGACACAAACGGGGACACAAATGAAAAAAATTTTTTTTACTGTTATGTGTATCTTTTATACAAGATACGCGATATGCATTACATGCGATATACACGAATACATCAATAATGGAACGTGTACAACAATTTCGGTTGGATATTATGGAACGAATTGCAACTTGCCAAAAGAATATGCAGAACTTGAATATCTAGAAAGCACGGGCAAACAGTACATAGACACAAAAATAATAATGCAACCAGAATACGAAATTCGCGCAACGGTTAATCCACTGTCAACACCTTCGGAGGGCTATTTTTATTGGGGTACCATGCCTTACAATATAAACCTAAATGACAAATCATTTACGTTTTGGCCGGTAATTTCTTCTGGCAAATCTCGCTGGAACAATAAATATATAACTTTTTTTCATCGCTATTTAACACACAATGCACTAAATGAAATAGTTCAAAATGAAACTGGGATAACCGTAAATGAAACGACGTATAAATATGCAGGTACATATGAAATAACGGAAGTTTATAACGACACATTATGGATTTTTAAAACTAACGGACTTGACAGCCAATATAACGAGGGACCTTTTAGGATGCACCATTTCCAAATATTAGATGCTGATTCAGAAATTCTTATAAATCTTATTCCGGCACTACGAATATCTGATTGTGCAATTGGAATGTACGACACCGTTTCTAACAAATTCTTTGAAAACCAAGGAACAAGCCCTTTTATAGCAGGCCCCCGTATCAGTTCTTGCACAACACAAACACAATGCACAAATGCCCCGACAAATTCTTATTATACCGAAAGCGGATTTAATAACGACTGCCCATGGAATTGTAAAGAAGACTTTGGACAAACTGTTTATGATACATGTATGCCACTTTGTAAATCAACGGGACATAAAACTTTAAACGCTGGAACAAAAATATCGGTTCCTATGTTTGCAGAACGAAACACAACACCATCACTGATATTTAAATTCCACGATAACAATATTTGTTATGTTGATTTAACCCCAGGTAATACAACAGATGCAATACACGTTTTATTCAAAGGAACAGTTTACCATTCAATGAAGAAAGAACCGCATAAATCACTATGTGAAAATTGATAAAATACTATACTTTATAAAATAATAAACTATACTTTACTTCATGACAGATTTATATGATAAAAATTTCTTAAAAAAATTAAATGAACATTTATCACGTGGCGGCGTTATCGCTTTTCCGACTGACACAGTCTGGGGGTTGGGTGCATTGCCGACACGCGCAGGCGCAGACGCAATATTTGAACTAAAACAACGCCCAAAAGAAAAGCACCTGATAATAATGTCTGATAGTTTTGAACACATAAAACAATATATGCAGGACTATCCTGAAAAAGCCTTTGAACTCGCCCAAAAATATTGGCCAGGTGCTTTGACTATCGGGGTCCCAGTTGCTGAAACGGATTCTATGTCTTTTGGCGGTGTGCGCGTTCCAAACTATAAGCCATTCCAAGAATTATGCGCGGTTATTGACGGTCACTGCTTGGCAACAACTTCTGCAAATATATCCGGACAACCACCGCTACAATCTGCAGAAGAAATACAACAGCAATTTCCTGAAATTATCGTAATTGATAATGCTTTTGATAAAATGGGCGGTGCACCAAGTACTGTTGCAATTCTAACTGATAATGAAGTAAAGATTGTACGCGCTGGCGCAGTTGAAATTAAATAGGTTTACTTATAAAACGGCTACCTTTTATAGCAAATCGCCAAGGTAATTCTGCATCTATCCCGGCATAATCAATACCTATTCTTTTTCCTGCAAGCATTTCAGGCACAGAATCACGTGACTCTATCCATATTTTTTTACTATTACATAAATCTATCTTATTATCAGAACGGGTAATACCTAAAAACCGCGTAAGTTTACCTGGACCTTCACAACCTTTGTATTCCAGCGCACGAATTAAAACAGCTGCTGCGACACCTTCTTTGTCCAAGACAATATTCAGCATATTATACATACCATAGCAGAGATAAACATAAGTATGCCCGCCAGACAAAAACATTGCATCATTTCGCGCGGTGCATTTTCCACCAAAAGCGTGACAGCCACGCTCTGAATCAAGATATAATTCTAGTTCACAAATACGCGCACGAAATACTGAATTATCTTGCAACCTGTAACATAAATAAGCACCAACAAGTTGCTTTGCCGCGTCCATCGGATTTTGTAAAAAGAAATCGCGTCCCAGAATCATAAATAAAAGAATATACCACTGACAAATAAAGGCAATAAAAAACTGTCATAACCGGCAAAAACTAAGTTTTTAATATATGTGCAGTTATAATAGTATTACTATTGGCGTTTATAGTCAGAACAAAATCACGACCGTATATATAATAATTCTTGCCACGGCGAATAACAGAATCTTGTGAGGCGCCCCCCGCACGATACCATGCAACAATATCATCTGTTTCCAGCTTCAAATTATATTTCCCAACCTGTGGTATGTAAAGATTGTATAGGAAAATTCATCTAAATCCCAGGCCACAAAGAAATATTACAGAGCAAAAAGAAAACCGCCCGATTGGGCGGTTAAAATTCGGTTTCCATGTCGGACTGGATTTATTCTGGCGACGACCTACTCTTCCGTGGCTTAAGCCAAAGTACCATCGGCGATACGGGGTTTCCCTGTCTGGTTCGGGATGGAACAGAGGGTGACTCCCGCTCAATAATCACCAGAATAAATCCAGCGAACATTCGTAAATTCATTTCAAATCAACATGCTTTGAACTTACTCTTCAAGCATACGTCTGACTTAACAAAAAGTCAAACAAAAAGATAAAAAGTCAATGGTTCGATTAGTATGGTTCGGCTAAATCCCTCACAGGACTTACACCCACCACCTATCAATGTCCTAGTCTAGAACTGAACTCATGGGGATATCTTATCTTGCGACCAGCTTCCCGCTTAGATGCTTTCAGCGGTTATCTGTTCCGAACATAGCTACCCTGCAGTGCCGCTGGCGCGACAACAGGTACACCAGAGGTTCGTTCGACCC
>CASFOK010000017.1 GCA_949296475.1 uncultured Pseudomonadota bacterium
CATAGCAAAAATCGCCGTCGGCATATTCACCAACGTTGCAAGTTACAGCGTTTGCAGACACAATCGGTGTTATTAAAAAGCAGCACAACAGCAATATTTTTTTAATCATACTGCGATAATCCCCCCATATGATATTTTTTAACCTTGATTTGATTCTAGAAAAAAATTCCCCACCAACGCAATAAAAAAATGATATAAAATATTGACATTATTAATCGTTATTATATTATAATAATCATTATGAAATACATAAGTTCTTATTTTATTCGTAAAAACTGGTGGCGCCGCTAAGGTTGCCTGTATTTATTTTTCTGTAAAGTATTTTTATGCTTTCATTTTTTTATCAAACAAATTAACATATAAAAATAAGGATTTATATTATGGCTGCATTAACAGATATAATTTTAACGGGGATAAAGCCGACTGGGACCCCGCACATAGGGAATTATGTTGCCGCGCTAAAGCCCGCAATAGAATTGTCAAAGTCTAACAAGACGTATGTATTTATTGCTGACTTGCACGCATTAAATATCATACGTGATCCAAAAGTAATACGTCAACATACTTACGAGATTGCCGCATTAATGATTGCGATGGGGTTGGATTTAGAAAACACCGTATTTTTTAAGCAATCTGATATTGTGCAAACTTATCAGTTGACTACGTTATTAATGAACGTCACGCCCAAGGGATTGATGAATCGCGCGCATTCTTACAAGGCATCTGTGGACAAGAACGTCGCCGCCGGGCAAGACGAAGACGCAGGGATTAATATGGGCTTGTATACGTATCCTATATTGATGACGGCGGACATCTTGCTGTACAACGCAGACGCGGTTCCGGTGGGCGCCGATCAAAAGCAACACGTTGAGTTTGCGCGTGACATTGCCGGGTATTTTAATAACTTGTACGGTGACGTTTTTAAATTGCCGGCGCCGTTAATTGGCGAAGATACGGGTATAATTCCCGGTCTGGACGGACGTAAAATGAGCAAGTCTTATGACAATATCATTCCTTTATTTGCGCCAGAGGCAGAACTGAAAAAGAAAATCATGCGCATAATCACGGATAGTAAATCACCCGAAGAACCAAAAGACCCAGAAACGTCTACGATATTTCAGTTGTACAAGCACTTTGCCACGGATGCAGAAATCCAAGAATTGCGCGGTCGGTTTATTGCCGGGGGTATGGGGTATGGTACAGCAAAAACGATTTTGTTTGACAAGATTAATTCGGTATTGTCGCAACCAAGGCAAGAATATATGCGACTGATGGCAAATACCAAAGAACTGGATAAAATCTTGGCTGACGGTGCGAACCTTGCCAGACCTGTTGCGGAACAAACGTTTGAGCGTGTTCGTAAAGCCATGCTAGGATAAACAATCGTTTACGGAAAGGAGAAAGAAAAATGAAAAAATCGCTTATATGGGTATGCAGTGTAATCGGTGTCGGTGCCGTTATCGCGTTGTTGTTTGGCGCGTTTACACAACCGCGTGAATTGCGGTTGATTTCCGTATCGGGCGAATGCCTGACAACCGTTCCAAAAGACAGAACTGCGATAACGTTGCGCGTAACGACGTTGGACACTAACGCTGCAACGTCTATGAAAATGGCAACCGCCAAGATTGCAGAGATAACGGATTACTTAAAAACCCAAGACGTTAAAATGCAAACGACGGAATTTAATTCATATGAAAAGTCCGAATGGAATCGCGAATTAGAAAAATCGGTTGTGCTGGGTGTTGAAACAACCATCGCCATAGAAGTTTCAGCAGACAATATTGAAATCATAGAAAAGGTTTTAGAAAAATTTGCGGGTCAACCGAACGTTTATTCTGAAAACTTGCGCATGTATACCAGCGCCGAAGCAATGAAGCCCGCAATGGAAAAGTGTCTGGGCGACGCGGTTGAAAACGCGCGGGAACGCGCCAACGCCTTGGTCGCAGAAACCGGAAACCGCGTCGGTAAGTTGTACGGTGTTTCTTATATATCTGGAACGGGGGCGGACTATCAACCGCGCGCGTCTAATTTCTTGGCAACCAGTGCAAAGATGGCCGTGGCGGACGCTGCTGCGGGCTCTGTCGCAGGCAGCATCGTTTCCAAAGATACAGAAGTTTCAGTCAGTATAAACGCAACTTTCTATATAAAATAATGGAAGAAATAATTGCACAATTTATAAATTACTTGATACAGACCAAGAACTATTCTGTACATACGGCGTCTGCGTATGAAATGGATATCCGCGATTTTATAAAGTTCTATACGAACTTTAACGGCGCGGATATTTTCATTAACGATATGTCGCGCGCCGATACGATTACTTTTCGTGCTTGGTTGGCAGACCGGCAACGGCGGCAACTGGCGCACAAGTCAACGGCACGTGCGCTATCGTCGTTACGCGGTTTTTATAAATTCTTGGCCAAGAATTACAAAGTTAAAAACGACGCCATCGGACTGATATCTTCGCCAAAGGTACCGCGCAAGTTATCAAAAGCCATAGAGGTCAGCGACGTACAACATATGCATACCGCTATCAAAGAACTTGACGCGTCAGAACCTTGGATTGCCGCGCGCGATTGGGCACTGGTCGTGCTGATATTCGGATGCGGTTTGCGTATCTCCGAAGCATTGTCCCTAACAAACGCAGATATTACGAACAGAACAGACTCGTTGCGAATACTTGGCAAAGGCGGAAAAGAACGTATCGTACCCGTATTGCCGGCGGTGGTGGACGCGATTGAAAAGTATACCAAATTACGCCCGTTTGGTTCGGCACCAGACGATAAATTGTTCCGCAGCGTGCGCGGTTTACCTATGTCACCACGTATGGCAGAAAAAGTCATAGAAAGACTAAGGCATTACTTACAACTGCCCGATTATGTGACGCCACATGCTTTGCGACATACTTTTGCAACCGCGTTGCTGGCTGGCGGTGCTGACTTGCGAAGCCTGCAAGAATTATTGGGACATTCTTCTTTATCTACTACGCAATTATATACCAAGGTAAACATGGCAGAAATTATGAATATATACGAAAACGCTCATCCTTTGGCTCATGATAAATAATTTTTTTATTGCATGGGTGGGGAATTTTTTTCTAGAATCAAATCAAAGTTATAAAAATATCATATGGGGGGATTATCGCAGTATGATTAAAAAAATATTGCTGTTGTGCTGCTTTTTAATAACACCGATTGTGTCTGCAAAC
>CASFOK010000018.1 GCA_949296475.1 uncultured Pseudomonadota bacterium
AGCAAAAATCGCCGTCGGCATATTCACCAACGTTGCAAGTTACAGCATTTGCAGACACAATCGGTGTTATTAAAAAGCAGCACAACAGCAATATTTTTTTAATCATACTGCGATAATCCCCCCATATGATATTTTTATAACTTTGATTTGATTCTAGAAAAAAATTCCCCATCCATGCAATAAAAAAATCCACACAAACGGTGGATTTTTTATTCTTACGTTTTTTATTTTGCTGGTTTGATATATTCTTTATCTATGTTGTCCCTGATATAGTTCCTTATCAGTCCCGCAACATGGCACGCGTCCGATAAATCATTTACGAAGAAAACGAATTTATTTTGCGCGTATAAATCAATAGATTTACCCTTTGTAAATTCTTTCATTTTTTCTTCGGATATATACATCTCGCGGTCGGACTTTACGTCAAAGACCCTGTACACTTTTTCGCCGTTTTCCAGCGTTTCAACGCGATTTTGTGCCTCTACATATGCGATGCAGTTTCTGATTGATTTTATTGCTTCTTCTGATGCGCCACCGACGGTAACAGGCTGGTAATCAAATAATGGCACACAGTTAGCACCCGCGATATATTCGCCTTCGTCCATGGATTTGCCGCTGGTCATGGTGACAGAGTTATCAACCGTGTCCCATAATACAAATCTTAAACCGAAATCTATGCTGTCATAGCCAACCTCTAGACGCAGACGGTTGGGCTTTTCATAAAATCCCGGTTCTTCGGATGCCGGTAAAGAAACAGTAAATGTGTCTTCTATGGAAGGCATCAAGTTATACAGCCATAGATGTTTAGTCAGCCATCTTTTTTCACGAATGTTTTTTGTCAGTCGCGTGAACTTCAAATCTGCCTTTGATTCATAAATCTTTGCGTCTACCATATACCGTCCGCCTGCTAAATCGTTGCATACCAGCAACACGTCGTGTTTGGGTTTGTCACATGCTGTTAGCGCTAAGACTGACATTAAACATAGAATTTTTTTCATTGGTGGCCTCCTAATTACAGGGAATGTTATCACAACGATATTGTCTTGTCAGTAAAAAAATTGGTGGGTTAATAAATAATAATTTTTAATCTGGTGTACGATTTGTCAGTTCTGTTTATTATATATTTTGTTTTCAATTATATTTCCTATTGTGCCACCGATAACCCCGATGCCACCAACCGTCGCACCCGTATTAAATTTATTTTGCGTGTCCGCCTTTTGTTCGTTCCATTCAGTCGCATCTTCACCGTGTTCGTTTGTTAGCGCGTTATACACGGATGTATAAACGCCTTGTTTTTCAGTTTGTGACGTGTTGTCATACAAATTAGTATATGCGGAATCAAGTATTGTCTGTGATTCTATGCCCGGCGCAAGCCCCAATGCTTCTTTTCTTTGTTTCAAATCTGCCGCCAGTGTTTTGTATTCGGTTACTGTATTGAATAATTCATTACCGCCCGGCAGTACAACGTTTTCACCGTATTTTATATTTTTGTTGTCACCGTATCCGCAACGCATGGTTGCAATATATGCCTGCATATCTTGTTCGGCGGCCAAATCTGCCTGTTTTTCGGCCAAACTGGATGCGATTTGCATACCGCCGAAACCCGCAGCACCGATTGCCGCTGCACCCAATATGCGATTGGCCAGCGAATTTTCGCGCTCTTTGGCGCGCCGTAGGTTTTCTTGTAATACAGAATATTCTGTTAATTTGTCAATAAAATTTACAAACGTTTGATTGTCCATGTTTGGAACAGAAGGTAATTGTTCTTCTAACGTTTGTTGTATATCTGCAACTGTTGTTTCCAGTTCTGCAATGGATTCGGCGTTTGATTCTGCGGGAATCTTGTTGGTTTCGGGTGCTGATACTTCAGTTATAATTTGTGAAACGACTTCTTTTAAAGGTTCATCAGAAATGTTTTGCGCCACCGCAACAATATTGTCTTGCGGTTTTGTATCTTGTTCTGCCAGTGTTGTTGTGTTAAATGCCGGAGACGTTTTTTTCATTTCTTCTAATGCAGAGAAATATTTTGTAACGGGTACCGCGAAATCTTCGTTTTTGTCGTCTTCAAAAGAATCCACGCCACTGCTACAAACGCCTAATAATGTATTGCCGTTGAAGTAGGCACCACCAGAATTCCCAGAAAAGTTGTCACATGTCGTTTGTATATTCTCCTCGAGGTAATAGTTTGATTTATATATTTTGCAATTTGTATCCGCTTTCAATCTGTATTTTGTCCACTCATAACCTTTGATATCAACGGTTCCATCCCTATCTTCTAGCGGTTTAATACCAAGTTTTTCGGCTTCTGCAAATAGTTTGTCTACAAGATCTGTAAATTTTGATTTTTGATTTTGTGTAAGCATTTGATTGAAAACATTACGAAATTGCTGTATTTCTTCGTCTGATAGTATACGCATATAACCAAATCCGGCATTGATAACGTTTGTATATTGTTGTGTGCTGGGAACATAAAAAAAGTCTTTGTTATAAAACTTAGAATCTTTTATTCTTAATAATGCCCAATCGTCTGTTCGAAAATTCTGACCATATTTTTCCAAAAACACGGGCGTCGTTGTATCGTTATATAATACAATGTCATATTCGTTGCCGATTTTTTCAAAATTGTCAAAACCGCGTTGTTTCGTAACACAATGTCGCGCGGTTAATATGATGTCATACCAAACATATTGTGCTGTACAAAGTCTTGTATCATTATAAAAAATTACAAGTTTGTTATAAGGAGGTTGTGACCAATCAACGTACGTACGATTGTCGCTGCTGCCGGTGGCGGCATATAATGGCGACAGGTATAATAAAAACAAGATAAAACATAAAAAGCGCATCTATCTCTGCACGTACATTTAATTATTGGTTTATGTGTTATTATATACATTATACCTTAATTTTGAAAATAAATCAAACCACTGTTAACTGGGGTGTTGATTGTTTAAACGGCAGATTTAAATTTGCAAAATATACAAAAACTTGATATAATTTTCAGTAAATCAAATACAGTCTATTAGGTTTTGGGGTTTTCAAAAGCCCAATAGGTCCGGTGCAAATGCATCGTTATATCCCTGACTATGGTCGGGGGGCTGACTGCTATAAAACAGGTCTAAACCAAAGGCAGCAGAGTCATTGACCTATATGATTTTTGAACTCCCCGACCGCGTAATTTTAGCGGTCTATTTGTTATAAAATTATAAAAAGGAGAAAAAATAATAGGCGGGTTTAATAAAAATTTGGCTGATTATATAGACGCCAAAGAACAAATTATTATTGATACGCGTAAGAACGCCAGGGTATATTTGTATTCAAGTCTGCTAAAATCTTTGTTCGTTTCTTTATTTTTGACGCTTTTTATTAGCCAACTTGTTTATATGGGAATTTTTTGGATGAATTTTGGTGTGGCAAGTGGTGTAGAATCTGGGTTTTCCGTTGGTTTTACATTTGTTGCCTTTTTGTTTATGGTCTTGTATATGTTGTCTTTTTTGTTGATTTATAACAATCAACGTTCAATAAGGTATGTTTTAACAAATTGTGGTATATATAAAATTACTGGGTTGGTTTTTAAACGTGTGAAATTCGTCGCATATAATCAAGTTACAGATGTAAAAATGTCCAGAGGACCCATAGAGCGTATGTTTGGCGCGGGCTCTATTGGCGTTGGAACGGCCAGCGGTAATGTCGTCGGCAATGGTTATATATATTCAAAAAACGAGTTAGATATAGAATCTGTGGACGATTATAATAATATCAGAGAGATTATTATTAAACAAAGGAAGCAATAAAGGGTTACTGAAAATTGCGCACAGGGCGAATTTAAATTTTTTGTTTTATAACTAACAAAAAACACCCATAAGGGTGTTTTTTTAGTAATCGGTATTATCTGGACTGTTGTTTCGTTCCAAAACCGGCGTATTTCATACGTTCGTATTCGTTTTTATAATACAGGATTTGTTTTTCTGCTTGTTGTATTTCTTCGCGGTATTTTGAGAGGCATTTTGATTTGTATTCTTGCGCTCTATTATATTCTTGGCGCAGTTCGTCCAGTTGCTGTTTGCGTTTATTAAACTCTGCGCTGCCGTATTTTACCGAACCGAAGTTATACGATGCATTTTTATATCTTTCAAAAGCGATTTTTTCATTTAGTTCTGCGATTTTATAATTGTTTTTTGCCCTTTCGTGATTGCGAAATGCTTCTTGTAGATTTTCCCATGCCTTGTTAATTTCTGAATCATAAGAATAGTTTGTTTGTTCTTTTTGATTTTGTGTTGTGCCGGTGTTCTGCTTTACGTCGGCAGTTTGTTTTTTCATTTCGGCTTGTTGCGGGTTATAATTCTTATTTTGCCCGATGTGCTTTATTACAAGTTCATATGCAATAATGACAAGTTGGGACATTTTGGTGGCTTCTGCGACGTTGTTTGGGTTGTTGTCAGGGTGCCAGCGCCGTATTAAAGTTCTGTATGATTGTTTTGCTTCTTGTTCTGTGGCGTTTAATGAAATTCCTAGGATTTGTGCGGCATGTTGAGGGTTCAGTTCTGCCATGTTTATAGAACTGTTTGTTTTGTCGTTACCGTTTTGTTCAAAGTTTTTCATTATTATCTCCCTGTTGTGTTTATATATACATCCTAGTTTTGTATAAGTATATTATAATACAATAATTTATTTTGTCAATATTTATTTTAAAATATAATATGTGGGGGTAAAATACGGGGGAAGACGCGTCATTAGACATAATTTGTAAAACTATGTGCCGCCAGATTTATAAAGCAGTTGCCTGGTTCGCCAATACGAGAGTATGTTTCCTTATTTTGTGGCCCGACACGCATAATGCCATAACAAAAAACGACCTTTTCAGGTCGTTTTATCTTGGGGTCGCATACTGCAATCCTTGGGCTAATAAAACCGAACATTCCTGGCGACTTGGTGTTCAAATTAAGGGGTACATACAAATTGTAATGGGGTTAAGAATTTGTTATAATATGAAAGTATGATGAAGGAGAAAATATGAAGAAACTGTTAATTTTAACGTCTTTGTTGGGATTGGCGGCGTGCGACCGGTCCGAGGTTTTTGAATTAAAGTGTGTAAGTGGCGACATTTATAAACCATATAAAGATGTAGTTTTACAGGTTGAAGAGGGCAGACTTCTTATTACTGATAAGGCTGGAAAAGAACAGGAAATATCATTTGTTCTGGACGAGAGTACAAGGTATTCTGACAAAAATAGCGGAACTAGTGTATCTCTAGAGAACGGATATATTGAATTTGTCTCATTTGCGAAGGGGCATTGCGATGTTGTTGTGCCGATGGGTACTCATTTTGATGCCGACTGCACGGGAATAAAATTATCTGGTCAGATAAACAAAGATTATGCTTTGGTATCTATTGACGGTGGTAAAGATATGCGTTTGCCATTATCAAAGAAGTATACTGATGAAACTGACAAACTTGATACATATTTATTCAAGGAAGCAGAAAATGGTTGGTCTGTATTTGTGGTGGCTGATACGGGTGTAGACAAAGTTTTTCAGATAAGTATATCAGAACCGAATGGAATGTCTACATATAATGGATGTAACGTGATGATTCCTTTGAAAGACTAAAAGTGTCTTTTATTAAAAAAGGTTAAAAGGATGCCCCCGAAAAACAATCGTTAAAACTTCGGGGGCTTTTTATTTCAGCAGGGCCTATTGTGCGATTTTAGGGCTGGTGATATGTTATCGTTCAAAGGTTTGACCAAGCCAAACTAACGTCACATAGCCACAATTATATATTTTTATATCGTTTATATAGGCATTATTTATATTCGGACTTTAATTTTCCGAAATATAACTTATCACGTAAAGAGCCATCTGGCCATTTCGAATCTTGGCGAATTATGCCTTCAAGTATGTACCCATTTTTTTCAGCGATTTTTTTGGAGGCTATATTTTCAGAATCACAATGCAATGATATTTTATGGCACCAATCTTGCTCAAATGCTAATTTTTCTATGCGTGGTAGTAATTTGCTTATAATATTTTTATCGCGCGCAGATTTTCGTAGCCAGTATCCAACATGACACACGCCGTTTTTTTCGTCCACATTTGAAAAACCTATTTCGCCCAACAGTTTATCGTTTTGAAAAATACCGAACATCAATGAGCGATTTGAACGATTACGATTGTAATAATTAATTAACGTTTGTTCCGGAGATTGAAAATTCCCATTAGGCGCCCAAAAAATCATGTTTTCTGTATCTTTGGAAAATATTTTATAAATTTCCTGAGCATATTTGATTGTAGGCGGAACAAGTTTTAATGTGTAACCGTTTGATTTAAATTCTCGTTGTCTAAGGTTTTCAAATGTCATGTGTATCATCCTTTTCAGTAAAAGGTATAACTAATCATATGGTAAAAGTTTTACTGTTCTAAAATTATATCACGGGGTGTAGTAAATTCAAAACATATTCTGTTGAGCAGTAAGAATAGAATTGCTTTAAATCTGGTTTGTATACAACAAAAAACGACCTGAAAAGGTCGTTTTTTATCTAGGTAGAGCCTGCTGTGCAATTTTCGGACTATTTTTTATACTCTGATTTCAGTTTTGACCAGAACATAACGTCATATACTTTATTATCTGGATATACACCTCCTTGTCGGGAAACGCCGTCAAGATGAAAACCAGATGATTTAATAGAGTTTGCCGAGCGAACATTTCCTGCGCTACACTGGCGGGTTATCCTGTTTGCACCTAGAACATTAAAAGCAATTTCTTCTATTTTATCGGACGTTTCTTTTGCAAAGCCGTTGCCCCATGCGGAATGCACCAACCATACTATAGACATTTGAAGTGTTTTGGTGGCGTCGTCAAAGAAATGAAATCTGCGATATCCGATAAGTTTATTATTGTGAAATATGTAATAATTTGCGCCAGTTGATTTAGAATATTCTTCCTCTTGCTGCATTTTCTTTAACATTTCTGCCGATGTTTTAGGCGCGGCATTCTTTGCTATCGGGTTATAATAAAAATCGTCAGGATTTTCGTTTTTTACCGCATCAAAGACCAACTTTGCATTTTCTGGTGTCGCGTCCAGTTTTCTCATTTCAAGACGTTCTGTTTTTATAACTTTGGGTAATTTTTTTATTGAATTTATCATATTTTACCTCTAGATAAAAATATTATTTTCATTTACTTCTGTCGCCGTGTATCTTTATTTGTCGTAATAATAGGTTTTTATCTATATCTGATAATGCAACATCTAAAGCATCTGTGCCTTCTTCACATTTTATGTCGGGTTTGTAACCGTTAAGTTCAAAATTATCTTTAAATAGCACTCTGTAATTCATACCGATAGATACTTTTATCTGACTATTTTTTAGAAATGTGTTGCCCATATTTCCAAATGTTTCCATGCCTGCCGAATTATCTCCAATGACTTTTACGCAAGGGTGGTGAATCATACGCAGTAAAAACATTTCTGCACTGGAACCTGTAATCCTATCTGTTAAAATATAAATAGGTTTAATATATGCTTTATTTTTGTCTATTGAATAATTTTTACCTTCTCTAAAAAATATAAAATTTTCTGATTCTGGTAAGCCAGCCCAAAAAGCATTTGGTGAAGATTCTTGTTGTATTTTTTGCGCTTCTGGTGTGGCTCTGACATATAATTTACGAAAACTATCTATTTTTGTGCCACACAAATAGTTTGCGAATTTGTCGGAATAAGTACTGTTACCACCACTATTCCCGCGTAAATCTATTATTAGTGCGTTAGATTTTGGTAATATCTCATTTATAAAAGATGCGATAGTATCCTTAAATTCGTCTGTCCTTAACATTCTCTTAAATCCGATAATCGCGATATTTTTTTTGAGCATTTCAAATGAAATACCAGCGTTTTGTGATATGTTGGACCCGACATTTTTGTATTCTTTTCTTTTGGTTGTTATAGCTCTAACACCATTGAAGGACATACTAATATGATTATCTGGTATGCAGCCAATAACGTGCTTTATCGAATTAAAAAATTCCTGAGAGGTTGTATCGCGTGCATTATTGTAAATGTCAATCAGTTGCTTTAAAACTTTCCTTTTTATAAAAACGTTAAGAACAGGCCAACCAACATAAGCACGAATAAGCAACCGTGCAAGAATAGAGACATCTTGTTTAACTTCTTTGGCGGTTAATTTTTTAGTCGGCTCTTGTTTAACAGATGTTGATACTGAAATGTCATCAACAGATGAATTTTTTAATAACCAATCTTCCATTTTAGAAATACTCAAAAATAGGTTATTTGTAGACATGTTTATTTTGCCTTTCGTTACATGATGACATTAAAATCAACACTCAACTAGTGTATAAAGCTTTTTCCGTTCCAAATTAATTTTACATAATCACAATTGTCAATTTTTGCGTCACCCATACCTACCATGTTTAAAATGCCACGCATAACCACGCTGTGTGTAGAAATTGCGATAGTATCATAAGGTGCGTTTTTAACGATTTCTGTAATCGCTTTTTGGGCTCGTGACCAACATGCTGTGCGTGATTCCCCACCGTCTGGTTTCCAGTTGTTGTCATTTAGTTGTGATGCCGGTAAGAATAATTCTAGTTGTTTATAGTCTGCCTGGTATTCATCTGGATTGTCTGTGCCATGTACGATGTGTCCCTGCAGTTTTCCATTGTTTCGTTCTTTTAACCTGTTATCAGATATTACAGGTGCACCGATTTTTTCAGATACAATTTGTGCAGTTTGTTTTGCGCGAGATAGGGGTGAAGTATATATAATTTTAATTTGCTTATCTAACATTTTTTCAGCTAATTCAATTGCCTGTTCTTGACCATTTTTATTTAATGGTATATCCAATTGTCCCATAACTCTTTTTTGGACGTTGTAGTCGGTTTGTCCGTGTCTGAAAACATAGATTGTTTTTATCGTCATATCAGCATGATATCACAGCTGGCCCATAAAGTCTATGGTAATATAAATGTATATTTGCAGGGAGATTTATCTTTCTTTTGTGTGTTGTGATTGTGTTTTTGTATAGTCTTTCATCATTTTAGCAACGGCACCACTTAGGTCTGTTTTAATTGTATTTGTGGTTATATAAGCATTTGCAAATGATTTTTCAAACATTGGTTGAACTGGTTTATTAAATAATTCTAGCCCAATTATATCAATAATGCGTTCTTTTAAATCTTGCGGAACGTTGTACTTAGAGATAATTTGTTCTTCTATTAAAATGTGAACAAATTCGTGTAACATTGTCAGGCGTATACCAAAGTCATTCCTTTTGGTATTATTTACCCTCAATATTATTCGTGCATTTTTGCCTGTGCCTTAGCTAGCACCAAATCCATATGTGCATAAAAATGTAAGTGTTTCTGGCATTTTTGTATTCCACGCACTTAGCAAAGGTTTTATGCGGGTTTCGATTATTTGTTGAAATATAGGAATTGCTTTTTTTATATTTTCGTCCTGTTTTGTTAAAAGCATTGGGTTATGTATTTCGTTAACAAAGATGTCATGATAATGTTGAATTTGTTCATCGGACAGTTCCGGAAATTGAAACATTTCATACATTCTAATATCGTTTGGTGTGAAGCCAATAGGGCTGTAATTAAACTTTTTAAGGTTTAACTGGTACCTTTTATATGCTTGAAGTATATATTGTCATGCTTCCTCGGCATTCATGTGGTTTAATGTTATTTGCATTTTGCCGTCCTCATTCAAGAAAAATTATAGTAAAAAATGACCTGAAGGTCGTTATTTATTTTGGCAGCCCCAACCGGATTCGAACCGGTGTTCTCGCCTTGAAAGGGCGGTGTCCTGGGCCTCTAGACGATGGGGCCAAAACTGCTAAAACGCCGGCAAATTATAACCGGCATCCCGGCCTTTGTCAAGGCTTTTATGCCGGTATAACTTGTCTTTATAATATGCTGTTTTATTTAGACGCAGCAACCGGTTCGGTAGCTTCTACTTCTTCAACGGTTTCAGTTTCTACAACCGCGTCCGCTGCGGGTTTGGCCTGTTCTACTTCAACTTGTTGAAATACGATTTCTTTACCGTCTGCATTCTTTAATGTCAGGCGACCGTCTTGTAAGTCATAAGAATCAACCGTCGTCAAGAATTGGAAGTATTCCTGCTCTGTCTGCATCGCAGACGCTGGACCCATCATCATAGTAGATGCCATCGGACCAAACGTTATCTTGGCACCGTCAACTGTATATGTGCCATTGTACAGATTTACAACGCGACCGTTAACCTTCATTTCGTTCGCGTCAAAAGACAAAACTATGTCTGTGCCGTCCGCCGCAGATACAAAGTTTGCGCCTTTTAATAATTCTGGATTTGGTGTGTTATCGCCACACGCCGCCAAAGCCAATACACCAGCTGCTAATACGAATGGTTTTAAATTCATGTTTTCCCCCTTTGTTATTCGTGTTTGCATGTTAAGTATATAACAATCATATAAAATATATCAACAGAATATTATTCTGAACACAAGAATATAATCACTGAATTACATACACGTTATTAGGACCCCTGAGGTGAAGATTTTTACAAAATCCTTGAATATCGCCGTAAATTAATATCCGGATAAAAAAACACATCCTTATAGATGTGTGTGTATAAAAACTGGCGGGATTGACGGGGCTCGAACCCGCGACCTTCTGCGTGACAGGCAGACGCTCTAAACCAGCTGAGCTACAACCCCTTAAAGCAAGGCATATGTTATACTGTTATAAACTTAATTGCAAGTATTTTTTTGTTCGTTTTTAAAAAAAATCTGGCGGTTTGCCAGATTTTTTCTTATTTAATCAATTTGCCCATTGCGGTCGCCGTGTCACACATACGGTTTGAAAAACCCCATTCGTTATCGTACCATGCGGTTACATGAACAAGTTTTTCGCCTAATACCTTGGTCTGAGATGCGTCAAATATAGAACTGTGCGCATCGCCGGTAAAGTCAACGGATACCAGTGGTTTATCGTTATAGCCAAATATGTTTGATTCTGCGGCTTTCATAGCAGAATTCACAGAATTAACATCTGTTGTTTTTTCAAGATTTACAACCAATTCAACCACAGATACATCTGGCGTGGGGACGCGTATTGCCATTCCGTCCAGTTTTCCCGCAAGATTTGGCAATACCAATCCGATTGCTTTTGCTGCGCCGGTGCTGGTAGGTATCATTGATAATCCTGCTGCGCGCGCGCGGCGGAAGTCTTTATGATTTTTGTCTAGCAGTTGCTGGTCGCCAGTGTAGGCGTGAACCGTCGTCATCCAGCCAGATATTATACCGAATTGTTCATCAAGAACCTTTGCAACCGGCGCCAAACAGTTTGTGGTGCAAGAAGCGTTTGATACAATCAAGTCATCAGCCGTCAATGTATCTTGATTGACGCCGAAAACGATGGTTTTATCTGCGCCTGCAGATGGTGCAGATACCAAAACTCGTTTTGCACCGCTTTCCAAGTGAACTTTTGCCTTGTCCGCGGCGGTAAATATACCGGTGCATTCCATTACTATGTCTATGTTTAATTCACCCCAAGGAAGTTTCGTCGGGTCTTTTTCCGCCAAACATTTAATCTTTTGTTTACCTATGATGATATAATCGCCGTCCAGTTTTACGTCCATTGGTAATTTATCGTGTACAGAATCATATTGCAGTAAGTAAGCGTTTTGTTCTGTTGGTGCCAAATCGTTAACAGCGACGAATTCAATGTCGTCACGTCCTGATTCCAGTGCGGCACGCAAGACCAAGCGGCCGATACGACCAAATCCGTTTATTGCTACTCTTGTTCTAGACATTATGACTTTCCTTTCTTTTTATTTAATTGTGTTTATTATTTTATCATTATATTTCAAAATAATACAGTTTTTTATAACTTTTTACCATACTTGAATTGCGGTATTTTTAGTCTATAATGTTTACCGATATGGATAAAAGTTCTTATATAATTACGGGACCAACTGCATCGGGTAAATCTGATTTTGCTCATTCTTTGGCGCGCAAGGTAAACGGTGTAATTATAAACTGTGACAGCGTGCAAATCTATCGCGGTATTGAAAACATTTCGGCCAGTCCGTTTGCAGGCGGGCCTATTACAAGCGATATAGAAGGCGTTCCGTATAGGTTATTTTCTATATTGCCTTTGGACGAACAAATCAGCGTCGCGGATTATTTGAATATGGCGTGCATAGAGTACGAAAGGGCGATTAAATCTGGGCACGTACCGATTTTTGTTGGCGGAACGGGGTATTATATAAACGCCATTATAAATGGTATTGCGCCGGTTCCAGATGTGTCTGGGGACGCTCGTAAGCGTGCGCGAAGTTTGGTCGCGTCAGATATGCAACAAGCGCGTGGTATGTTACCGCCTGAATTTAAGCACACTGACCCGCAACGCGTTGCACGTGCCTTAGAAGTATTCTTTGAAACTGGGCGACATATTACATACTGGCAGCAGCAACAGCGACAAGGCGCCATTACGCCGACGCCGTATAAAATATTGATAAATCCTGCGGCCGAAGAATTGCGGACGCGTATCGCCGCCAGAATACCAAATATGCTTGCCGGTGGTGCGGTTGATGAAGCGCGCGCAATAATTCAAAATAACTGGAATGAAAACAGGGCGATTGGCGCAACGCAATTGTGCGCTTACTTACGCGGTCAGATTTCAAAAGAGCAGTGCATCCAAGAATGGATAAATAAAACAAATCAATATGCAAAACGGCAGAGAACGTGGTTCAGAACGCAATTCTCTGCCGATGAAGTTATAAATGATGCATATAAAAAATAAAGTTATTTAATTCTTCTTTTTTGATTTGCTATCATTCTTTCAATTTCTTTTTTCTGTTTTTGGTACAGACTGAGTTTTTCTTCTGCTTTTATTAAATTATTTGTTTGCACGCGTTGTTGCTGCATTTTCAACATTTTTTCGTCCCGACGTTTAATCAGGTTTTGAATATATGCTGATTGATCATACAGTTGCTTGAACAAAGCACGTTGTGCCATATTTGGCGTAATGTCGTTAGAGGCTTTGATTGTATAGAAAGAAAGGTATTTGGAAATTTTTCTCATCAAAACGCGCAAAAATTCTGGGTCTTTATATGCTGTATTATTAGAGTCCAATACCCCGACAAACAACTTGGTTTTAATTATCAATAAATTTTCCAATTTTTTGCTATAAGGGAATTGTGTACGCCATATGTTTTTAATTGATTCCGGCGTAGAATAAGAAGGGGCATATGTTTCTGCTACGATTTTTGTGATAAATTGTTCATATTCTGCAAGCGTTTTTTGCATTGTCGGATGTTTTGACATAATTCAACCTTTTGTATGTTAGTTAATTGTAAGAACAAGGAATATATTAATATACCAAACTATACTTTGTCAACAGCTAATATGATCTTATCTGCAAAAAAGTTATTTTTTTATTAAATTATAAGATGTTTTTAATGATTCCAACATGCCAGATTTTTTCATTTTTTGGGAAAATCTTACCGCATTATTAAACTCTGTTTCCAGATTTCCCCATCCTGAATATTCCCAATCAATAATACCCGTGATTTTCATAGTTTTTTTATCAACAAGTATATTGTTACAAATATCGTTATGGTTCCAGCCGTCGCCCGGGCGTTCGTTTTGTAAGTCTGCAATTTCTTTTGGGCGGCTGTTATGTACGGCATATATAAATTCCGCCAGTTGTTTCGCCCATGTTTTTTTGTGTCTTAAAATAGTACGTAGTGAATAAGAAGTTAAATTTTTCCCGGGTATAAAATCGTATTTATAAAATGTATATTTACCTGCCTTTATTATTTCTATGTGCGGTATGCGCAGCGGAGATATCTCTGCAAACGCATCTGTTATTCGTTTTTCATGCATTATTTTTGTGGCAGGAGTGTCTGATTTAAAAGCTTTCCTGATTTTAAATACGTATTTTTTATCTACGATAAAGCCTATGTTCCAACCGCCCTTTATCATTTTTGTGTGGTAAAAGTTTAGTTCTGGGTATTTCTTTTTTAATGCGCGGTATTTATTTTTCCAATCGTATAATTGTTCAGTGTGCATTTTCTTGCGAATGCGTGGGATTGGAATTAACCAGCATAAGAAATAACATACTTCAAAAAACGGTTTCCACATATGTACGCCTTTTATCAGGTGGTATCAGAATGGTATTGAAAAAAATAAAAAAAACAAGTATTTTGTAAGTATGTTCAAGACCGGTGATATAGTAAAAGTTTTAATTCCAAATGTTGTTAATACAGGATATGACTATCGTTTGACTGGCGATGCCAACCTTGGTTCGTTCGTCAGGGTTAATGTAATGAACCGGGCTTACATAGGCGTTGTATACGGTTTTGGTGACAGCGGGTTGCCTGAATCAAAAATAAAAAATGTATCCGCGATTTTTGAGCATGGGTTAAGCATTAAGGGCTTGCAGTGGATTCAGAAAATGTCCGATTGGACTTTGATGACGCCCGGCGCGGTATTAAGGTTGATAATAAATGTACCAGACGCTTTTTTGCCCCCAAAAATAGAGCAATTATATAGTTTGCAAATTACTGATACAGATAATGTTCGTATGACAGATGCCCGGCAGTCTGTTGCTGATGCTTTTTCGTCTAATGATAATGCACCGATGTCCGCATCAGATATCAAAAATATAACGCACGTTAGTTCCGCAGTTATTAATGCCATGATACGTAACGAAATGTTAAAACCCGTTCAGGTTCGCCCAAAAGAAACGAACGAATTTATTTATACGTATCATGACACAGGCACTGTTACGCTTAACAAAGAACAAGAAAATGCGGCGTCTATTATTTCTGATGCGATTAACGCAGGTGGTTTTTCTGTCTTTTTATTAGACGGCATAACAGGCAGCGGAAAAACGCAGGTTTATTTTGATTCAGCTTGGCGTGCGTATCAAAAGGGGCTGTCTGTATTATTGATGATGCCGGAAATTGCGTTGACAGCGCAGTTTATGTCTAGATATGAAAAGAGATTTGGTGCCCCACCAGTTGTTTGGCACAGTAATTTAACAGCATCGCGCAGGCGTGCGATATGGCGCGGTGTTTTGCGCGGTGATATAAAGATGGTTGTTGGTACGCGCAGCGCATTATTTTTACCTTGGCAAAATCTTGGGCTGATAGTTGTTGATGAAGAGCATGACGGGTCCTATAAACAAGAAGATATGGGGAATTATCATGCGCGTGATATGGCAATATTGCGCGCGAAAATTTCCGGATTCCCGGTTGTCTTGGCCAGTGCCACCCCTTCGGCAGAAACTTTGCAAAACGTTGCAATGGGTAAATATAAATTATTAAGATTGACCGCAAGATTTGGTGGGGCGTCTTTGCCGGAAATAACAACAATTGATATGCGGCAGCAGCGACCAGAAGGTTATACATTGTCGGGTAAAGATACAGACGAGCCAGTTCAGTCAGGTTATTTGTCGCCATTGTTGTGCGAGGCTGTTCGTGATACTTTGAACAGCGGACAGCAAGTAATGTTATTCATAAATCGTCGCGGTTTTGCGCCAATTGTTCAGTGTAAAAAATGCGGTTGGGTTGCTATGTGTCCAGATTGCAGCGTTGGGATGACGTACCATAAAAGATTGGGTAAATTATTGTGTCATATGTGCGGACGAACGGAAAACATGCCCGATAAGTGCCCGTGTTGCGAAGGCGAAGTTTCTATGCGTGGTGGCGGTGTGGAAAAAATTCAAGAAGAAGTTTCTGTAAAGTTTCCGTCGGCTAGAACGGCTTTGGTATCTAGCGATACAATTATGTCCAGACAAGCGTTGGAAAGGTTGGTAAATAAAATGGAGCAGGGGCAGATAGATATTGTAATAGGTACACAAATTTTGGCCAAAGGGCACCATTTTCCAAATTTGACTTTGGTTGGTGTGATAGATGCGGATATGGGGTTATTTGGTACGGACTTTCGCGCATCTGAACATACTTTTCAACAACTGTTTCAAGTTGCCGGTCGCGCGGGAAGGGGAAGTATTCCAGGACGTGTTTTGTTGCAGACTTATCAGCCAGATCATCCAGTCTTGCAGGCGATTTGTGCTGGTGACAGGGATACGTTTATGCAGGCTGATATGTCTGCCAGACGCGCAGCCAAGATGCCGCCATATGGTAATTTGATTGCCGTCGTCATAGAAGCACAAAAAGAAAGCGTTTTGCAGAAATTTTGTTCTGACTTGTCGTCCGCGATACCCGTTGTAAAGGGTGCTAAAATTATGGGTCCGATTGCGGCGCAAATATATCAAATCAGGAATTGGTACAGAATGCGTTTCTTGGTTTCTGGCGACGTTCGTTCTAATTTACAAGAATTGGTAAAACATTGGTTGGGTAAGGTCAAAGTGCCTGTCAACGTTCGCGTTAAAATTGATGTAGGACCACAGAGTTTTACATAGTTCCTATTGTACAGTTTTAACAAATAAGATATAATACAAATTATAAATCAAAGGAGTAATATATGTGGAATATGTTTTTTACTTTTTCTGTAATATTTGCGTTGGCTGTGTTGGCTGTATTTTTACTTTGCATCCCGATTATTATTGCGAACGCGCGTTGTATTTATGGGGGTGAAAAGACGACCATCGTAGTTCTGTCTTTATTAGGCGTATTTTTTGGCATAACCTGGTTTATTGCGTTAATTTTATCTTTGGTATGGCGCGGTGATTGCATAACTGGTGGTAATGGTTTAGAGCAATTGGAAAGAATATCGCGCTTGTATAAAGACAAGGTCATATCCAAAGAAGAATATGAAAAAATGAAAGCAAAGATATTAAAATAAAAAAAATCCCGATATTTTGGGATTTTTTTATTTTGTTTTAAAGCGTTTTTTAATTGCTTGGATGATTTTTTTTGCTTGATCCGTTACTAAAAAGTAATAGTCTATGGCATAAGTTTTTTCAAACAGTTCTTGTTCTTTTTTGGCGGCTATGCGCAATGTTTGTTCAGAGTGTCGTTGTAAATATTCTCTGGATGCTTCGTCCAGAACAGTTTGTTTTTTATCTTTATCAGTCATTGTATAATCTTTTTGATTGTATATGCGATTCGTTTTAGATTATACAACTTCTGTAACCGCGCGCAAGCCCCCATCGCGTGACAACTGTACAACGCGTATTTTCTTTTTCATTTCTGCAATCAGGTCTGTTCTGTCATAGGCTGGTTGCGTATGTAGTATTCGGTCCGCAAAAGCCGCATAGGCAGCTTCGGCGCTTTCGGCGTGTATTGTAGTATAAAAATGGTCGTGCCCTGTACCCAACATTTCCCATAAGACAGAAGCGTTATCAGTTGATATTTCACCGCCGATTATTACATCAGGCGTCATACGAACGACCAGGTCTAATAATCTTGCATAATTAAATTCATTATTTTGTTCGGTTCGGGACAATATGAAATGTACGCGGTTTTTTTGCGGAACCTTGATTTCGCGTGCGTCTTCTACGGTTATTACACGGCTGTTTTGGTCAATCAAGGTCAACATGTGGTTTAGAAAAGTCGTCTTACCAGTTGCGGTTGCACCGCTTATCAAAATGGGGCTGCCATCATTTATGGCGTGCATTAACCTGTCATAGGGGTCGTCTGGTCGTACTGATTCGCGCGGTTTTACTTTTAATAACTTTTCACCGCGTTTCAGGTGATAGTTTTCAAAAGATGTATCAGGTACGCTTGTCCCGCGTATGTTCAAGGCAACGCCGCCTGTTATGTCATTTTCATCGTATTGAACGTTTGGTCCCGCAATGGCGGTAAATCTGTGATTGCCGGGCAATGTCGCGTACACCACAGGCATGCCGTGTATCGGATCAAAGGGTCTTTCGTAAATGTTTGCAATCGTATGAATCAAGTCAATAAGATATTGCTTTGTTAATATTTCAGATTCATACGCAACCCAAGGTACGTGCGCATCGTGCAGGCGCATCCAAACCTCGCCCGCGTGGTTTATTGCGATTTCTTCCACGAAAGATGGCTTATAAAATTCTTCCAGCGGTTTTAATAAAGATTCCAATACTACATTCGTCATATAATTAATTTTATCATAAATCCTGACTTGAATCAAAACTGTTTATTTGATAAAATTAAAAAAAAGAGAGATGAATATGAAAAAAACATTACTTTTAATGATGTCCGCCGTTCTTGCGTTGGGGGCATGCGCCACCGATAAAGACGCGCCGTATAATGAAACGGATTTTGCCCAGGGGGGTGCAGATGCACCGCTGTATAATGAAAGAACCAGCGAATTTATGCAGTCGGATAATCAGTATGCAAATATTGATTCTTATAAGCCAAAGACCGCTGCGGAAAAAGAACAAACGAACAATCGTTGGAATACTTCACGTATGGAAACGCGCTGGGAAGAATATAAGGGCACAATGGTTCGCGTTCAGATATTATTGGGTAATACCGATTTGCGTGAAATGCGGTTGCGTTTAATGCAGAATGCGGATGGTATGGACATTGATGGTGATACGCGTACGATTTTGGCCAAGGTCGCAGATTATGAAATGAAACGCGTATGCGGGCGAAACGCCGACAGCATTGTGATGGTATATGACAGACCGTCGTTTGATGTTATGCGCCCAACGCCTTATTTTGATTATCGTATAGAGGCCGAAGGGGCGACAATGCGCGAATACGGTTTCAGATGTGTTTACAACAATTAACAACTAAACTAAATGGGGGAAAAAATGAAAAAAATAGCGTCTGCGTTTGCAGTTTGTGGTGCTTTGGTTTTGGGCGGTTGCGACAGTAATGCTGGGGCTCAGAACGGTGACACAGTTGTAATTGATTTTGCTGGCTTTATGGACGGCGTTCAATTTGAAGGTGGTACGGCAACCAACTTCCCGTTAAAATTGGGCAGTGGTCAGTTCGTCCCCGGGTTTGAGGAACAATTAATTGGCGCGGAAAAAGGCGAAACGCGCGATGTAAATATTACGTTCCCAGAAAATTATTCTCCGGAATTGGCTGGTAAAGCGGTTGTGTTTAAGGTAACCGTTCAGGACATTGTGAAAGAGTAAAAAAAACCGGTTTATACCGGTTTTTTTATTCATCAATTGCAAGGATGAAAATTCCCAATTTATTTGCTTGTTTTATAACAGCATCTTTGTTCACAACAAAGCAAGTTTTTGTATTTATGACAATGCCTTTTAGTTTTGCCGCAGCAACGGCGTTGACTGTATCAACGCCGATTGCAGGTATGTCAATTCTTAAATCTTGACCCGGTTTAGTCATTTTTGCAAATACACCAGAATTCTTTTTATGTGCTTTGCGCATTTGTACGACGCGTTCCAGCATTTTTGCGGTTCCTTCGGCGGCTTCTACTGCGATAACCTGTTTGTCCACCACAACAGATGCGCCGATATCTTCTGCGCCAATCGTATGAGAAACTTCTATGGCACGATTTATATCTTTCATATCGCGCGATGAAGGTTTGGTTTTGGTTTGTACGCCCGGTTTTTCAAACGTTAATTCTGGTGCCAGGTCTTGTGCAGCAACCACTTGAAAACCACGACTTTCAATTACTTTATTCAGTGCGTTCGCCATAGAGTCATACCCCCGTTGATGTTTCATTATACTAAACAGTGCAAACAAGGACCATAAATCTGGTCTGATGTCGGATAAATTCGGGTGGCCCAGTGCCCCCACAAACGTTATTTTTCTTATATTTCTTCTTTTTAATTCGCGCGCCGCGCGACCGCCGCCGCCCAATCTGATTACTAAATCCGGGTTCAGTTTTTTATCATAAAAATTTTTAAGACCGATGACGTACACTTCCCAGCCGTTTTTACGCAATGCGTCACGCGTAAAAAAGGGCAGGTCCAACGCCCCGGCAATTAACGCAATTTTTTTGTCTTTGTTGTTCTTCATATTTCATATGGTACGAATAAATCAAACTGGAATCAAGTTTCATTTTATGATAAAATTATATTAAAATAATTATAGTCAGGTGAAATGAACATGAAATACACATCTTTTTTTGCCGGAATCTTTGCGGTTATTTCGTTGCCGGTGTTCGCCGATAATAATGCAGAGCAATTTAAGGCAGAGGTTTTTGAAGGACTTGATTTTATAAGCGTGCGCGAAAATATAGATGCGCCGGCACCCGCATACGGTGCACTGGGTTTAGATGTGTATCAGTCATCTGATGCGGTGCAAAACGAAGATATTCAGTTGTTTATACCAACGTCTATGTATATGCGTGCGGGGGGCGGAATAAATTTAGGTTTCGCAACAGATAAAGCAAAAATAGGCAACGCAGAATATGAAAGTTCTGGCAGTTGGACGACTATGGTTGGATTGGGGTGGAATTTATCCTCTTTTGTGCGTGCGGAAATAGACTTTCAGCAATCTACGTTTGGTTTTTCAGATTTAGATAAAGCGCAGGCGAATTATGAAAACGTTGGGGGGATGTTGTATTTTGACTTGGCGCGCAGGTATGTGCAAACAGGTGACATAACAAGACGTAGATTTTTTGTGCCTTTCATCGGTGTTGGCGCTGCAGCCGGGTATTATGAATTTGACGGCGCCGGTGGTGCAGATGGTTTTGTTATTGCTGCGCCTCAGGCAGTGCTGGGCTTTAATATAAAACTGAATGATTTGATTGGATTGGATATAATGTATCAATATCAAATGATGATTGAAAACGGTTTTGGTTGGAATACCGGTGCTGATAGCGTTGATAATATAAGTAATATCATCGCGTCGTTCAGGGTTAATTTTTAAAAGATAAGGTAGTAAAATGAAAAATAAAATATTGTTTATCTTGTTGTGCTTGTTACCAATGGGGGCAAATGCCGCAATACCTTATCGTGTAGAGCAAATAAATATGCCTGCTGAAGTATCTCAAACCGGTAATGATAACGAGGCGTTTGCCAGTCGGCATCGTTTTTATGTCGGTGGTACGTATACTTTTTCAATGTGGAATAACGACGCAGATGGTAATTTATTCATTGACGGTAAAAACACTTCTTCATTTGATGCGATGGTCGGGATAAGAATTTTTGATACTTTTAGACTAGAAGCCGATTATGCGCGCACTGTTGCCGAATGGAATGCGTTTAAGGTGACTGGTGATACAGCGATGTTGAACGCGATATTTGATGCAAGAATAGATAGTTTATATCGTTTGTTTTATAAACAGCACTTTGTTCCGTACGTTGGTGTTGGTGGCGGGGCATCTTGGAATTCTGCAGATGGCGCAAGTGTTGAAAATAAAATCTCGCCTGTGGCAAGTGTTATGGCCGGTTTGGGCGTAGAGTTGGGCGAATATTTTGCATTAGATTTCGGGTATAGGTATTTATATATATTTGCCCCGAAATTTGATTCTGCGCGTGATTTGGCACCCGTGGCACATCAATTTAGGGTCGGTGCGCGTATAAACTTCTGATATAATATTATGAAAAAATGTCCGCTTTTTGGTGTTTGTGGTGGCTGTAAATATGATTTTACAGCCTCTGACTATCAAGAAAAGAAAATATCGTTATTAAAGGGATTTGAATTTACAGATACGCCATTTTGGACAGAAATCGGCACAAGAAGAAGGGCTGATTTCGCGTTTTCAGATGGCGTGTTTGGATTTTATCAGCATAAGTCAAAAAATATAGTGCCGGTGACAAATTGTCCGTTGTTGTCGCCAGAGATAAACGCTGTTTTGCCAAGTATTTCTAGATTAAAGTGGTCTGGGTCGGGTTCTTGTTTAATAACGTCTTGTGATAATGGTATAGATATAGCGGTTTCATCCGCAGTGCCTTATTTCACGTCAGAATTTAAAGAATCGGCAAAGCGTGTCAAAGCAATACGGATTACTTGGAACGGAAAGATTGTGACGCAGACGGCGGTTCCTGTTATTGATTTCGCTGGGGTCAAAGTTGAATATCCTGCTGGTGCGTTCTTGCAGCCGACTGTGCAAAGCGAAAATTTTATAAGAAACGCAGTTGCAGAAGCCGCGAAGGGGGCAAGTAAAATTGCGGATTTATTTTGTGGCTTGGGTAATTTTACTTTTGTGTTAAATGCAGAAGGTTTTGATGTGTGCGGTTGCGGGGTTAGACGCGATTTGTTTAAAAGCCCGCTAACTGTCGGCATGTTGAACAAATACGACTGCGTCGTTATGGATCCGCCACGTGCTGGTGCTCAAACTCAATGCATGGAATTGATTAAAAGTAGCGTCCCAAAAATAATATACATTTCGTGTAATCCGCACAGTTTCAGAAGAGATGCAAGAATATTGTTCAGTGGCGGATATAAAATTACACGATTACAAGCCATAGACCAGTTTGTTGGCAGTGAACACTGGGAATTATTTTCCGTTTTTCAGAAATAAACGTTTGTTATAAAAAAACGCCGCCGTTGCCGGCGGTGTTTCCGAATGCCCCGAAAGGAAGGAAAGGAGAAAAAGAAATTGGGCATTCTAAACTAAATTTTTGGGGTCCAGAGTCCAGAGGAGAGAGAATGTAGGAGGGAGTCTGAATCCCCGAACCCCATGGCGCTTTCACGCCCGTCGCCAGGGTTTCCCCCTTTGACGAATCGAAATGTAATACATTTTGTTTTGTTTGTCAAGTGTTTTTGTCAAAAAAATTTTTTGTGTCTTTTTTGCGCTTTTTTGTTTTAGGAAATGGTCCTTATTGATAAGAATGGTAACCTGTCATAAAATCAACAATAGGTAGAATGTCAATGCGAAATACTTACGCTTGACAGTAAAAACCAGAGGAGAGAAAAATGACCCATGAAGATGTATGGCGGGCAATAGAACGCTTTGCAACAGAACACGGAATGTCTTGTTCCGGTTTGGCGAAATGTAGTGGTTTGGACCCTACTACTTTCAATAAAAGTAAACGCTGGTCCAAAGAAGGACAGCCAAGATGGCCGTCAACAAACAGTATTTCAAAAATATTGTCTTCTACGGGCGCAAGTATACAAGATTTTACAAAATATATTGATCAGCCGCAAAACCAAGGCAGAGATTGATATATCGGTTGTTTTGGATACTTGAAAACCACGGTTTTTATGTCGTGGTTTTTTTGTTGGACAAAAAACTTATGTTTTATTATCCTAAAAATATGTTAAATGGCGTACGAATTTTTTCTGGTGATCCTGTGTGGCGGCATATTTTAACCGAATTGGGCGCAATACTTACAGATGACAGCGATGCTGCTGATATAAATTTTGATGCTTTATGCATCAATTTGCCTATATCGCCGCTGAAATTGAAATCCATGATATTAAACGAAGCCGATAATAATAACGTGCTGACAAAAATATTTGGACGTATGGTATATTTGTCGCGACTGCAAACGCAGATTATCACGCAGTTATATAAATCCGGTGGTATGGATATAAACGAATTGAAGTTGGCATTGGGGTATTTACCTGATACCACAACACATGCGGTGGAAACCGCCATTTATCAATTACGTAAATCATACGGGTATGATTTCATCAAAAACGATAAAGGAATATATAAACTTGGCAAATTATAAGGTCATATCTTTTGATAAAATTTCCAGTACGCAAACATATGCCATTAATATGATTGCTGACGGCAGGGCAGGTGACCATACCGTCATAATGGCAGAGGCACAAACCGCCGGACGCGGTAGATATAAAAGACAGTGGGTTTCTCATCACGGCAATTTATATGCAAGTTTTATATACCATATAGAAGAAAGAGATCCAAAATTATCTTATGTGATTGCTGTCGCAATTGCAGAAAGCCTTATCGCTTTTGGTATCCGTCCAGAAATTAAGTGGCCAAACGACATTTTAATAGACGGTAAAAAGGTTTCTGGTACGTTGACCGAATACGCGGGAAATTTTGTAATCATAGGAATCGGTATAAACATAAAATCAAATCCAACCGTACAAAAATATCAAACGACCAAGTTAGATAATTATGCAACAGTATCAAAAAATGATTTGTTGAATTTACTTATGAAAAATCTGGACAAATGGCGCAATGCAGATTTTCTGGAGGTGCGTGATTTATGGATGAAACTGGCCGTGGGATTAAACAAGCAGGTAAAGTATCGCGGTGAAATGGTTGAATTAATCGGTATCAATGAACAAGGTGCGTTAATTTTACGTAGCGGCACAAAATATGTGCTGGCGTATGGCGATGAAATCGTAATGTCAGATTCATATTCGGGCGATTTAAAAATAAGGCCTTGACTTTTTATGCAATTTATGATACTATATGAAGCATTAAGAGTGAAATTTTATTCGTAACATCTGTTACGAATTTTTTTATCCCGCGCGTTTTTGCGCGGTTTTTTTATTTCTTAATATCAAGGGTGAAAATATCATGCAATTGTCGTTGATAAAAAAAAGTGACGAAACAAAAGCTGTTGCTTATGCGATTGCTAGGTTGGTGTACGCAGAGACGCGCGCAAGTTCTTTGCCAGCTGTTGAAGCGTTAACTTCAATGATAAACAACATATCTGTGTCTGCCGGGAAAAATTTTACAGAGATAATTTCTGATTCGGACATGTTTGAATCGCTGAATAAAGATTCGGACCATCATAAATATTTATCAACCGATGTTTCTAATCGCGGTTTTCAGATGTGCGTACGCGTTGTCAATCGTATGTTGCATGGTGCTTTACCAGATTCTTGCTGTGGTGCGACAAAATTTCATCGGGTTAACAGATTGCCCGATTGGGCGGTGGCGCGCGGATATATCGCTGATATAGACGGTTTATTGTTTTATTTATAAGAAGGTATCAATGATAAGAAAAATTATTCAGGGCGGTTTTTTATCTGGTCACAGAACTTACATAATTTCTGGCATCGGCATTTTATCTGCAATCGGTGCATACCTGGTCGGTGACACAGATATATTTACTATGTTACAAGCAATCTTTACATTAGGTGGCATATATTTTTTAAGAAAATCTAGTGAAACAAAAGGACGAAAACATGGAAAAAATTCCAGAAAAATTTCTAAATGAAGACGGTACTTTAAATACAGACGCGTTGTTGAAATCTTATTCAGAACTGGAAAAGAAAATGAGTACGATGATTTCAATACCAACAGAAAATGCAGACGAAGCAACGCGCACAAAATTCAATCGCGCTATTGGCGTACCAGATAATGCGAACGCGTATCCTGTCAGCCCGATGTTTGATGATGAAAATTTACGCGCACAATTTTTTGAAATCGGGTTGACTTCGTCACAAGTTGAAAAAATTTATAAGATAGCAGAAGAATTTTTATCGCCTGTATTATCAGATTTATTTAGCAAACAAAATGAAACGAATGCGATTACAGAATTGAAAAATTTTTTCGGCGACGAAGAAAAAATGATAGACGCATTACGTGCAATAAAATCGTTCGGTGAAAAATATTTACCGTCTGATGCGTTTGATTCGTTATGTTCTTCAGCCCAAGGAATCCAAAGCGTTTACAAGATGATGCAATCAATGGAACCAAGTGTACGAACAGAAAAAAATTCATCAGAAATTTTAACAGATGATGTATTAAGAAAGATGATGCAAGATCCAAAATACTGGCGCGATCAAGATCCAGAATACGTTCGCAAAATTGAAAACGGTTTTAAAAAGTTATATTCATAGAAAAAATTGCACTTTCTTCTTTACTAATTTTTTTATTTAATATAAAATATAAATCAAGAACAAAAGAATTTGTTCTATCCAAAAAATAATAAAGGAGAGAAGAATGGCATTCACATTCTTGAAAACGGCTGCAAAAAAACCTGCTGCTAAAAAGCCGGTTGCAAAGCCAGCTGCAAAAAAACCTGCTGCTAAAAAGCCAGCTGCAAAGAAACCTGCTGCTAAAAAAGTAGCGGCAAAAAAACCGGTTGCAAAAAAAGTAGCTGCAAAGAAACCAGTTGCAAAAAAAGTAGCAGCGAAAAAACCAGTTGCAAAAAAAGTAGCAGCAAAAAAACCTGTTGCTAAAAAACCAGTTGCAAAAAAAGTTGTTGCAAAAAAAGCGCCTGCTAAAAAAGTAGCGGCAAAAAAGCCAGTTGCTAAGAAAGCATGTGCAAAGAAAAAATAATAAGTCCCCGCATTTGCGGGGATTTTCATTTATTAAATCCGCATTTGCGGATTTTTTTAAAAAATATTTAGTCAGATTTTTCAAAACGTCTGACTGAATATTTTTCAAGACAATCCGTTCGTGGACCTTGGATATTTTTGTCGTATGGCGCAAAATCGCATAACCAGAAAACAAAATATTAATCAGCGCAATTCATTTGCGTTTTTTTTAATCAATAAAAAGGAATGTATATATGTCTGTTTCCATAGATCAAGTCTTCGTAAAACAATTCGAAGCAGATGTTCATTTGGCTTATCAGCAAATGGGCACAAAATTGCGTGCGACGGTACGCAGCAAATCTGGTGTTGTTGGTGCGTCAACCACATTCCAAAAAGTTGGTCGTGGTACCGCCAGTACAAAATCGCGTCATGGTATTGTACCTGTTATGAACTTGAATCATGAACCTGTTGAATGCTTGTTGCAAGATTATTATGCAGGCGATTGGGTAGATGCCTTGGATGAGTTAAAAACAAACGTTGACGAGCGTCGTGTTGTTGCCTCTGCCGGTGCGTATGCATTAGGTCGCAAAACCGATGAATTAATCATATCCGCAATGAGCAACGCAACAGATTCTGTTGGCGATTATACCACAGGACTGACAAAAGATTTAATCTTGTCTGCCGTTGAAGAATTGAATTCAAAGGATGTTCCTGATGATGGCAGAAGATTTGCGGTTGTCGGTGTTCATCAGTGGAACGAACTGTTATCAATGGATGAATTTGTGTCGGCAGATTACGTCGGTAATGATTTACCTTTGGTATCTGGCGGGGCTTCTAAAAAATGGTTGGGCATTACATGGGTGTTGCATAATGGTTTGCCTGTATCAGACGACGAACGCGATTGCTTTATTTATCACGCAACTAGCATAGGTCATGCTTGCGGGCAAGAAGTAAAAACGGATATTTCTTGGCACGGCGAACGTGCGGCGCACTTTATCAGCAACAGTATGTCCCAAGGTGCTGTGTTGATTGATGACGATGGCATCGTACGCATTAAATGTCTGGATAAAGAAGAAACAATTTAAAGATAATCAAAGGATATTAATATGGCTTTTCAGAATAAAAACTTATCTGTAATTGCATATGCTAATGGTTTTACATTGTGGCATTATGCGGCAAAAGAAACTTTGGCAACGATATCTGCATCTGGATATTTTAATAGTGTAAAGACGTTAATGAACGCAGGCGATGTATTGATTGTAAATGCATCTGATAATACATCTATTAAAAAAATTGCTGTATCGGAAAATGTGACAGTTGCCGATTTAGTTTAATCATATAAAGGGCGGTTTTATTGCCGCCCATATTTTTAAAGGGGGTATAAGATGCTGACAAAAATAGATTTATGTTCTATGGCGTTGTTAAAATTGGGGGAAAAATCTATACAGTCCCTGGTAGACGATACGCCCGCCGCCCAACTAAGTCGTACGTTATTTGATCCCGTGGTAGATGCGTTGTTGGCATCGCACCCGTGGCGGTTTGCGTGCAAAGAGTTTAATTTAACGAAAAATTCAGATGGTGATTTTTTGATACCTTCTGAATGTTTAAGAATCATTAAGTGCAGCGGCGAAATCATCGGTAATAAAATCATCACCGCGTCAGAAAATATAAATATTGTCGCCATTGTTCGCGTTCCCGTTGAAACGTTCCCGAGTTATTTTGTATCTTTGGCTGCCACAAAATTGGCAATGGAATTTTGTATACCACTAATTGGAGAGCAAACTGTTTTTAGAATGCTGGCGGCTTTATACGAAACGGAATTACAATCTGCAAAATTCATAGACAGTACAACCACTGTTAACCGTGACATTGATAGTTTTTCTCTGGTTAACGTGCGTTTTTAATTGTGGGGGATTACAATGGGGGATTTCATAAAAACACAAAATTCTTTTGCACATGGCGAAGTCGCACCAGAATTTTTTGCGCATGATAATATTAATGGTTTATCGCGACTGGAAAATATGGATGTCTTGGCAGGCGGCGGTTTGTCTCGGCGGCGCGGATTGCAGCATATTGCTGATTTGGAATCAAATGCAAGGCTTATCGCGTTTTCGGTCAGTGAAAATGAAAATTACATATTGGCTTTGAAAAACAAGATTATATCAGTGTTTTACCAAGGTGAGAAAATAAAAGATTTATTTTCACCGTGGGCTTTTGATGATTTAACAAAGTTACAATATGCGCAACGTTTTGGTACCATAATTTTTGTACATCCGGATTACCAGCCTTATGTTTTAAAAAAAGAATCGGATGATTTTGCGTTATCAAAATTTGATTTTGCGCGTAATGACTCTGATATGACGGTTAATATGCCGTTTATGAAGTTTGACGATGCGGAAAACATAAAAATTACCGTGACAGCAAACGATGCAGGTAATAATTACGCTACGTTTACAACGAATGAAAATTTTTGGACGACAGATGATACAGAAGGGCGCTTTTTGTTATTGGATAAGCAGTGGACAATAACAGAATACATCAGTCCGACAGTCGTAAAGGCGCATACAAATGGAACGTACAGTTTGCCAAGCGGGGCTGTGTCGGATTGGCGCGAAGCGGCGTTCAGTAAAAAACGTGGTTGGCCGTGCAGCATTACTTTTCATCAAGATAGATTGGTCTTTGGCGGTTCGCGTTCTTGGCCCAGTGGTGTATGGCTTTCCCAGGTTGGTCGGCATAATAATTTTAATGTCGGTACCGGTTTAGACGACGAAGCAATATTTATAACGTTGCTGTCGCAACAGCGACAGCAAATTTGCACAGTTGTCAGCAGCGATAATTTGCAAATTTTAACATCAGCGGGTGAATGGGCGATATCCAGTAAACCTTTGACGCCGTCGGCTGTGGATATAAAGCAACATACATCGGTTGGCAGTGTATCGCAAAGGTATTTGCCGCCGCAAAAAATAGAAGGCGCAACCGTGTTCATTTCTAGCAGCAAAAAAGACATTCGTGAACTGAGTCTTGACCAGTTGGGTGAAAATTATAATGCCACCGATTTGTGTGCGTTTTCAAAGCATTTGATGCAAGAACCCGTTGACGTTGCTTATAACGAAGAAACGCGTCAGTTATTCGTTGTTATGCAATCTGGCGATATGGCTGTGTTAAACCAAAATTCTGCCTTGGGCATTTCTGCATGGGGCAGTTATAAAACCCAAGGCCAATTTAAATCCGTTGCTACCATAAACGGAGAGACTTTCGTCGTTGTTTATCGTGATGATGAGTTTTGTTTGGAAAAGTTTTCAGATTCTGTGTTACAAGACGGTGACAAATATGGATTTGCGTTTGTCGCGTCTGCGTTGCCCTTACGTGCATCAGGGCATAACGCAAACAAAGTCAGACTACGAAAAATAATGGCGCGTGTTTTAAACACGAAGACTTTATTTATAAACGATATGCGGGCGGATTTGCCTAATGAAGTGTATTCTGCGGAATCAAATGGTTATAGCGGCGACGTTTCTATAAATTTATTAGGCTTGCAAAGAAACTGCATGAATGCGCCTTGGACAATCAAAAGCAGTGAACAATTACCGGCAACGGTATTATCCGTGACGATGTACGGGTATTACTTGGTATAAAAAATGGAGGTTAATTATGGGACAACTTGTATCAGATGTAACAGATATATTGGATTATAAGAAATCAAAAAAAGATGCAGAAACAGAACGTCAAAAAGTTCTGGCTGACATTGCTGCAGATGAAAAGACAAAAACTAACTTGGTAAAGAAAACCTTGGCCACGCAACGTGCAAAATATGGGGCGTCTGGTATGTCCGGTCGCAGCATGACGGAAGGCGCCGTCTTAAAACGCTTGAAATCCGAAACCGAAGAACCATACGAAGAAAAAAAGCGTACAAATATAGAAAAATTGAAAAAAATAAAAGTAGAAAAACCGAATTTATTACAATCTTTGTTGGATAAATTTGAGGACTTAATTGGTTAACGCAGGGGGCGCACATGTACAAGGTATCTTATGTCGCAGACGGTGAAACGTCCGAGTTTTTGTTTGTATTCCCTTTTTTTCAATCTGCGGACATTCGTGTATCTGTGGACGAGAAGATTCTTTCGGACACAGAATACGCGGTGATTCCAAATGAAGAATACGACGGTGGTAACGTTGTTTTCCCTGTGCCACCAGAAAAAGATGTTAAAATAGACATTTTCAGACAGGTGGCGCTGTCGCGTGTCATAGACTATCAACCGACGGCAAAAATAGACCCGGAAAATCTAAACGCAGATTTTAATTTTCTGTTAGAAGCGTTTAAAGATTTACATAAAATAGAGGTTGATGTAACAGAATGGGAAAATATACATGACAACGTTATGCGTTTTTTGAATTATACCTTGCAGGTAATAGAAGACAAGTTGTCTGGCGGAACAGTTCTGGGTTTATATAGTAATCTGTTATCTGTATTAGAAAACGCGCTGCCAAAACTTATAAACGATTATGGCAGCATAACCGAAGAAGCACCAAACGAAAATCGCGATGATTACGGCGTTTTATGATTTTTTAGACCAATGGAATGAAATATTGGGCCTGAATACGCCGGCACATCATAAGCAAATTATGGATTTTTTGGTCTCTGTACTGGAATCCGAACCGCATCGTGGTTTATTAATGTCTTTCAGGCATTCTGGCAAATCAACAGTAGTTGGTATTTTTGCCGCGTGTGTTTTGTGCTTGCGGCCAGAAACAAGAATTTTGATTTTGTCGGCGGAAAATAGTTTGGCGGCGCGCATGGTTGCACATATTAAACACATTTTGGAAAATCATCCCAGATGCTTGGATTTGATACCAGATGTAAAAAAAGAGTGGGCAAACGGCAGGATAACAGTTAACAGACCAATTGGCATTCGGGAACCGTCGGTTGTTTGCCAGGGAATACACGGTAACATTACAGGTATGCGCGCAGATTTAATCATTTGCGATGACGTAGAGGTCCCGAATACTTGTAACACTGCTAGCAAACGCGAAACGTTACGTGAAAGATTGCGAGAGCTAGATTTTATATTATCGCCAACCGGTACCATGATATACATCGGTACGCCACATACTATGGATACAATTTATAGAACAACACAAGACGACATGACAAACTAATTATTGTTGCGCTTCTTCTTGTTCAGATGGTTTGATTGCGGTAATTAACGAACGTAATTTCTTTAACAGTTCTGCACCAGCATCGCCAAAAAGTGGCAGGTAAGTTTCATATTCAGGCATGTCCGCTTGTAATTGTGCGCGTGTACGTTCAGACAAGGGTTGCCTTAATATATCGCTTGCAACGTTCCATAGGTGATATGCTTGGTAAGTTTTATCAACGATTAACCATTTTTCTAGTAATTGCGGTTTGGCAGATAAAACAGAACGTATCGCGACCAACCATTGATTCCCGAATTTTTTTACAATTGATAGTTGTTGTAATTTGTGTAAGCCGTCTTCGTCAGGGGTGAATTCGTTTATACCTTTTTCCAGTTCGGTCCATTCGGCGTTCGTTAATGGTATCGTAGCAACAGATTGCGCCATCATACCGCCATAAGGTAACAGGTCGCGTTCAATGGAATCCATCGGGGTTTTGCCGCTGCGCAGATTTTCAATGTGCTTTACCAAGTTTTTCCCGGTTGGTAATTCACGCAATTCTTTTAATATTTCAGGGGTAGATTCATTAATAAAAACTTGATTAACAGCCGCCCAACCACCAAAGATTACGTGTTCTTGGCGATAAAGATTTAATAATTTTTGCGCTGTTACGCTGGCTTTTATTTTCATTTTGTCCCCCCTGTGTGCAAAAGAATATTATTCCATTACAATCATGATGACTTTGTGCATGGTTTTTCCGATGATTTTTTCTTCTGGTGATACGATTTGACCGTATGTTTTGCCCTTGGAATCTTGGCGAACAACAACGACTTGTGCCGTGGCCGTATCATCGGCTTTCATCGTTTCAAAGTCTGTATCAATGCATACCGCCAAGTCGCCGACAGATACTGTTGCCTGCGAATCCACAAAAACATAAGATTTTTCAGGTATAAAACCGCCCAGACGTTTAGAGTTTGGAATAACAGCGTACATGCCGGAACGGCCTTCTAGCGGAACCGGTGCGACAATCATGGTTTCGTCAGATTTTTTAAACGTCAGCGCCTTCCCGGCAGGCGTTGCAAATACAGGGATAAGTTTTTTACGTGCGCTGTCGTACAATTTTGCACCATAAAAACTGCTGTGATCAATGCCAGACATGGGGTTGCTGGGGATTAGGACGGATTTTACGCGTTCGGTAACCTTGTTTATTTGTTTGTTTAATTCGCCTGATTTATATAAATCTGCGATTTTATCAAACAAGGCTTCCGCGGTATAACCAAAGGAATTTGCCAAAGGTTCTATTTCGTTTTGATAAATTTCGCGTTGCCCAACTTCTATCTTGTGGTATACGGACAAGGTCATACCTGCGTCTTTTGCAGCCTGAGCGATAGTTTTACCTGCTTGTTGGCGGACCTTGCGTAATCCGCTGCCAAATATTTTTAATCCGCTGTCCTCGTTGTCATTCAAGCGTCGCTTTATTTCCGTTTGCCATTGGTTTGCGACGTCATCTGATTCTTTGATGAAAATGTCTGATAACTTGCAACCTAATATATTACATATGTTCAATAATTGTTTTTGGTTCAAGCGACGAACGCCTTTTTCTATCTTGGACACGGCGGATAAAGACAAATTTGCCTGACGGGCCAGCGCGGTCATTTTCATGCCGCTTGCCAAACGGATGTTTCGTATGTTGTTTGGAAAGATTATTTCTTCTTGGGCCATTCTGAATCTCCTTGCACTTATTGACAAATATTAGTTAATTTTCACAGAATAGGCAAGTATAAAATGTTATAAAGGCATATCGTCTGGAATATCGTCGGGATTAATGGCCACGGTGTCAGAATCTTGGGCGGGTAAAGTCTGCGTAGGGTTATCAATAAAATCTGGAACGCCCCTTTCCGCCATTTCATCCAGGTTATCAAATAAACTGTAATCGCCAAAGAACGCCAGTCGCACAGTTTCAGGGCGACCATGTCTGTTTTTACCAATAATGACGTCCGCCTTACCGCGTGCACGTTCCAGACGTTTTTGATAACTTTCAATAATTTTGTCGGTTGCGTTACCAGATATTCTTTGCGATGGGTCGCGATTTTCAAGATAATATTCTTCGCGGTATGTAAACATTACAATGTCAGCGTCTTGCTCAATAGAACCAGATTCGCGCAAGTCCGCCAGTTGCGGTCGTTTATCGTCGCGTGATTCAACGCTGCGCGATAATTGCGACAGCGCAATCACCGGTACGTCCAGTTCTTTGGCCAACATTTTCAGGCCGCGCGTAATTTCAGAAATTTCTTGAACGCGGTTATCGTTGCGCTTTCCGCCGGGTGATGTCATCAGTTGTAAATAGTCAACAACAATCAGGGCGATACCGCCACACTTACGTGCCAATCTTCTTGCGCGCGTTCGCATCATCGGGACGGACATGCCGGGGGTGTCGTCTATGTACAAAGGAACCCGTCCAATCGCGTCGGAATATTGCGACATTTTAAGAAAGTCTTCATCTGTCAAAGATCCTTCGCGCATGGCGGTTGCAGGAATCTTAGACTGCGATGATAATACGCGGGCCGCCAATTGCGAGTGTGACATTTCAAGACTGAAAAACACCACCGCCCCTTTATACTGTTCGTTTGCGCGTCCGTAAAGAATAGCATTCGCAGCGTTAAAAGCGATATTCATTGCCAAAGTCGTTTTTCCCATCGCGGGTCGTCCTGCAATGATTATCAAATCAGAATGGTGCAAGCCGCTGATTGATTTATCCAACGCCGTTAAACCCGTTGTTAAACCGGATAATTTTCCATCGGCTTTATATGCAATTTCCGCTTCCTTCAAGGCGCTTTGCAATGCAGTTGCGATAGATGCTACTTCGCGTTCGGATATGCCCGCGGACGCCATTTCAAACAGTTTTTGTTCCGCGGTTTCTATTTGCGCGGATACAGGGTTGTCTAAATCTTCAACAAACGCCGAATCTGTGATAGATTGACCCAAGTTTATCAAGTCGCGACGTAACGCGTTTTCATAAACAATGCGTCCGTATTGTTCAACGTTGACGACGGTTGCACCGGCCCCCGCCAATTGTGTAAGGTATTCAACGCCGCCGACGGATTCCAAAGTACCTTGTTGTTCAAGGTAATTTTTAGCGGTGATTATATCAAACGGTATTCCCGCAGCAAACTGCTTTTCAGCCAATTTGTATATTTCTTGGTGTGCGGGGTGGTAAAAATGTTCAGGACGTAAGAATTCTGATACGCGTTCCAACGCGCGATTGTTCATCAGAACAGCCGCCAAAACAGCCTGTTCAGCCTCTAAGTTAGTCGGCAAAGTTTTGGGAGTAAAGTCCATGTCTGATATAGTATATAAAAATTTTCTTTTTTCAACGCCTTTTTTATCTGGATACCGTAAATTAAAAATACCAATAGTTGACGCCGACGGTAAACCGGCTTGGCCGGAATTGTTCCCAATAGAACGAATAGAAGAGGTCAGAAAAACCGTTGGGGACAGATATTTTTCTGCGCAGATGATGTTGACTTTTGTTGCGCCCGACAGGGCGCGCCTGGACCCAGATTCGTTACATTTATACGATGCAGATTTTGACGGTCGCAGTGCTAAAATAGGCGATTTTTTAATAACCGGGGTGACTGCTTATTGGGACCCTTCGTCCGGCAGGAAAAAGTCGGACGGCAGCGTATGCGTTTTAATGTACCGGGACGATAAGAATAAACTGTTTTTCGTTCATGATGTGCAGTATTTATTAGTACCCGACGAAGAAACACATCCTTTGGCGCGTCAGTGTCAAATGGTGTTGGATTTTTTGTCTAAACATTCGCTGCACAGAATTTATATTGAAACAAACGGTTTAGGAAACGCCTTGCCCGAGATTATGCGTACGGTCGTCAAACAGCGCGGTGTAAGCATACAAATAAACAAAGTTTTCAATCACGAAAAAAAAGAAACAAGAATCCTAGAAAACATAGAACCCGTGTTAACGACTGGGCGTTTGTATGTTCATCGTCGTGTTCAATCCACGCCTTTATTATCAGAAATGTTGGGTTGGTCGCCTATTGGCAACATCGGTCATGATGATGGTCTGGATGCGGTTGCCGGGGCTATTTCTGCGTTGCCGGCACCCATCAGGCCGTTCGGGCAGATAATGCAACCTTTCAAAGCGAATACTGATTTCAAGTTATAACAACGCAAAAGGAGAAAAAATGCAAAATAATCTACAACAAATGTATCGTCGCGCCTTAGATTTGCGCGCGCCTTGGTTAAATAGGTGGGATAGTGCGTTGCGCTATACGATGCCAACCGCAGATGATGAGGTGGCCACGTTATTTGATGCAACTGCTGCTGATGCAGTAGATAACTTGGCTGCATCAATATATTCTTTGCTTACGCCACCGGAATCTTTATGGTTATCGCTGGTGCCGGAAAGTGAAGATTCGCCAGACGCTATTACTGCAACAATGGCATTACGTGCGAACTTAAACGATTCTAATTTTTACACGACTATTCATCAGTGTTATTTAGACCTTGTGATTTTAGGTACTGCATGTTTATTTATGTCGGAAAATCCGATTGGTGCGGATTCTGCGTTTTCTTTTACTGCCATACCCATGAAAGACATAGCGATATTGCAAAACGCAGTATTTCATACGACCAGTATGTCTGCACGCGAAGTCATGGAAAAATATCCGTCTTGGACGCCGCCTGCCGATATTCGTGACGCCATCAAGAAAGACCCAGAAACGCCGATACGATTGGTACAGAGTCTGGTCGGTAAAGATTTTACCGCATGGTTAGACGTTGGCGGTAATATAGAAAACAACATTGTATCAACGGGGACGTTTGAAACGAATCCGTATTTAATCTTTCGTTGGTCTGTCGCCAGCGGCGAGTTATATGGGCGCGGTCCTGTATTGCGAGCGTTGCCGGATATCAAGACCGCCAATAAAGTCGTAGAATTGGTATTAAAAAACGCAACCATTGCAGTATCTGGTATTTGGCAAGCAGACGACGACGGTGTAATAAACCTTTCAAATATAAATTTAACGCCAGGAGCAATTATACCAAAAGCGGTTGGCAGTTCAGGTCTGACGCCGTTATCGTCTGGTGCAGACTTTGACGTTTCGCAGATAATATTAAAAGATTTACGCGAACGTATTCGCCATGCGCTACTTGCGGATAGACTGGGGCTGTTGTCGGAAAAAGAGATGACCGCGACCGAGATAATGGCGCGTAACGCGGACATGATGAGAATATTGGGCGCAACGTATGGTCGTTTGCTGCATGAGTTTATTAGACCGTTATGTGAAAGAGGTCTGCAGATATTATCTCGTCGTGGGGTGATAGATAAGATATCTTTGCATAGCGATGCAGAATTGAAGTACATAGCGCCGATAGCACAGATGGCAATAGAAGAAACATTATTATGACAAAGGTGGCTATTATGAAAGACATAGAGCAAAATTATGCGCGTACATTTTCAACGTCAGCGGGGCAGGCCGTGTTGTCACATTTACGCAAAATAACCATAGAAAGAGTACTTGGACCGAACGCCAGTGATTCAGAACTTCGCGGTCTAGAGGCACAGCGGGCCTTGGTACATCAGATAGAAAACATGATAGAGCGGGGCAAGTAATGTCAATGCAGTACGGCGGCGCGACGGGAATATTGGACTTTCTGCGAGACAGTTGGTTTCTTATCGCGTTTATTGCAGGCATGATATATTGGGTCGCACGTCAAGATTCTTCACTGGCGGAACTAGAACGCGCAGACCACCGGATAACCACGTTGGAAAACAGAACGACTATACTAGAAACGGGTATAGGACAGTTACAAATAAAATTAGACGGCATAAAAGAAGACGTCGGTTTAATCAAGACGGCGGTTATAAAATGAAAAAAATCCCGCGATTGCTTCGCGGGATTAAATCCTTAACAACCGCCGGTTGCGTTACCGATGATTTTAGAAATAGAAATATCTTTGTGGAATAAGAAATCGTATTCGCAATTTCCTTGTTTATAAGAACCAGTGCAGGCCGCCAACGTTAATACGGCAAACAACGCCAACATAATTTTTTTCATATACTTTCTCCTTTTTCTTATAAGTAGACTTTTAAATTATAAGATTAATTGGTGATGTTTGCAAGATTATATTGCGCCTTGAATCCACTTCATTTTATATGGGGTAAAGACGATGACGTCAAACCTGGCATTACCGGTCCAATGTATCTGAGCCAAATATGTTTCTGCGGCATTGTGTAGACGTTTAATTTGTGCGCGGGTTATGGCGTCCAAGGCGTTTTCAGTATTATTTCTTTTTTTCACTTCAACGAACAGTATTAAATTGTGTCGTTTTGCGATGATGTCAATTTCTGCTCTATTGGAAAAGCGCCCGGTTACGTATCTTTTTTTCAAGATGTGGAAACCGTGTAATCGCAAATATATTCGCGCGCATAATTCAGTGAATAAACCGACACGATAAGAATTCATCATGTAAAGAATTATAAAACAAAACCGAAAATAACAAAAGGATAAAAAATGTCAAAGCAAATACAGATAAGACGAGGCAGTGCGACGGAACACGAAGACTTCACGGGTGCGCTTGGCGAGGTTACGATGGATACGACGAATAAAACGTTGCGCGTACATGACGGGGAAACGGCGGGCGGCATAGCCATTGCCAAACAGAATGAGTTGGATAATATAAAAAATTATTTATTAAAAATAGATTTAGATTGGGATAATAAAATTGATTGTGCTAGTACAGTCAATATAACTATTAATAAAAGTGGTTTTATGTTGTGTCGTGGTTCTACATATTCTTTAGATTGGGTGGAAGCAGATTTTAAAACAGAAATATTACGAGAGTATATATTATCTAATAACTACACAACAGTTTGGGCACCGGTTTATGAGGGACAACATCTTAAACAACGTCAAAAATCTGAATATAGCACCTCTTTTTTTATACCGTACAAAAGTATTTCAGAATAAACACATATAAATATTAAAAATCGTATAATTAGGACAGAACAAAAAAACTCTAAATCGTTTAGTTAATTTTTTTCTGTCCTGTTTTTTTAAATTTTTTCTTATGTTTTTTTTATAAAAATTGTGAATAATTTTAAACAATTGTTTGTGTTGTATTCTATTAAAAGGCATGTCTAAATATCGTAATTCGAAGGGTTCGTGTTCTAGAAATTTTGCTAAATGTAAAGAGTGCGATTCCCATAAATTATATTTATTGTAAAAGGAAGTTAAAATATTAAACCATTGAGGAATTTGGCTTAAAGTTTTATCACATGATTTTTTTATTTGTAAGTGATTTTGCGCATCATGTTTACGGTAATTATATTTTACATTTGGTTCAAATGATATTTTTTTTGTAAGAGCCAGCAATTGATGCGAAAATAATCCATCTTCACATGGTTGTAAACCAATAGGGAAAATAATTTCTGGGAATCGCTTTAAGAACTTATTACGTACAATAAACCCCATACATGGTAAAGCAGCAGGCAGTGGCATGCGATTTTTAAAAGATTTACCTAAAACAACAATATCAGAATTTCCTTTTATCGCTGTAAGATAGGCGCGTTCCAAAAAAGTTGGACAGACTGTATCATCAGAATCCATAAAAAATAAAAATTCGCCAGAAGCAAGGCTAATTCCTTTATTCCTTGCGCTGGATACACCGCCGTTATTTTGATAAACATACTTGATACGAGAGTCTCGTTTAACATAGTCTAAACATATTTTTTCGCAGTTATCGGGGCTTCCATCATTTACTAAGATTAATTCCCAGTCGGTCAGAGTTTGAGAAAGTATGCTATCTATACACTCTGCTAGGTATTTTTCTACATTATAAACTGGTACAATAATAGAAATTTTCATTGGCGTTTCCTTTGTATCTTTTTGGGGAAAACACGGGTTAAATTATCACAAATATTGTTAATTTCTTTTAAAGATATTTTATATTCTTTTTTTAGTCTTTCGACATCAGAATCAGATATTTCAGTTTTTCGTAAATCTATTGGTGCCTGATAAGGACAAGAGAAAACGGAATAATAATCTCTAAATTTATATTCTTTCCCAACGACTCGGTCTGAAAGTAAAATATGTTTGTTTGGAATTCCTAAAGAGTCTGCGCAAATTAATCCGTGCATAGCAGAAGATAATATAAATTTGCATTGACTTACTTGTTGAACAACTGCAGAAGTAGACTGCTGAATATCAATAAAGCAAAAAGATAGTTTTTTTAATTTTATATTTTTTAAGTATGCACTTTTTTTATCTACATAATGACATATTATACCTACATCATATAATTTTTCTTTTTTTCTATTTGTAAAAATACGGTTAATTAATAGTCCTGGGTCACCTAAAACAACATTTGATAAATCTGAATTTAAAATTTTTTTACAACGTTCTAAAGTTAATTTGCCTCGCAAAGCATGTATTTTTATAGGTCTGCAAAATTTTTCGTTTTCTGATACGGGCGGCATAATAAATCCGCTACCCCAAATATGTAATAAATTATCGGTATTATTTGTTGGTGTGCTAAGAAACGAATCTAAAATAGAACCAATACCGATAAAAGATGCGTTTTTATTTGCGGGTTGTAAGCAAAATTTAACTTTAAAATATTTCATTACATCGATATTTAGCATATCGCCAAAATTATTATCTACATACCAAAAGTAGATACGATATTTATAAAAGTACTTCTTGATATAAAAAAAATGAAAATTTTTTAATTTTTTTTTAACAAAACTACGTGTATTAGGAAAAGGTATAAATTTACAAATGAAATCTATTAAGAAATTTTTGAAATCAACCATTTAAAATCCTTTTTAAATTGTCTATGCTTTCTTGTTTGATTATGGTTGCGGTTTCGGTTAACTTTGCCCGTTTTTTATCATATTCGGTTTCTGTCATTTCAATTGCTTGTTCCATTGCAGATGCTAAATCGCGGTCATATATAATCGCGTTTAAATCATTAAATCTGTAAAAGCCGGCAAATTTTTGGTCTATTACAGGTATTTTTTTAAATCCGTATATTAATTGTGCAGAACCTGTTACGCCTGTCGTGATATAGCGTTCGTGCTCTTTTACGTCTGGGTCAAGTAAAGGCAGGAAAAAGTCGGCTTGTTCCATATAGTTAAACATTTCTGGAAACTTTAAGCGACCGGTTATCGTTATATAAGGACGTATATTTTCTGGCAAATGTTCTATTTGTCCATTCCCTATGGCAATAACGCGAAAATGTTTGTGTTTATTAGCCAAAATTTCTAACGCGTTTATAAGCGTATTAAAATTTTTCCTTTTGGCCTCTACCTTACCTACGATTATAAACGTAGTGATTTTATTTTTAGGTAACACTCTTACCTTACCAAAATCATGCGGATTTATAAAAATGCCTTTATCAAATTTTCCTAAAGTAATTATCCGATTTTCTTTCAACTCATTTTCTTCTGAAAATATTGCGATATCTTTTAAGTCGTGTTCTATTATATAAGGTTTTAATTGTGCTCTTTTAAAATATGGTAATAAAGTACAATAATCTTGGTGTTTGTTAGGTTTCGTTTTATAATAAGCACTAGACATTAAAAAAATATGTTTATATTTTTTCATATGTTTACTATTTATAATTGCGCGTATTGTGGTCGGACTTGATTTATAAATTCTTATGCCGCGCATGTTGTGACGACAAAATGGCTTTTCTTCGTGTACAGTTTTGTTAATTACGATATCTATATTATACCCTTTATTTTGCAAGTAAGGAATAAAGCCAGAGATAACTTCGCCATGGCAATTATTGAATTCTATTAAACATATATTATTCGGTCTCGTTCTAGAAGAAATAAAGAACAAAAATTGTGTGATTGCATAGATGTCATATTTCATTATTGCACGTTTTATTTTACGGCGCGTTTCAGGAAAGGGTATTAATAAACCGATGATGTTAGAAATAATTTTTTGTGTGTGCATTTTATCCTCTTTTATAAGATGCTACTTGTATACCGCAGAAGTAAATACGTCTATAACCATCTGAAAAACGTTTTTTACTGAAGAAAAATAGATTTTTAGGTTTTTTTATAAAACTTTCATATTCATTATTCAAAATTGCTTTTGTTTTTTTTCTGCCAAAAGTTTTCATTAAAAATTTTTTTGATATGTTTGCATTTACCAACCAGTTAAACAATAGTTTCCTATCGTCGCCGTTATCAAAGTTTTTATTAAATGTGTAGCAAAAATTATCAAGTATATGTTTACTTATGAATAAATTTCTATCGGATTCTGCTGAAAAAGTGTTTTCTCGTAAGATATCCAGCTTGTAATTAAGCATATTTATTCGTGATAGTACTTTATTATGTGTAAGCGTTTTAGAATCTAATGAATCTGTTCTGTTGACATAATGATAGAAAACGTCGTTTTGAATGACTAACGAAGGTTTTAAAACTACAAGTTTTGATAAAAAAGCAGAGTCTTGACCTGTCATAATATTGTCTGGATAAATAAGTTTGTTTTTCGTTAAAAATGTTTTTTTATATATAGCCGACCAATGTTCAGCACAAAAATGAAAGATATTTTCAGGTATCATAGCATTTAGTATGCTTTTACGTATACTTGTGTCGTTATATATTAACACATTTCCTTTTATTATATCTGCTTTTGTTTGTATTGCGGCGTTATATAATTTTTCATAAAAATCTAAGTCAACATAATCATCAGGGTCAACGAAACTTACATATGTGCCCCTAGATTTTTTTAACCCATCATTTCTCGCAATTGCCACGCCTTGATTTTTTTGTTTTTTTATTACTTGGATTCGTTTGTCTTTTCTCGCATAATCACGTAAAATTTTTAATGTATTATCATTTGATTTATCATCTATACAGATAATTTCAATATCTTTCAGAGTTTGATGTGTCAGACTTTCAAGGCATCTCTTGACATATTTTTCTACGTTATAACACGGAACTATAACAGATACTTTAGGCATGACACATCCTTAAAAAATTTGTTTGGGGCGGACGTTCAAACAATCAGAAACAACTCTGATCCCGCATGCTTTCAATATATGACATGCGCATCCACCCATCTTGCATTGTTGATTCCAATTGATAAAGAAAAACCGCACATCAAACATGGCGGTCGGGAAGTTAGAAACGTCACTTGTGCCAGATGACCCCGTTTGGTTTTCGGGCAAGACCCTGTTGTATGACCAACGGCTTCCCGACGAATTTGCCGGGATGACGATGCGAAACGCATCGCCTTTTGTTAACGATGCTGTCGCACCGAACACAAAGTGGGAGTTTCTAAGTCCCGAACTTCAATAACAATTGAAATTCGGTCTTATTCTAGGATATAAGTCTTATATTGTAAAGGAAAAAATCCCCGCCGTTAAAGAGTCGGGAAAATCAAAATGCATACGGTTTTGATTGGAAATATTCTTGGGATTGTTGAATGTTTCGGGCGACGTCCGATGACCAACGACCCATGTCCGACAATTCCAAAGATCCATAATATGCCGTCATAATTGGATCATAAGAGTTATTCGTCGTTATCCACTTATCCGTTCCAGAATTTGGCGCCCCATATTTATCCAAGACGTTCTGCCAAAATACAAGAATTTTTTTCTGTCGTTGATTTTCAAATTTTTCGTTTGCGCCTTCTATTTCATTTACATCGTTGTTATATACAACCTTCCATACGACATTATCCGTTGCATTGCTGGTAAAGTATATATCTATGGTTTCACCCGTGTTTTCGCGAACCAAGTGTACTTCTGACGCGTATAACAAGCCACGGTCTTTTGCCAGAGTGTTTATACATTGTTCCAATTCTGATGTTGCGATTATACCTTCTTGTCTGCATTCATAGTCCAAATTGTACCGCCAATCTTTTTGAATGGTATATATTATACTGTCTTTTTCGCGCGGTGAATATAAACCCTTGCTTTTAAAGAACAAGTTGTCAATGTCTTCAAACGACATTCCCAACATTATTCCTGCGATATCAAAGCCGCCTACGTTTACGGATTGGGCACCAGAATTTAATGTGACAGAAGTTGTCGTCAAATCGGCGTCATCACTTTCTACGATTGTAAAGTCGTCAAAGTTTACCGATCCGTCCGTTGCACAAAAAACAGAAGTAATACTTGCTTGGTACAAGCATATCATTGTTATAAAAAGTTTAATTGTTTTTTTCATATCTTTTATCTTTGTATTACTTCGTTAACTTTGAAATTATAAATAGCGACGGGGTCATTTCCTTGTTCTAAATATTTATGTATTTCTTTCATTTCTACGTTTGGTATGATGCCGGGTTCATAATATATTTGCAAGAACAAAGTTCCACGACTTACCGTCGGTTTAATGTCAAAATCATTAGGCTTTTCCCATGTTAGTAATTCATAATTAACAATCCAATAATTGCCGTCTGTTGGTTTATAAATTTCGTCTATAACGTGGGCGATGCGCATAGCCTTCTTTTCTGCCAGTTTTTCAATCAAAGGTTCTTCTGTTGCCAACCAGTTTGTAAAAACGCTGTTTGAAGACATCATATAAATTGGATTTGAACGCGTTTTTAGTGTTCTGCGGGCCACATTTTCACTGTCTGGGATTACATAAAAGTATTCTGTGACAAACTTTTTTATCAATATGTCTAAAAACTTGCTGTCGCCGATTTCTTCTGCGGTTAGTGGTTTGCCGGGTCTTAGTTCAGATAAATAGTTTGGTTGAAAGAAATACGGTTGCACAGTATTTTCTTTACTGGCATCATAAATTGCGCCCGTTAAGTACAGCGTTCCGAACGTCAGCACAAGTAATATTATACCAGCAAAAAACATAATTACTTTTTTCATCAGTTTATCTTATACGCGTTAAAATCGTTAATGTAATACCCAAACGTTTGGGGGTAATTTAGTGTATCGCGTGCAACCTTTGCAAAAGCGACAATATCTATATCCCCAGATGTATTAGATTGTATTGTTACCATGACCCTCCACGTTCCACCCAGTTCAGAAAATTGTGCCATTGGTTCAATAGATATTGAGGCTTTGTCTACAACCCATCTTTCGCCGTTTTGGACGCGTTGTTCATAGTCCGGTATCATGTTTTGTGTGAAATAGTTAAAGATATTTTCGCCAGATGCACAAAACAAGGCACATTTTTTATTACTATAAGATGCATTGGATTGATTGATACACTTTTCTTGTCTATTACACGCCTGCCATAAAGACTCGTTCGCGTTTGCATCGGTAGATATCGTAAACCAGTTGATTGTAAAGTTACCTACTACTGCTTCTTGGACGGCGCGCATTGGCATGTATTCAATTGGTGCCCCACCATGGGAATGACCAACGACCGTCCATTGTCCTGTAAAGTCATCTATGGATACGATAAAGGGGTCTATTGACTTTGATCGTACAGACCAGAATATCAGACCGCACAAAAATAAAACCAACAAAAATGAAACCATGATACCAATAGACATAAATCGGGAAACGGCAATACGTTTACCCGCTGGGAACGCCGGGGTTTCAAAGTTGCTGGGGTATTCCAATTATTTTCCCTCCTGTTAAAAGGCGCTTGGTTAAGCCTGGTATACCATTATGCATGCGCAGGGGCTTAACTTTAATTCGTTGTTGTCGTATCCGACGCCCACTGGTTCACGGTCATAAATTTGTCCGCAACCTGCCAACACTAACGCTACAAAAAAACCAAGAATTACTTTTTTCATATTTTCCCCCTTGATTAATAGAATTATAAGAAAAATTCATTTAACGCGTCAAGCCTAAAAGAAAACTATCGCGTATAAAAACGCAACATTTTCCTAGAACTGTGTTTCAAACGACAGTAAGAATCTTTGTTCCCTATCATATTTTGTCATCTTCAGCGGCCAACCCCAACTGAAATTCATCGGTCCCATAGGTGTGTTCCAATAAACGCCGACGCCGACGGATGTACGCAAGTCATCATCAATATCATTTGGGCGTCCTGCAAAATAATATTCTTCTTTTGGTGGTTTACCCAGTATACCATAATCAAAGAAAACAAATCCTTTTACTTGATATTCGTCAGGTATAAATATCGGGAAATTTAATTGTGTTGAACCGTTGATTTTCCATAATCCGCCCAAAGAATAGGTTGTATAGTACCAATTTCGCGATCCAACGCCGGCGATATCAAAACCGCGCAACGACTCCCCGCCCAAGAAGTAACGATAAACACGCGATATATAATCGCCGTCAATCGGTTGCAACAACCCAAAGTCCAACGAAGATCGCAACTGCCATCTGTCGTCCCAGAATTTTACCATACCGACTATATCCGCGCTATAACGCATATAGGTTTCTGTGCCGCCAAAGCCGGTATACCCAATTCCTATGTTGCTTACCACGCCGGTGTGTGTGTTTTGTTCAAAGTTAGTATTCAAGTTATAATACCTAAAGTAAGTGCTAAGTGTATATAGGTTTGCATCGTGCCAGCCGTTTGGCGATTGTAAGTCATAGTTTTGATCAAACGCAGCAGACAGCCTTACGTTTTGTGACCAGTGGTCTGTCAATCGCCAACCCAGTCTGCCTGAAACGCTGAATGAATCACGGTCGTATCCGAAACCGCCCAGTGACGAATAGTCATACATTGTATAAGATACATCAACCCCCCCAGACAGTTTGCGACCGAATAAATAAGGCTCTGTAAAACTAAACAATGCTTGTTTTTGATACTGTGCAATAGACCCGCGTAATTGTACTACTTGACCGCGTCCCATAAAGTTGTTTTCTGTAATACCGGCATCTACCATGAAACCGTTGATGTTGGACCAACCAAAGCCGCCCGATAGTTCACCTGTTGGTTGTTCTTCTACTTTTATGTCCAGGTTCATCATATTTGCGTCTGCAACGCGACTGGGTACCATCTGGACGTCTTTAAAGTACCTTGTTCGCATCAAGTTTTGGCGACCTTCTTCAATCGTTTGCAGTGAAAAGGGGTCGCCCGAGCGCATCGGTATCAGTTGTTCTATGACCGTATCAAAAGTACGAACGTTTCCTAAAATATTTATATTATTCAAATAAATACGATTAGTTTTTTGAATTTTAAATTCTAAATCTATGGTACGTTCATCGTCGTTTTTAGTTGGTATAGGGTCAACAGTTATAAACGCATAACCGTGATCGCCGACAGTTCCGCGCAACGCAGAAATAGTTTGATCAACTTCATCAATATTATAAACGTCACCCTTGGACATAACAACCGCGTCATATAATTCTTCGTCTGGTACATCTGGGAAAGGGTTGTTTATCTTGATGTTACCGATTTTATATTTTTCACCTTCGTCTACGGTAAATGTAACAGAGTAATATTGGCGATCCGGCGTGAAAACGCCATTTGTTTCTTTGACTTGGAAGTCCACATAACCGTTTCTCATATAAAACTGACGCAACATTTGTTCGTCGTATTTAATTCTATCTTCGTCAAATACATCAAACTGCGTCATGAAACGCCACCAAGCGTGTTCGCGAGATAAAATTTCACCTCGTAATGTTCTGTCGCTAAACTTTTTATTTCCTTCAAATTTAATGTCGGTTATATATGTTGGATGTCCTTCGGTGATTTCATAAACGATGTTAACGCGGTTATTTTCCAGTTCAATTTTCTTAGGATTTATTTGCGTACCAAAGAATCCTTTGCGTTGATATATCGTCAGCATTCTTTGTACGTCACCGCCGATGACAGACTCGTCATACGAAGAACGTTCTTTCATGCGAAGTTCTTTTTTCAAGTCGTCTGTTGAAATTTCATCGTTACCTTCTACTGTTACCATATTGACGATAGGCGATTCTTGAATGTCTATTTTTAGCACGTCACCGGACATGCGAACATTAATTTTTGAAAAGTACCCGCTTTCTTGCAGTTTTTTTGCGATTTGATTGGCGCGTTCAGTACCGACGTTGTCCCCGACCTTAACGTCAGCCAGTATGCGTATAGATTCCGCATCCATTCGTTGATTGCCGATTACATCTATTCTTGATACTGTCGCGGCGTTCGCCCCCGGCAGCGCCAACATAGAGCAGGTTATAAAAAATAAAGCATTTTGTTTTTTCATGTCAGTTCAACCCAAATACACGTGCTAAATCATTCCACATAGTCAATGCAAATAAAGCGAATATAAACAACCACCCAATGATGATAGCAATTTCCATTCCTTTACCGCCCAGTTTTCGTCTTGTTATTGCTTCTATTATAAGGATCAACAGATATCCGCCGTCCAACACAGGCAAGGGCAGCAGGTTCAATACAGCCAAGTTAACAGACAACAATGCAATGATGGATAGCAACGCCAACATACCCATGGCCATTGCCTTACCTGATACTTCCGCGATGGTTATAAAAGACCCCAGTTGTTTAGAAGAACGTTCGCCTGTAACGATTTGTTTCAACACGACCAATAAAGTTTTTGATTGGTAATAAGTCTCACGTGCGCCGGCATATAATGAACCGAAAAAGCCAAGTTGCCTGAATTCGGTTTTACTGCCGTCCGCAATTAATCCCCACTTTTCAGCAGGCGACAGATTAACTTGAACCGGTTTATCATCTCTTGCAAGCAGCACTTTTGCATCGCGGTTGGCAGCCAATTCTTTTGCGATGATAAGTTCGCCCCAATTTGAAATTTTTTCATTATCTATGGTAACTATTATATCACCGGGTTTGACGCCTGCGTCAAAAGCAACGCTTTCCTGAATAACTTGTCCCACAACTGGCAGTTGTATGGTTTTAGGTTTTGCCATAAACATTGCAGAGTATATGCCCCACGCCAGAATAAAGTTCATAAACACGCCGGCGGCGATTATTATAAATTGTTTCCACGCTGGTACAGATAAGTAATGTCCTTTTTTCTTGTCGGCGGGCAGGTCGTTGTATTTTTTTCTGTCAAACATATCTTCTTGACCGTAAATGGATACATATCCCCCCAAGGGCAAGCAGGCTATTTTCCAGACGGTACCCTTTTTATCGTGCCATTTTAAAATTGCTGGTCCAAAACCTATGGAAAAGGTGTTGACACGAACGCCCGCCCATCGGGCCGCCATAAAGTGTCCCAGTTCATGAACAAAGACGACGACCCCAAGTACGATTAATAATGCAACGATAGTCAAAACGATTTGCATAATTCCTTTCCTTTACATACTTTTTTACATCATGATGAACCATATTAGTGGCAGAACATAAATCCACCCGTCAAATCTGTCCAACATACCGCCGTGCCCCGGCAATATTCGTCCAAAGTCTTTGATGCCCAGCTTTCTTTTGATATAACTGGCGGTTAAATCACCGTACTGGCTAAGCAAAGATACGCTTATACCAATCCACATCAGTTGTGGCAAGAAAGTATCGGAACCTAACAAGCCGTATAATATCGCACCCAAAGTGCCGCAGATTATACCGGCTATTTGACCAGACCAAGTTTTGTGTTCTGATATTCTTTCCCACATTTTGTCGCCACCAAGCCAACGCCCAAAAAACCAAGCACCAACATCTGCACAAATTATCGTTAATAATAACAACAGTACTATCCAAGGGCGCGTCCCCACATGATTGATTGCGGCCAACATCACAAATAACCAAAGCATAAAAGCACCGAATGCCAACCAGTTTTGCTTTAATACGTCTTTTTTTGCATGTGTCAGGCACATAATCATTTCAACTATCATGGTCAATACGACAACAATCCCCAGACATTTTACAGCGGGCAGACCGAAATATTCTGCGACGCCTGCAATGACTGCAATCAGCCCCAGTACACTACCCACTATAATTCGTTTAAAAGTATTTGACATTTTATATCCTATTTTTTATTTCCCGAATAATTGGCTTTTTTACCGCCACCAAAACGTCTGTTTCGCTTTGCGTATTCGTCCAAAGTAAATTGCCACAATTTTTTGTTTTGAACCAAATCAGGCCAGTGCTGCGGGATAAATAACAGTTCTGCATAAGCCAGTTTCCAAAGCAAGAAATTAGATATTCTAAATTCATTACTTGTACGAACCATCAAGTCAATTGGCAGTATGTCACCCGTATCCAAGAAGGTTTCAAAAGTTTCTTTGTCTACATGCTGACCAGCGTCTATTGCCGCATTGACTGCATTGACTATTTCATCCTGCCCGCCGTAATTTAGCGCGAATACAACCGTACCATTTGTGTTTTTTGCGGACTTTTCTTCCAGTTCGTCGCACAAATCAGCCAGTTTTTTCGGCAGTCTTTCACGTGTTCCTATTACCCTATAACGCAAGTTTTTTTCTAATGCATGCTTAATATTTTTTTGTAATTCCGTGCAGAACAAGTCCATCAAGAAATCAACTTCTTCTTGCGAGCGGTTCCAGTTTTCCGTAGAAAACAGGAAAAAAGTAACAGTTGTTACCCCACGTGCTATAAACCAGTCTACTAAATTTTCAAAATTAGCAATACCCGCTTTATGCCCCATAAGTGGCGGCAGTCCTCTTGCTTCGGCCCAGCGACGGTTCCCGTCACAAATAAAGGCGATATGCTTTGGTATTTTTATTTCCGCTGCATTTTCATCGGCGGTCTTTTTTTTGAATAATTTCAACATAGAACATTTCCTATTGTTATTTGTTAAACGGACATAATATCTGCTTCTTTTTGTTTTGCCAAAGCGTCAACTTCGTCGGCGCGTTTATCAAACAATTTTTGTAAATCATCTTCGTATTTACGTTGATCGTCTTCGGAAATTTCTTTGTCGTTAACGGCGCGTTTAATTTTACCCATTGCATCTTGGCGGATGTTACGCATAGAAATTTTTGCTTCTTCTGCATATTTACCGGCAACTTTTGTTAATTCTTTGCGACGTTCTTCGGTAAGAGGCGGCATATTTAATCTTATGACCCCGCCGGCTGTCATTGGGTTTAATCCCAGTCCTGAATCGCGAATTGCTTTTTCAACGGGTCCCGCGTTATTGATGTCCCATACGGTTACGGTAAGAGTTTGATTGTCAGGTGTTGCGACGGTTGCGACCTGATTAAGCGGCATGTCAGAGCCATACACGGGCACGCGTACCCCGTCTAGCAAATGTACAGACGCGCGTCCTGTGCGCAGACCTGCGAATTCGCCTTTTAATACTTCCAATGTTTGTAGGGTTTTTTGTTCCACTTCGGCTTTCAAAGATTGATAATCCATAATAAATCTCCTTATACTTTGAAAGGTTAGCAAATTGATTTGACATTTGGCAAGAAGAAATATAAAATAATGTTCCGCAAGGGGTTGTAGCTCAGTTGGTAGAGCACTTGCATGGCATGCAAGGGGTCGTCAGTTCGAGTCTGATCAGCTCCACCACAGTATTTAGTATGGCGGATGTAGCTCAGCTGGTTAGAGCGTTGGTTTGTGGTACCAAATGTCGCCGGTTCGAATCCGGTCATCCGCCCCAGTTATAAAAAATGCCGGCTTTACGCCGGTATTTTTTATAACGTTGGACGGGTCGGGTTCGAACCGCGGTTCGCATACGAGTCAGTAAGACGAACGAAGAGAAGTCGAACGTGAACGAGTGGTGAGCAGCACCGTCAGGTGCGATAAGCGAACAATACGAAGTCCAGCAATAAAAATGCTGGACGCAGGTGGCCCGGTCATCCGCCCCAGAATAAAAAAAGGTCGCCGCAAGGCGATTTTTTTTGTTTTTTTTATTTTTTGTTGACATTAATATTTTTCTGTCTATGTTATATATAATATAAAAAACGGTAAAATGAAAGTCAGATAAAAATAAATAAAAATCCCGCAATTGCGGGATTTCTTTATTCTGTATAAGAACGGGATGAGAACGCGAGACATGCCGTAAAGACAGACTAAAACAGCCGATACTATATAATTTAGAACCGGAAGTATATAAACGGGTTATATGTCCCTGCTGATATTGATGCCCAAGACAGCCCGAACAGTATTAACAACCAAAGATTTTGAAACGAGGTGGCTTTAGTGTCTTTGTCGTCGTTTAAGAAGTTACTAAATATCGGCATTGATAACATTATAGCCGTTATGAATATTATTATTTGTGTCGTGTCAATATAATATGGTAACGAATAAATTTCTTTGTATGGAATCAAACCGAACATATTTTTTATATAGTCTGTGGCGTATGTAATATTATCGGACCTAAAAATGACCCAACCTATAACGAAAGCCAAAATGGTATAACAGTGCCGCAAGATAGAAGATGTGATGCCACCAATTCGCTTATGTAAGTTTGTTATTCTTTCAAATATAATAAAAGCCCCGTGCCACAGTCCCCATATTACGAATGTCCATTCTGCGCCGTGCCATATTCCCGTCGCCAGAAAGACGATGAATAAGTTTAAATAAGTCCGATACTTAGAAATTCTGTTGCCCCCCAAGGGTATATATAAATATTCTTTGAACCACGTTGATAAAGATATGTGCCAACGGCGCCAAAATTCCGTGATAGATTTTGAAATATAAGGATAATTGAAGTTTTCCAAGAATTTGAATCCGAACATGTGCCCTAAACCAATTGCCATATCAGAATAACCCGAAAAATCATAAAATATCTGGAAAGTGTAGGCCAGCGCCCCTAACCAAGCAACGCCTGTGGAAAAGTCATAAACGGGTTGTGCAAATATAGCATCTGCTATGGCACCCATGGTATTTGCAATCAAGACTTTTTTGGATAAACCTATAATAAAGCGTTTAATGCCATAAGAAAATTGATTAAACGTAATTTTTCTTTTGTCTATTTGATTGGCGACATCATGGTACTTTATAATTGGACCGGCCACGAGTTGTGGAAACAGCGTGATATATAAAGCCAGTTTATAAATATTTTTTTGTACGTTGACTTTCTTGTAATATACGTCAATGACATAAGACAAGGCTTGGAACGTATAAAAAGATATACCTATTGGCATAATAACTTCCAGAAACGAGAAGTTTGTACCGATTACACTGTTTATATTTTCCATTACAAAATTGAAATATTTGAAATAAAACAAGATACCGAGATTTGCAAGTATCGTTGTCAACAAGGCGATTTTTTTATGCTTTGGATATTTATTAATACATATTGCCCCAACGTAATTGATAAGTATCGTTCCCAACATGATAAACACATAGTTAGGTTCGCCCCACGCATAGAATATAATGCTGGACAATAGTAACAGTAAATTTGCCATTGTAATATTTTTGCGAACTAAAAAATATAAGCCGCATACAATGGGCAAGAATATAAATATAAAAGTCATTGACGAAAACAGCATAAGTTATTCCTTTGGAAATTGTTGGAAAAATAAATCGCTGGTGGAACGTTCTATGTTCATAAATATGACGGTATCATAATTTTGTTGTTTGATTTTATCCAGGTCATATTTATCAATGTTGTAATGCCACGCTCCGTTTACTTTATTACAAACAACGCTGAAATAAGGTTGTATATATTCAAAAAATGAATCGTGGAAAAAGTAAATAGAACGTTGCGCCGTCGGATTATGGGTTTCTAAAAATATTTCACCGCTGTAATCGTTTTGTGTAAATTGTACGTCTATTTGATTAAAGAATATGGGCGACCAATATTTGTCTTGCATATATGGTGTCTTGCTGACGCTGGGCAGCATCTTTAACAAGTCCCCGTCAAAATGTGATGTTTTTTCCCAACCTTTTATATATAAAGAATTGTTAAATTCCGTATGAAATAGTTCTTTATATATTTTTGTAAATGCAACGTATGCGCCCAGTTTATTCCAATGTGTGTCGGTTTTATAATATAACAAGTCTTTATTTTTGGCGGCATCTATCAGTTCTTGATAAGGATAGATAACTTTTATGTCAGAATTTTGTTTGATATAGTTTACAAATTGGTTACCTATACTTTGTTCATCTGGGTACCTTTTATGAACGTATTTCGGAAAATACTGCGAGTATATTTTGTTTTTATCTGGTATCAAGACGTATACGAATTCTTTATTATTGGCTTTGCACCATTCGTTAATCTGCACAAGATAATTCAACGCTTTTTGAAAATCTTGCGCAGAGTAATATTGGTTGTTGATATAGTTATCTAAACTATGTCCTTGGGCAAGAAACAGCCAGTTATCATCGCCTTGGATAGCGTGTTCGTTTCGTGGGTGCAAATTAATGCGACCGATTGCGTTATATATATTTATCATTTGTTTCCTGCCGAAAAATCGGTCGCTGAACCATTTTTCAAATTGCGGTGATAGTTCGCTATTCAGGTTACCGTCTGTAAACAGATAAGGGGCGGGGTTAGGCGGACGATTTTCAATTAGTGTGTCGCCACCAGAGGTTTTCATTGCAGGCAAACATAGTAAAATGCAAAACGCGACAACGAATACCAAGTCGGGCGTTTTTGCTTGAATTTTTACTGAAAGAATCTGATAAAACAGTAAAAAAGTTAAAACGGTCGCCAGTATTAAAAGGGGCCAGTTTACGAATGTTCGGGCATTTATATCTAAAACCGGCTCATATACTACATAGGGGTCTGGAAAAGGTGCATTAAAAGATATTTCTTCATCTGTTATATTTCTATCAATGATTTGATTGAACAAGAATTCTTTTGTGTTTAACCGTACATATTTATCACCACGAAGTGAAACGTTTTTAATGGTTATATGTCCGGGGGCAAAACCAAAATCAATTCGCAGTTTATAAACGTATTCTGTAGGAATTTTAATTTTTATGTTATATGTACCTTTTGGAACGTTCTTTGTAACAGAGTTTTGTTCGGAAAAGTAAACGTTTGGCTCTGTCGTCCAAAAAATTTGTGCTGGAAACGCATTTTCTGCAGTTATATCAGCAGACAGCATCAAGGCGCGATGCACAAAATGGTTATGAAAACAAAGCATGGTAAAGAAAGTTAATAATAAAGCAATAAAGATATTAGAACTTGTTTTCATTATGCAAATATTTTCGTTGTTTGTATTCTGAAAAAATAAGATTTTTTTATCAAGTGTTTTTATCAGTTATCATTGATATAAAAAATCCCGCGTTTGCGGGATTTATGTTTAGCCGACCAATTTTTGCCATAAACTAGACTTTTTCATTTGTTTTTTCTTTTTGCGACGGCGCGGTGCATTCATTGTTGTTTTTCGTGCCTCTATATGTTGGGCGTTTTTCTTTTTTGCATCCGAAGACGGAGAATAAGCGTCCAACAATTCTTCTGTTTTATTTTGTTCTGGGGCAACGCGCTGTATAGAATATTGGTCTATGTTCATCAAGCTGTCATCGCCTACGATGACGATTTCCGTGTCAAATTCATTTTCCATTGCGGCCAGTTCCGCCCGTTTTTGATTCAGCAAGTAAATTGCTACATCCGTTGGTACGGTCATGATTATTTTCTGTGCGCTTTTCGCCAACAGTTTTTCTTGCAGATGACGGAACAGAATGATTGCGGCCGTTTGTATGCTTGGTACGACGCCGGCGCCCATACAGTGCGGACACTGAACGTAAGAAGATTCCATAAAACTGCTGCGCAAACGTTGACGTGACAGCATCAAAACGCCAAAGTTATTTATTTTTGCGACTTGCGTTCTTGCGCGGTCGCGTTTCATGACTTCGCGCATTTTCATTTCTAGTTTGCGGTTATTGCGCTCTTCTTCCATGTCAATGAAGTCAATCGCAACAATCCCGGCCAAGTCACGCAGACGCAGTTGCAATGCGATTTCTTCTGCCGCTTCTAAATTAGTGTTTAACGCGGTTTGTTCAATATCTTTTTCTTTTATTGCGCGCGACGAATTAACGTCAATCGTCACCATTGCTTCGGTCTGATTGATTACCAGCGAACCACCAGATGGTAACTGAACGTATGGACCGTGCAAGCCCTCTAACTGTTTTTCAACGCCGGCCTTGACCATCAGCGGTACGGCTGGGTCCTTGTATTGGACCAGTTGTTTACGTGGTGCGCGACCATACATTTGTTGAAAATATTGCTTTGCCGCATCAAAGGCTTCTTCCCCTTGGATGACCAATACGTCTTCTTTGTCGGACAAAAAGTCACGAACGACGCGACGCAATAAGGAATCTTCGGTATGTATTGTAATGGGCGCAACTGATTCCAACGTGTTTTTGCGTATTTCGTTCCACAAGTTAACCAAATAGTCATAGTCTTTTGCGATGTCTGTTGCGTTCGCCTCAAACGCGGCCGTACGTAATACCACGGTCATACCTTTTGGTATTTTTAATTCGTGCAGTATTTCACGTAATCTGGCGCGTTCTGCTTTGTCCGATATTTTCTTAGAAATTCCATAACTGTTGCGTTTGCGCGAATTCGGCATCAAGACGGCGAAGCGACCGGCCAACGACAAATAAGTTGTCATAGACGCGCCTTTTTGTCCGCGTTCTTCTTTTACGCCTTGGACCAGCAAGATTTGTTTTGGTTTTATTACGTCTTGGATTTTGAATTCGTGCGCACGTTTGGTGAATTCTTTGTTATCTTCCCCGGCGCTTTGGTCGTCGTATTCTGCGACCTCGTCGTTTTCGTCGTCTGGGTCTTCGTCGTCGTCAACGATGTTTGCATGCGCCAATTCAATCAACTTCTTTTTTTGCTCTGGCGTTACTTGGTAGTAGTCGGGATGAATTTCAGAAAACGGTAAAAAACCATTTTTACCTGCGCCATAATCAACGAACGCAGCCTGCAAGGAAGGTTCTACGCGAATGACCTTGGCCAAATAAATGTTCCCTTTTATCTGAGGTTTTGTCGTTGTTTCAACGTCAAAATCAGAAACGCGGTTCGTGGCAGTATCCACCACCACCACCCTTGTTTCTTCCGGGTGGACTGCGTCCACATAAATCTTCTTTGACATTTAATAATCCTTTTGTTCTGTATGCGTATGCAATGGAAATAACCCGTCCCCGTGGGGCGTCCAAGCCCATGCCAAGAGAATGCGCAACGATGATGAACAGCGCAAAGCGAATTACATAAAACAGTGATAATACAAACACTTATATTAACCCCATGTCATACGATAACTTATAGCATAGCATGACCGACGGCAATAAAGCAAGGTATTTATTTCTTCTTGCGTTTCAGTGGCTTTATCTGTTTGATTTTAGCGGGAATTTGCGGAATTTTTTCTTTTGCTTCTTCCAGCCAACGTTTCATTCTTGCGCGCAGCCAATTTTCATAAATCAAGAACAGGCCCCCCGCGCCAATCAGCGGCAATACATAATAGATGATTCTATATGCCAGCAAGGCACCGAATATGTCCGCTTTGTCAACGCTGTCTGGTAATGCCAACAGGAATATGGTTTCAAATACGCCGATGCCGCCTGGGACCTGGCTGAAAACCCCAGTAGTTTGTGCGATGACGAATAAACCGATATACGTTCCAAAAGGTATTTGAACAAAGGGCAACAGACAAAAATACAACACCAATCCTGCCAAAATGCTGTCTATTGCCCCCAGCAGCATTTGCAAGAAAGCAGTTTTTGTGGTTGGAACGTGGAATTTCAAGTTGCCTATTTTTATGCTTTTTTTGTTAAAGAAAATCGTCGCCGCAAAGTAAGCCAATATGGACGCCATACATATTATGAAAAGTATGTGTAATCCGACGCTGGCACCGACGGACTTGTCCAACAGCGCGCTGGGGACCAAGAAATATCCGATTATCAAAATTGCGGAACAACCCAGAAAGAAGGTAAAGCCGGAAAACGTCAGCATTTTAACGATATCGCCACCGCTTATACGCCAGCGCGTATAAAGGCGGTATCTGATTGCCCCCCCGCTGACAACGGCGTGGCCGGCGTTATTACTGATTGCGAACCCCAGCATTCCCGCCAACATCCATTTCCACCAAGAAACGTGCCCACCTACGTAACGTAACGCCAGAAAGTCATACAAAGATAAAGCCAAGTACCCCGCAAAGCAGGCCACGCACGCCGCGACCAAGTTCCACCAAGGTATGTACAGTATTGCGCTAAATATATCCGACAAACTGTATTCGCGAAGTTGCCACCATAACATTCCGGCGGCTAGTATAAAGAAAAATATACCTGAATAACTTACTATTCTTTTAAACAGGCGTTTTGTCTTTGCTGACATAAAAATCCTTTTTCAACTTGGCAGGATAGCAGGATATAATATAAAAAGCAAACCTAAAAAAAATTGCAATTTAAACATATTATTATATACTGGCAAAACAAATTACTGTAAACCAAGGGTTAATTTATGATGCGACCATCGTTAAGAAAGGCGGAACAAATACGTCCGGTATCAATGGAAACGGGCGTAAACAAGTGGGCCGAAGGTTCGTGCTTGATAAAAATGGGCGGTACCCAGGTATTATGTACGGCGTCTGTAGAATTGAATCAGCCACTGTGGAAAAGATTGCAGAACAAGACGGGCGGTTGGGTTACGGCAGAATATTCAATGTTACCGCGCGCCGTTGGTACGCGTAAAACGCGCGAGACGCTGATGAAAGACCATCGCAGTGCGGAAATATCTAGGTTAATAGGTCGTGCGATGCGCAGCGTTGTTGACATGGAAAAACTGGGACGTCATACAATAACGATTGATTGCGACGTTATACAGGCAGATGGCGGCACAAGATGTGCGTCTATTACTGGTGGTTTTGTTGCGTTATCCTTGGCGGTGCGCTGGTTACTGGACAAAGGGCGCATAAAAGAAAATCCGATACAAGAACATGTTGCCGCGATTTCAGCGGGCTTGTGGGACGGTGAGTTGGTATTAGATTTAGATTACGAAGAAGATTGCGTTGCGGAATTGGATTCTAATTTTGTCGTATCTGAATCTGGCAGGTTCATAGAGGTTCAGGCAACGGGCGAACAGCATCCTTTTACCCAAGAACAACTTATAAAGTTAATGGACATGTCGTCAAAGGGATGCGCACGTTTAATAGAACTACAGAAAAAGATTTTGGAATAAAGCATGGATAATATAAAAAAACCGTTGACGCCTTTACAATTACAACGTATTTCCGAACTGGAACATATGTCGCCCAATCAGTGGGACGCGTTATGTCGTCGTTGTGGAATGTGCTGTTTGATAAAGATGGGGGCAGGTCGGCATAAAATCTTGTACACGCGCCTTTGTTGCGAGAATTTAGATCGTTCCACCCAGTTGTGCAAGGTATATTCAACTCGCTTTTGCCAGACGAATGTTCTGTGTGAAAAGGTGACCATAAAGACGATATTAGAAGGCGAGCTGTTACCCGCATCTTGTGCGTATGTAGAATATGTATTTGGCCCTGCGAGACATGCGGCAAAAGTAGATTTTGCGAACGTCAGTCCGTTAAATTCGTATAAATTATCGCGTTTATCGTTCTCTGAATTAATGCGATTTGCAATCAGGGATTCAATCAGGTGGTGCCGATATTAGTCATATGATATGCAGTTTACGTGAAAGGAAGCAACGCCACCGGTTTTGGTGGCGTTTTGTCATATTTTCTTTTTGCGTTTTTCTGATTTAATCATTGCTTTGATTTCTTTTTGTACTATTCGCAAATGTTGTTGTATATCTGTCAGTGTGACATCTGGTTCAACCTTGTACGAAGCAACCAATTCTTTTAAGATTTCACATCTGCGACGCGTTTGTGCATCTTCTTGTCCGATGAATTCCAGTTTAAACAAGCTCATACTGTCCCCCGTTTTGTTAAACAAAAACCACCAGAAATATCGGTGGTTGGAGGATAAGAACTATAACACAGTATAGCGGGTTTATTCAATATATTCACCGCCCTCCAACCAAGGTTGATTGTTTTATTATAACAACCAATCGTATAAATTGAAACCGACTTTTTTTAGGCAGTTTTTCTCCTTTGTTGCGTTAAACAAAAACCACCAGAAATATCGGTGGTTGGAGGATAAGAACTATAACAGAGTATAGCGGGTTTATTCAATATATTCACCGCCCTCCAACCGAGATGTATTGTATAATTAATTTATCCAAGATTCTATTATTTTATTGCGAAGTTTTGGTATTTTGACTACCTTTATATCATATGAAGCAAGAATTGTTTGATTTTCTGAACACAGACCTGCAGTTCATCAAGGGCGTTGGTCCTGTTTTAGCGGCGCGCTTTGAAGATGTTTTAGGTGGGCGCAAGGTTTTAGACTTTATGTTGCACATACCTGCATATATCAGGGCGCGTGGCATAACAGAGAACGTACGTTCCGCGGCGCCCGGCGAAACGATAACGATACCGTTGTTAGTAAAGTCTCATAAAAAGGGCGGTGTATTTCGGGGGCGTCGTGCGCCTACGCAGATTACTTGTGCGGACAAGATGGGTAACGTCGTTTTGATTCAGTTCTTTAACGTTAACTTTTTAGATTATTGGTTAAAGAAGTTACCGGTTGGTCAGTGGCGCATGGTCAGCGGAAAGTTAGAGCGAACCAGTCGGGCGATTATAAATCACCCCGATTTCATAGAGGATATGGAAAACGCCGACAAAATACCGTCTATTCAGGCGATATACCCATCGGGCGAGGGCTTGACGCAAAAGACGTTTGCAAACGTTCGCGATCAGATATTTGCGGTCTTGCCGGGTAAAATTGCCGGTGAAGCGGATTTACAGGTAATAGAGTTTTTTGACGCGCTTCGCCACGTTCATTTTCCGGAAAGCGCGGACGACCTGGGACCTAATTCGGTTTACGTTGCAAAGTTAGCGTATTGGGAATTATTGGCGCATCAGTCTGCGATAGTAATCAGTCGCCGAAACAGGAAAGAAGAAAAAAATCGTCGCGTGGTTCGTGCCAAGAAGTATGACTTGATGGACAGGTTTTATGCTACGTTGCCGTTTTCTATGACGGGGGCGCAGTTGCGAACGTTAGATGAAATTTTTGCGGACTTGTCGCGTGACATTCCCATGATGCGTCTGGTCCAAGGCGATGTGGGCAGCGGCAAAACGATAGTTGCGTTGGCGGCTGCCATAAAGATGGCGGAAACGGGGGCGCAAACTGCGTTACTTGCGCCGACGGACACGTTGGCCCAGCAACACTATGCCAAGGTAAAACCGATGTGTGACAAGATGGGGATTGTCTGTGACGTTCTGACGGGGCGCGACAAGGGGGCGGCTCGCAAGGAAAAGTTAATATCGCTTCGTTCGGGGCGAACCAAGATTGTCATCGGCACGCACGCGCTGTTTTCAGACGATGTGGAATATAAGGATTTAGGTTTGGTCATTGTGGACGAACAGCATCGTTTCGGCGTTTCCCAACGCGAAGCCTTACGTGCCAAGGGTAATAATCCTGATTTATTGGCGTTATCTGCGACGCCGATACCGCGAACGTTGTCTATGACGATATACGGCGACATGGACGTATCTATTATAAATGAAAAGCCGGCGGGCAGGTTGCCCATTAAAACGACGAAACTGTCAATTGCAAGAATTGAAGAATTGGTTGCGCGGTTGCGCGTGCAGATAGAAGGTGGGGCAAAGGTTTTCTGGGTATGTCCGTTGGTTGAAGAATCCGAACAGTCTGACATGACTGCTGTTGAATCAAGATACGAGGATTTGAAGAAGTATTTTCCTGGTGCCGGGCTTGTTCACGGTCAGATGGATAAAAAGCAACGCGACGCGGTTATGGCAAGGTTTGCCGACGATGATTCTGACATGCGCATATTGATTGCGACAACCGTCATAGAGGTTGGAATTGACGTCCCATCTGCGTCTATCATTGTGATAGAGAACGCGGAAAGATTTGGTTTGGCGGCCTTGCATCAGTTACGTGGTCGCGTTGGGCGTGGTAACTTGCAGTCTTATTGCATATTAATATACGGGCGAAACGTCAGCGACGATGGGTTAAAGCGTCTTGACGTACTGACAGAAACGGACGACGGCTTTAAGATTGCAGAGCAAGACTTGATAATGCGCGGTACTGGCGAGTTATTAGGAACGCGTCAAAGCGGGTGGATAAACTATCATTTTGTAGATTACAGGGCGCATCACGACTTGTTTAAGTTAGCGGCGCGCGCTGCGCGTGATATAACTATTCCTGATGCATGGACGCGCGATTTGATGTATATTTTTGACAGGGGGGTGGGTATCAGTGCCTAGGTTACTGGTTATTTTATTTTCTGTCTTGTTTGCGTTTTCTGCGCAGGCTGCGTCGCTTATTAACGACACGGAAACGGAAAGGTTATTAACCGAATTAGTTGCGCCTTTGGGGCGTGCGGCCGACATTTCGGACGGCAGGTTAAAGGTTCACATTATAAACAGCGATGATTTTAACGCGTTTGTAATGGGCGGCGAAGACGTATATTTATATACTGGTTTGTTGACGCAAATCAGGTCTGCGTCTGCGTTACAGGCGGTTGTCGCGCACGAGTTGGGGCATACGCTGGGGGGGCATATGGCGCATATGTCTGCCCGTATGGAATCGGAATTAAAACGTGCGATGTTGATTCAGGCGTTGGGCGTTGGCTTAATGGTTGCCGGGGGAAATCCGTCGCTGGGGGCGGGCGTTTTGGCTGGCTCTGGCGGGGTTGCGCAACAGTCAATGTTGGCGTTCACGCGTGACGAGGAAAGAATTGCGGACGATATGGGTTTTAACTTATTGGTGCAGGCGAAACTGGACCCGGCGGGTTTTGTATCAGTGCTGGAACAAATGGGTGAAATGACGTCGGTTTTGGAATCCAAGGTAAATCCGAACCGCATTAATCATCCTCTGACGGCCGAACGTTTAAATACAATCAACGAAAAAGTAAAAAAATTGGACAAGTCTTACGTTGCCAAGAACGCGCCAACGGCACAGCAGAACAAAGAATTTGCCTTGGTTCAGGCGAAATTAATCGGGTACTTAGACGGTGCGGACAGGGTGCGTGCGTTATACCCCGACACTGACAAATCAGACGCCGCGTTATACGCCCGGGCAATTGCCAGAATGCAGGCAGGAAATTTACAAGACGCCAGAACAGGCGTTATGACTTTGATTGCCAGGAATCCGAAAAATCCTTATTTTTATGAATTGCTGGGGGACATAGATTATCAGATGGGGCACTATGACGACAGTGTGGACGCGTATGAAAAAAGTTTAGATTTACAGGGTAATGCGCCACAAATAGAAACTGCGCTGGCATTGGTGCTGACCGAAAGAAACAAACCGGGCGACAAAGAACGGGCGGTTGAATTGTGCAAGCGGTCTTTGTTGTCACAACCTGCGCCGTTGACTTATTGGGTGTTGGCGCGGGCGTACCAAGACGGGCGGGCAGATTGGGCGCGCGCGGAATATTATCACTTGATAGGGGACAAAAAAAATACAAAAAAATACGCTCGTTTGGCACAGAAAAAATTGGATAAAAATATGCCGGAATATATAAAGGCGGGCGATTTGATAAAATAATTTGAATAAGGTAATTTTATATCACTTTTTTATTGCATGGGTGGGGAATTTTTTTCTAGAATCAAATCAAAGTTATAAAAATATCATATGGGGGGATTATCGCAGTATGATTAAAAAAATATTGCTGTTGTGCTGCTTTTTAATAACACCGATTGTGTCTGCAAAC
>CASFOK010000019.1 GCA_949296475.1 uncultured Pseudomonadota bacterium
ATTTCGGCGGGTCCCTTTCACTGCGCGCAAATGCGCTACGTTCCGAACCCTCTGTATCGGGTTCTATTCCGTCGCCGACAAATCCAAAAAACAAAAACCAACGCAAGGTTGGTTTTATTTTTTGGTGCGGGCGAAGGGAATCGAACCCTCGTCTTCAGCTTGGGAAGCTGACGTGCTACCATTATACCACGCCCGCAATAGATGGGGTGATTTTATAACCTTAGAAAGAAAAAGTCCAGCACAAAACATCGTCATTTTTTATGGTTGCTTTTTTGTCTTTTCAGTTATACCGTTGTTTATGCATATATTAAGGGAGACTAAATTATGGCAAATGAAAATATGAATCCGTTACTTGGTGCCCAACAACGCGTAAAAGTAGCGTGTGATAAGTTAGGACTGGGGGCGGACGTTTATGAAATTTTGAAAACACCGCAAAGAATATTTGAAGTTTATATTCCTGTAAAAATGGATGATGGTTCCATAAAGGTCTTTACAGGATATCGCGCACAACACAATACTGCGATTGGTCCTTCAAAAGGTGGCGTTCGGTTTCATCCCGCGGTTACCAAAGACGAGGTTGCCGCATTATCTATATGGATGACGTTTAAATGTGCGGTAACCGGCATTCCTTATGGTGGCGGTAAAGGTGGTATAATCGTTGACCCGAAAACGTTGTCTCAGGGTGAATTGGAACGTTTGTGCCGTGGCTACGTAGATGCCATTTACCCCATTCTGGGAGAAAAGAAAGACGTGCCTGCCCCAGACGTTAATACAAACGGTCAGATTATGGCTTGGATGATTGACGAATATATCAAATTATCTGGCGAATCTTCGTTCGGTACTTTTACTGGTAAGCCGGTAGAGTTGGCAGGGTCTTTGGGACGTACAAAAGCCACAGGACTTGGTATATCCATAATCATTTCGGAATCCTTGAAAAGACAAGGTAAAGAAATGAAAGGTGCGCGTATCGCCATCCAAGGTTTTGGTAATGTAGGCAGTTTTACAGCAAAATGCAGCAGCGATATGGGCGCAAAAATAATCGCCATCGCAGAATGGAATACCATCTTGTTCAATGAAAACGGTCTGGATATAAATGCTTTGTTGAAGTTCAAAGAGACTAATAAAGGCAGTATCAAAGGCTTCCCAGGTGCAAAAGAAATATCTGCAGAAGAATTTTGGGGATTGGACGTTGATGTATTGTCACCATGTGCAATGGAAAACACAATCAACAAAGATACCGCACCTTTAATAAAAACTAATTTAGTCGTAGAAGGTGCTAATGGACCAACAACATTGGAAGGCGAAGAAATCTTGTTGGCCAAGGGCGTAACGGTTGTGCCGGACATCTTGGCAAACGCAGGTGGTGTAACGGTTTCTTATTTTGAATGGGTTCAAAACCGCTATGGTTATTATTGGGAAGAAAGCGAAGTAGAACAAAAAGAAGAAATCGCAATGAAAAACGCATTTGATGCTATATACAAAATCAAAGAAGAATATAATGTATCAATGCGTGAAGCAGCCTATATGCACTCTATCAAGCGCGTGACGGCCGCCATGAAACTGCGCGGTTGGTGTTAAAAACAAAAACCCCGATTTTTCGGGGTTTTTTATTTGACTTTTGATGAAAATTGGTTAATAATGCGTTTGCAAATCCCAAAGATTGCCATCATAATAAACCCAGTACGCGGTATGCGTGTGGTACATCAACCGGCGAGTTTCGCTCTTGATGTAATTCTTGTTTTGGTGTGTTTCTTTGGATAAATAACAAGTTTAAGGAGCAAAATTATGGCAACAGTTATTAGATTGGCACGTTTTGGTGCAAAAAAACGTCCTTATTATCATGTCGTCGTTACAGATTCTCGTAATGCACGTAATTCCGGTAATGTTTTGGACACAGTTGGTAAATATGACCCTATGCAACCCAAAGACAGCGACAAGCGCGTTGTATTAAAACTAGACGCCATCAAGGCGTGGATGGCCAAAGGGGCGAAACCTTCTGACCGTGTTTATAAGTTCTTGGCGAATGCGGGCTTGGTTGAAAAAAGACCAATTCCTGTTCAAACAAAGAAACATTTGCAATCTGAAAAAACGCAAATGAAAATCAAAGACAAACAGGAAAAATTGGCTAAGATAGCCGAAGAAAAAGCCGCAGCAGAAGCCGCTGCCAAGGCAGCCGCAGAGGCACCAGCCGAAGCGCCAGCTGAAGAAACGCCGGCAGAAACCGTTGCTGAATAATTTTGCTTAATGCCCGGGTTATGTTCTTTCCCGGGCATTAAAAATCAAAGCGACTATATATGACAGAAACAAAAAAAATCTTGGTCGGTAAAATCGTGGCACCACAAGGAATTCGCGGGGAAGTTCGCGTTCAGACTTATACACAGAATCCAACGGATTTTAAAACATTAAAAGTACATAGTGAAAAGTTGAAAGACGGGACTTTTCGTTTTGTACGTCGGCTTAATCCTACCTCTTCGGTTGTTATTGCAAAAATAGACGGCGTGGAAGACAGAAACGCAGCGGAACTGTTGCGCGGTATAGAATTGTTTATTAATCGTGACGAATTACCAGAATTAAAAGACGGTGAATATTATCAGGCGGATTTAATAGGTATGCGTGTTGTTCGTGGCGACGTGTTCTTAGGCGTGGTTGATAATATTCAAAACTATGGCGCCGGTGACATCTTGGAACTTGATACCGGGGAAATGATGTCTTTTTCAAATGTTGATGTAAAAGTCATGGAAAATACCATATACGTAAAGGATTAAAAATGTTTTTTTATAGAAAAAAAGCACCAATTAATATTTGTTTTTATATGACTGAAAAAATAAAAAAGAATCAGGTAAATGTTAAATGTGTCAATAAATCTTTAAGAAATTGTCTTTCATTAAAATATTTGAAGAGTATAAAATACTCGTATAATTATAGCATTACGGATAAAAACGAAAACCATAGTGATAAAGTGATAAAATTGACGAAGGTTCATAAGGACATGAATTCATTTTTTGATGTTTTTGTTATGGAAATGATAGGCGATATTTGTAGTAAATGTAAAAAATGCAGACAAAAATAATTTGCTTAGGTTAATTTGTCTTGGAAGTAACGAGTGTGGCGGTATAGTTTAAATTTAGAATATAAAAGTAAAAAATGCACTTTAATATATTAACAATCTTTCCTGAAATGTTTCCTGGAACGCTTGGCGGCGGGGTTGTTGGTCGCGCATTAGACAAGGGACTGTGGTCATATAATGCTGTAAACATTCGGGATTTTGCGATAAATAATTATGGCAGTGTTGACGATGAACAATTCGGCGGCGGCGTTGGCATGGTTATGCGTCCGGACGTTCTTGGTAGCGCTATTGACTCAATAAAAAAGCGCGGGCAAATAATATATTTTTCACCGCGTGGTCCAACGCTTAACCAGCAAATGGTTCGTGAATTTGCAAATGATAAAGATGCAACTTATACCCTGCTCTGTGGTCGTTACGAAGGAATTGACCAACGTGTCATAGATGAATATGATATAATGGAATTATCTATTGGCGATTATATACTGTCGGGTGGTGAAGTTGCCGCGCAAGTTTTTGTTGACAGCGTGGTTCGCGTGATGGATAATGTCTTGGGCGGTGGCAACGAGGCAACCGCTAATGAAAGTTTTGAAATCGGGGGGTTGGAATGGCCGTTATATACCCGCCCGTCAGTATGGCGTGGACATAAAGTCCCAGAAGTCCTGCTGTCCGGTCATCACGGCAATATAGAAAGATGGCGGAAACAACAATCGGACGAAATAACAAAACAACGTCGTCCGGACTTAATAAAGGAAAAGTAAAATGAGCATTATTAAAAAAATAGAAGCAGCACAAATCGCAAAATTAAAAGGCGATAAAAAAATCCCAAACTTTAAGTCTGGTGATACTTTGAAAGTACACGTAAAAATTAAAGATGGTGATAAATTCCGCATTCAGGTTTTTGAAGGCGTTGTAATCGCTCGCGATGGCGGCGAAGGAAATAATGCATCCTTTACAGTACGTCGTGAATCTTATGGTGTTGGCGTAGAACGCAAATTCCCACTGTACAGCCCTGCAATTGAAAAAATTGAAAAGGTTCGTACAGGTAAGGTTCGCCGTGCTAAATTGTTCTTCTTGCGCGGTTTGTCAGGCAAAAAAGCACGTATCGTTGAAGATTTGTCTGCAAATGCCGCTGAAAAGAACGCAAACGCTGATAAATAGTTACTTTTATTATCAGAATAAGAAAACCCGCTTGTGCGGGTTTTTTGTTAAAAATTTATGGTGTACCCCATGCCTATAAAATTCTGCCCAGAATTTGATTCTGTTAACGTGCCGTTTGAAAAATGTCTTATGAATATTTCAATCGCGTTTTTTTGTGAAATGTGCAACCCGACGAAAATCTTTTGACCGAATGTAAATTTAGAACTGATTCTGTCCGTCGTTGCTGATTTTATGTATGCGCCAAGGGACGCGCCTGTATAGAATTTGTCGTTGGCGTATAATATGACGTCTTCTGATATACCAAGAATAATATGTTGGTTATATTTACTAAATGCACCTATGCCTTGGGCGGTTAGTACTTCAATGTTTTGCCTGCCGTCCAGACCGAAAAAAGTGTTCCCTTGGCTATATTGAATTTCAAAAACATATAAGTTTTCCAGTTTGTCGCGCAGGGATACGCCTGGATACAAAGATACTTGGTGCTTTTTGTCATTAAACAGTGTATTATTAGTTGTTGCTTTTGATTGAAAGGTTGTAAAAATTAAGACAAATATTGATAAAATTATAATGAACATTATGTTCCATATTTTGTTCATACCGAAACTCCTTCCTTGATTTAAAATGTTGTATTAAAATGTACGTTTATTGATTGTGCGTCGGCACTGATGTTTACGTTTGTTCGTTTGCTTACAAATATCCATGTCATAGCGCTGCTGATTGCAGCGCCGGCAAGTACGTCGTGCAGGTGGTGTTTGTTTGCGTAAATTCTTGAAAAGCCCGTAAATGACGCTAATAAGTAAGGTACGATGGCTTGCTTTAATCCGTATCTTTTATGTATAAACGTTGCACCTGAAAACGCGGCGGCGGTATGTCCGCTGGGGAAAGAGTTGTCATCGCTTTTATCGGGGCGTTCTTCTTTTATTAACGTTTTTAATCCCAATACAGTAGTTTCCATTGCCAGAAAAGATGCGGAAAATTCCATCGCGCCGCACCAGTCTGTTTCGTTCATTGCCATGCCGAAAGCGTATGCGGGAACTATGACCTGCATATAGTCGCCGATTTCTTCTATGCCGGGGCCGGCATAGGTCGGAATACAATGCTGTGAAACGACAAACAAGACGGCTGTCGCTTTATAAAAATTTTTCATTGTAATATCCTTTTGATTAAAAAAACACCCACTGAAAGTAGGTGTCGGGAAGTTAATCAGTCTGATATTACAAAGACCTCGTCGCTTTCCCTGTTCGGTATTGTATGGCAAACGACTTCCCGACTTTTATATGTCGGGACTGAAAGTGTCAATAATGCATTTCTGCATCAGTAATATCAGGGTGATTAAGCCCTTTTATCTACTAACAGTATGCTGACCCTATTTTTATATAGGGATAATATTAATATAAACTTTTTATCGGTTTAGTCAATTTGATTGTGTAATCTTTTTTATATTGCGTAACATTTAACAATTTGACATTGCTTGGCGGCGGGGATAATATATGTTGTATGAATAAAGTACTTGCATTATTTATGACGATTTTATCAGGTGCATTAATTTGGCAAGCAAACGCCTTGGCATACGTTGATAAAAACGTTGCGGTTGTCCGTATCCTTAATAAAGCCGCAGGTAAAACGCAAATGGTTAATTTGCCTGTGGGTCAACATACGGAATTTGAAAAGTTGGCGATAACCGTAAAAAGTTGTAAGCAAACAGACCCGTTCCAAGCAGAAAATTTCTTTGCATTCGTTGAAATCTCTAAAAACTCCGAAGGAAAAATTTTTAGCGGCTGGATGAATGCGAACGAACCGGGTGAAAACCCCGTACAGAACGCGGATTATGACGTCTGGTTGGTAAAGTGCGAATAAAAGGATGAAAATATGAAGTTCTTAAAAAAGTATCTTAAATTTTTCATAGGCGTAGCGGTTTTGATTTTGGCTGTTTTGGTATTCTTCTTGGCGCAACGTTCTGGCGATTTGGAAAACGCGAATCTAAAAAAATGGCGTAACGCTGACGTTGATAGAAGAACAGCCGCTGTCCAAATATTGGCCGCGTCAGACGAATATACAGATTTGTTGGTACAATGTGTGGATAAAATTGCTGAATTGCCAGAATCCGGTGAAATGGCGGTTAAAGACGCGGTGTCTTTATGCTATACGGGCGTATTGTTAAAGGAAAATAACTGAAAATAAAATGTCTGATGATAAATTAATTCGTTTAGATATGGGTAAGAATCTTTATCATAAACATAACGTTGATGACGGTCGCCCTATTTTATGTCTTGGAATAGAATCTTCGTGCGATGAAACAAGTGCGGCCATTGTTGATTCAGACAGAAATATATTGGCGCATATTATTTACTCTCAAATTCCAGAGCATCAAAAATATGGCGGCGTGGTTCCAGAATTGGCAGCGCGCGCACATATATTAGCCATAGATGAAGTCGTGCGTCAAACGTTGGATAAGGCTAATAAAAAAATATCCGACATAGATGTAATTGCTGCTACGGCGGGTCCGGGGTTAATTGGTGGCGTTTTAGTTGGCTGGATGGCGGCAACGGGTATCGCCCAATCAACTGGAAAGCCGTTGGTTGCGGTTAATCACCTTGAAGGTCATGCGTTGGTTCCCAGATTACAAGCTACGTCAGCAAGCGGTTCGGATGAAGACAGCAGTGTTGATTTCCCATACTTATTAATGTTGGCGTCCGGCGGTCATTGTCAGATATTATTAGTTCGTAATGTAGGTGAATATGAATTAATCGGACAAACCTTGGACGACAGCGCGGGTGAAGCGTTTGATAAAGTGGCAAAAATGTTGGGATTGGGGTATCCTGGTGGACCAATTGTTGATAAGTGCGCCAAACTTGGAAACCCGACGGCGTTTGATTTTCCAAGACCTTTGTGCGATAAGCCTGGATGCGATTTTTCTTTTAGTGGCATAAAAACGGCAGCGCGTACTTTCTTGGCAAAAATACCGACGCCCTATTCCGAAAAAGTGATAAACGATTTTTGTGCTTCTTTTCAAGCATCCGTGGTGGATTGTATTATAAACAGATTAAATCATGCAATGCATGATGACAGGGTTTTGACGGCCCAGCCAAAGACTTTGGTCGTTGCGGGCGGGGTTGCAAAAAACAGCGCCATTCGCTCGGCAATGGAACAATTGGCAGGTCGGTATAATATGCAGTTCGCTGCCCCGCCAATGAGTTTGTGTACAGACAACGGTGCAATGATTGCGTGGGCCGGTCTGGAAAACTATAAACTAGGCAAAGTTCTAACCGAACCCATTGCGCCAAGACCGCGGTGGCCATTAACAGAATTATAACATAAAGAGGCTCAAAGTGTATGTTATGGATAAACAACTGTTAAATCGTTATGATAACGCAACACAAGATTTGGTAAAACAAGTAAAAAACTTAAAAATGCCAACGGGTTTTAAGTCACAATATGACATGGGTGAATATGTTATAAAATTCCGTGAAATATTTAAAAATCCAGCCGTACGTAAACTTTTATTAAACCGGGCACAAGAACGTCAACGTTTGTCCAATGGATTGTTTTCTGCCGGCTTTTGCGGTGTTTCCAGTTATACTTGGATGCAGATGTTTCGTATGCCAGACAACAGTGCTATATGGCGCTTGAAGCAATATGATAACGACAAGAAAAATCCTGTATTAAGTGACGACCATATGTGGTTGGAAAATATTTATGATGGCTCTGTATTGGATTTAACCTTTGATCAATTCATAGACAAGAATAATAATTATGTACAAGTACCGTATAATGCAGGTAAAAATATAGATACTAATACATATAATAACTTGTACATCGGGCCAATCAAGGCGTTTGCTTATTATGTCGGCATAAATCTAAGCGATTGCATATTAAAAAATAAGGCGCGTTCTAGGTAAACGTAGAAAATAAACAAAACTGTGTTATAATAATACTTATGAGTTACGATAAAATATCTTATGACAAAGCAACAGAAAAACTTGTGTTGTTGGCCCAAGATTATGAGGTGCCACAAGTTGGCAAATATTCTCTTGATGAAATGGTTTATCTTTTGCGAGAATCGTTTAAAAACAAGGTGACCTTCAACAAAGTTTTTGACATGAATTTGGATAGAAAGGGTGACCCTTCGGCTGGTTTTTGTTTGGTCAGCAGTTATTATATTTATGAGCATACCGGTGGCGACAAAATCTGGACTTTGATGGCGTCGCCGTCGCATTGGTGGTTGCAGCACAAGATATACAGCGGACCGTTTGATATTACTTATACACAGTTTTCAAAACCTTTTGATTATCATTGCGGGCGACCGGAAACAAAAATATATAATAATGATTCCATGTTCACACAAGTTTTGCGTCAAAAGGCTTATATACTTGGAAAACAGGCGGGGTTAGAATAAAATGATGGAAAAACCAGCGCCTTTTGTACAACCGGATATGGTGTTTAGTGTTTCTGACGCGTCCGCGTTGTTAAAAAATGTCGTTGAAACGGCATTTCCCAGAATAAAAATTAGGGGTGAATTATCCCAGATTACGCGCGCAACGTCTGGACATATGTATATGACAATCAAAGACGCAAATGCAGCCATATCCGTTATTATTTGGCGTGGAACGCCTGTACCGTTTAAACTTGAAGATGGAATGGAGGTTGTTGTTACAGGACGCTTTACCACATACCCTGCCCGCAGTAATTATCAGATTGTTGTCAGTGAAATAGAAATGGCGGGCGTTGGTGCCATCTTAAAAATGCTTGAAGAACGGAAACGTAAACTTGCAGCCGAAGGATTATTTGACTCTGCGCGCAAGAAACCGTTGCCAAAATTTCCGCAAAGAATCGGAATTGTAACCAGTCCAACGGGCGCGGCCTTTCAAGATATTCAAAACCGTTTACGCGAAAGATTCCCCGTGCAAATAGTTTTATATCCTGCAACTGTACAAGGTGTAACCGCGGCCGCAGAAGTCGCCGCAGGAATTGAATACTTTAATCGTGCAAATAATGTAGATGTGATAATTGTTGCTCGTGGTGGTGGCGCGCTGGAAGATTTATTGCCGTTCTCCGAAGAAATCGTCGTCAGGGCTGCGGCCGCAAGTAAAATTCCGCTGGTTTCGGGCGTTGGTCATGAACCAGATTGGATGCTGATAGATTTCGCCGCAGACGTTCGCGCGCCAACACCAACGGGGGCGGCTGAAATCGTCGTGCCCACAAAATTGGCACTGATGCAAGAACTTGATAATTTGTGGCATAGATTGTTTAATAACTTTACAACAAGATTAAATAACGCAAAGTCCAGGGTGGACGCTATTAATATCAAAAACCCCAGACAAATGGTTATGGAACAAATGCAGCGGCTTGATGATACGGGTCGTACGTTGGCCATTATAATCAATGGTAAATTATTAAACGCAAAGCAAAAAATGGATGCTGTAAACAGCGTGCAAAATATACTTGAAAACAAATTAGGTTTATTAAATCAGAATGTTTATCATCTGGGTCAAATGTTGAATTCGCTAAGTTATAAAAATGTGTTGCAACGTGGTTACGCAATAGTACGCGATGAAAATAATAAAATCATAGGTAGAAAAGCCGACGGTTTAACGCCGGCAACCATAGAATTTGCAGACGGCGTTTTAAAATTGAATTAATGTTTTGGCGGTTGCCAAAGATTCTGGGGTTATTTCTGCGCCACTGATTATTCTGGCAATTTCATTCAGTCTTTCTTCGTTTGCGATTTCTGAAACCGTTGTGATTGTATTGTTATCATTGACGCGCTTTTCTATCTTAAAGTGTTTGTCTGCAAAGCCCGCAACCTGTGCAGAGTGTGTTATTACCAATGCTTGCGAATTATGTGCCAGTCTTTTCAGTCTTTGACCGACAGCACTGGCGGTTGCGCCACTTATCCCGGTATCAACTTCGTCAAAAATAAAAGTATGTGCCGTTTGATCGCCGGATAATACAACACGTAATGCCAACATTAATCGCGCTAATTCGCCACCAGATGCGGATTTGTGCAACGGCGCAAATGGTGTGCCTGGATTGGTCTTTATCATAAATAAAATATCGTCACACCCCGTTGCGTTAGGCATGGTGTCTGTCTTCTCTATCATAAAGTCCGCCTGACCTAATTTTAATTCAGGTAATTCTTGTAGAATTTGTCGCCGCAGCTCTGTTGCGGAATTCGTGCGTGCAACGGATAATTCTTTTGCAAGGTCATTAAAATATGCTTTTTTATTTTCTACGTCTTGTTGCAATTTTTGTAATTCAATATCAGAATTTTCAATTGAATTTAATTGGGCTGTCATTTCTTTTAACTTTTGCGGCAACTCGTCCGCGGGGATATGATGTTTGCGTGCAACAGAACGAATTGTAAATAATCTTTCTTCTATTGAATCTAAATCGCCCGTGTCAACATCTTTTGGTGTAATCTTTTGAATAATATCAGAAATAGTTTGTGCTGCGTTATAAAGCGCGTCAATTTGTTCTGTGTACGGATTCGGGGCCGTTTTAATGCGCTCAAGAATATGTGCGGCTGAATACAACTGTGCGTCTATGGATTCGCCGCGTCCTGATAAAACCGCACAGGCGTCTGACAATATCGCAGAATTCTTTTCAGCGTTCATCATATCGGCACGACGTGTGGACAATTCTTCTTCTTCGCCAACCTGTACGTTTAAAGATTGTAATTCCGCAATATTATGTTTTAAAAAGTCTTTTTCCAGTTCGGACTTGTCCAGCATGTTTTGTAATTCTTGCAGATGACATGTGGCATGATGATAATCATAATAAGCGTTCTTGACTTTGGTTAACAGTTCTGCGTACTTTTTGTCTTGCAAACATGCAAAAGTATCTAACGCAACGCGATGGGTTGATGGGTTTAATAAGGTATGGTTTGCAAACTGACCGTGAATTTCTACTAGTTCGTCACCAATTTGTTTAAGGGTTTTTATTGATATCGGTGTGTCGTTAACCCATGCACGACTTTTACCGTCACAAGATAGCGTTCTGCGTAAAATTAAAGTGCCTTCATATTCAATTCCGTTTTCGGTTAGTATGTTTCCTAGGTTTTTATTAATGGCGTCAAATTCTGCCACAACAGACGCCATGTTACAACCATGACGGACCAGGCCTGTGTCTGATCTTGCGCCCAAAGCCAAGGCCAGCGCGTCTAACAATATGCTTTTGCCCGCCCCTGTTTCGCCAGTTAAAATATTTAGCCCAGATCCGAATTCCAGATTCAGTTTTTCTATCAATACAATATTTGAAATACAAAGATTTGTTAACATGTTATAAATTATAGTCGTTTATAAAGAACTTTTTCAAGGATTTTATGCTCGGTTATGCCCGTCGTTATATTTGTTCCAGGCTGAAATCAACCAGCCATAAAATATATCCTTTGATTTGATAGCCTGGAAATGCGTCTTGTAATAATTTTTTATATTCTGATATCTGCAATACGTAATCGTCATGGCGCGCTTGTTTGTCCGTATCTGTTTTGTAGTCCAAAATATCTATCGTTTTTTTTGCTTCGTTTATTTTTAATCTGTCTATTCTGCGGCTTATAAATTTGTTGTTTATATAGCCTGCTATTGGTACTTCTGTCATAAATGGTTTTGTAAAAAAATTTAATAAAATCTGATTGCTGGATATTTTTTGTAATAAATCGCTTTCGGCTTTTTGTGGGGTGTTGTTTATGTCCATATTTTGCAATATTGCATGTATGTTGCGCCCATGTTTAGTCGCCATTTCTGTTTGTTGTTGTTGTGATAATAATGTTCGTAAATTATTGCTCATTTGTAATCCTGATAATATCTTCGCTTTTTGTTGCAATTGACGCGTCCGACAGAACAGACCATAGTTGTGAATGCCAAGACATTTCCGGTGCGTTTTTGTATGGTGTATATCCGTATATATATAACTCGTCGCGGGCGCGCGTCATGGCAACGTATAGCAGTCTATAATATTCTGCGATTTTACTGTCTGATAACGCATTGGCGGCCTCGTTGCAAGCGCAACGGTTGTCCGTTTTTGATAACCATATCCATAAAGGCGTTGGCGTACTTTGATTATCTTGTGATGGAATTGGTAATATTTTTTCCAATGTTGGCATTCTGACGGTATCAATCAAAAAGACGACCTTTGCTTCCAAACCTTTGCTGCCATGAACAGTAACTATTCTGACGCCTGCAGATGAGTCCATGTCTCGTTTTATTTCGCTGGCACCCGTGATAAACCATTTTAGAAAGTGTTTTAATGTTCCTGGTTGTGTTCTTTCGTATGATAAACATATGGTCATAAACTCGTCTAGTGGGTCTATTATCTGGTTGCCCAGTGCGCCAATGAATTCTTTGCGCATTTTTCGTTGGTTAAGCAAATATGAAAAAAACGAATATGGTCCCGAAACTTTTGCCTTGTCCATCCAATCTTGCAGTTCTGTGTATATGTTTGGATATGTGTCTTTCAGTGTTTCAAATACTGTGGTTGATTTTTGGTGTGTATTTTGTTGTTGCTTGGTATAATTTGCTTCATTTTTGATTTTGCATATTTTAAAAATATCTTGTTCTTTCAATCTGAAAAATGGGCTTTTTAATACGCAACATAAACTATAATCGTCATCTTGGTTTAAGCAAAAACGTACAAGATTTAAGAAATCACGAATTGCTGGGAATGCAGGTAAAATAATTCTGTCGTTCCCTGCAACGTCAATTTGTCTTTGTTTAAGTTCTTTTATAAGCGGTTCGGTCATCGGCTTTCTGTTTTGTACCAGCACCATGATGTCGCTGGCTTTATATTTACCGCTTGATAATAACGATTGGATTTTGTCTGCTATGATTTTAATATAGTCTTGTATAGTGTAATCGTCGTTTTGTTTTGATATCAATTTGTGTATTTCTACTTTGCCGCCGCTGTCTGTTCTAAATGCCGCATGCTTGTTGTTTATAAAACCGGTGGCTTGAATAATTTGCTTGTTGTCAAAAAAGGCGTCAACCGTATTTAGTATTGGTGGCAGGGAACGAAAACTTTGTTCCAGCGGTATTTCTTGGATTGTTCGCATGTTTTGTTTTATTTGTGCGGATATTGCTTGGCGGCTGGTTGCAAATGCGTCCGGGTCTGCGCCTTGAAATCCGTATATAGACTGCTTTGTGTCGCCAACAACGAATAAAGAATGTGGCAAATTATCAGTGTCGCCATCTGTAAAAAAGTCGCAAGATAGCATTTTTAAAATATCCCATTGCATCGGGCTGGTGTCTTGTGCTTCATCAACCAAAATATGCCCCAAGCGTATATTTAATTGCGACAGTACCCATCCCATACTTTTTGGTGTAGAAAACAGTTTTCTTGTGTACAAAATCAAATCTTCAAAGTCCAAAATGTTGCGTTCGGACTTCATTTGCTGATAAGTTTTTGCAAACTCGGCAGACAAATCAAAAATCGCCATTGTGTCATTAAAAATTGTTCTGGCTATATTTTGTTGGTTTATTTGATATACGCGTTCTTGTTCTGCGGTCAAATATTCCTTTTTTGCGACGTTAGAGTTTTTTGTCCCGTCAGTATTCAAGTACGCACCTTTATAAAAGTCAAAATCTATTGTTTTATCAATATATTGTTTTGTATAGTTTGTAATCTTTATTAAATACTTTGCCGGTGTTTTTGATGAATTAAGGTCTTGTTCGGCGATTTTGATAATTTCTTTCAGTTTTTCTGTCGTTATATCAAGATTTCTATCTGTATTTAATTGTAAAAAATTTTGAATATTGTCAATAAAGTATCGTCTGTAATTACAAATATTGTCAACTTGAAAAAAGTATTTATATTGCGCACTTAATATATCTAATAGGTCTTGCAGATAAGTTTCTGAAACGCGGGTGACGATGTAAGAAAAGGCGTCTTTTATTTCTTGGCGATTTGACTTATTAATAAGATGATTAAATGTGTCTTGTAATAGTGTTCGTTGATTTGCGTCCGAAATCAAAGACCAACCTGGTGAAATTCCGGCTTCCATCGGGAATCTATGCAAGATTTCTTCGCAGAATCCATGAATTGTTTTTATTTTTAATATTTCAGGGTTGTCTATGTATTCAAAAAATATTTGTCTGGCACGGTGTAAATCTTTATCGTCTGGAACGGTGTTTATTGATATGCCCGATAGTAAATCCATTAGTTCTGTATCGGATGACTTTGCCCAATTGCGCAAAGAAGCAAGGATTCTGTTTCGCATTTCACCTGCCCCGGCGTTTGTATAGGTTAAACACAAAATGCCAGAATTTGATAAGTCTTGTGTTCTGAATAGTATTCTTAACAGACGTTGCACTAATACGCTGGTTTTTCCAGTGCCGGCGTTTGCCTGCACCCATACGTTTTCTTGGGGATTTGCGGCTTTGTCTTGTGCCGGTGAAAGCGTTTGTTTTTTTGACATTTATGCCCTTGCTTTATTTAAACGATTTTAGTATAAATTTTACTGAACTGCAAGAATATATACTTTTCTTTATTCTGCAAATGGTGTATTTTATAGGTTAACACGGGGGGATTCTGATATGGACATTACACAAATTCTGTTAATTGGCGGCGGCGTTTTGGCAGGCTTGTTATTTATTACATTGATTGCTTTGTTTTTTGTGTCAAGACGTTCGCAAAAAGTTATGGAATCTTTGTTATTATTGGTAACAAAACCAGAACGGGCAAGAATCCAGGATGCGTCGCGCGTCTTGCAGACAATTCTGTCGGACGAACTATTAAAAATAGAGTCTAATTTTCAAAATATTAAAGATACCTTGAATGCACAGATTGTAACCGCAAATGAATTAAAACAAAACCTTGCAGAGCAAAATTCTGCACTGTTGGCAACCACAGAAGATGTTACAAAGAAATTGGCGGTTATGTCACAAAGGCTTGATAACACGGTTGCCGGGTTAAAGTCGGTTGTTGAATCAAACGATTGGCAAGATGTTGAATTATCTACCGACAGATTTAATGCAACCGTTAACGACTTGTTAGAAAAAATAAACACAACAAATGCAGAAGTTTCTGAAAAGGTATCGGGTATTCAAGAAAATATAAACACATGGGTAGAGTCTGGCAACGCGCTTTCAGAGCGTTTACGTGGTGATTTTGATACTAACGAAAAACAAATGCAATCTATCAATGCTGAATATGAAAACATGCAAAATAAACTGACAGATTTGAACAATGCCGTAGCAGACGGATTTAAAAACGTAAAAAGTTCGGCTGCGGATTATTCAGAAATCATGAAACAGAATAACAAGGATTTAGACGAACACCTAAATAAGATGGATGCGTTTAGTAAACTGTCAAAAAAACAATTAACAAATCAGATGAATACGTTAACAAATACCGCCAATGTTGTTGGTGGGCAAGTTCGTTTGGCAGAAACGTCAATAGAAATGCAAACAAGAAAATTGACAGAAGCGGTTGAAAATTTAATATCTTCGGCAACCGCAACGGAATCGTCTGTGCGTACCTTGTCTGGTGAATTGGCAACTTTGACTAACCGGTTTAACGGTGAAATAAAAGAATTCGCAACAAGTGTGGTAACAGAGTTAAAAACTGTATCTGGCGTTGCAAATACAACCTTAGAGAATACAAAAACTGCCGCTGGTGCTTTTTCCGAATCTGTTAAAGCAATGGCAACAGGTGTTCGCGAGACATTGATAGAAATGAATACTGCACATACTCAATTGTCTGGTCAGTCGGCAAATCTTATAAAAATGTCTGCAGAGACGACAGCGCAATTGCAACCGTTGTCAGAATTGATTGAAAAGTATTATTCCGCCCTGCCCGACCTGTCACAAAGTTCTGTCACAACCGGCGAAACGCTTGAAAAAATAGTTGCTTCATTAAATGAAAAAATCGCTTTGATGAAAACAACTGTATCTGAATCTACGGGTGCAGTTACGGAATCTGCAGCAAAATTAGAAAGTCTGGCCGGTCAATCACGTCAACAAATGATAGACCTTATGTCTGATTATGCCAAGGCAGTAAATACCATGCAGACCCTGAATAAGCAGATGATGGTGGCGCGCGCCACTGCCCCTATGGATGCGATAAGTACAACACCAGTGGCGTCTTTTGGACGTATCAGCAGTCAAGACTTTTTGAAACAAAGTGAACGTATGTTTACGAAATTGCACGAACAATCTTTGGATTTAACACGTGCGATTGGGGCTGATATTCCGGACGTTGTGTGGAAGAAATATCATGCCGGTGATAAAACAATATTTTCAAAATGGTTGGCTAAAATGTTGGGTGCGGCCGATAAAAAAAGAATCCGGGATATATTAAAGTCTGATGCGGTATTTCGCTCTCAGGCGACGCAATTCGTTCGCAGTTTTGATAAAATCTTAACCGCCACACAACAAGCCGACAATTCTGACAAATTATCGGCTACACTGATAAAGACTGATTTAGGGCAGATTTATATCGCATTAAAAGGACATGTTTAAATCAAAAGGGGCATTAACACACGCCCCCTTTTATCTGTTGTTATGCGCAACGTTACGAATAAAGCGTTTTAATTGAATTGGAATAATCGTTTCTTGGGCACTGCATTTAGTCAAAAAGTTTATTTGCAGACCAGCATTTAAAAAATCTTTTGGCAGGCATGTATTATTTTCCCTAACCCTTACGTCGTTTGGCATGTTTTTGCGGTTTTGAACAATTGACCAGTTATTATCGGGCGGCAGAAAATATATCGTTCTGAAATTATACGATTTGTTTAATTCTTTACTTTTAAACCAATCTATCATTTGCCGTGCGTATTTGGGTTCTATAACATCATACACAAAATTTTTCCCAAGATTATTCAGAACTTCAAATTCAGGTACGCCGTATAACCATTTTGGTTGTCCGGGTTTCCAAATAAATTCATTAACCCACAGATAAGTCACAAAAGAATTATTTGAAAAATAATCTTCGTTTTTGAAATAATATTCTTTACCATCCTGTTCGCCCGGTCGTATTGTTCTGGTGGTGGCGGATTTTAAATTATAAAACAAACCTGTTGGTAGGTAATTGTTGATAAAAAAGCTCTTGCCACTGCCTGAACTGCCGGTACAAAACAATACTGTTTTTTTCATATATCAGTCTTCCTCTAAGAAACTGCGTAATTTACGTGCGCGCGTTGGGTGCTTTAATTTATTTAAAGCCTTTTGTTCTATTTGACGAATACGTTCGCGTGTTACGCCGATATATTCACCGACTTCTTCCAGTGTGCTGGTTTTGTTAGTGCTCATACCAAAGCGTTGACGCAAAACGGTTTCTTCTTTTGGGTCCAATTCAGACAGAATTTGTGTTACTATCTTACGTAGGTTTTGTTGAGCAGCAGAAACGAAAGGATTTTTTGCCGTTTCGTCCGGAATTATTTCCATGCGGCTGCTGTCATCTTCTGTGCCGACCGGCGCTTCTAATGAAATTGGTTTCAGATTAACCTTCATCGCCTTTAATATCTTATCAACCGGTAAGTATATCATTTTTGATAACTCTTCTGCGGTTGGTTGACGACCGTACTTATGCATAAATTGACGCGTTGCACGTTGAATTTTGTGTATGTTGTCAATCATATGTACCGGTATACGGATAGTTCTGGCCTGGTCAGAAATGCTGCGAGAAATACCTTGCTGTATCCAGTTTGTTGCATATGTAGAAAATTTGTTGCCTAAACGATAATCAAATTTATCAACTGCTTTCATCAATCCGATGTTGCCGTCTTGGACCAAGTCAGAAAAATCCAATCCCAATCCGCGATTACTGAACTTTTTTGCAAATTTTATGACAAGACGTAAATTTGCCTCTATCATTTCGCGCTTTGCCCGGGCGGCTTCGCTTTGACCGCGGCGAACCAATTCAACGACCTTTTTGTATTCTGACGTTGGTTGACCAGTTTCTTGGGCGATGGCTGTGATATCTTCTTGAATTTTTAGGATATCTTTTTCATGCTTTTTTGCAAAAGCCACCCATGTTGGATTTTTATGTTTTGCCAACTTTTTTACCCAGTTACGATTGATTTCGTTTCCTGTATATTCTGCCAAGAAATCTTCGCGTTTGATTTTATTTGCCATTGCCAGACGTAACAATTTACCTTCTAGTCCCATTAACAACTGGTCGCGCTTTGTTAATTGTTCTAAAATTTCGGCAATTCTGTCATCGTTTAAACGTATTTTGCTGACGTGTTCAAACAATTCAATGCGCATTTTTGTATATTTCTTTTCCAAAGTTTCGTCGGGTTTTGCGGAAGTTAATAAGTTTTCCAGTCTTTTTGCCTGCAATTTTTGCATGCTGTTAAATATGCGTTTTATTTTACCGAATAATTCCATAACCATTGGCATCAAAGCCTCTTCCATTACCGGAATAGGCACGCCAGATGTACCGCGTGGCGTATCTTCTTTTTTTATGCCGTCGTCATCATCAATGTCTTCATCATCTTCGTCATCGTCATCAGATACAGAATCTTCAATGTCATCCAAGTCTTCGTCGTCCAGGTCGTCAACGTGGTCAACGCCTTTGGATTTAAGCGCCTCTGACAGTGCCGCCAAAGATTTCTGTTCTGAATCGCTGGAATACATAACTTCTAGGTTTACGATATAGCGCAGACGAATGTCTTCGTTTAAAAGTTGTTGATACCAATCTAGCATCGCCCTGATTGTCATAGGACTTTCACACAAACCGTATACCATTAATCTTGATGCGGCCTCTATTCGTTGTGCGATTGCAACCTCGCCCGCGGCGGTTAATAATTGAACAGTACCGATTTGTTTTAAGTAAGACTGTACAGAATCTTGTACGCCCAAGACTATATTACCAGTTTGACTGCGTTCTAGTTGCTTTGCATAATGTTCGTAATCGTCGTCGTTAACGTCTACCTGTTCGGCGTCGGCGTTTAATAAATTGCGCGTCTTATCACGAGATTCGTCAGAATCGTCGTCATAATACTTTTCCATCGTTTGTGAAAAGTTTTCCGTTTCAAGAACTTCCAGACCTAAATCTTGTTGAAAAAAATCCAGGACTTCATCTTGTTCTTCTGCTGGAACTTCATCCGCTTCTGTTGCGTCATCAAAATCCATTTTTGACATATATCCGACTTCAACAGCAGAAAAAGCCAATTTTTTCAAATTTTCCGGTAATGAATCAATCAATAACTTGGTTGCTTCGTCCAATTTCTTAGCCATAACAAACCTTTAATTATATAGATTTATTTTTTCGTCTTGTTTGCTTTTGCAACAGCGTCGTGCAAAGCCGATTCAGATACCAATCCCAGCACAATTGGACTTTGAATTTGAATTAACGAATAAGATTTATGCGTTTTGTTACGTACGGACGATACTGTTGGGTTTGTGCTGCGCATTAAACGAGCAATTTGCCCGTCAGATAGTTCAGGATAGTTCTTGATAATCCACAATATACCGCCTAAACGGTTTTGGCGATGTAATTTTGGTGTATACCCAACGCCTTTTTTGTTTTGCGCTTTTTGTGCGGCAACGATTTCTTCGCGTAATGTCAGTCTGGCATTTGGGTCTGCTTCACATTTTGCGATATCTTCGCGTGTCAATTGACCGTTTAAAATCGGATTCAAGCCTTGGATTTTATAGGTCTCGGCATCAGCAATATTTTTTACCTCTAATTCATGCAGACCGCAGAAATCGGCAATTTGTTCAAATGTTAGCGCAGTATTTTCAATAAGCCACAGCGCCGTAGATTTTGGCATATATGGGTAATTCATGAACGTTCCTCTTGTTGCTGGGGGCAATATACAACAAAATCACCCAAAATTCAAGACCTTTTTATAAAAATATGCGTCTAATTCGTTTTAACGCATATTTATTTTACGGTTGTACCATATTTTATGATTTTTTTATTAGTTTTGATCCATCTTTTGTGTCGGTAACCAGCCATCCAGCAGCGTCAATCTTTGCGCGCAATTCGTCCGCCAGCGCCCAATTTTTTTCGCTTTTTGCTTTTGTGCGCGCGTCCGCCAACGATTGAATTTCTGTCGGGGCAGTTTCGGCTTCTAGGGCATTAAATTTTTGCGCCCTGTCAATAAACTGCAAACCTAGCAATCTATCAACAAACTCAAACAACGCGATTTTAGTCGCCGCATTTACCTCTGATGTCTTTAATAAATCTTGTACAATGACCAAAGTTTCTGCGGTCTTCATATTGTCAGATAATGTTGATAGCATTTTATCGTGCCATTCATCATAAACACCCCTATCAACGTTGCCTTTGTCCGTTTCGTTTAATAATAACGCAAGCTTTTTCACAATGTTTTTATAACCGTTTGAAGCAGCCTCTAGTCCTTCCCAAGAAAACGCAAGTTGTGCTTGGAAATGACTTAACAAAACCAAGTATCTATAAGCCATTGGGTCAAAACCGCGACTACGTAAAGCGTCCATTCCTAAGAATTCGCCTTTGGACTTGCTCATTTTTTCGCCGCTTTTATCAATTAAAAAACTGATATGCAACCAATAGTTGACCCAAGGAGTCCCAACCAAAGGTTCACTTTGTGCTATTTCGTTATTATGGTGAATACGTGATAAATCTTCGCCACCCGAATGAATGTCAAAATGGTTGCCAAGTAATTTCATACTCATTGCGCAGCATTCTGTATGCCAGCCAGGGAATCCAACACCCCATGGGCTGTCCCATTCCATCTGTCTTTTTTCGTTTTTAGGAGAAAATTTCCATAACGCAAAGTCTGTAGGGTTGCGCTTTTTGTTGTTAAATTCTACCCTGGCGCCCGCACGGTCGCCGGACAGACTGCCACCGGTTAATTTCCCATAACCTGGAAATTTACTGGTGTCATAATAAATGCCATCGTCTTCTATTTTGTAAGTATAGCCACGTGCTTCTAGTTGTTGTATTAAATCAATTTGTTCTTGGATGTAGTCTGTCGCCTTTGGCATATGTGTCGGACGAATAAGATTTAAATCGTTAAAATCTTTTAGAAATGCATCTGTATAAAATTTAGCCACCTCAAAAACAGATTTATTATCCCTGGCGGCACCTTTTTCCATTTTATCTTCCCCGGAATCAGCGTCGCTAGTCAAATGACCTACATCTGTTATATTCATAACGTGCGTTACTTCATAACCGTTTTCTATCAGCATACGTTTAAGTATATCGTTTTGAATAAAAGACCGCAGATTTCCTATGTGAGTATAGTGATAAACTGTTGGACCGCATACATAAAAACCGACTTTTCCGGGTTCTAGCGGTTTAAATTCTTCAATTTTTCTGGACATGGTATTAAATAATTTTATCGTCATTTATGAAATCCTTGATTATTGCATTACTAGTTAAATAGTTAAGGAAAGCGCATTAATTGCGTGTATAGATTAGCGACAACAGTAAATATTAAAACCAAATAATCTCATGATTATAAATTGTAATAAAATGTTCATTTCGTGTCAAGCATATAAAAAATACCCCGCGGGGTATTATAATCTTGTGGCGGAGCGTATAGGACTCGAACCTATGGACCGCTATAACACGGTCACGGATTAGCAATCCGCTGCATTACCACTCTGCCAACGCTCCGTGTGGTTGCGTCTGTCATTATATAGAAATCGTTTATCAAATGCAAGTCGTAAAATGATAAAAAATTCCCCGCAACTAGCGGGGAATTTTTAATGCTCATGTTCTTCGGTTTTGTGTTCCGGCTGATAAATTTCTACGTCGCGCGTCATGGCAATGAACTTTTCTGCACGACGCCGAGACATCTCTTCGGCGGGTTGCTTTTGCAAATCAAGAACATGTTCTGCAACGGCGTTTGCCAATAACTCCATAGTGGTTTGCCAATCTGTATGGGCGCCGCCAGCCGGTTCGTTGATTATCTGATCAATTACATTTAAATCCGCCATATCGCGTGCCGTTAACTTCATTGCTTCGGCGGCTTCGGCTTTGTACTTGTTATCTTTCCATAATATGCTGGCACAAGATTCAGGTGCAATCACAGAATATATAGAGTTTTCTAACATTAATACTCTGTCGCCCGTACCAATCGCAATCGCGCCACCACTGCCGCCTTCGCCAACATTAACCGCAACATACGGTGTATTTATTGAAAGCCCCGTTGCGATAGAAGACGCAACTGCTTGCGATTGACCGCGTTCTTCGGCTGCACCACCAGCAAAGGCACCCGCGGTATCAAACAATGATATCAATGGCAGTTTGAACTTTTCAGCAAGACGCATAAGTCTTTGGGCCTTACGATAACCTTCGGGGTTTGGCATGCCAAAACGATGAAATTGGCGTGTCTCTATTGTGCGACCTTTTTCTTGTCCGATTATAACCGCAGGAATACCACGCCAAAATCCCAGGCCACCGCACATTGCAGGGTCTTCGCCGAACAGTCTGTCGCCTGCTAGGTATGTCCAATCATCAACAATACCATTTATGTAATCCAAGAAGTGAGGTCTGTTTTCATTTCTGGCAAGCAGCACTTTGTCATATGCTTCGCTTTCGCCCATGCCACGAACTTTTTTTGTATCTGTGACAGGTGTGGTTACGTTGATTGTTTTTGGTTCGCGTGATTGTTTCGTTAAAACTGCCAAGATTTTTTCTATTTTCGCTTTTAATTCGTCACGAGGTACCACCATGTCTACCATTCCGTGCTCGTACAAATAATCTGCAGTTTGGAAATTAGACGGTAATTTTTCACGAATGTTTTGTTCAATAACGCGACGCCCCGCGAAGCCAATTCGCGCGCCCTTTTCTGCAATATGAATGTCGCCCAACATTGCAAAAGACGCGGTTACCCCACCAAATGTTGGGTCTGTTAATAGTACGATATAGGGAATACCGTTTGCATGCAGTTTATTAACGGCGACCGTCGTTCGCGCCATCTGCATCAATGACAAGATATTTTCTTGCATTCTTGCACCACCACTGCACGTAACCATTATAAACGGCTGTTTAAGTTCTATGGCATGTTCCATGCTTGCAACAATGCCGTCACCTGCGGCACGTCCCATAGAGCCCAACATAAAATCACCGTTCAATATACAAATGGTCGTCGGAATACCGCCAATAACGCCGTCTGCTGTTGTTATTGCGTCGTTATAGCCTGTATCTGCCCTTGCCTCTGCCAGACGGTCCTTGTATGACATACGGTCTACGAAATTTAACGGGTCATCTGACACTGTTGGCAGTTTTAATTTAACCCACTCGTTATTATCAAACAACAAATCAAAACGTTGTTTAGGCGTCATTATAAATGCGCGCCCGCATCTGGGACATATATAGTTATTACTTTTATAATCTTTGTAATATACCAAGCGACCGCACGCTTCGCATTTTATCCACATCAAGCGACGAACGCGTTCATAACGTTCGCGGTTATGGTTTTTTATACCTGCTTTTGTACCAAATAACATTTCTTACTCGTTCATTTCTTTTGTTAGTTCACGGCTAGGTTTAAACAAAATAGTAGTACTGGCGTTCAAATGCATTGGTTGACCAGTACAAGGATTATAGCCAACCTTTGTCGCGCGCGCGCGCGGTTGGAAAGTGCCGAATCCACGAATTTCTATTCTATTACCAGATGCAACTGATTCTATCATTTTGTCGGCAACTGTATCTAATATAGCCGCCGCATCGGAAAATCGCATATGTTTGAATTGTACCTGCATAGATCTTATAATGTCAGAACGCTTCATAATCATAATCCTTTTTTATTTAACTACTATATTATTTATATCTTAGCACATTTTATCAAGAATAAAGTTTTTTCTTACATAAAACAATTTTCAGGCTAAGAAAGCATACCTGTTTATATGCGGTATCTGCCGGCGCTATAATATAATCATAACAAATAGAATAAAAAGGAGAGAAAAATGTGCGAATTTTGTGAACATAATCACACACCAATAATGCCCTTGATAGGAGATAAAGCCCCAGACTTTATTGCAAATACAACCAATGGTAATATAAATTTTCCTGCTGATTATTCGGGTAAATGGGTAATTCTTTTTTCGCATCCCGCAGATTTTACCCCCGTATGCACAACCGAATTTATGACCTTTCAAAGCATGATACAAGATTTTAAAAAATTAAATACGGAAATTATCGGGTTGTCTATTGGTACTCTGACAGGTCATCTTGCGTGGATACATGCAATTAAGAATATTGAATACAAGGGTTGGCATGACATGAATATAACCTTCCCTATTATTGACGACATGAATATGCAGATTGCAAAACAATACGGTATGTTACACCCAAACGCGTCAGACGGAAAAACCGTTCGCGCTGTTTTTATTATTGACCCCAACGGTATAATAAGAACGATTTTATATTATCCTTTGACAACCGGCAGAAACTTTGAAGAAATTAAACGTATTTTAATAGCCTTGCAGACAGCCGACGCATTTCAAATTGCCACGCCGGCCGATTGGTATCCTGGCGATGATGTTGTCGTGCCTGCACCCAGTACAACGGATGATATGATAAGACGTCTAAACAGACGCGATAAAATGTTAGATGTCAAGGCTTGGTTTTTGACGTTTAAAAAATTGAAAGCAAGTGACATTTATATCAAGTTAACAACCAGACCGAAAAGTATCAAAAAAAAGAAATAAACAAGCGGTGATAATATTCACCGCTTTATTAAAATACCAGCGGTAAATCTCTTATATCAAAGGGCGCATTTTCTGATTCAGGCCGCCATTGATAAATTTCCATTTTGACTTTCTTATCTTTATCAAACTTTACGCCTTCGGATTTTAAGGCTTTGTATTGTTGTTCAAAGAAACCCTCGCCGCATAAACTGCCATCTTTGAATACAACGCGATGCCACGGCAAGTGCCAACTATTTTTATTATTAGACGCATAACCAACAAAGCGCGCCATGCGTGGGCGACCAATCATTGCTGCGATTTGTCCAAACGTTGCCACGCGTCCTGCTGGGATTCTGGCAACGATATCGTAAACCTGTTCGTTAAATGTTTTCATTGCTAGATGATATAAAATGGCGGAGACGAAGGGATTTGAACCCTTGATACAGTTGCCTGTATACACGATTTCGAGTCGCGCGCATTCAACCACTCTGCCACGTCTCCAACGAGGTCAATTATACAAATAACTATGTGTTTTGCAAGCGTTTAAAAGTAAGATTGCTATACATCAAAATTATAGGCTTTTACAGACTTTACAATTGCGTTAACCAGTTTGTCTTGGTGCGACGCACTTGTTAATAATTTCTCTTCTGTTGCATTAGATAAATGCCCCAGTTCCAACAATGCGCCCGGAACGGTTGAGCGAAGAACAGCAAACGGTGCATGTCTTACGTCCGGCCCCGGTTGTTGCGTTATTTTCATTGATTTAAATTGTTTCGCGCAACCGTTGGCGTATTCAACAGACATCTCTGCAACCGCGTGTTGTTGTAATGCAGACAAAGCAACGCGAATGTCTTTATCAAATTGCTCAAATCCGCTGACGTCTATCTTGTCCGCTGCGTTTTCTGCGTCGGCAAGTTTTTGTGCCTCTTCATCAGATGCCTTTTCAGACAGCGTGTATATTGAAAAGCCCTTCATAGAACGGCTGGGGTTTGCGTTCGCGTGTAAAGATAAAAATAAATCTGCGTGTTTCTTTTCGCCAATCTCTGCACGTTGCGCCAATTTTAAATAAGTATCGCCACTACGTGTTAAATATGTTTTAAAACCCGCATCGTCTAACTTTGTTTTTAGTTTTTTCGCAATCGCTAATACAACCGTTTTTTCTTTGGTGCCATTTTTCCCAATACAACCAGGGTCCTTGCCACCATGACCGGCGTCTATCACAATCGTATATTTTTCTGTTGGAACTGACTGCTTTTGTTGTTGGGTATTCGTCTTGGCAACGGCACCAGGTTGACCTGCGATAAAATCAATCACCAATCTATAATCGTTATCGCCGTTGGGCGACAATATCATAATCTGCCCCTTTGGAATTTCATTTATGGGCTTGGATAAATTTGCGATAATCTGTAATTTATCCCCAACCTGTGCCTGTGTAATTGATTTTACCAAAGTCCCCGATACTAATGTTGGCGCCAAAGACGCATTAGCAGACGTATTTGATAACGTTACAATTAATTGGTTGGCAGGATAAGATAATGAATAAGACGGTCTTTGAGATGTTTCTATGACCAAACGCGTTTTATTTCCAGGTTGTAATCCTGTTCTGACCGTGCGTAAAGAATTTCGTGCCGCAAACGCCATTTTTGGCATTAATGCAATTGCCAACGTGCAAAAACCGGCAACTTGTAAAATGGTTCTTCTTGAAACTTTCATTGTGAATGAATTATATCAAATTTTACATATATGTTCAAGTGTATAACAGGAAAAAGTTCTATAAAAAAAACACCCAAACGGGTGTTCTTTTATTTGCTGATACAGTTCGCAAACGATTGTGCCACAAACGATGTTTCTATACTACTTAGCGTTGAAACAGGTATGATGAAACACCTTGAACTGTCACGAATAATAAAGACCTTGGTGCCACGTTTATATGCCGTTTGCATATCATCCATTTGCGCGCTGGTTAAGAAAGCGTTTTGCGTTGTTGCCGGATTGGTTAAACCTGCCTGAACAACCTGGAACGCTGTGTTATAGTCGTTTATTTCAGACAAAGACGTAACTTCCATATAAACACTCCAGTTTTCATATGGATTTTCTGTTGTTTTCGTTGCGGTTGGGAATGCCACGCCTGTTGCCACAGCCGCCACAGTTTGTAACGTTGTTGGTTCAGATGAACTTGAAGTTGGGTGCGATACGGTGTTTAGTTGGAAATTGTCACCACAAGCAGTGTTCATTCTGTTTACATAACCGGCAACAACCGCGTCAACAGCAGCCTGCCAATCTTCGCCTTTTTTATTCAGGTCCAGATTTACAATTTTTTCCGCCCAGCCCCAAATGCTTGCGCCAACGTTGCCGGCATTCGCAAAGCGCGTAACCATTTCCGCAGATCCGCCTGGTACGCCTGCCCCGCAAGCATCTGTTAATTGTGACGTTAACATACTGCTGGTTTCATTGCCATAAGCCAGCGCGACAGATTGACACGCCAACGCCGCCTCTAATTCTTGACGACGTTGTATGCATAAGTCAGAACGAGATTTTGATAGTTTGTCCGCCATGTTCGCCATAGATAAATAAGACATAACTTCTTGTTGAACATACGGCAAACATAACCTTGCCACAGTATTCATTCCGCCCGAACCCGTTCTGGTATTAACGTTGTATTGTGGTAACAATACGGTTGTATCTTTTTGAATACACAGTAAAGCATAGTTATATAGTTCATTTTCTGTTATATATTGGCATCTGCCAGAAGTCTGACCTGGTAAAACTGTGACGTCACCGCAATATTCTGATAAGCAATTGTAAATTCTTTCGCGGCACGCTGAATCAACATCCGGTTGCGTAACCATATAATAAGTATTGCGTTGATTCTGAACATAGGCGTTCGCCAGCCCTTGATTACCACGAAGTCCGTTTGTCGTTGTGGGCGTGGTTACAGAAACATTTCTTGATAAATCAGATGCACCAACAGTACCGGCAGAAACGGCCATGGCATCTGCTGCGCCAAAACTTATTAATAATAAACTTGCCAGAAAAGCGGTATTTTTCATTACAAATCCTCTCTCGTTAACGAAATTTTATCATATTATAACAAAAAAGGCAAACATTCATTTATCAAAATTGTTTGTTAGGATTAAAGTATTGATTTAAAAAAATTAAATTGTTATTATGCCGAATAATGATTATGCCTAATGAACTTTTAACTCAAATTTCAGACGACATTTCTGCCGTCAGGGGGTTTCTTTGACCCAGAAAAACTTCAGACGGAAATTTCTGATTTAAAAATCAAAACATCTGATCCAGATTTGTGGAATAACCCCGAAAACGCAAGGGTTTTGTTGCAAAAACAGTCTGGCTTGGAAAAATCTTTAACAGAACTAAGGAATCTAGAAACAGGATATACAAATCTACAAGAATTATATTCTATGGCACCTGATGATTCGGACGTAATAAACGCAATTGAAAAATTGGCGGATCAAGCGCACAAGGCAAAATTTATAACGCTGTTCCGGGAACCTGCAGACAACAACGGTGCCTTTCTTTTTATCCAAGCCGGCGCTGGGGGGACCGAGGCGCAAGATTGGGCGCAAATGTTGTCTAGGATGTATGCCAGATGGGCAGAAAGACACGGATTTACGTGTGACGTCATAGAAGAACACGAAGGTGATACAGCCGGCATAAAAAACATAACTTACAGAATTACTGGTGAACGCGCATACGGATGGCTTAAGAACGAAATAGGCGTTCATAGACTGGTCAGGATATCGCCTTTTAACGCCAACGGCAAACGGCAAACAAGTTTTGCTTCCGTTGACGTGTGGCCCGATATAGACGACTCTATACAGATAGAGATAAACGATAAAGACTTGCGCATAGATACATATCGTTCGTCTGGCGCCGGTGGGCAACATGTTAATAAAACCGACAGTGCGGTACGTATAACTCATCTGCCTACGAATACAGTTGTTACTTGCCAGAACGAGCGCAGCCAAATCCAAAACAAAGAAATGGCAATGAAAATGTTGCGCAGTAAATTATACGAGTTAGAATTACAAAAACGGGCCGAGGCAGAAAACGCGCTATTGGCTACGCAAAAAAAGATTGAATGGGGCAGTCAAATACGTAATTATGTACTGTACCCGTATCAATTAGTAAAAGATGTTCGGACAGGGGTAGAGAAAACAGATTCAGAAGCTGTTTTGGATGGAGACTTGGACGACTTTATGATTGCATCATTGCAACGCAATGAAAGATAAAGGAGACAAAAATGAACGCCCCGACATTTCATAAGTGTTATAATATTCTAAGAAATTCTATATACGACGTTTCGGATATACAGGTGCCTTATATGCAGGGAACTTCAAATAAAGTATTTATTGTTAGAACCTCTAATAACGATTATGTTTGCAAGTTCAACGAAACAGAAAACTTACATAAAGACATGGCGATTAACCGTTTATATCATAAATATGGTATACATATGCCGGACTTGCAGTTAAAATCTGCCGCAGGACATTTGTTTGAGATTTATAATTTTATACCGGGCAGAACGATGTTTGAACATTTGATGGACAGTATATCAACAGAAAATATTCAAAAAATCTATGCAAATCTTATCGCGCAATTTATAAAAATGTCAAACATTTCCAAAAAAGAAATAATACAAATATGTGCTTCGCATAAAAACATTATTCATATCGGTTACAAAGATAACGATGTAAGTTTATCGGATTTTCTGACAGATGGGATATATCATTGCGATATGACGCCGAAAAACATAATTTTGAACGATGCGGGCGAGTTTGTGTCATTGATAGATTATTCAAAAATATCTTTTGTTGATAAACATTATGCGTTCAGCAGAATGGCATTACCATATCACAAAATGGGGTTTGATATAGAAGACCTTATAAACACGCATAACAATAACACGGACAAACAATTAAAAGCAGATAAGATTTATACAACATTAAACAAAATGTGCCAACGTGACGAGTTCGTTCTGCCAAAATTTAGACATATAAACACAAGATAATGACACATAAGACGGAAATCAAAACCTTGCTTTTTGTGGCGTGGTATTTATAATAATAAAGACTTGCACCCGTGGCTTAACTGGATAAAGCGTTGCCCTCCGAAGGCAAAGATTGCGCGTTCGAATCGCGCCGGGTGCGCCAGTTTTACAAGGAGTTTTTTATATGCGCTATGTATTTCCTTTGATTCTTTTATTATCCGCCTGTAACAGTATTTATGTAAAGCCCAACAGCCTACAAGTTGGCACAACTGTTTATGCTGACCGCGGTGGATACTCTATGAAACGTAGCGTTAAACAAGAACTTGAAAAGCGCGGTTATAATGTTTTGGTAGGAAAAGCAAAATCCGTTAATGATTTCGGAGAAGACGACATTCAATTAGATACTTCTTACGTTCCTAGCAACGCTAAATACATAGTAAAAGTAAAAGAACGTTCAGAAAGACTTGCGCCAGTTTGGTGCGCGTTTAATGGTTTTTGGTGGTGGAACTTTAACGTTTCTATCGCCGACCAAGATACAGGTGAAGAATTAATGACTTGGCGGGGTCGCGGTTGCCAAAATAGTTCGCTTAGAAAGTTAAATAGCATTTTGGATAAAATGGAAAAATAAACAGGTGGCACAATAAAGCCACCTGTAATACTTTTGTTTGTTTTATTTAAAACTTATATCGCAAAGACAATATAAATTCATGAAATGGTTGATAATCTAATTCTACGTCTGTTTCCGTCGTAGCAGTTCTGGCAATTTCATGCGATATATCGTCTGGCATGCCAACGAATCTGTATTTTAAATCTATCATCCAATTATCAGTAACAGCATAAGACACACCGGCCATTATATTATACATAAATCCTAACTCTGAAAACTTTATATCCAGCGATTGTGCCGCGTCAGACCGAACGTTTAATTTGAAGTCTGTATACCCCAGACCAAAACCAAGTCCAACGTACGGAGTAAAACCTGTGCCGGTGGCAAAATCATAATACATGTTTGCCATCATCTGATAAAAATTGTTTCTTTTCCAATCAAATTCAGAGTCTACATACGCGTCCCTGCCCTTAGAATCTGCGTGTAAATACTTATAAGAAAAAGAAAGTTCAGCGCGAACGTTTGTATAAAAATTGGCACCATAACCGATATTAAGACCAAACTCATCATACTTGTCTTTTGATAGTTTTATTACGGTATCAATGTCTGTTAGTTCGTTATCTGTTTTTATATGTTGTTTCGTTTCACCGAAACCGTATAAACCACCAACAGAAACGTATTGATTTTTCCAATATAAATCTGACGCATATGAATTACTACAAAGTAAAACCATGGCGCCACCTAAAAACATTATTTTTTTCATTTTTTTCTCTCCCTTGTTTCACCTGCCCTAAAATTATAAACATAATCTGATATAAAAAAAGCGGAGAAAATTCCCCGCTTCGTATAAGGCTACATATACCTTATTCTTCAATGTTAGAATATTCGCAGAAACCTTCGTTTGTATCACAGCGTGATATAGTTCCTTCGCTGATGAAATATCCCTGTGGATGCAAGCATGCAGGGCATACTTTTGGCGCTTCTGTACCAATGTGCCACATACCACAATTTGTGCAACGCCACATAACGATTTTATCTTGTTTGAATAAAGTACCGTTTTCAATCGCGTCTATTAACGCGCGGAAACGAGATTCGTGATAGCGTTCCGCATAACCAATATTCTTTAAAATAGAAGCAATTGCATCAAAACCTTCTTGCGCAGCAATCTGAGCAAATTTCGGATACATAACTGTGTTTTCTTCGTGTTCACCGTATGCCGCTGCTTGTAAATTTTCCAAAGTAGTACCGATTTTACCAGCCGGATAAGAAGCGGTTATTTCTAAATCGCCGCCTTCCAAAAACTTGAACAAACGAGATGCGTGTTCGCGTTCTTGTTCTGCTGTTTCTAAAAAGATTTTAGAAATCGCTTGGTAACCTTCGTCTTTCGCTTTGGATGCAAAAAAACTGTAGCGATTACGAGCCTGAGATTCCCCGGCAAAAGCGATTAACAAATTCTTTTCGGTTTGGGTACCTTTTAATGATACTGTTGCCATTATGTTTTCTCCTTTATATGTCTGATTGTTAATTTATGGTCTGAATGTTATCAAAAAACATTTTAAAAAGCAATTTTATTATGCGCAATTATAGCGATAAAAACTGCTTTTCTATTTCTGATATCAGCTCCGTGATTCCTAATCTGCCAGCGGCACTGATGGTTAAAACTGTTGGCTTTTTCTTGCGACCAAATGATTTTTTAAAAGCGGTTAATCTTTCTTGTAAATCTTCGTCTTCAATTGCGTCTATTTTGTTTATCACGACGATTTCTGGCTTTTTCACAAGGTCACCACCATAAGAATCCATTTCATGACGAATTGCAGTATATCTTGCTGCCCAATCGGACTCTGTACCATCAATTACATGTAAAATCATTTTCGTTCTTTCCGCGTGTCCCAAGAATCTATCACCCAGGCCGACGCCGGTATGTGCGCCTTCTATCAATCCAGGCAAGTCAACTAAGACGAATTCCCGATTATGTGCATACATTACGCCTAACTGTGGGTTTAGCGTTGTAAAAGGATAATTTGCTATTTTAGGCCTTGCCGATGTTACTGCGGACAATAACGTAGATTTACCTGCGTTTGGGAAACCGACTAATCCAATATCTGCAATCAATTTTAACCGCAAGACAACTGTTCTTTCTTCCCCGGGCAAGCCGTCATTTGCCTGACGGGGTGCACGATTAGTCGGGCTTTTAAAATGCAGATTTCCCCAACCGCCGTTACCGCCACGGGCAGCAAGGTATTCCATTCCATCTTCGTTTAAATCTGCATATTCAATTTCTTCGTTTTCTGACAATATGACAGTACCTGTTGGTACAGGTAATACCAACGTTTCCCCCGACGCCCCTGTACGCATTTTTCCCATGCCATTTTCGCCGCGCTGGGCAACGAAATTCGTTTTAAATCTATAGTCAATCAAAGTATTAACATTAGGTACTGCTTTGAAAATGACGTCACCGCCGCGTCCGCCGTCGCCGCCATTTGGGCCACCAAACTCAATATATTTTTCACGTCTGAAACTGGCACTGCCGTTGCCGCCGTCGCCTGCTTTGATATGAATCTTTGCTTTGTCTAAAAACTTCATAAATTTTACCTTTGGTGTCATTATAACTTAAAAACTTGCAATTTCCACCTTAAATATTATATAATTAGTGCTGTCGCGAAAGCGATGATGATTCTGAAACCGTTGCGGAATAGTCGTTTTGGACTGGGGGGCGGTACCCCACAGCTCCACCAATAAAACATATGGGGCTGACATAGTTTCGACAGGCGCAGTAAAGGCAAATCGGCTGAATTCGACGTGGCGTCGTTAAAAGCCAAATAAAAACTGAATGGCGATAGAATCGCTGCGAACGACAACGTTCGCCTTGCAATGGCTGCCTAAGATGGCTTGGATATGATTGGCAATTGTTGATTGTATCCGTTTTGCTTATTGCGGGGTCGCTGGGTGCCCGGCAACAGAAACCCAGCATATATATAAATAAAACAAAAAAAGGCTAAATTATGTTTGGAAAAATTAAAAAAGTATTTTTTACAAGTGTTTTCGGTTTGTTATATTTGTCTTTTGTCGCACAACTTGTTTATATTCTGGGTTGGGTACCGGGCGCAGGTAACAAATTGTTATACTTGGGCTTTTTATCATTAGAATGGTTCATATTGATTGCGGCACGTTATTTATCAAAACGTTCCAGCAATAACGCCCAATACAGCAATTATAACGCGCGTCGCCGTTAATTGTTGCAAAGACATATTATAAAGTCCTTGTTACCAAGGGCTTTTTTTATTACTCTTGAAAAATTATAAAAATATCTTATATTTAAATAGCTATGAAACAATATATTTTACCTTTTCGTGATTTGGTCGTACACCCTGGTCTGACTGTGCCGGTGTATATTGATAACCCAATGTCCGTTGCCTGCATAGAAAGCGCGTCTGTGGTCGGGCAAAAGTTGGTTTTGACGCCACAACATAGTTGGGCATATCCGACGTCTGCCGATGATATATATAAAGTTGGCACAATCGGCGACGTTACGCATGTATTACGTATGCCAGACGGGGCATTACACGTTATTCTAAAAACAACAGATGCGGTTAAATTAAGTGACATCAGCGTTAACAACGGTTTATTCAGTGCAAACGTAACACCCATTAGATTTTTTGATGACGCCAAAAGCGAACAAACGCTTGCTTTGCGCGATAAGGTCGCTGAAAACCTGCAGTTATTATCAGTCGCCAGGAAATTCAAACTTGATAAATTGCGCGCAATAATACAAGGATATCCTTTACCTGCCTTTATAGACTATGTAATGCAAACAACTGGCATGGATACAGACGATGCGGTCAAGGTTTTGATAACTACATCTTGGCGTAAAAAATTAATGATATTGCTGGAACAAATAACTTTGATGGCGGAAACCGCAAAGATAGAAGATTCTATTAATAAAAGAATTCATCAACAAATGGAAAACGGTCGTCGTGAGGCCATATTACAAGAAAAAATGCGCGCGATACAGCGTGAAATGGGCGAAGATAGCGAAGAGATGGATACAGAAAACATGCGAAAGCGCATTGTTAACTCTGCAATGCCCGCCGAGGCCAAAGAAAAAGCGTTGTCAGAATGGAAACGTATGCGCAGTATGTCGCCAATGTCAAACGAAGGCGGTCTGTTAAAAACATATTTAGACGAGTTGTTGTCTATGCCGTGGGGCAAATCTGACAAAAACAAAATAGACTTAAAAACTGCACGCAACGTTTTAGACTCGCAACATTCTGGTATGCAAGGCGTAAAAGAAAGAATCTTGGAACATATCGCCGTAATGAAAAAAACAGGCGGTAACCAGGGCAGTATTTTATGTTTTGTCGGTGCGCCCGGCGTTGGAAAAACTTCGTTATGCAAATCTATTGCGGATGCATTGGGACGTAAGTATCAGCGGATTTCACTGGGCGGGATTTCTGACGAGGCGCATTTCCGCGGACACAGAAAAACATATATAGGCGCACAAACCGGACGCATAATGGACGCATTAAAACGTTGCAAGTCAAACAACCCAGTAATTGTCTTGGATGAAATAGATAAAATGGGGCGCGATTGGCGTGGTGATCCAGAGTCCGCGTTGTTGGAAATTCTGGACCCGGAACAAAACAAATCTTTCCGCGACCATTATTTAGAGGTAGATTTTGATTTGTCTAATGTATTATTCATCGCAACGGCAAACAGTTTGAATATGTCAAACGCATTAAAAGACCGTATGGAAATCATAGAAATTCCAGGATACAACGAAGATGAAAAAGTGCAGATTGCGCGCGAACACCTAATTGCACGTGCCGCAAGGGATACAGGTTGGAATCCCAAAAACATAACCTTGGGCGATAATGCAATAAGACACATTATACGTAATTATACAACCGAAGAAGGCGTACGCGAATTACAACGTGAAATTACCGCAGTTTTGCGCCGTTCTTTGCTGGAACACGACGGTGAAGATATCAAAACGAACTTTACACCTAAAAAGATAGATGAATTATTATCCTACAGAAAACCCGCAGGATTTGCAAAACGCATAGGTTTCGGCGTCAGAGTTTAACCTCAACAGGAAAACAACATGATTTTTATAATTAATACTTCGGGAAAAGATTTAGAATTTGTACTGGGCGACAAATATAAAAAGGTAGAAACAGATAAACAATCTTTATCTTTACCAACAGCGACGGAAAAATTCTTTGCAGAATCTGGCGTCAAATGGTCTGACCTGTCTGCGATTGGCGTTGTGGTTGGCCCAGGCAGTTTTACAGGTATAAGACTTGGTATCGCATATGCCAAGGGCTTAGGTATTGGGCTTAACATACCTGTTGTTCCTGTAAATGCTTTTGAAATTTACCTGACAGAATATCCGGATGCGTTTGTTGCAATAGATTCTGGGCGCGGCGATTTCTTTGTTGCTGCGAACGGCCTGGAACCTTGCACGATGACAATAGATGATGTTGAAACAAAACAAATGCAGTGGGCAAGAACGGTTGGGCACAAGCCTTTTAATTTAATGGCAGCCTTGCCCGTTGTACAAAAAAAACTAGATACCGGCAAATTGGCACCTGTTGTTCCTATGTATTTACGTCCCAGTTACGCAGAAAAAAGTGTTCAATGTACAAAGAACTAGAAAATCTTCATAAACTTTGTTTTCCGCACAAACCATGGTCTGCATCGGATTTTGCGGAATTAAAACAGTCTGGATGCGATATAATTGCCAGTCAAAATGGTTTTGTTGTTTGGCGCGTTGTTGCAGACGAAGCAGAAATCATTACCATTGGCGTACACCCGGACGCTAGGGAATCGGGAATTGCCAGTGCTATGTTGGCGTTAGTTGAAAACGATGTAAGAAAACGAGGCGGCAAGAAACTTTTCTTGGAAGTTGCGGAAAATAATACGGCTGCAATAAAATTATATACAACAAACGGCTTTAAACAAATTGCTGTCCGACCAAAATATTATGACGGTATTGACGCACTGTTAATGGAAAAATCGTTATAGTCTGTTAACCGTTTACAAAGTCAATCACACGATTATCAAAAATTATATCTCTTGACTGTAAAGGTGAAGATACGTGTATGTCACCGGCGTTACGCGTCCGAGAAAGCGCAACATACGTCTGTCCATGGGCAAATGCACCACGAGAAATGTCCAGGACAACGGCGTCTAAGGTTTTACCTTGGGCCTTGTGTATGGTCATTGCATATCCCAGATTTAACGGAAATTGCTTAAAACTGCCGACTTCGTTTTCTTGCAATCTGTCGTTTTCGTCGCGAACGTATTCTATTTTTGCCCATTTTTCTGGTTTGACTGTTACTATGTCACGATTTGTATTCAGCAGTTCTACCTGTATGTCCTTTGCACCAAGGTATTTTACTATTCCCATAGAACCATTATGCCATTTATCCCCGTTTTTAACAAAGACAACTAGCGCACCGACTTTCAAATTCAAACTCATAGGTGCAGGTACGTCACGTTCTTGGAAAGTTCCGGACAATTCGCCGTTATACACCACCATAGGTGCGGGAATTTCATCAAGGCGATTGCTATTCACCCTTTCTGCAACCGCCCGAAAAGGCGTTATTAACACCGCATTGTTTCTTCGCTCTAAATCGTCTATTTTGCAGTTGTTAAAAAAACTTAACACGGACAAATCGTTATTTCGTAGTTTGGCTAAATGTTCCAACAAACTGGTATCATGCTGGCGGTACACGAAATCAAAATCATACCTTAAAAAATCTGCACGCTTGTAAACATTGCTATCAAAAAAATATGCGTTTGAGTGTTCGTACGCTTGCTTATAATAATCCATCGCATCACGTGTGATAACCGGTGGCAGTTGGAACAAGTCCCCTATGGCAATAACTTGCAAGCCCCCAAAAGGCTCGTTATTATGGCGTGCCATACGTGCAAGAATGTCTATCGCGTCTAATAAATCGGGTGGCACCATGGATATTTCGTCAATAACAAGCACGTCGGTCGCGTTTAAAATGTTACGTGGTTTGGCTTTTAACTTTAATAATTCTGGCATTATAAAATCGCGCGGCTGAATTTGAAACAAAGAATGAATTGTTTGCCCGCCAACGTTCAGCGCAGATACCGCCGTCGGACATGCACAAACTATTCTTTTCTTTGATGCCGATTTTAAATAGTTTACAAAAGTTGATTTCCCTGTCCCCGCCTGACCCAGAATTAATAAATTAGAATTTGTGCGTTCAATACAATCAAACGCTTGTTTTTGCACGTCGTTTAAGATGGATACTAATTCTGACATATGTTTATATATTGTCATAAGCAAAAATAAAAATAAAGAATATAATAAAAATCGCTTGCATATAATTTTAAAAGTATATATAATACCCGCCGTGGGTTAGTAGCTCAGTTGGTTAGAGCGGAGCGCTCATAACGCTTTGGTCGTGGGTTCAAGTCCTACCTAACCCACCACTTTTCAAAAAGAAAATTCACGTCAATGACGTGATTTTTTTATTAATTTTTGATTTAGATATTTTTTCTCTTGCACTGAGTAGGCGTTTTTTTCTAAGATAATAGATAAAAGAGAGGAAGAAATGGAGAAACTGCGCAGTTTTCTTGGCATTTTAGTGTCATTATTTATTATTTCCATAGCCGGCAAAGCGTTGGCCGATGATGCATATGTTTGTCCCGACTTAATAGAATATACAAAATGTAACGAAAATTTTTATTTGGCTGGCAACACGTGCGAGGCATGTCCAAGTGGAAGCTATTTGTTTGAAAACGGGTACAGCGCGTATTGGCAATCCACGACAGAAGATTTAAACACAAGCGAATCTTGCGAATGTCCTACGTACTGGGAAGCACAAGGTGGCGGCAACCAAGTAACGTATGGCAGTGTATGCGTTCCGCAAGCCGTGGAATGTAAACCAGGGGAATTCTATAATACTCTATCAAATGAATGCGAGATTTGTCCTGCTAACTTTTACTGTCCTGGTGGCTTAATATATCCTGCAAATCAAGTAAGCCATGGCGGTCAAATAAACTGTCCAAAAGGATATCCGTACTCAGAGCAAGGTGCGGCATCCATTACCGAATGTTATCGCGATGAAACGGAAGTAAAATGGACTGGCACGCAAAAAGAATGTAAATTACCAGAAAATTGCGCCTCTATGAAATGCGAAAAATGTTCTTTGCCTAACTGCAAGTTTAAAATATATTGCAATGAAGACGGTCAAACGGATGCGCCATTGCCCCCATGCGACGACCCTTGCGAGCAAAAAATTGTTTATCTTGAAGCAAATCCGGGGGCTTTCACCGTCGGAACAGATGGATGTAAAATGTGCCCTGAAAAATATCAAGACGGCCCAGGCGTAACAAGTGAAGCCGATTGTGTAAATTATGAAACAAAATATGGTAAACAGTTAGACCCAGCATTACCAGATGGTTGCGTTGATATGAAGTTGGGCACTTGTTCGCCAAAAACATGTCAGATAGTTCATACGTATGGCGGCGAAACAATTGACTGCACAGCACAAGATTGTACGAAGCCGATAACCAGCGTGTCTTCTGCTGAAAATCATTATGCTTCGGGTGATTCTTGTATAGCGTGCGAGACAGGCTACAAGGCACCTGCCGGCGCGACAGATCCAAAAGAATGCGTGAAAGAATGTTCGGTTAGATGTACACAACCAACGTGTCCAGAAAATAGTGAAAACTGCGAAATCACAGAATCCTTCACAATAGGTAACGAGAATCAGGTTGATAAAGTGTGTGATGCAGTACCCAAGGTCTGCGACATGACATTTTCTTGTAAAAAAGGATATAAAGAATATGAAGGAAAATGTATACCAGAAACATATACTGCATCATATGATTGTGGCACAGGCGGCGGTACGGCACCAGGCAGTTCTTCCCAGCAATACGGCGGTAAATATACAATAGAAAAAAACAGTTGTGAAAATCCGGGATTTAATTTCGTTGGCTGGGGTGACGGTACAAGCGTTCAACAACCCGGTGCGATTACATGGACTTATACTTCTAATATAACATTTACCGCACAATGGGTCCCCTGCCAAAACGACCCCAGCGCCGTTGGCACCTGTGGTTGTGCAGAAAAGCAATATCCAAACGGTAACGGTTGTTCAGATTGTGTTGTATCTTGCGAAACCGAAGTAGAATTTAATCAAGGTACATATAACGTATGTAATTCAGAAACGACAAGCCGTTGTTACAGGAATTGTACAACGTCTGATGTTTTGCATTCTTCTGCTGTAACAGGTACAATTACCAAGGGTGGCACAAATACCTGTAAGGCAAGCGCATGTTTGGTTAATTATTTCCTAGATAATGGTCAATGCTTGGCTTGTGTAGAAAATGCTACTTGCCCGGGCGGCACTGAATCGTTTAAGTGCAATACTGGATATCATACTTCTGCAGACGGTAACAGTTGCGAACCCGACGAATACCAAATAACTCTGAACAAAAATGGTGGTACGGGCGACATTAATGGATATACCGGTACAACAGACGCGGTACAGACTTGCCAATACGGTGTACTGTGCTATCTGCCGACCGAAGGTCTAACAAGAACAGGATATGAATTTACCGGCTGGGGCGACAATGCAGGTTGTACAAGCGGTGTATTACAAGACACATTTACATCCAGCAAAACCTTATATGCTTGTTGGTCACAACAAACAACACAATGTCAAGCGGGAAAATACTATGACGGCGAAAATCACATAGAATGTCCTTCTGGTAAATTCTGTCCAGGCACCGGTTTCGCAAACATTGGGCAACCTGGTTGCGCGTCTGATTGCCCGGCAGGATATGACGGTTCAACACTTGGCGCAAGCGCTGTCACTGCTTGTTACAAAAACTGTGGTGGTAAATCTATTACAGGCGGTACAGCAACTGTTGTAGCCCCGCAAGTATTCTATAACGGCGCATCATATCCAGCGTGCACTTATAATGTTACATGTAACGAAGGATATGTCGCATTTGGTCAAGGAACTGCGGGTGCAACTTGCATAAAGTGTCAAGATGGTGAATATTGTCCTGGTGGTGCCGGTGAAAGTCCAGAAGATTGTCCAGCAGGCTCTTATTGCGAGGAAGGCATTAAAAAAGATTGCCCTGTTGGCGGTACATCACAATCAGGTGCCGGTTCCATTAACGAATGCTATAAAGTATGTCCACCTACCCTAGAAATTCCAAACGGTCAGGGGGTATCAACCGGCAATCAGTATTATGACGGTTCTGTATATCCAGAATGCTTGTTTAACGCGAATTGCGATGAAAATTATGTCGCGATAAACAGCCCTAGCACGAATCCTGCGTGTATATGGGGCGACCCAGGCGACTGTCCTGTTGGGTTCTATTGCCCAGAAGACGGCAGTGGTCCTATTCCGTGCCCAGACGGTGGTACATCATTGGCGGGTTCAACAGCAGTTACACAATGCTATAAAATATTTGACCCGTATTCAGAGTTTCAAAATGGCGTTGCTTCTGCGAAATGTTACTATATAGAACAAACATCAAAATATGAAAGATGCAGCATTCTGGAAGTACAAAGTTGTAAAGCGGGCTATTGGTATGCAACGCCAAACGCATTCTTGTGCAGCGGTACGGAAAGTGGTTATTACAGCCCTGAAAACGATATAATACAAACGGCTTGTCCGACAGACCCCAGTGGCGGCGCGGTTGAATCATCAGAATACGCAGACAGTTATACAGACTGTTATAAAACATGCACCATAGAGGTTCCAAATTCTACATCCGTTGCGGCTGAAAACAATACCGTTTATGGAATTAGCGCGGATTCTTATGCGGCATGCTCTTTCGCGGTTACGTGTAAAACAGGTTATACTGTTGTTGCAAATAATACAGCGGCACCTTCTTGTAAAGCAAATGAATATACCGTTATACTTAACAAGAACGGTGGTAACGGTTCTGTACCTGCAAGCGTAACATGCACTTTTGACAGCGGCAGTTGCGAATTACCCGCAACAACTGGTTTAACAAAATCGGGCTATACGGTTGTTAACAAATGGTGCACTGATGCAAATGGTGGAACGCCTTGTTATACAGCAGGTTCAACGGTCTCTACGAACATATCAGCGACGGGTCAAAACGTAACATTATATGCGGTATGGACGCCCAATGTATATGCCATACAACTTGACCACCAAAATGCTGATGTCACAGGCACGCCAAATACAGCGTATTTAAAGTACGCAACAGGTTGGTTTAGCGACGCATCCGCGGCTTCGCCGTTAACGAATATGACGCGTATACCAAACAAGACAGGTTATGAGTTTGCCGGTTATTACAGTGCCGTCTCTGGTGGTACACAGGTGATAAACGCCACTGGTTTATTCCAAACGGCAACAAATGCACTGACGTTTACTGCGGCACCTGCCACAATCTATGCCAGATGGGCAGCAGGTACGACAACTTGTGATGCAGGCTCTTATTACCCAGGAACGGGCACTTTATGTTCTGTCTGCACGGAAAACAATTATTGTCCGGGTGGCAGTTTTGCAACAGACAGCGGTCAAGCCGAAGGTTTGCACGCCTGCCCAAGCAACGGTATTTCACCAAGCGGTGCCGCAAGTGTTAACGAATGTTATAAAACAGACTTAAATTATACCGCGACACACGGTTCAGGAACACAAACCTGTTATTATAATCCGACTGAATTTGATTACACATCTGCATGTCAGGATAAAAAAATAACACTTTGTCATGCTGGATACTATTTAGCAGAAACATCAGATACAGACTGTGGCGCAGTTGGTGTCGGTTATTACAGCCAAGGTACAGGAACCACCCGCGCACAATGTCCTAATAACGGTCTGACGGAAACCGATACGTCCACAATGATTCAAAATTGTTATAAAGACGGCGTTCTGTATACAGCGGTCTATGGTTCTGGTACCCAAAGATGCTTCTATTCCAGCGGCACAGGGGCAAGCGCAATCTATCAACGCGATTGTGACACAAAAACTATCAACAGCTGTTGGGGTGGTTATTGGCTTGCAACCCCAAGTGACACAGACTGCATTCCTGTGGGCAAAAATTATTATAGTAACACAGGGGACACAGAACGCTTTGCATGCCCAAGCAACGGCAAAACGGAAAGCAATACCGCAGAAGAAATTAAACAGTGTTACAAAGATGGCCTGCCATATACCGCGGCCCAGCATGGAATAGGTGAATACTTGTGCTATTACACCAGCGGTACAGGTGACAGTGCAATCTATGCGTCTAGTTGTGAAACACCGACAATGACAAGTTGTGACGCAGGATACTACTATAATAAAGTACAAAAAGAAGATGACTGTATCGCTGTCGGAATTGGTTATTACAGCCCAGATATTGAAACATCTAGGTCACAGTGCCCAGACAACGGCTTGACAAAGACAACAACCAGCGCGGCGATAACGGACTGCTATAAGACGGGTTTGTCATGTATTATAACCAACGGTCAAGGCACCCAAACATGTAATTATAATCCAGGTTCAAATAATTATTCGGGTTCTTGCCAGACGTGCGTTGTAACACAATGCGACGAAGGTTTCTCGCTGGTTGACAACGCTTGCATAACTTGCCCTGCCGGCAGTGTATGCTATGACGGTAAACAGCAAACGTGTTCAGAACTGACAGGCGGACAATATACAGAGTCTGCCCCAGGTACAACCGATGTAGCAAAATGTTACAAAAATTGTACTTTGGCAGAAAATGCTGTATCTATGTCAGGACGCGATTACTACACTGCACCTGATACATGCTCTATAGATAAATGTGTGTTGGGATATGTATTAGATAACAACAGTTGTACAAAATGTCCAGCAGGCAGTTATTGCGATGGAATGTCTGAAAATGCTTGTACCGGTTTAGGCGACGGATCTTGGGCAAATTCTTTACCGGGCGCAAGCGATTCCAAAAGTTGTTATAAGAACTGCACGGCATACCCTGTCATTAACGGTACCGCGATACCGATTAAAGACACCGTATACTATCCAGAAAACTGTGAATTCCGTGGCGAATCAGATTCTGGCAATCCTTGCGAAATCATAGACGGCGTCTGTGTTGAATCAGCATGCAAACCTGACCAAGAAATGCAAAATGGCGCATGTGTACCTTGCGATCGCGAAAATGCGTTGTCATATAAACCAACAGGTAATTGCCAAGTTGCATCTTGCATATACGGATATCATCCACGTGGCGATATGTGTGAATATGACATAAAAGAATGCGATATACCAAACGCTGTTTATGCTGAACAAAAGTGGGATAATAAGTTACAAGCCTTTGGACCTTGCAAAATATTAGAATGCAATGACAGATATCACTTGGCATCTAATGCATGTGTATCTGATGTCCAGCAATGTAATGTAAATAACGGCGTTGGATTTAAAGAGTGGGATCACGCAAAGAATACATGGGGCAAATGCATGGCAAATGAATGCGACCCAGGTTATACAAGTGACCCGTCTGAAACTGATGATAAAGTTAGTCAATGCGGCGAATGCAAAAATAAATACAGCAGCCTTGGTGAAGTAGCAGTCAGCAGTTACGTACGCGGGTGTGAGATTGCATCTTGTATGTATCAAGGTGAATTGTATAACTTGGAAAACAACGAATGCGTTCCAATTTGTCCGCAAGAAATGTACGAAGACGAAACCGGAACAATGGTGTGGGATAAAACCAAGAAAAAGTGCGTCCGTACATGTAAAGACGGTTATACAATGTGGTAAACAATATTGCCCCGGTAAAATGTATCGGGGCTTTTATTGATAGATTTTTATAGTTTAATTTGCTATTTATTATAGTATGAAAATATATGATGTAATTGTCGTTGGTGCCGGTGCGTCCGGTCTTTGGGCTGCGGGTGTCGCATGTAAAATCAACAAACAAGTGTTAGTCATTGATATGGGCGCACAACCTGCCCGCAAGGTTGCTGTATCTGGGGGCGGACATTGTAATTTTACAAACGACTCTGTGGCAAGGAACAAGTACTTCGGCGAGAACCCACATTTTGTTAACGGTGTATTAAGTCGCATACATCCCAAAGATATACTGAACTGGGCAAAACAAAACAATATACAATGGACAGAAAAAACGCCTGGACGATATTTTTGTACTGGGCCCGCAACGAAGGTTGCAAAAGCTCTTGTAAACAATGCCCGTTCTGCACAAATATTGTCAAATACTAAGGTAATTGATATAGATAAGCAAGATTTGTTTTATGTACAAACCAACACAAACATTTATACTGCCAGGTCTGTAATAATTGCCAGCGGTGGTTTGTCTTACCCCGTTTTAGGGGTGTCGGATATAGGATATCGGGTTGCTAAAAAATTCGGTCATAAAATAGTCCCTGTTCGCCCTGCTCTATGCGCCATAACAACAAAACTATTCCCCGATACATTTTCTGGTATATCTTTAGATGTCTGTATTACCATAGGAAAAGAAAAAATTTTTGACGCTATGTTAATAACACATTTTGGCTTAGGGGGGCCTGCCATATATCGCACAACCGTTAGAAATCTTGATACAGATATACATATAAATCTTTTACCGAATATAAATGTGTACGAGTGGTTAAAATACGAAAAACAAAACAACGGTAAAAAGAAAATAACAACTGTTCTATCAAATAAACTTCCCGACCGCATTGCTATGTGGCTGATAAAAGGACAAGCCAAAAACATTGCGGATTACAAAGATGCAGATTTGCAAAAACTTGCACAATATATGTCTGACATAACAATTTCAAAAGATTCCTTTAAATTATATAACATGCAAAGTGCCGAAGTTGTACGTGGCGGCGTTTCTACGGATGAAATATCCTCTAAAACGCTAGAATCTAAATTATGCCCTGGTTTATTCTTCGCCGGCGAAGTCTTGGATATAACGGGGGATTTAGGCGGTTTTAATCTACATTGGGCTTTCGCCAGCGGGCAAATCACAGGTGAAAACGCGTGACAGAAAATAAACCTGTTTAAAAAATCTATTTTATGTACTACCGTTTATACAAAGGTATATGAAATGAAGCAAAAAATTTTTATCGCCAACGACGGTAAAAAAATATTCTGTAGTTTATGGGATAATGTAAAACGCCCGATTGGCGTTGTGCAAATTATTCACGGTATGGACGAATATGTGTCAAGATATGACAGATTTGCTAGATTTTTAAATAAGAACGGTTTTATTGTTTTTGGTGACGACCATCGCGCACATGGCAGAACTGCCAGCACACCCGATAAGATAGGAACAACAGACGGCAACAAGGATATTTTTAAATCTATTTTGTCAGATGAAATCGGTATTATAAAATATTTACGCACAGAATATGATTTGCCCATCGTTTTATTTGGACATAGTTATGGCAGTTTTATAACCCAAGCAATGATTGCAAAAACAAATATACATAGTGCTGTATGCCTGTGTGGCTCCGCAAAATTCTGGTGGATATATTTATTTATGGGCAGATTATTATCATGGTTAGGTTGCCGGTTTGTAGGAAAAGATATGCCCGCCAACATAATAGAATATATGTCACCAATCAGAACAAAAAAGAACGGCGAAAGTCCTCTGACGCGCGACAAAGCACAAGTAAAAGCGCACGAACAAGACAAATACTATCCACGAAAGTTTTCGTACGGTTTTTACTATTCTATGTTTAATAACTTGTTACATTTAAAACGTAAAGCGTCCCCAAACATCCCAATGCTTATAATCAGTGGCGCCAAAGACCCCGTCAGTATGAACGCTATATTGGCAAAAGATTTGTACAATACATATAAAAAAATGGGGATAAAAAATATTACTATCAAATTATATCCCAAAGACAGACATGAATTATTAAACGAATTAAACTACAAACAAGTACAAAGTGATGTCCTGAAATTTTTTATACGTAGCATCAGATGATTTTTATAAAAATATGCGTCTGGCGTCATAGGCAAGCCCCATGCCAACACTGGATAATTTATCACCGGCAGAAACCTCTGCATTTGGAAAGAATTTCGTTGCTATTTCAGAAACACGTGGAACTTCTGTTGAACCACCCGTCAAGATTACTAAATCTATATCTTCGTTTTTTACACCCGCTTGCAAAATACATTCTGACAAAAATTTCTCTACCTTTTCTACATCGTTTGAAATTGAATTATTAAACTCTTCCCGTGTTATATAAATAGATGGTTTGTCTGATAGAAAATCTAAAATACTTTCAATACTTAAATCTTTTGATAATGCTATTTTTGCTTTTTCAACATAATTTAA
>CASFOK010000020.1 GCA_949296475.1 uncultured Pseudomonadota bacterium
CGGTAAAACTATGTGATAACGGCAGTGATAGACATAATGTGAACCTAACGTTAATTCCATACCTTTATCTTAGAACAAAAGATTTGGGTTGTCTACATCCCTCGGGCTTACGCCCGGGGTATTACGTCAGAACAATAAAAAGACCCGCATGAACGCGGGTCTTGTATATCAACAAAGACTATCCTTTCTTGCGCACTTGTATATGAACTTCGCGCAGTTGTTTTTCGGTGACCTCACCCGGGGCCCCCATCATCAAGTCTTGTCCGCGTTGATTTGTTGGGAACGCAACGACTTCGCGCAAATTCGGCTCATCCAACATAATTTGTACTAATCTGTCCAGGCCGAACGCACACCCACCATGCGGGGGTGCCCCATATTGAAACGCAGTGTACATACCTGCAAATTTCTTTTTAACAGTTTCTTCATCATATCCTGTTATTTCAAAACAGCGCAGCATGACGTCTGGATTAAAGTTACGTAATCCTCCGCTGCATATTTCGGCACCATTTAATACCATATCAAACTGTGCCGCTTTAATTGACAACGGGTCTTTTGTTTTCAACTCTTCCAAAGTAGCCATCGGGAACGAAAACGGATTATGAGTAAATGCCAACCCTGTCGGAGATTCTTCATCTTCCTCAAAGAACGGGAAAGATTCAATCCAACACAAACGAAATTCTTTTGGATCAATCAGTCCTAAATCTTCGCCCAGTTTATTACGTAATTTTCCAGCCGCCTTTGCAGCAGCGCTTTCTTTTTCACAAATAAAGAACAACGAAGAATTATCGCCGGATATTTCACGTAACTTTGCAACGCGTTCTGCATCCAGTTTCTTGGCAACGGGGCCTTTGGCTTCTTCTGCGAACACGATATATCCTAATCCTCCAAGTCCAAGTTCTTTAACAGCATAATCGCCTAACTTATCAAACCAAGAACGTGGTTTATCGGCAGAATTCGGTGCAGGAATTGCACGCACAACAGCACCCTGCTCTATAGCGTTTGCAAAGATTCCGAAATCAGAACCGCGGAATATTTCTGTTACGTCAGAAATTACAATTGGATTACGTAAATCTGGTTTATCAGAACCGTATTTTAATATTGCTTCGTCAAACGGTATATGCGGTATATCCTCACAAATTTTTGCGTCTGGCACGAATTCTTTGATTATTGCCGGCAACAAAGCGTTACCAACTGCCTGAATATCTGGTAAATCAACGAAAGACATTTCTAAGTCTAACTGATAGAATTCCAACAGTCTATCCGCGCGCAAGTCTTCATCACGGAAACAAGGCGCAATTTGAAAATATCTATCAAACCCAGAGATTTGTAACAACTGCTTAAATTGCTGTGGCGCCTGTGGCAGTGCATAGAACATACCATGATGATAACGCGACGGCACGATAAAGTCGCGTGCACCTTCTGGGCTGGAGGCCGTTAATATAGGCGTTTGGAATTCTGAAAATCCCATTTCCCACATTTTATCACGAATGAACTTAATCATTCTGTTACGCATTAATATATTTCTATGTAAAGATTCACGTCTTAAATCTATATAACGATATTTCAATCGTAAATCTTCGGCAACGCTATCATCGTCGCCAAACACTTGGAACGGCAGAACATCTGCATTTGTTAGAATTTCCCATGATTCTGCTTTAACTTCTATCGCACCTGTTGGGATTTTATCGTTTACGGCCGCGGCATCGCGTGCGACAACTGTACCTGTAATTTTAATAACGGATTCGGGGTGAACTTTTTCCAGTGCCTCGTTACCGCCATCAAACACGCACTGCGTAATGCCGTAATTGTCGCGCAAGTCTATAAATAACAAAGCCCCATGGTCACGCTTACGATGAACCCAACCAGAAAGTACGACGGATTGCCCGACGTTTTCTTTATTAAGTTCACCACAAGTATGCGTTCTATACTTAGATTTCAAAGATAACATATTTGTCCCTTTTTTGTTTATTAATCGGGGCGGAAAAGATTGGATTTCGGCACCCGACAAGATTTATTACAGGGGCGCAGTTATTGCGCGGTGCCACCCTGATTTATAACTTAACGCGGGTTTAGTCCACTCCATGGTTGTCAGTCATATCCCTGCGAACGCGCCCAAAAAACATCTGGTGCCCTAAGCAAGAATCGGACTTGCGACTCGTCCTTACCAAGGACGTGTTTTACCACTAGACTATTAGGGCATCTGTCCGCTAATTATACGGGCTGTGCACGAAAAAGCAAGAATAAAAAAATCCCGAATGTAGCGGGATTTTTTAAAATAAACACATCCTAAAAATTTATTCTATACAGCAATTTACAGCGTTTTTTACCCAACTTTTCAACCTGGATAAACCGCCACCGTTTTGACTAACGATTTCTTGTTCTTCTATTTTCTTATTTTCTTTTCGGTTTTTTTTTTGATTACTTTCGGTCTTTACCAACTTTACGTCGTCTTTACCCATAATTCCCATATTTAATCCCCAGAAAATACAATACAAACCATAAGACCTATCAAATAAGTCATATGCATCTTTCTTATTACCTGCGGCCAAAGCCTTTGTACCAACCTCAAACAATCGCATTGACGACGCTAATAAATGTTTAGAAATACACCAAACTTCGCCCTCATAAGAAGGTATTATTTTTTGCATCATCTGTTTACGTTGTTCGCGAACTTCGTTTATTAAATCATAAAACTCTGTTTTACCTGTTTTAGCGCCCGAAAACATTAAATGCTCTTCAATAGAAATTAAATTCATTATACCAATTGTTAAATCCTGGTCAGAAGACAAATCTTTAGGATTTACCTTTTTGGCGTTATCCAATTTTTCAACAAACTCTTTAACACTTTTTATTTTTTCCATTTTTTTCTCCTTTTATAACCCACACGCGGTCAACCACCAACTAACCAAAGCCAAGACGACAACTGGTAAAACAACCTTTTCAAAAGGAAAATGTGCATGTCCGCCATTTTTCTTTTTCATCCAGTCATAAAGTTTTTCTGTTAAAATAAATAGAATCATTCCGAGCAACGCACCAAATAACACTGGGTCTATATACAACAACCCACATACCCAAACCGGTGAATAAGGCACCTGCCCCATATAAATAAAACCAATCATTGCGACAGATATGCCTATTAACAAAGCGTTACGTCCCCAAAAATTCCAACCCTTTTTATCAAAGAACTTTATTGCCCAATAACCTAATAAAGTAAGCAACGCACCTGCCCAAAGTCCCACAACAGAATCGGGTACACCCAATCTGCGCGCTATCTCTAAAGAAGCACCTATTGCAATCGTACATACAGGACATGCAGGATTTGCAACAACACATGTTGGTAAAACAAACAACAGTAAACCACATATATGCCGTAAAATTTTTTTCAATTTTTTCTCCTTTATAGAAATTTTAATATATATTAAAACTTATATATATAATAAATTATATGTATAATTAAGTCAAATTATTTATTTGATAAAGAACGAAAATATTGATAATCTAAGCATTATTGGGGATATTTATATGTCTAGCAACAGATTAAACGAAATAAAAATAAACAAGCAACTGCCCTCGGACGTAATGAACAAGGCTGTCCGCGGATTGACATATATCGCCCATCCTCTACGACTTAGGATTTTAGAATTTCTTGATGTAAACGGAATGTCGTCTGTATCTGCTATTTCACGCGCCGTCGGGGCTGAACAAATGATTGTTTCACAATCTTTACGTAAAATGCGCGACACAAATTTAGTCAGAACGCACCGTCGTGGAATATTTGTTTACTATGAAATTTGCGAAGAATACCCAGCAAGCATTTTTGTATGCCTGCGGAAATTATTCGGACATATAACAGATCAATTAAAGTTTTTGCGCGATGGATACAAAGAAATTCTGCCAACAGACTATACAACAATGGCGGCAAACAGGATAAAACTATTCGCAAATACCGACAAGATGCGAATACTTGAATTTCTGCTATACAGGGGTGAATCTTGTGTATCCGAAATCGTATCGGGCACAAAAATCCCACAAATAAAGGTATCACAATATTTGAAAAAGTTGCTGGATGATGACTTTGTAAAATCTCATAAAGAAGGAAGATTTGTTTATTATGAAATAACCGCCGGTGTACATAAAACCACAATCGGATGCATACACAAACGCTATGACCGCGTCGGGGATAAATTTTAACTTTTTTTATTTATTACTATATTGAAATTACAAATAATTATATTATACTACTAGTGTAGTAATATATTACCTTTAATATTTGAAGGAGAAAAGAATGTTACATATTTATTTTATAAAGCCGTATTTCCCAAAAAAAACCAACTCCATTATATATAATAATGTTAAATATAATATGGGTTGGTTTAATAATAGCAATAATAACGGCAACAATGATAATAATGATAATAAAAGCAATTCTAGTAATAACATTGATTGGGATTTATACGATCAATTAAACAACAACAAACAACAAGATTCTGAGGATCGTGGCGTTATAGAAGCACCTGCAAATGCAGAAACTATTATATATGAATCACCAGATGGTCAACTATACGAAATCTCCATTTCTGATTTAATAGAAGCCGATGATGATGACGAAATAAAATACACAGCCCCCAAAAATCAAGATTATTATAAATTAAAGTCATCATACAAAAAAACAAAAAAATATATCACTACCATAAAATCATACCGATATTTCACATTCTCTCATTAAACAAAAAGGAGAAAACATGCAAAAAAATGACGTCCTGACCCCTGAAATTATTGAATCAATTGATAACACTATTCGGTTGTTAAAAGAATTGAATCCAAAAAACGAACAAGATAAAAAACATATTGCCGGTCGCATTGCCGCACTGGAATGGATAAAAACCGGCAGTGGCGGTAAAATTATCGTAAATATACCCAAGAAACACGATTAAAATATTATATATATAAAAACGCCCCACTTGGGGCGTTTAATTTTGGTAGCGGGAGAGGGACTTGAACCCCCGACACGTGGATTATGATTCCACTGCTCTAACCACCTGAGCTATCCCGCCAATGCCTCGCATTATAACAAACAAATTTTTAAAATCAAGATTTATGTTTTTTGTGATTCAAACATTTAATAACAAATAACGAAAATATGATATTAAAAAATTTATTAAACATTTTAATGAATTGCATTATTTATAAATATTATTTATAATATAAATTCTGATGAAAAAGTTATTCGCATTTTTAGCGGTTGTTTCGTTTTGTTTTTCTGCATCTGCGAAAGACAATAACCCCTTTATGGGAAATTATGAAAACCAAGTTGCTTTTAATCTTGGTCAAGGCGTAAACAGTGGGATAATAGTCCCCCCACCTGTACAATTTGTACCTTTTTATTTATTACATTTTCAATATTCTCAACCGACGACATTTTTCAAACTGCCTGCGCGCCAATCTATTAACATAGGTCAAACATTGGGCTTTGGTAAAAAATATGGCTGGCATTGGGACAAATATACAATTCCTATGATTTTTTTATCCGAAGATATTGCGCTGCTTCAAGGCGAAAAATGGTTTTTCTCAACGGGTATCGGCATGGGGCTGCAAGCGCAACAAAACGAACGCATCGGTTCCAAACTAATATTTCAATTTAAACTCATTTACGGATACAAATTAAACGATAAACTAAACCTTGAAATGTTTATACAACACTTCTCTAATGCCAACACAGCAATTGAAAATAATTCTTACGCATTTTACGGTTTGGGGCTTAGTTATAATTTTTAATAAAAAAGCCGGTAAATGCCGGCTTTTTTATTACCAATTAATAGGCGTCTGCCCATGTTCCATCAAATAATTATTCGCACGCGAAAAATGGTGATTGCCGAAAAATCCCCTATGTGCCGAAAGTGGTGACGGATGAACACTTTTCAAAATAAGATTTTTCTCTGAGTTTACAAAATCTGCTTTTTTCTGGGCGTATGCCCCCCACAGCATATAAACAATATTATCACGTGTTGCTGTTGCGCGTATTACAGCATCGGTAAACTGTTCCCAACCCTTTCCAGCATGCGAAGCAGCCAAATGTGCCTGAACAGTCAAAGTCGCGTTTAATAATAGAACGCCCTGCTTTGCCCAGTCCGTTAAATCTCCGTGCGTATTACTTGGTCGCCCCAGGTCGTTTTCTATTTCTTTATATATATTTACAAGTGACGGTGGAATTGGTGTTGGTGGCAGGACAGAAAAACAAAGTCCATGGGCTTGACCTGGTTCATGATAAGGGTCTTGTCCAATTATAACAACTTTTACTTTATCCAGCGGGCACAAGTTAAACGCATTAAAAATATTAGCGGGTGCTGGATAAATCGCCTTGCCGGAAAGATATTCCGCGCGCACGAAATCGGTTAATTTAATAAAATATTCTTTATTAAATTCGTCGGCCAAAGCCGCTTTCCAAGATTCTTCTATTTTTACATTCATAATTTTATCAATCCGTTTTGACAAGCCTTCCATAAAACCACATCTATATAACCACGTGGTAAACCAGTTTCTTTAACGACATGCTCAAACATATCATCACATGCTTTCTTTATTTCAGGCAATAACTTTTTATTATCAATTTTTTCCTGTAACGCAATATTTCCCGTATACGCAACACCTAATCGTTGAATCCATATATCGTATTTTACAACATCTTCACCAAGATTGCGCGCCAGATGATGTGCTGTAATTTTTCCTATGTGAGGCAACTTTTGTAGATAACACATTTTAGATTCCAAATCACACAAAGAATAATACTCACTACAAAAATCATGCCTTTTTTGCCAGACTTCACAAATTGCTTTAACTTTATTTTTATTATTAAAAATATTTAGTAAGTCGTTATAATTAAATGAATTATTAACTAAATAATTTATTATTTTTTGATGAATTTTTTTTGCTGTTTTTTGTGAAAAACCACCTGCCAAGATAACATATATCGCCTGCTCTGCAAATTCATCAGGCGATAACTTTTTAGGACAAGAAAGATTTTGTTTTATTTCATCAAACGTCTGCGCATCGGAATCAAGCCCCATATCACGCAGACGTTTATCTAAATCAAAAAACCAATCCGCAGAAAACATTTTTATCAGTATTCCCTATCACGATTTATAATGATATCTGGACTTTGATAACACTTTAATTTTTTAAGTTTGCCGTCTGATTTTTGTTCATAAACCTCATTAAATTTATAATAATCGTTTCCATCATAAAACAAAAAATTAAAATTTCCATCAACAACTAAACACGAAGACAACCATATTTTATTAGAATTAAATACATTATTTGCCTCACGAAATTTTGTATATGCTTCCATATCTCCTAATGAGAAATTATTATAATAATTACCTAATTTAGGGTGACTATGCCCATGCACCACTATATCTGTACCGTCTTTTCCAGATGCATCGATATAATTTTGCAAAGCCGAATTAATTTCGGGCGAAAAATGAGCATTCATACTATCGCTTAAACCATCAGCTACATAATTATCTATATAAACAACTTGCCCCTGTGTTTTTCCAAACAACAAGAATGCTATTTCACGACCCGTTTCTTTAGTAGCATCATCTACTGCACCTAAAAACATTGCAACATCAGGTGACAAAATGACCTTACCCTGAGGAACAACACCCAGCATACTTGCCTTTACTGGATAATGGTCCTCATCTATACCACGCAATGGAATCACCTTTCCTGCAAGTTTATTTTTTGCCTTCAATTTATAAATTCCTTCTGAAAAAGGATTTCTGGACATTGTCTATTCCTTTTTATTAAACATCCAGATTTGCTTCCAGTGCGTTTTCAACAATAAAGTCGCGTCTTGGTTCAACAACATCGCCCATCAACATTGAAATAACTTCGTCTGCTTGCGATGCATCTTGAACTTTGACTTGGAAAAGACTGCGATGATTTGGGTCCATTGTTGTTTCCCACAATTGCTCTGCATTCATTTCACCCAAACCTTTATAGCGCTGAATCTTTAAACCGTTCTTCGCATATTCAAATGCTGTATCCAACAAGTTCAACGCACCCCAAATTTTTTGTGATTTTGCTTTCACGCGAAGTGTTGCAGGTTTAGAGAATGTTTCTATTAATTCATCACGCCCCTGCATACGAAGCCATGCACGAATTTCAGGACCATTAATTTTTTCGCGTGGTAAAACATGAGTTTCCGTTACGCTACGCAAAGTACGGGTAATAGTTATACCAGTTTCATTACCAGTTACCTTCCAACCACGTTCAAATTCTAACTCTTCTGCATCCAGCATTTTTGCTGCTGCTGTAAAGTTTGCTTCTGTTTCACTATCAAATACTGAATTTAACGCCAATGCTTCTATAAAACGTAACGGCATTATATGATTCAGCGGTTGCAAAGTATTTTTCATATTCAGAATCAAAGTCAACAAACGTTTTAAGTCAGCACCAGAAATCTGGGCACCCGACGCGATTTCAATAACGCCATCTGTCGCCAATTGATCCATCAAATAGTCGTCCATTTCGCGTTGATTTTGCAGATAAATTTGTTGCTTACCGCGCGTAACCCCATATAGAGGAGGTTTTGCAACATAAATATAACCACGTTCAATGGCTTCTGGCATATATCTGTAAAAAAACGTCATAAGCAGCGTCTGAATATGTTGTCCGTCCACATCAGCATCGGTCATGATGATTACTTTATGATAGCGCATTTTTTCAATATCAAAGTCATCTTTTCCGATACCCGCACCCATAGTTGTAACAAGCGCACCAATAGTATCAGACGTTAACATTTTATCAAAACGTACACGTTCAACATTCAAAATCTTACCGCGCAGTGGTAATATTGCCTGCGTTTTACGGTCACGTCCCTGCTTTGCTGTACCGCCAGCTGAATCACCCTCAACTATAAATAATTCGCACTTTGCAGGATCTTTTTCTGAACAATTTGCAAGTTTTCCTGGCAGTCCCCCAAGTTCTGGACCCGATTTTTTACGCGATAACTCACGTGCTTTGCGCGCGGCTTCACGAGCGGTTGCGGCCTCTATAATCTTATCAACAATTGACTTTGCAATTGCAGGGTTTTCATCCAGATACTCGTACAACATTTCTGATACAGTGCTTTCCACCAGCGGACGAACCTCGCTAGACACCAACTTATCTTTTGTCTGCGAGCCAAACTTTGGATCTGGGATTTTAACGCTTATAATGCTTGTTAAACCTTCACGGAAATCTTCACCGGAAAGATTGATATCTTTTTTAGTTAACTTCTCGCCTATATATTTATTTATAGCACGGGTCAACCCTGCACGGAATCCCGCCAAGTGCGTACCGCCATCACGGTTTGGAATATTGTTTGTAAAGCACAAAGACGTTTCAGTATAAGCCGTTGTCCATTGCAGAACGATTTCTATATACGTATCCTCTATCTGCTTTATCATTTGAATTGGTTCACGGTTTAACAACTCTTTTGATTTATCTAAATAAGTTGCAAACCCCTTTAACCCGTCCACAGAATGGAATTCACGCGTCTTTTTTTCAGCGCCACGCAAGTCTTCTAAGATAATTCTAACATTTGCGTTTAGATAAGATTGCTCTCGCAGCCACGTTTCCAAAGTATCAAAACTAAATTCTGTGCCTGTAAAAGTCTCGCTAGATGGCAAGAAAGTAACCTCTGTCCCGTGCTCGTGCTGTGTTTTGTTTTCTGTTATTTTTAAGTCGCACGTTGGAACGCCATCAGCAAACGCCATATACGCCTCTTTATCACCACGCCAAACGCGAACTTCTAACCATTTAGATAATGCGTTAACGACGGAAACACCCACACCGTGTAAACCACCAGAAACTTTATATGCCCCACCACCTTCGTTATCAAACTTACCACCGGCATGTAATTCACACATGATTAATTCCAGCGCACTACGCCCCGTTTCATGATTTATATCAAAAGGCATGCCACGACCGTTATCACGAATTGTTGCGCTGCCGTCAGCATTTAAAGAAACGTATACCGTATCCGCATATCCAGCCATTGCCTCGTCAATAGAATTATTGACAACTTCATAAATCATATGATGCAAGCCAGATCCACCTTCGCCCACGTCACCGATATACATGCCAGGGCGTTTTTTAACCGCTTCCAGCCCTTTTAAAACCTTAATTGAATCACCTGTATATTCATTATTAACAGCCATTTATATTCCTTTCTTTTTTCTATGCAGAGGATAGCAATTTATGCTATAATTATCAAGGAAAAAGGCTGATAAAAACATATATATAAACAGGTAAAAATTATTGACAAATTTTTTCGTTTATAAATGCTTTTATAAAAAATAAAGGGTTATAAAATGAAATTTAAGTTATTGTATTTCGGTGAAATCTTGATAAATCCTAAAAAGCGTTCACAACATATATCTGATATTCGCATGCAGTTTCATCCGCAGTTAAAAAAATTACTGGAACATCAACCTTGGGATAATATGACAAAATATATGATGCCAAACGCGACAAAAAGCCCGATAACAACGCGCCATGTTGGCGGAATTGATTGGAACCCTATAATAACACCGAATTTAAAATTATTGGCCGAGGTTGACATACAAATGATGCACCCGGAAATAGTCGGCGTACCACGTAGCGATATAGATAACCGCGTCAAAACTATTTTAGACGGACTTCGTTGCCCGCAAAATGAACACGAGATAGGTGATAATACGCCACGGGATATCGGGCCTATTTATACACTTTTGGATGACGACCATTTAATAACAAGGCTTTCCGTTAATACCAGCCACCTTTTATCAACGCATCTATTTAATCCGGAAATCTCGCATACACCGGATACCATTTTTATGATGTTGGATATAAATGTACGCGTCGCAGAAGGAACATTAGAAAATCTGCCGTTTATGGTATAAGAAACAACAAAAAAACGCCAACAGGCGTTTTTTTTAAGACAATACCGCCGTAATCTGATCTTGCATTTGAAAGGTTCCCAGAACGACCCATGCAATGATTGCAGAAACTAATAATATACCTATGCTATTTAAAACGTTTGATATTGATTCCATTTTTCTTACGGATTCTTCCAGATAATCATTTGCGACGCGCGACAGATTTTCATCAAACCCGTTCATATCGGCATAAATAGCCAAATCACCGATTAATTCTTCATTCGGGAAATCCATATTCGTGTTATTCAAGGCGGTACCAAGGTTATCACCGTTTGCAATATAATGTAGTGTCTTGTCTAAAATATTACGTAAATATTTATTAGAATTATCTGCCAACATGCGCATAGCATCCGGCATTGTGATACCGGCGGATATCATTGATGATAAACTCATTAACCATCCGACAGATATTTGCACTTTGTAAACATTCCAAGGTGGTAATTTATCAAACTTTGCACGCAAATTTCCGGACCAATTTGGCAAACTTACCCATATTATAAATATCAACGCAAAAAATAATAACGTAAATATATACCAATATTTTATTGATACATCTGACAGCCATATCAAAGATGACGCCATACCAGTCCACACCATATTATCGCCAGCAATTTCTGCCAACGGCGGCACCAGGTATATTCCAACAAGAATTATTATGCCAAAAGTTAATACTAACAAAAACAGCGGATATAAGATAGCGCTGGTCATTGCGTGTTTTATTCTTTGTGTACCTTCTACAACGCGACTGACGTTTTCCAGCGCAACCACCAAATCAGATAAATTCCCAGATGTTACCAACAATGTTTCCTCTGGGGGTACCCACCCACGCGTAGCATCAGAAAAACTCATACCGCGTTCCAGGTTTTTTTGCCACTCGCGCATGACTATTGCAAAGGGTTCTTTTGGTTTTTTACCGCCTTTTGATTCTATATTTTCCAATCTGCTAAGCGCGTCCATTAATGTAAAATCATTTCGCAAAAGTGACGCCAACTTTCTGGCAGTTGCCATTCTTTTTTCGGTATTTAATTTAAAAACCAGTTTTGCATATAATATTTCAAGTTTATTCATATCAATATACCCCTGGTCTATCTAACAAACCGACCCAACGTTCTAATTCATCAACACCGATAATGCCCTGTAGCATAAGCGATTCTGCCGCTTCTTTTAATGTACGTCCGTCCATTTCTTCCAACCAGTATCTGACGGCACCATCTGTATTCCCCGATAACGCCAGCCTTAAAAATTCACTGTTTGTAATTATGATTTCGCCTGCTTTTATGCGCCCCAACGTACCTGTACCTTTACACATATCGCAACCTGGACCACGGACAAACACTTGTTGCAAGCCTAATTCACCAAATGCGTCCAACACGCGATGATAGGCCGGATTTTCTGGATGCTCTATCAACCTTTCACGACAATGCGGACATAATTGCTTAAACAACCGCATAGAAATTAATCCGCGCATAAGCGTTTCTTCTTTTAACTTAAACGCCTCTATTCCTAAATCTAACAAACGCGTTAATGCTGCCATAGCAGAGTTCGCGTGTAAAGTAGTCCAAACATTATGCCCTGATAGCGCGCCACGAACAGTTAATTGCGCCGCCGCCAACGTACGAATTTCACCAACCATAAGTGTATCTGGGTCGCTTCGCAAAGCAGCCGCCAGTGCCTCGGTATATTTTTCTTCGCGTTGCTCTTCATTTGTGGTATTTACCACGGGCATCTGGTGCGCACCGAATATCTTTTGTTCAACTGGATTTTCCACGGTTATCATATTTATTTCATAATGCCTTTCTTTTAACATCAAAGACATATTTCTAACCAAAGTCGTTGATTTACCAGAACTTGTAGGACCTGCAACTATAACCAACCCAGTTGGGAAAGAACGTAAACGCATTAATAACTTTTGTTCATATTCGCCGAATTCTTGTTCTGTTTTTATACCCTCTGTTGGATTGTCGTACAACAGTCGCATAACCACATAACGACTGCCAAATGCAATCGGGTTAAATTGCATACGAATACTTAATATTCCGCGCGGTAAATATAAATCTTTTGTTCCGCGAAGTGGCGTTCTGCCGTCTTTTTGGGCGGATTGATATTCGTTCTGCGCATAGTTCGCGTTTGACATATCAGAAGAAGCAAACGCGGCACGTACAAAAGATTCACCCCAACCAGAGTTATATTCTAAAACCGGTTGCATACTGCCATCTATACGAAAATAAATTGTCGTCTGATCTGCAACTTCAATATGTATATCTGAAACTTTCTGTGCGGCGGCCTTGGCGATAATATCTACGAAATCTTTCTGCATCTGATTATCATAATCTTGACGCGATTTAGATATTCCACCCAATTTACCTTCATATGTCTTATAAATACTGGATACCAAACCTAAATCCGAATAAAAAGGCACCCGCATAGGACGCGCACGTTTTTTTAACAAATCTAAAAACGCCAACACGCGTCCATCATATCTGTGTGTTCTGGATATTATTATTTCACCGCCGGAAAAATAAGCAATTAAACTTTGTGTATCTTTTGGTAATTCCTGCTCTGCCCCGGTCGCCGTCAATAAGCGATTTCCATTAGAAAATAAATAATCAACAATATCTTTATTATCTGCCGTTTCCAAACCTGATGGTACAGACAGTTTCATGTCTTGTGGAATATTGTTTAACGTTTTGTTATCAAGTTCTTTCATTTCAGATATTCCATCATAAGTTATTTATCAGCTGTACTAACGACGTTTAAAATCTGTACATCGCCATCCTTTTCAAACACGACACCTTCGTACAAAGAAATTGATTTTACTGTATACCCGTCAACTTTTTTACCGACCGCTATACGCTTATTTTGTCCTGTGTTCAAGTCTTTTATTGTTGCCTGTAACTGCGAACCGGAACCGAATACATTTACCAACCTGTAAACGTCTGCAAATTTTACATCATCTGTTTTTTCTTCGTCGGAATACGTTTCTGTTGATACGGTTTGTTTTGCTGCGCTTTCAACTTGTTCGGCCAAAGCCTGTTTTTCACGTTCTAATTTTTCTGCTTCGGCTTCTAATTTTGCCTGTGCGTTTTCCAATTCTTGTTGTTGTTGTTCCGCCCGCCCAGATAAAGAATCAATTTCCATATGCAATCTAATTTTTTCTGCGGCAAGTTTATCCAACTCTAGGTCCAACTGCGCACGTTCTTTTTCAAGTTGCATTAATACTTTTTCCTGCTCAAGCCCTGTAATCTGTTCAAACACAGACCCCGTCACATCATAGTTAGCAACAGCATCTGCGGACATTTCTTCTATTTCTTCATCAATTACATCTGCGCATACAGCAGGCGTTGACACGGTCATAAAGACAGATATAACCAAGAAACTAAAAAAAGACATATTCTTTTTATTTTGCATAGATTATCACCTCATAGTTCCAGATACGCGTTGATGCATTCCATGTGCATCGGGTCATATATACCCCACCAAAGTCGTTAAAAATTTGCATAAATTGCATAGGAATCATTTTAGATTCTGCTGCAACCTCTACCACATTTAAGTATTCTGTATCCACACCATTAGTTAGTGTATCAACAACCATACCGGCATCCACAGGCGTATCTATTGACTGGAAAGCACTTCTAACTGCACGTAATACAGTATCCGCATCTCTTTCATCCAAAGACGCTTTTGTAACCACAGCCGGTAAAGTAGCGCGTACCAACAACGAATCCTGCGATTCTTCTTGAACAAAAGAATGCGGCATTAATTGCGTTGCTATGTTATAAAAACCGTCAATAGTACCAAAATCACGAACAAACCTTGCTGTAACATGCGTTTCACCACATTCAACATAAGTCTGATTCCAACCAAGAACAGGTTGCATCAAGAATCCCATCGCCTGATAACACATTTGCGCGCGCGCCATTGGATCCGGCAGGTAATCATAAGGCAAAACAATCGGATCAGGCATTTGTTGTTGCGTATTAAATTCTGCATCCAGTTCTTTATTTTTTTCCGCGACTTGCCTTTCATATTCTTGGGCCAGATTTGCATCTATGTTTGCAATTTCTGGTTGTACGTTAACAATTTGCTGAATGGGTTCACGAAAGAAATAAAAAATACCAACACCAAACCCCAGCAATATAATTGTAGATAAAATTCCGCCGCCAACACGACTTATCGGTCGTAAATTTGCACGAACAGAACCGACTAACAAATCCGATAAATTACGTTCCACAGCGCGTGGCATCCCCCAAGCGCTTGGCGCAAATAAAGCATTCCAATCTGGTATTTCTGATAATTTAAAATATTCCGTTCTGGCATCGCTTTCTTTATCAAAAATTTTATCTTCCAGAATTACGCCGTTTCTAACCGCAACTAAAAAGAATCTTTTATCAACAGCAAACACCGCCAAAAAAGAACTGTATTCAGTCAAAGCATCTGTAACTGCGGCAGCGGCGCTATCCATTCCTACATGATGACCAAAGCGTCGCGCGCCAAGACCAACCATACCCCTGTATTCTGTAAATAAATTTAACTTTCTATCAACGCTACGCGCCAATGTTTTTGCATAAGAACGCGCCACATAGCCGGCACCGGTTGGTTGCCAAAACAAGCCAACTGCATATTTTTTTCTGCCAACTGTTATAATCTGACTTACCAAATTCTCTCTCGGTTTATACTTTTAGTAATTATAACATAAAAATATCAGGTATGGCAAACACAGAATAAAAAAAGAATACCTGTTAATAAAATAACAGGTATAATATTAATAACGTCCCTTATAAAACCCTAGCAACCATACATCTGATTATTGCAATTCACGACTGTTTCTTCAACCACAGTCATGCTTGTGACGTCGGTGCCGCCATCTTTTGCCGTGCGAACAGAGTTCGGATGCGGGCAATCATAAACATTTGCAACCAAAATAAAGGCACGTTCTGGTCCAAATATTACCCATTCATTCGGACGTGTACGTTGACTGGTAATCCAATACGCATTTCCAGGGCGCGCCTGGTCAGCAATTCTATTTTCAAGGTATCTACGCGCATCATCTGCGTCATAAACAGAAACTTCTGATTCTATTTTATACAAAAATGTGCAACCGATTGGTTCTGCTTCTAGTTGAGTCAAATATTGACTGCCATTTTCGTTTTCTATCAAACCGCTGCAACCGCCAAGTATCGCGACAGCAGAAAACAACGTTAATAATTTTTTCATATTTACCTTCTTTGTTTTACTATCATTCAAATTATATCATAATTTGCCTTATCACTGAATAGTTTTTTCAAAACCAAATTATTCAATGCATGACTTCCTTTAAAAGACTCTAATTTTCCAACTATGAAACCGCCACTTGTGAACATATCACCGACCGCGTCTATTATTTTATGACGAACAAATTCATCTGACCACTTCAAAGGATTTAAAGTGCCGTCCCCCGCATCGTTTAAAGCGATAACGTTTGTTTCATCTGCCCCGCGTCCCATACCATGCGCCTTTAAATATTCCCACTCTGAATACTTTCCGAATGTACGGGCCCGTGCAACATTTTTAACAAAATCTTGAACGGATTTTTTATCCCCATTATAAACATACGAATAAGTTTGCCTGCCAATAATTTTTTCCGGATAAATTAAAGTCGCCGTTATTTCTAAGCCCTTGTCACTTGGTGTTAATTTGACAAACCCATCGTTTTTTCTTCCCGATAAAAAGTTAAACACGAACAATTTTAGACGCATAAACAAAGGCAATTGTTTCATTATTTCGGACGCATGTGCAATGATTTCGCGTTTTACAATAATTTTTTTAAACTTACCCGGAACAACGCCGGCCTTAATAAAAGCATCATAAAAATTTTCAGCACTGCCATCTAATATCGGGGTTTCTTTATCATTAATTTCTATTATCGCACTATCAATTCCGGCCATAAACAAAGCCGCCATTAAATGTTCTATGGTTTGAACGTGGGCTTTTTTTATATCTCCAACTGTTGTGTTGCGCATTTTTGTATCCCCAACATTATCATATGTTGCAGGAATTAAACCGCTGTCAGATATATCTATACGACGAAAAAAAATACCGTTTTTTTTGCTTGGCTTTACAACCATTGTAACAGGTAAACCAGAATGAATACCCTTACCTAAAAATTTTACCTGTTTTTTTAATGTGGACATTAAACATTCTCCTTCAACCACTTATAAAAGTCTTTATCAATTTCAATTTCTTGTTTTGCATATTTAATTTTGCTTTTCGCCCATTCTGGTAATCTTACCCAGTCTTTTTCGGTGGTTATTAATTCTAGTTTTTTTGCTTGTGCCGTTTTTATCAATTGTTCTATATCTTTATCAGTATATTGATAATGGTCTGGGAAAGACTTTTTTATACAAACGTTTTCCAGCGCATTAAAAAATTTCTTTGGATACCCTATTCCAGCAAAAGCAAATAATTTAACGTTATTTTTAAAAGGGTTTTCTGTAAAAGATTTTGCATAAAACGCGACAGTTTCTGTTGGTATTTTAAAATTTTTACGCTTTTTGTTATTTTTAATTATGATGACCGCATTTGCTCGTTTAATGGCACTTTTTGTTTCACGTAAAGGCCCGGCAGGTAATAAAAAACCGTTTCCATAACCTAGCCCCTCGTCAAACACTAAAATAGACAAGTCCTTTTTTATTCTAGGGTTTTGAAAACCATCATCCATTATAATTGGTGCATTTGATTCAGACTGCTTATTTAATAACACGATATTACTTTTTCTATCACCGACATGAACTTGCAATCCGTCGCGCATCAACATTAATGCTTCATCACCGACGTTACCTGTTTTTCTTCCTTTTTTATATCCCCGCATAACCACAGGTGCATCTAGATATTTTGCAACTGCGCGAACGATTGGTGTTTTACCAACCCCACCTGCAAAAATATTTCCGATACAAACAATACGCCTTCTTGATTTATAGGCACCGATTTTACGAAATAAAAATATGGTTTTACTGACAAGAAAATAAAACAAAGAAAACGGCAATAATATAAATGCCAACGGAGTTTTATATAAAAACCACCAAGGTGTTTTCATGTTAACCCTTTAACTTTTTCTTTGATTTTTTTGCTTCTTTCTCTTTTTTTATTTTTTGTTTAAATTCATGCGATTTCAAGTCTTGTTCTACTTTGAATAAATTAAACTCGCCATCCATATCACGAACTTGCTTTACCATTATATTTTCAATTTTTTGGCGAATGTTTTCAAATTCTTTTGCGCTTACTTTTTGGTCTATGAATATAGGTTTACCAACTGTACAAGTTATCGTATGAAAAGGCAACGCAACTAAATACCTATCCCACCTATTTTGGAACCAAGCCCCAGACGAAGAATAACAAACCGGTATAATTGGTGCGCCCGTCATTTTAGCAAAGTACAAAGCCCCATCTTGCACGCGTAAAGACGGTCCCCCTGGCCCATCTGGCGACATACACATAGAATAGTTTCCTTGTCTTAACACACGAATCCCTTGGCGTAGTACTGAAATTCCGCCATCAGATGTACTGCCGTAAATGGACTTTAAACCGAATAACCTTTGTAATTTTGCCATCATCCTTCCATCTTTATGCTTAGAAGCGACAGCATAAGCGCGCATTCCCCCCAAGCATACGATAGGAGATAACATCATACTGCGCCCGTGCCAGAAAACGAAAATTGCTGGTTTTCTGCGATATTTTTTAAAAGTTTCCCAATTTTTAATTTTCTTACGCGAAGTAAAATATACGAACCATATAGCGATTGCCATCAACCCAGCAACCAACCATTGAAAGAAAGACAGGCGCAAAATAGGTTCCCAAAAAGCTTTCCATAATTTTCTAAAAGTTTTATACATAAGTTGCCGACTCTTTTGTTTAAATCAAAGGGGATTTTAGCAATAAAAAAAAGATATTTCAAGGCAGATAGGTAATAAATCCCAAAAAGTTGTTTACAAAGTATACATAAAAAGGATTGACATGCTTCAAAAACGTGGTATAATTCCGTCGTTTTATCGCGGGGTAGAGCAGTCCGGTAGCTCGTCAGGCTCATAACCTGAAGGTCAGTGGTTCAAATCCATTCCCCGCAACCAGTTAAACGAAAAACGCCCCTGCAAAGGGGTGTTTTTTATTTTAGTGTGTTGCTGGATTTGAACCGCTGATGAAAGTGGTTCAACCGCAGAAACTAGGCGGACGCCAGGACGCCGGTTTGC
>CASFOK010000021.1 GCA_949296475.1 uncultured Pseudomonadota bacterium
GTTTGTACGGTGAATAATTGCTACACAACGTCCTGTGAATTCTTTTAGTGGTTTGTCTATGCCTAAAACATATGCGTCAAGCTCTTCGCCGTCACCAGAAACTGTGTTTGGAATATAGCCGTAATTTACTTCGTACACAAAGCCGTGTTTTGGGTGTTTCGTGCCTAATGGTCTGTCCATAACAACGGATACAATTTTATTCAGATAGTCAGAAGATTTGGTTTGGTGTGGCATGTTGGGGCTCCTTTTATCGAAAAATATCACATACACCCTGAAAAACAAGATAAAAATAGGTTTCGCTGTTAGCTTATTAAATTCCCTGATATTTGTTGATAATTCCCTGTTATGTTCTGAAAAATTCCCTGTTATTTTTGTAGGGAATTTTTGGGTGGGTAGGGCGTAAGTGCTTAGAAAACCGCTGGTGGATTCTAGTACAAGTTGTGTGGATTTTGGTCAAAATGCCCGTTTTTTGCAAAAGTTCCCTGTTTTTCCCTGTTTTTTATTGCGCGCCGTATGTGTTTTAGCCGATTTTGTATGTGCCACAGGGTGCAATATTTGAAGCCGACCAGAAAATTCAAACCGTCGCATTCGCGGCGGTTTTAATTTTCTGTTTGGAACGTGCGTATTAAAACGACAAACGGTCGTTTGTCGGGGTTCGAATCTTTCACTCGATTTATCACAAATATGTGATAAATCTGCGTGTATCCTCGTATTTATGCGAACTGCGCTGGGCTTGTTCTTATATACTCGGATTCGCCCCGATTAAAATTTGCCGCTTGCGCCGAAAACGTGGGATTTTATATTCAAAAATGCACGGTATGTGATTTTATAATTGCCAAATCCACCCAGTTTTCAGATATAACAGACACCGGCAAATTTTGCGACGCCGATTTGCTCTTGATTTTTTGTGTGCTTATAAAATACAATTACTGTGGTAATTAAAAATCATTAGGTAAAAAATAAAATGAAACTATCTAATTCTGGCTCATTATTGATATTCAAATTATCTGGATTTTGTATGTATTTTATGCCGTTAATTCCTGTCGTCACATTGGTATATTTTGGAAAGGGCGTTTCTTTGGCGGATTTCTTTTTAATTCAGGGTTATTTTTAGAATTGCAGCGTTTTTATTTGAAATTCCAAGTGGTTACTTGGCGGACGTTTTTTCTAGAAAGAAAATCATGGTTTTAGCCACATTTTTACAGTTTTTGGGAATGTTTTTATTGATATGGGCTCAGGGTTTTTGGGCAGTTGTAGTTTGTGAGTCTCTTATGGGAATGGCAAGCGCATTGCTTTCTGGTACTGGTGAAGCCTATGTGTATGACCTATTAAAGCGAGACGGTAAGGAAAATCAATATGTTAAGGAAAATGGTTCGATAAAGTCCTTTTGTCAAGTTGGAATGTTTGTTTCTATGATAGTGGGTGGTGTTTTATTGACTATGGGAGAAAGTGTTTTGTTATGGGTAGAGGCGCTTGTAGTATTTTGTGGTTTCGTGTTGATGTTGCTATTGCCAGAAATAAAAGAAGTTAGGCGTAAAGTTGTACCAGAGACTAGCCCAATAAAGGATTGTCTTGGTATAGTAAAGATGTCTGTAAAGCATCCGGAAATAAAGTGGCTAATGTTGTTTCCTGCGATATATTCTACTTTTACAATAGTGTTGTTATGGTTATTCCAGCCAATGATGGAATTAGCTTTAGTTCCTGTTGCGTTGTTTGGTGTGTTCTTTGCTATTAATCAAGGAAGTCGTGTATTGTTTTCTAGGTTCGCGCATAGGATTTTAAATATGCTGGGAACAAGAAAGTTATTATGGGTTTGTATTGGGTCGTTGGTGCTGGGTTTTTCTGCTGTTCTTTTGGCAATAAATTCAAATGGATTTGTAATGCCGTTAGTGTATGCAATATGTGGAATAGCAGCAATTGTACCCGCAGTTCAGACAATGTGCGTGTTAGTATTTAATGATTATATACATACCAGGATTCAGTCAAATGAGCGTGGCACAGTGTTAAGTGTAAGCAACATGTTTAATATGGGAATATCTGGCGTGGTTTTAATGTGTGCAAAGCCACTGTTAAGTAATTTTGGCTTAGAGATGACCGCAGTGATATTTTTAGCGTTGATAGTGCTTATTCTTATCCCATTGAAAAAAGTATTAGAAATAAAAAATCTATAAAAAGTAATATATAGACAAATTGAAATATTTATTGATTTTACTAGAAAATTATATAATATGTAAATATAAACAGAATAAATTGTTAAACTAAAAGGATAAAAAATGAAAGGTTTAAGAAATGAAAAAGTTGATTTAAGTAAGGTAAATATTACAGAAAGACTGCTCAAGCCTATAGACTATAAACACTTGTCTCCAGAGTATATAGCATTAAGAAAAAAAATGGAAAATGCCTTTAAAAAATTATCAAAAGAATCATCAAGATAATTTTTTACATGAATTTTTTATTCTATGAGCCGTGGTTATCCACGGCTGTAATCATGTATAGTGCCGAAAACGTGGGGTTTTATGTTCAAAAATGCACGGTATGTGATTTTCAAAGCGTAAAATTCGCCCAATTTTCAGATATGACATACACCGGCAATTTTAGGACGGTCAATGACGCACAAAATTTAACGCTATTGTGTGTATCAATAGGTTGAATTGTGTTGTATGATTTTTAGTGATTATTTATTAAAGAATATCTTTTCTTGTTCGTCGAAGTTTTCGTATTTTTCAGCGATAAGGAACAGTTATTGTGTGGTTGCAAATTTGTGTTTAGTATTATTTAGTTTATTGTTGACGATATTTTATTTTTGTAGTAGTTTTTTGGTAAAGTATAAGGGGTTGAAACTATGCCGATAAATAAAAGAAATTATATTTCACAAAAAAAATCAAAATGATGTGTTAGATTTTAGTAAAAAGAAAGAAGTTATTTGTCGCAATTCCGATTTTTCTGGAAGTAAAGAAATCAAAGGTCCAAAAGAAAAAATATCTTTGTATGGTGCAAAACATCTGCCAGCGGTATTAGATTTTAGCAATACGAAAGAAGTTGATTTAGATGATGTGGATTTTTTCGGGGTCAAAGAAATTAAAGGCCCAACAGAAAAATTAGATTTGGGTGGTGCAAGAAATCTGCCAGCGGTGTTGGATTTTAGTAAAACGAAAGAAGTTGATTTATGTTACGCTGATTTATCCGGTGTAAAAGAAATCAAATGGCCAATGAAAGTTTGTCGTCTGTTAAAAGAAGATATAAAAAAGATGCCGCCGCATATACAGCAGTCTTATAAAGCATGGCGCGCAAGTCAGTTAAAGCAAAAGAAAGTAAATATAATAACAAATATAGCAAATACAATGAAAAATAAAGGAAGAAGTAGATAAGTCGCGCGAATGTTGTGTTTATGCAGCAGTGGGTACAATTCATTGCCTTCTGCTTTTTTATATTATTAGGTATTTGAGTGTGGATTTTTTAGAACGTTTTATTTTTGGTGAATTTTTTTGACCGGATTGTTTGTTTGTGATAATCTTGTATGGGAAAAAGGGGGAAGCAAATATGGAATTTACGCAAGAAAAAAGAACAAACTTAGATATATGTGATTTTTGCACAGGGTGTGACGAACATTGTGAATTCGGCGTGTCGGTTTCTTATAAAGATTTTCGTGAGTTTGCTTACCCAACCATAAAAGGTAAACCAATTAAAGAATATTTGTGTAAAAATGGGCAGGTCGCAAGTACAGGGAAACCTGTAATGTATAAAGATGTCTTAAATGGTAAAAGCGTTTTTAGACAAGAAATAATAGACCAAGCTCGCAAAATAGCGACTCTGTGTGATAATTATAAAACAAGATAAGTTATGCGCGCGTATAAATGCTTTGAAAGCGCTTTGATATTTTTTTGTGTGTAGTAACATTGTGTGTGTTAGCATGATTGATTACATTGTTGTTTAGATTTTTGTTGACAATTTTTATATTTGTGTCAATATATAAAGTATATCATACATCAATTAAAAGGGATTATTCATGGGCGATTTATATTTTTGGGACGGTAAAAATTTTATTATTAATGCAAACGTAATAAAAAAGTTTAACCAGCAATATAACCTGGAATCTACCAGATATGCGGTTGATAACGTTTTGTTAACTGAATTTGTGAATAAATCTATCTATAAAAATGCGCCTTTTGAAAACATCTATCATATGGTGACGTTGATAAACGCTTTTTATAGTACAAGAATGGGTGCTGATAATTGTTATGAGATTTCGCAAATATTACATCAAGATAATAATAATATCATAGATGCAGTACAACAAGGCGATAAACAATACGTACAAACAATTGTAAATAAACAATTAAATCAAAACGGACGCGTAGCGTTTTCCTTTACGACAAAGTATTTTTCTGTTTTGTCCAGGTATTGTTATAATAAAGACTTTTTCCCGATATATGATAGTATAGTTGCACATATGCTAGATTTTTATTACAGAGATAAAGGCAAAAACTTAGTGTCCGCAACACATAAAAACTATATTGCATATTGTAAGTATATAGAAGGTTTAAATTCTGGTGCGCAATATAAACAGCTGGATACTTTCTTGTGGACTTTGGGGGGCATGATAAGCAAAAGCATGTCTAAATTATCAATGGCAGAATACACAGAAATAATGTCAAAAGAACCAAAACAAACAGCGAAAATGAAAAATAAAATTGCCAAAGGTAAGGATGTAAAATTTGATATACCCATTAATTCTAATATGACAGCAGATGCGATGGCGCTTGTGTTGAATAAAACATTTTCTAAAGAAAAATAATTTGGGTTATATTTTTGCGGTTTAGCAATCAGCACCTTTAATGGTGCTGTTTGTATTTATGGTATTTTAGCGTGCGAATATGTTTGGTGCTTGGTGAATAATAGTGTATAATATATAAAATATAATTCAGGGGTTTTTATAATGCGTCTTACTACAAGTTTTTTATTTTGTGGCGCTGTATGTGCTTTGGGTGCTTGTGCGCGTGGTACAGACGTGCAAACGGTTACGGGCAGGTTGACAATGGGACACGAGGTCAGGTCTTTCGTTCCAGACGGTCAAGATAAAGAATTTTGGGTGATAGATAAATCAGGGGATTTATACAAAGAATACCTAAAAGTTGCGCCTGTTGAAGCGGGGGCGTATGTGCCTGTTAGGGCCGAATTAAAAGTGAATAAATTACCCAAAATGCAAGATGGCTTTGGCGCAGAATATGACGGTACTTATGATGTGGTTGAGGTCATCTCGGTTCAAACAATAAAAAAATAGGAGTGCGGCATGAAAAAAATGTCTTTTATTATATTTGCAATCGTACCATCGTTGGCGTTTGCAGGTGGTGACAATGATTGGCGCCTGTATTTGCGGGCTGACGCTGGTATTACTTATTCAGATTTGACCGTTGCCGACTATGATTTAGGCGGGTTTCAAGGGATGTTTAATTTTGCAGCAGGTGGTCAAAGCGGTCGTTGGCGTGCGGAACTGGCGTGGCAAGAACGGGCAACCGTCAGTGAACTTTTTAGTTCTTTGTTGACGCAGACAATGGCGTCCGTAGAACAACATGGACTGATGGCAAATGGTTATTATGATGTGTTGTCGTCTAAGTATTTTGCGTGGTACGTCGGTGCAGGCGCAGGCTTGAATAACTATGAAACAGTTGTTTCTTATCAAAATACAGGTGACGAAATTCGCGAAGACGGATATTCTGCTATGCTCGGTGCGTATACCGGGTTAAGCGTAAATTTTGAACACATAGGAATAGATGTTGGCGTTGACTATTATTATACCTTTAAGCCAAGTTTGAATTCTGTGGTGCCGAAAGTAGGTTTGCGCATAATATTCTAAGTAATATATTCTTAGTATAATATTTAAAAGGGTATTGAATTATCAAATGTAGCGTACTACAATACATATTGTCGTATAAGGCAAGGAGAAAATAAAATGCAAAGCACGAAAAAATCAGTTAAAAAAGAACGGAAAAATATTAATCCTGTGGCACAATCCATCAAACGCATGTATAACAAAAGCGCGCCCCTTTTAATATGCGAGGCTTTGTTGTTCATCGTCGTGTCTGTTTTGATGTTTATTAAGCCTGTTGCGTTTTTAGCGGTATTAACCTTCATAATAGGTATCGCATTGGTTTTGTTCGGTTTATATAGAACTATTGCTGGCTTTATCGTGTCGCGTGATATGGGCGGCGGTTGGTTTGATGTTTTGTTCGGAATAATAAACGTTATATTAGGCGTGTTGTTTTGCGTTTATCCGGTGGGATCTATGATTAGTCTGGTGTATATTTTTGTTGTCTTATTTTTATTCAAGGCTTTGCGTGCGTTAATATTTGCAATAAATATGATAAAGGCAAATTTTGGGCACTATTGGTTTGATTTGATAATGGTTGTTATCTTAATTGCGCTGGCGATTGTGTTGTTGGTTTATCCTGTTGCAGGTGCGTTTGCGGTTGTTTATTACTTGGCAATAACATTGTTATTGTATGCCGCCGCCGATATTTATATGTACATAGAATTATTAAGGTTAAAGAAATTAGTCTAAAAAAAACCGCCGTTTTGGCGGTTTAATTTTTGGCGCGCCCTGCAGGATTACTTCGTCACCTTGTAAAATTATGCTTCGCATAACCGGCGTACTTCCGTCCGCCTTTTTACTGCGGTTCAAACGGCTTCTTCGCCGGTTCAAATCCTTTGGTCTTTTGCAAAAATAAAAATCGGGATAAACCCGATTTAAATTTTGGCGTGCCCAGCAGGATTCGAACCTGCAACCTATTGCTTAGAAGGCAATTGCTCTATCCGGTTGAGCCATGGGCACTTAACTGTTTTTATGGAATTTGACGCGAACGTCATCCAATTCCTATGTAACATTCTATGTAGCAAATATGTAACATTTTACATCAATTTGCGTACATTTCAATCAATCTGTATCCGGTTTTATACAGAACTGATTTTTGCGCACATCCACACAAATCCAGCATTTATGCATTCAAATCCAAATCTATCCATAAAAATTACGGACGATTAGAAATCCGATGCTCTATCCAGCTGGGCTAAGGGCGCGTTGCTTTGCAAGTCTACAACATTTTTATACAAATTTCAAGTGCGCCTTGTATCTTTTTGTGTGAAATCGTTCCTGTGTGGATTATGAGACTTATCTGTTATAATGCTTGTCAAATAAAGGGAGGGCTTTGTTATGAAAAAATTTTTCCAATTCATTATCGCTGTTATAATTTCGTTTATACCCGGGGCCATAGGTATGATATATTCGCCAACTGGTCCGTCGGATTTGTGGTATAACGCCTTGAATAAGTCTTTGTTGACACCAGATGGTTGGGTTTTCGCGGTTGTTTGGCCAATTTTATATCTGTTGTTGGGTATTGCTTTGTATTTGATAATCTCAGATAAAACCCGGCAAACTAAATCAAAGGCATATTGGTTGTTCGCAGTGCAAATGGGGTTAAATGCTTTGTGGTCCTATTTGTTCTTTGGGTTGCAGTTGCCAAGCGCCGGATTAATTTGCTTGGTAATATTACTGGCGTTTTCTATATGGATGATGCGCGCTTTCTATCAATTAAGAAAATCTGCGGGATATTTGATTATTCCTTATATCGTTTGGTTGGTGTTTGCTATGTATCTAAATTCCGTAGTCGTGTATTTAAATTAAACTTAAACCGCCGATAAGGCGGTTTTTTTATATCTTTAATATTCTTATCTTTGGATCGCCAACGTTTAAATACTTTAAACCAAGTTCTTCTACGTAATCCGCGCTGTAGCCTTGAAGTAGTTCTATGTGTTTATTAATGGTGTTTAATTTTTCTTGTTCTGCCATCAACTGTTCTTGTTCTGCGTTCAGGCGCCATATGTTTATGACGAAGTTTTGTAAATTAACTTCGCCCCAAAATATTCTGACAAACATAAAGGCAGCAAATACCCCCAGTAAAATGCCGATTTTGCCACGAAAACTGCCAGACCAAGCGCGACCGATAAACCCAAAGAAATTTTTGATTTTTTCCTTCATAAATGTAATTATAACATAAATGTTTACTAATAAGCAAATTTTTGGTGCACCTCTTGCTGGCGTTACGGACAAGCCGTTTCGTAGGGTCATTCGTATGTTTTCGCCAGATGCCCCGCTTTATACAGAGATGATTTCTTGTCATTCTTTGGTAGAGCGTCATAAAAACTGCTTGCGTAATTTTGATCGTTATGACGATGAAGGTAATATAGGCGCGCAAATTTTTGGTGCAGACGTCAGGTTGATGGGTGATGCCGCAAAAATCTTGCAAGATGCTGGCGCGTCGTGGATAGATATAAATATGGGCTGTCCTGTACCAAAGGTTGCAACACGTAGCGGAGCAGGGGCGTTTTTGATGCGCGATCACAAACTGGCAGAACAAATAATGCGTACAGTTGTAAAGTCCGTTAATATCCCCGTTTCAATAAAAACGCGTTTGGGGTGGGATGACGCGCATAAAAATTGGCAGGATTTAGCAAATATTGCCGTTGATTGTGGCGTCAGATTTGTGGCTTTGCATGGACGTACAAGGGTGCAATTATATCTTGGAAAGTCTGATTTACCGCCAAAACCAAGTTTTAATATACCTGTGATAGCAAACGGGGACATAAAAACACAAGACGATGTTCAACGTATGCAAGATTTGGGTTACGACGGCGTTATGATTGGGCGGGCTATGTTGGGAAAGCCTTGGCAGTTAGGTGTTTTGTCTGGGGTATGCGCTGTGCCCGATAATATTGGAAATATAGTATTGCAACATTTAAATTATGTATTGGATTATTATGGCGCTAAAAACGCAATTCCAATGTTTCGTAAACATGTGGCGTGGTATTCTGCTGGTATGCCAAATTCTGCGGAATTTCGTATCAAAATAAATCAAATAAACGATGAACAAGAATTGAAAAATACAATTTGTGAATTTTGGGGTTGCCATTTATAAGTATAGATTCTATGATATCAAATAATCAAACAGGGGAAATCAATGAGTGAAAATAATATTGATATAACTAATATGTCCATAGGTGAAATATTACGTAATGCCAGGACAACCGGCAGACGTAAACGTGAAATTGCAACCGTGTCCAAGCAGTTATGCATACGGGAAGAGTTTTTAGAAGCCTTAGAGCAAGGTAATTACAATGTCATCCCAGAAACCGTTTATATTTTGGGTTTTGCACGTAATTACGCCATGGAATTGGGCTTAAATCCTGATGAAATTGTTAATAAACTTAAAAAAGAAATGGGCTTGATTTCTGATTGCCAAGATGAAGAACCGGCAGACGACGGTCACAGTTGTTCTGTAAATGCCGATGATAATGGCGACAAACGTAAAAAGTTTTCTTTTTGTTTAAACAATAAGTTTTGCAATTTTGTTCGTAAAAAATGGTTGTGGTTTGTTGGCGGTCTGGTGTTGTTGATAGCGATTATTATTGCATTAGTTGCTTTCATTCCAAGAAATAATGATGCGGTTGATGCTGGTACAGAATCTGTGTTAACAACCGCGGTGGTAGAACCGGAATATAAACAGGCCGTGCGTGAGCGTTTTGGTACGGAAAACAGCGAAAAAGCAGAGATTATTTTGCAGGCAAGCCAAGAATCGTGGGTAAAAATAGAAGATAACCGTGGTAATACTGTATTCAGTCGTGTTTTAGTGCCTGGCGATGTGTACTATGTCCCAACCGGTGATGATTACAAGGCAACGTTTGGTAATGCAGGCGGCGTAGATATATGGGTAAACGGGCAATTGGCACCAAAGCAGGGGGATAATTATGTCAGAAAGTCCGGTATTTTAATGTCGGCGGATACCTTGATGCCAGCCAGTGATGCGCAGCAGTCGGCAGAGTAAAATTAGTGATGGGCGAAAGAATTTTCGCCCATTCTATTGAAAATCATAATATTTTCGCTATATTCATTTGTATGAGTAAATTAATTAAAATCCGTGGCGCACGGGAAAACAATCTTAAGAATATAGATTTAGACATACCAAAGAATAAATTGGTGGTCTTTACTGGCGTATCTGGTTCTGGAAAATCGTCGCTTGCTTTTAACACCATTTATGCCGAAGGACAACGCAGGTATGTAGAATCTTTGTCTTCGTACGCGCGTCAGTTCTTGGATATGCAGAAAAAGCCAGATGTTGATTTAATAGAAGGACTGGCACCGGCTATTTCAATAGAACAAAAAACCACGTCTAAGAACCCCAGGTCAACGGTCGGCACTGTTACAGAAATTTATGACTATTTACGTTTATTGTGGGCACGAATTGGGGCGCCTCATTCCCCTGTTACGGGGTTGCCTATAAAGTCGCAGACTATCGGAGAGATGGTTGATTGGACCATGAAGATACCTGCCGGTACAAAAATTTTTATCATGGCCCCACTGGTGCGTGAAAGAAAAGGTGAATATAAAAAAGAAATCGCGTTTTTGATAAAACAAGGGTATCAACGCGCAATCATTGATGATGAGTTATACGATTTGTCCGCGGTTCCGCCCTTGGATAAAAATAAAAAGCATACGATATTCGTAATCGTAGATAGGTTGCAGATGCCGGCTGCAGACGCGTCGGATTCCGATAAAGAAGAATTTCGTTCCAGAATATATTCTTCGTTTGAGGCATCGTTGCGATTGGTGCCTGGGTCTGTACTGGTGCGTCGCTTGGATACAAATGAAGACAGTTTATATTCACAAAATTATGCTTGCCCGGTCAGCGGTTTTACCGTGCCGAAAATAGAGCCTAGGTTGTTTTCGTTTAACGCGCCTATGGGGGCGTGCAGTGCTTGCGATGGTTTGGGCGTACAGTTAAATATGTCGCCAGACTTGGTTATACCGGATCCATCAAAGTCCATATTGGACGGGGCAATTGCACCTTGGTCGCGTGGTGGAATGCTTAGTCAGTTTGATCATTTATTAGATGCTTTGCATAAAAAATATAAAATACCCCTTTCTAAGCCATGGCATACTTTGACGCCGGAACAAAAAAATCTGATTTTATATGGAAGCGGTGATGAACCCATAAAAATCAATTGGAACGGTTTTGTTTACGAAAAACCTTATGAAGGGGTTATTCCTAATATAGAACGTCGCTGGCGAGAATCGGAATCAGAGGCAATGCGCGCTGAATTGGCAAAATATCAGTCGGAAAAGCCGTGTCCGGTTTGTCATGGTAAACGTTTGAATATTCAGGCTTTGTGCGTAAGGGTTAATAACAAAGACATCATGGATGTTTGCGATATGTCTGTTGATGATTCTTTGCGCTGGTTTACGAATTTACCAAACTGTTTATCACAAAAAGATAATGATATTGCAAAAATGATTTTGCGTGAAATTACAAGCCGATTGCACTTCTTGCAAAACGTTGGGCTAGGGTATTTGACTTTATCAAGAATGGCTGGAACTTTATCTGGCGGGGAAGCGCAAAGAATTAGACTGGCTTCTCAGATAGGCAGCGGGTTATCGGGCGTTCTGTACGTCTTGGACGAGCCTTCTATTGGTTTGCATCAAAGCGATAACGATAAATTACTGGATACGTTAAAAATGTTGCGTGATAAAGATAATACTGTAATTGTCGTTGAACACGACGAAGACGCGATGCGTGCAGCCGATTTCTTGGTAGATATAGGGCGGGGCGCAGGCGTTAACGGCGGAAATGTCGTTGTCGCAGGTAAGCCGGCAGATGTAATTAAATGCAAGGATTCTTTGACGGGTCAATATTTATCTGGGGCGCGCAAAATAGATGTTCCAAAAAAACGGCGCGCGGGTAACGGGCATATGATTTCTGTATGCGGTGCGTGTGAAAATAACTTAAAGAATATAAATGTAGATTTTCCATTAGGTACGTTTATTGCTTTGACTGGCGTTTCCGGTTCTGGTAAGTCAACTTTGTTACTAGATACATTGTACCCCGCGTTGATGCGTGCTTTATATAACTCTAAGCTAGAAGTCGGAAAGCATGATATCATTCGCGGTATGGAAAATGTAGACAAGGTCGTTGATATTGATCAGTCGCCCATTGGACGTACGCCACGCAGTAATCCTGCAACTTATACGGGCGTATTTACTAATATTCGCGATTTCTTTGCGGGGCTGCCAGAAGCAAAAGCACGCGGTTACACGTCTGGCAGATTCTCGTTTAATGTAAAGGGCGGTCGTTGCGAGGCGTGTCAGGGTGACGGACAGATAAAAATAGAAATGAATTTCTTGGCCGATGTGTATGTAGAATGTGATAAGTGTCACGGTGCCCGATATAACGACGAAACCTTGGCTGTTAAATATAAAGGAAAGTCCATTGCAGATGTGTTGGATATGACTGTTGACGAAGCGTATAGGTTCTTTATTAATGTTCCACAAATTGCCAGAAAGTTAGAGTTATTAAAGCGGGTAGGCCTAGATTATATTAAACTGGGGCAAAGTTCTTTGGATTTATCCGGCGGCGAAGCGCAAAGAATTAAACTTTCAAAAGAACTGGCAGCACGCAGTACGGGGCAAACTATTTATATTTTAGACGAACCGACAACAGGTTTGCATTTTGAAGATATAAAAATGCTGTTATCTGTTCTTCACGAATTGGTAGATCAGGGGAATACTGTAATTGTGATTGAACATAACTTGGAAGTGATAAAAACTGCCGACTGGATCATTGATCTGGGGCCAGCCGGTGGGGCAGGTGGCGGGCGCGTTATTGCGACCGGTTCGCCCGAACAAATTGCCAATGTGCCAGAATCGCTTACCGGCAAATATTTAAAGAAGTATCTGGACAAACCGACAAAGAAAAAATAATATCATAATAAAGGAGTATGAAAATGTTTGGATTTGGCAAAAAGAAAAAAGAAAAACTGAACGCAACCGAAAAAGAGCAATTAAACGATAAAGAACTGCAACAACTGGAAGAAAAAATACCCAGCGGTATGAAAGAGACTGCGCAACGTATGATGTCTGGTCAATTTGATATGAATGATATGTTGGCACAGTTAAAACAAATTAAAAAGATGAGTAATTTTAGCGGGTTATTAAAAATGGTGCCTGGTATGTCGGGTGCGGTATCTGCTATGAAAGAAAAAATTAAAGACGGCAGTGTTGACGCACAAATAAAAATATTAGAGGCCATGACCGCCACAGAACGGGCTGACCCGGAAAAAATATTCGCCAACGCAAAGGCAAGAATCGCAGAAACCGCCGGCTGCACCGTTCGTGATGTTGAACACATGATAAAGCAATATACTAAAATGCGTCAGCAGATGGCAATGATTCAAAAAATGGGCGGTATGGAAGCGGTTATGGAAAAAATGAGAAAGCAAGGAGTGTAATAAAACATGGGCCGACGAAGGTTTATAAAATTAAAAAATAGCGTAAAAAAATTATTGGATAAAAATCCTATTGGCATAGACGCACCTTTTTCTTGTTACAGAAAGACCGACGATAACAAACGTCGCTTATTGGGTTTCGTTGTGGTTGTAAAATATAGGTATAGAGCAGATAAAGAGCAGTTTTTTATCGTTAAAAATTCATGCCAAAAAGACAGGAAAATGGCTTTGCGGAATGCGGTTACTTTTTATAACCTAATTAAAGAACAGATTTACAAGGATAATAAACATGAACATTAATTTTAAAAAATTATTTAATTGGGAAATTAAATGCGTTACAGAACCGTATCGGTTTGTTGATTGGGAAACGGGTGTAAAGGGTTTTAAAGTCAGGGTGTTATATACTCATCATGGCTGCAAAGATAAGTGCTTTGATACAAAAAATCAGCAGTCGTGGGCTTGTTATGCGTCGCCAGAGGCTGCCGCCAGGGCGTATTATCGTTATATGATGGAAAAACATTTACACCAGCAAGAGAAAAAAAGGCAGAAAATATATGGTTTTTAATATTAAAAAATTTTTTGATTGGTCTATTAAAAGTGTGTCCGAGCCGGTATACGTTTGGAATGGTGCTAATTATACAGGATACCAGGTTGTTGTAGAATATAAATATCATGGCACGAAAACGAAGTTTTTTTATTTGATGGATAAAAAATATAATTTAGGCAGATGGGGTGACGCTGGATTCATGGCAAGTGCATATGCACAGAAAATGAAACAAAAGCAAAAAGATAGAGATAAAACAAGATAAGTATGAAAATCATAAATAAAAAAATTGCTGCGAAAAAATCTTCGGTTGCTTGGATTCAGCGTCAGGCAAACGACCCCTATGTTGCGCGTGCGCACAAAGAAGGATATCGGGCGCGCGCAGCCTATAAATTAATTGAAATAAATGAAAAATACCAATTCTTAAAAAACGGGCAAGTTGTTGTAGATTTAGGTGCAGCGCCTGGTTCGTGGACGCAATATGTAAAGCGCGAATTTCCAAAGTCTAGGGTATTCGCAATGGATTTATTGGAAATAACACCTATACCCGACGTTGAATTCTATAAAGGTGATTTTACAACGGACGAGGCACTTGATTGGTTGGTTAAAAAACTTAATTTGCCAGACGATGCCTCAGAACACGGCACCGTTGACGTGGTGTTATCAGATATGGCACCGAATACGGTCGGTCATAAAAAAACGGATCATTTACGACAGATGGTGTTGTTGGAATACGCGTTTGATTTTGCTAAACGTGCGCTTAAACCGGGTGGTACGTTCGTTGCAAAGTCTTTTACGGGCGGAACAACGGGCGATTTATTAAAGCAAATTAAGGACTGTTTTGAATCTGTACATCATATAAAACCGCCTGCTTCTCGCAAAGATTCTGTAGAGATGTTTATTGTCGCGACGGGATACAAAAGATAATTGTATTAATTTTTCAAATGTGATAAAATACATATGAAATGTAACTAAGGCAGAGAGAAATATGAGAAAAGTATTTTACTGTCTATGTTTTTGTGTTGTGTGCATTTTGGGCTCGTTCCAGCCTGCTTATTGTGATTTGACTTCCAAGGCTTATGTCGGAGAGGTTGTCGCCGCCAAAGAAGACGTATCAAATAAAGTAACTAATTTTGAGGGTGCAAACGCAACAGATACAAAGTATCCCAGTGCGCTGGCAGTAAAAACGGAACTTGGCACCAAGGTTGATACCGGTGCAGACGCCATCCAAACAATGCAAGGTAAATATACTGTGTCTGGTACTTTATACGTTCCAACACCGCCCTTGCCATAAGTATAGGTATTTTTGTAATATTATAACGAAGATGTTAAAACGAATCGTTCGTAGTTTTTTTATTATGTTATTTTTACCGTGTGCTTGTTGGGGGGCGGTGGCGGTTAATGTGGACTATATTCATTCTTTAATCAGGCGCGATTGGGGCGTTGATATTCCTTATTATCCAAACGTGGCAAATCAAATCGCAAATGTAGAGTACTTGTTAAAGGTGGTAGATAAAACAAACGCAGTGTTAAACGGTACCGCTACGACAAGTTACGGTACAGACGAACATTACGCTACTAAGCAGGCGGTTGACACGGTTGCGACAATTGATGCGGTGGACAGGTTAATCGTCATAGAACCAGAATTTTTCGTAAAAACCACATCGGATACAACGAATTTTTCTTTCATAATAAGCGCGGCAGGTATTTATTCTATTGATTGGGGAAATTATAAAGAAAGAATAGTTAAAACAGATACAACGCCGATCATATATAGCCACGATTATAATACCGCAGGTACATATACAATCGGCATTGGTGGTCAGGCAAATAATTATTCAACAGACAGCACGACGGCTGCGGTATCTTTTAAAGCCAATACGAACATTGCGGGTATTTCGGGCAGTTTGGGCGCTATATTCGGTACATTAGAAAACGGTGCACAGCCTGTTTTCTATCAAACGTTTGGTGGTTGTACAAATTTATCAAGTACCATACCAGAAACTTTATTTTCTGGCGTCAGCGGTGCACCGATTAAGTATATGTTTTATGGTTTATTTGGGGGTTGTACCAAGTTAACGGGCGAAATTCCGGCAAATTTATTCTCTGGTTTAAGGGGCGAACCTGGGGAAGCAATGTTTCAAAATACGTTTAGCGAATGCGCTTCGCTATCGGGGGCGATACCGGAAAGATTGTTTGGGGGAATATCGGGTGCGCCGGCTTCGCATATGTTTTCACAAACTTTTTATAATTGTTCTGGTTTGACTGGTCCCATACCTGAAAATTTGTTTGGTTTAATAAGCGGTAATCCTGCGCCTTATATGTTTTATGCGACTTTTAATGGGTGCTCTAAGTTGAACGGTGAAATTCCTGGGGCTTTGTTTGCAGGGGTAAACGGCGCTCCTGCGGAGTTTATGTTTCAAGGACTTTTTGCTAATTGTAATAGGTTAACCGGCAGTATACCGGAAACGTTATTTGCTGGCGTTCAGGGGGCGCCCGCAGAGTCAATGTTTCGTAGCACTTTTTATAACTGTTCTTCGCTATCTGGTGGGGTGCCGGCGCGGCTGTTTGCTGGTATTTCTGGCACGCCCGCCAAGGATATGTATTATCAGACGTTTTACGGTTGTTCCGGGTTGACAGAGAATTTGCCGAGTAATTTATTCGGCTCTATCGTCGGAAGACCGGCAGAGGGTATGTATTACAGCACATTTTATAATTGTATAAGACTAACAGGTAAAATACCCCAAGGGTTGTTCGGGGACTTGACGGACACGCCTGCAACAAATATGTTCAGCCAAACCTTTTATAATTGTAACAAACTGGATGGATTATCTGCGCGTATGCCAGATGGCAGATTCTTGTACGATGTTTACGGGCGCGATTTGGATTACGGGTTGAACATGTATCGTAACGCGACAGGATTGCAAGAGTATCCTTTTATACCGGTAAAGTGGGGTGGGTTGGGCGTAGAACCAAAATTCACGGTAACAACGACGTCAGATACGAAAACATTTTCGTTCAAAATCAGTGCCCAGGGTGTGTTCTATATAGATTGGGGTGACGGTAACTATGAAACAATCAATAAAAGCGATACTAACGATACGACATATACCCATGTATATAATGCTGCGGGCAGTTATGAAATCGGAATCGCGGGAACAGCCAGAAATTATTCGGAAAACGAACAGTTCGCCGCAATAAGTTTTTATGCGAATCAAAATGTTGCAGGTATTTCGGGCAGTTTGGGTGCTATATTTGGCACGTTATCAGACGGGTTGCAGCCACGTTTTAGGTCTACGTTTGGTGGGTGTACGAATTTAACCGGCACAATACCAGAAGAATTATTCAGTGGTATTACGGGACAGCCAACCAGTTTCATGTTTACTGGATTATTTGATTCGTGTTCAAGATTAACCGGCACAATACCGGAAAGGCTGTTTTCGGGTTTGTCGGGTGTTCCTACGGAATCTTTATTTGCGATAACGTTTCGTGCGTGTTCTTCTTTGGAAGGTTCTATACCGGAAAGGTTGTTCAGTGGCATATCCGGAAAGCCTACGTTAGATTTATTCAGGTCTACATTTGAAAGTTGTACCGGGTTGTCGGGCTCAATACCAGCACGGTTGTTTTCGGGCATTTCTGGTGCGCCCGCAGAGAATATGTTTTATGGTACGTTTTTTGATTGCTCTGGCTTGACGGGTTCTATACCCGAAGGGCTATTTGGTGGGATTTATGGGCAGCCGGCACCGGGAATGTTTATGGTTACTTTTGAAAGATGCGCAAGGTTACAAAATCAAATTCCAGAACGTTTGTTCGCCGGTATATCCGGTGCGCCGGCGCCAAGAATGTTTCGCGGAACGTTTTCACAATGTGGAAAACTAACGGGGCCTTTGCCAGACAACTTGTTTTCTGGTATATCGGGCGCGCCCGCAGAAGATATGTTTATGGGGACGTTTTATAGTGATACGGGCATTGACGGTGATATCCCCTTGGGATTTTTCGGGAATTTAACTTCTGCGCCCGCGTCAGGCATGTTTGTTGAAACGTTTGTGAATTGTAATCGTTTAAGCGGTCCTTCTGCGCGTACATCAAACGGTGATTTCTTGTATGACATTTACGGACGCGATTCGGATTACGGACTGGATATGTATAAGGACGCAGTTAATCTGGACGATTATGAATTTATTCCGAAAAAGTGGGGTGGGTTGGGGCGCGTGCCGGCAGAGTTCGTCGTTACGACAACGCCAGACACAACGGAGTTTTCGGTTAATATTGCAGCCAAGGGGGATTTCACGATTGATTGGGGTGACGGCACCGTAGACGAAATAACGCAAACCGTCGTTACAAAAAAGACTTATTCGCATACGTACAGCGCGGCGGGCAGTTATTCTGTTGGTTTGTCGGGACAGGCAACAGCATATACGACATCTAATACAAGCGTGGTAAGTTTTTCAGAATCCATCAATGTGGCGAGTATATCGGGCAGTTTGGGCGCGATATTCGGCACTTTATCAGACGGTTCGCAACCAAGGTTTTATAGGACGTTTTATAACCACACAAACTTACATGGTGAAATACCCGCAACGTTATTTGACGGGATAACGGGGCAACCTGTAACGGCAATGTTTTATAGTACTTTTGAAGGTTGTACGGGGTTAAGCGGGGAAATCCCATCGGGATTGTTTGCTGGTTTGGACGGGACGCCGACCATACAATTGTTTTTTCATACTTTTGAGGGTTGCACGGGTTTAGGTGGGAATATACCATCGGGTTTATTTGCGGGAATACAAGGATTGCCGGCTGCGAATATGTTTGCGGGGACCTTTCTAAATTGCACTGGGTTGAACGGAACAATACCGTCGGGTTTGTTTTCCGGTATTTCTGGTGCGCCAGCAGCGAACATGTTTAATTCTACGTTTGCCGGTTGCACGGGTTTATCTGGTGCGATACCGTCAACATTGTTTTCCGGCATTTCTGGTGCGCCAGCCACGAATATGTTTACAGGGACTTTTTCGGGGTGCAGTGGTTTAACGTCAATACCGTCAAACCTGTTTGCAGGAATTCAAGGTGCCCCGGCATCATATATGTTCAAGGAAACATTTGCGAATTGTACGGGGCTGACGACAATTCCGGGGGCGTTGTTTGCAGGAATTCAGGGTGCGCCAAATACTTATATGTTTCAAGGGACTTTTTCTGGGTGCAGTAATTTGATTGCACTGCCGGATGACTTATTTGCCGGCATTTCTGGGGCGGGCAAGGGGTATATGTATGACGCAACATTTAAAAATTGTACAGGGTTGACGGGAACCATACCTGTGGGATATTTTGGTGATTTAACAGAAACCAAGACAATGTATATGTTCAGGGAAACTTTTTTGAATTGCGCCGGTTTGACGGGTGATTCTGCGCGTTTACTGGACGGTCGGTATTTGTATGATGTGTACGGACGTACTGGGACGTACGGGCAAAATATGTATCAGGGCGCGACGGGTTTGTACGATTATCCATTTATACCGACAGCCTGGGGTGGTTTAGGGCTGGAACCAGAGTTTTATATAACAACAACCCCGGACACAAACGTATTTTCAATTTATTTAGGTGCGGCCGGTAATTTCACGATTAACTGGGGTGACGGTAATACAGAAAACATAACCAAGACAGATACCGCCGGCGCAACTTATTCGCACAACTATGATACAGCGGGCGAATATTTGATAACGTTATCTGGGAAAGCCACAGAATACCCAGCGAGTTCAAATATATCGCGTGTAATTGACTTTGATGAATATGAAAAAATTGCGGATATTGAAGGCAGTTTGGGACAGATATTTAGTACGTTGGCAGATGGTTCGCAACCAAATTTTGCGAATACGTTTGCGGGCGCTGTTAATTTGACAGGAACAATACCACAATATTTATTTCATAACATTCGTGGCGAACCTGTAACATATATGTTTTATCAAACTTTTTCGGGGTGCAGTGGTTTAACTGGCAGTATACCATCAGATTTATTTGCAGGAATCCAGGGTGCGCCCGCAGAAAGTATGTTTAACAGCACATTTTCTGATTGCAGTGGGCTAACATCAATTCCGGCAGATTTATTCGCAGGAATACAGGGCGCACCAGCAAGGCAGATGTTTTACCAGACATTTAGAAATTGTACAAGTTTAACATCTCTGCCCGAAGGGTTATTTAGTGGTATTTCTGGTGCTGTTAAGCGTGGTACATATTACGGTATCTTTTATGGGTGTACGGGACTAGTAGGCGAAATACCGTTGGGATTTTTTGGTGATATAACTTCTGGAATAGAAGATGCTGGTGCGTTGGGCTATGCGTTTTATAATTGTTCTGGTTTAACCGGACCTTCGGCGAGGTTACCAAATGGTCAATATTTATATAATGTTTTGTCAATAGATGCTGGTGATGGAATGTATTATGGTGTTACCGGGTTAACTGATTATAGCAGTATACCAGCTGATTGGAAGTAATAAAAAACCGTCATAACGATGGTTTTTATTTCAGTCTTTCTGCGGCGGTGCGCGCCAGTTCGTCCACACGTTCGTTCATCGCGTTGCCCGCATGTCCCTTGACCCATACCCAATGGATTTTTTTGTCTTGAGATATTGTATCCAGTTGTTGCCACAGTTCCTTGTTCTTTACAGGCTTGTTTGACGCGCCTTTCCAGTTGTTGTTTTTCCAACGCGCCAACCATACCTGCATACCGTTCTTGACGTATTGGCTGTCTGTGTGAATTTCAACCTCGGTATGATGACGGGCGGCGTTCAACGCACGTATAACAGCAGTTAATTCCATGCGGTTGTTCGTCGTGTCAGGTTCACCACCACTTCTTTCTGCCGTTTCTTGACCGTTCGTCGCAATAAATGCCCAACCCCCTGGGCCAGGATTCCCAAGACAACTGCCGTCTGTCCATATTTTTAACATTTTTTATTTCCTCGTTTTGTGTTATAATATCATAAAATGAGATTTGATGCCAAACAATTAACAGAAATGTCTTCGGCTGCCAAGGCGTATGCGTTGGACGCCATTCGTTGTGCGGGGTCTGGACATGTCGGTATAGTGTTGGGAACCGGCGATATCATAACAACAATATATGCGAACTTTTTGCGTCGCGGTCAGGATAAGTTCGTCTTGTCTGCCGGTCATGGCAGTGCTTTGTTATATGCGGTTCTGAAACTGGCGGGATACGATATTGGGGACTTAAAGTCGTTCAGAAAACTTGGCGGACTGCCGGGACATCCAGAATTACATGTGGACGGCGTCTTCGCAACGACAGGTCCTTTGGGGCAGGGGGTGGCAAACGCCGTTGGACTGGCGTTGGCCGCAAAAATAAAAAAGTCTGATGAACGTATTTATTGTTTATGCAGCGACGGCGATTTGATGGAAGGCGTCGCAACAGAAGCCATCGCCTTTGCCGGAAGATACAAGTTAGATAACTTGATTTTGTTGTGGGATGATAACGGCGTCAGCATTGACGGAACGGCCTTGACCGATATAAATGTCCCCGAACGTATGCAGGCAAGCGGTTGGCGAACTTTCAAGACGCCTGGTAATAACTTTGATAAACTGGACAGGGTTTTGCGCGATGCCGTTGCGATTCGTGCGCCGGTATTCGTTCAGTGTAAAACAGTTATTGGTAACGGTTCGTCGTTGGCGGGCAGCCCCAGCGCACACGGGTTGGCTTTGTCGGATGAAGAGTTAGTAAATCTTATTAAAAATTTTTCTTCGGATGTCGGCGAACGGTTGTGGGAAAGTGTCGCAGAAAATGCCATCGCTAAATATGTCGTGCGTCAGGTGGACGTTTGCCCAAAAAATATATCTGCACCACTCGCAGCAAGTGACGTTTCTACGCGGGAATTGTCCGAACAATTTTTGCAAAGTTTAATCGCAAGCGGCGTCGCGTTAATCGGGGGCAGCGCGGATTTGTCCGCCAGTACAGGCGCAAAAACCAAGGCACATATTGATATCTCGCCACGCGGCTTTAACGGTAATTTCATTCACTATGGTGTGCGAGAGCATGCAATGGCGGCAATAATGAACGGTATGACCGTCGCAGGACTGCGGGTATATGGTTCTACGTTTTTGGTGTTCAGCGACTATATGCGGCCGGCGATTCGTTTGTCGGCTTTGTCTGGATTGCCTGTTGTCTATGTGTTTTCTCACGATAGTATCGCTGTCGGTGCCGATGGACCAACGCATCAGCCCGTAGAACAGTTGGCGTCTTTGCGATTGATACCGAACTTAAATGTTTTTAGACCTTGTAACGGGGCAGAGGTTAAGTATGCTTGGTGTCGCGCAATATCAGAAACAAATAAACCCTCGGCAATCGTTCTGTCCAGACAGAAAATAAAACAAATTGATACGCCGGATGACGCAGATATATCTCGCGGGGCTTACATAATACATAAATCAACCGCTAAACGTATAAAAGCCACCATCATCGCCACCGGCAGCGAGGTACCTTTGGCAGTGGCCGTCGCGCAAAAGTTGGGCGATGGCGTTCAAGTAGTAAGTATGCCGTCTGTAGAAGCGTTTCGTACACAAGACGAAAAATATAGACAAGATATCTTGCGCGGATTCGTCATAGCCATAGAAGCAGGCGTGACTGCACCGTGGTTTGAGTTCGCAGATGCAGTCGTGGGCGTTGATTCTTTCGGCGTTTCGGGTCCGGGGGACGCTGTGTATTCTCATTTTGGATTTGACATAGATACAATTGTGCGCGATATTTCTAAAAGATTAAAGTAGTGTTGCGTACGTATGTCAAATTATGAATTTGTTTTATCTTCCGGTGAAAAGGTGCCTGTTATCATAAACTCGCGTCGCGGGTTGCGTAATATTACGTTACGACCCAAGACGCATCCTGCAGTTCAAATTCATATTTCAAAACCATGGCTGACCCCAACCGCCGCGGCGTTGCGGTTTTTAGAACAAAAGCGTTCTTGGTGCGAGCGCGTATTTGCTAAAAATCCGGCTAAAATCCGCATTAATGACGGCGATGAAATAGAATTCTTGGGGTATAAAGTAACAGTTAAGCATAATCCAGCAATGCGTTCGGATGAATTCGTACAACGCGAAGACGGCAATTGCGTCTTGTTTGTCGGTGGTGGTGCAGATATGCTGGAACGCCGCGTGCGTGATTTTATAAAAGAGCAATTTTTAATATCTGTAAAGCAAATTATAAAAACAACACCAAAAGATTTTTGGCCGAAAAGGGTTTCTATTCGTGATACGTCTTCGCGTTGGGGCAGTTGCTCTACCAGCGGAACAATGTCTTTTTCTTGGCGATTGGCTTTTGCACCGCCAGAAGTTATGCGTTATGTTGTTATGCATGAGCTGGCGCATCAAAAACATATGGACCATTCTGCTGCTTTCTGGCGTCAGGTGTCCGAATTGTACGGATTTGGGGCAGAACGCGCAAAAAGATGGTTAAATCAGCACGGTGCGGAATTACATAAATATTTTTAACTTGTTTATTTATATCAATAGTTTATACTGAATATTGAATCAACAGGGATGTTGGTTCGGGGACTTAGCAAGCCCGTATCTGTATGACGCGAAAGCGTTAAAATCCGCCAACGGCGTGCCGTTGGATTACCTGGCCCGTGGGTCGGGTTGTGTCGGCCATACAACAGATTATTTAATATAATCGAAAACCGACAGATCATTTACAGATATGATTTGCTAACTTCCCGACCACCAAGAAATCTGGTGGTTTTTGTTTAACTGTTAGACAAAAAAAGGAAGAGGCAATGAAAAAAGTACTATGTGGTTCAATGTTTGCATTGGTTGCGACCGGTGCAATGGCAAATGGGTTCTATATCAATCCACAGGTTGCGTACAGCATCACGTCGGTTGAAGAATCACGTGTTGAAAAATCCGCACAAAATGGTTCTTGGGCTGAATTTGTGAATAACAAGCACGAATCTTGGGCTGATAAGGGACATCAATTTTCACCAAAAATTGCGGTCGGTTACGAATTTGATATGGATAAGGCCGGTATTTTATCTGTTGAAGCCGAATATGGCGAAGTAGATAATTTCTTTAATGCGGTTGGGTTCGATATGGCAGAAAATGGTGATATGCCAAACGACACAGATGTCAGAAACTTTACATATGACGAACGTACGTTGGGCTTGAATCTGAAATATGGATATAAAGTTTATAAATTTATTCCATATGTAACGGCAGGTATCGGGTACACGACAATAGAATCCGAAAATAATTTCCGCAGTGGCCGCTATTTCTGGGAAACACCGGCAACAACGGAAAATATGTCGTGGAATATCGGCGTTGGTGTCGAAGTGCCGTTGACCGATAATGTTGCGTTCAATGTAGCGTATAAATACACCGACCTGGGCAGTGTTGAATATACAAACGGTATGTTCTATGACAATCATACCGCGGGCCAGGGCGGAATGACGCGTGTGTTTGATTCAAATGTTGATTTGGATAAGCACGAAATCATCGCTGGTGTTAAACTGTCGTTCTAATACCCGCAATATGGTTTGGTTGATATGCCACGAATTTTTCGGGGCATATTTTTATAAAAAAACTTGAAAATCGCGGATTTTTGGGTAATATTTTAGTGTGAATATTCAAAATTTCATTTTTTTCACGTTGCATCACGCCCGTTGGGCGGGGTGTTTATAGCGTTTTGCGATTTCATATGATATAATTAACACTAAATGTGTTCAGATTTCTTTTGATAAAATATAGGAATAAAAAAATGGAATTGAAACCAACGAAAACTTTGTCTGGATTTATTGAATTATTACCTGTTCAACAGCGTTGCTTTGATGAATGTGCAATGCGTATGCAACGTGTGTTAAAGACAGCAGGATTTTGTCATCTAGATTTGCCGGCTATTGAACGTGCAGAGGTTTTGACAGATAAAGATAATTGGGATGAAATAGAAACGCAGATGTTTTTATTTCAAAAAGGTGATACTAAAATGGGGTTGCGCTATGACGGGACTGTTGGCTTGTCGCGTTATGTTGCTGGACATATAAATGATTTAGTTTTTCCTTTTAGAGCATACCAATTTGCGCGCAACTATCGTGGGGAAAGACCACAGCGTGGCAGATATCGTGAATTTTATCAAATGGACTTGGATATTATGGGAATAGACAGTCTGTCTGAAAACTATGATGCAGAAATAGTTGCAACTTTGGCGGATGCATATAAATCTGTCAAAGAATTTATTGGCCCTGTAAACGTAAGAGTTGGAAATCGCCGTTTTTGGAATGCGATGTTTGCAAGTTTGAATTTAAGCGCAGAACAGCAACGTGCCGCATTTGTTTTGATAGATAAAAAAGATAAGATATCAGATTTTTATGAAGGGCTTGTTGAAGAAGTTGGGGAAAATGCAGCAAATGAAATAAATAATGTATTTTCAAATGGTTATTCTTCTTTTGTGGGGCGCGCAGAGGCATTAGATGCCGCAATAAAAGAGTTAGACGAATTTATGGTATTGTTAGGCTCTATGGGTATAAAAAACGCCAAAATAGACCTTGGGATTATGCGTGGACACGCATATTATACAGGAATTGTGTTTGAGTTTTTCTTGGATAATTTTCCAGAATTGGGCGCAATAGGTGGGGGCGGTCGTTATGAAGACCTTGCGTCAAAGTTTTCCAAAACAAAAATAATTGGTGTTGGTGCTGCTGTTGGCTTTTCAAGACTTATGGTTGCGTTAATGGACGAAAACAGAATTGATTTGAGTAAGTTTGAACGTCCTATAAAGGCGGCGGTATTAGTTATGGGGAGCGAGCAGGTTGCTTTTTCTATGTCTGTGTTGGCTGCTTTGCGTAATTCTGGTATAACAGCTGTTCCTTATTTGGATGCGAACAAGAAATTTAAAAATCAGGTTGAATTTGCCGATAAAATTAAAGCGCGTTTCAGTTTGATTGTCGGCGAAAACGAACGTAAAAACAATGTGTTGTCTGTTAAAGATATGTTGTCGGGAACGCAACAAACGCTGGACATTAAATCAACAATTGAATTATTAAAGACCGTTTAAAATGATAATAGAGCAAAAATTAAAAGATATTCAAAGTCGTGCGAATGAAATAGAGGCTCAGATGAATTCTGGGCAGGTTTCCGGTACAGAATTGACTAAATTGTCAAAAGAATATTCAAGATTGTCGGGGATTTTACCCTTAATTTCAGAATATTTCCAGGTGACTCGGGGTATTGCAGATGCAACCGAAATGTTACACGACGAGGAATTAAAATCTATTGCGGCGCAACAGTTGGCGGAACTAAATCACAAGTTACCAGAAGTAGAAAGAAATTTACAAATTGCGTTGTTGCCTCGTGATGAAGCGGATGATAACAGCGTTATTATGGAAATTCGTGCCGGCGTTGGCGGCGAGGAATCCGCGCTTTTTGCCGGTGATTTATATAATATGTACAAGTCTTATGCTTTGCGCAACGGTTGGAAGACAGAGGTTGTTGAAGAAAACGCAACGTCTTTGAACGGTTACAAGGAAGTCGTTTTTAAAATTGATGGCGTCGGCGCGTACGCGCGTATGAAGTTTGAATCTGGCATTCATCGTGTTCAGCGCGTTCCAGAAACCGAAGCAGGTGGCAGAATACACACCAGTGCCGCGTCCGTCGCCGTTATGCCAGAGGCAAAAGATATTGACGTAGTAATAGAAGATAAAGATATACGAATCGATGTCTTTCGTGCGTCTGGTGCGGGCGGACAACACGTTAATAAAACAGACAGCGCGGTAAGAATTACGCACTTTCCAACGGGTATAGTTGTATCTTGTCAAAACGAAAGAAGTCAGTTCCAAAATAAAGCAACTGCTATGGCGGTTTTGCGCGCAAAAATTTATGAAAAGCAACGACAAGAACAAATTAATGCCAGTAACGCATCTCGTAAAAGTATGGTCGGTTCCGGCGACAGAAGCGAGAAAATAAGAACATATAATTTCCCGGAACAACGTGTTACAGACCACAGAATAAAACTGACTTTGTATAAATTGGACGATATTCTTGCAGGCGGGCAGGGTTTGGACGAGATGATAGATGCTCTAACCGCCGCTGATCAGTTAGAAAGATTGGCAAACTTAGAATAAAAAAACACCCAAATGGGTGTTTTTAAAATATATATTTCATTGAAAAACCGCCGTTCCAACCGCTTCGTCCGCCGTCATGACGATCTAAGTGCAGAGATATGTAAAAACTATCAATAGATTTTTCTATGCCGATGCCATATTCTGAATAATTATCGGTGTCTAGAAAATTTGTGGCGGTGGAGTTTATGTTGATGTCGCCGCCATAGTCGCTAACAAAGACATATTTTACACCGATGTAACCGAACCAACCATTATAAACATTTTTTATTGCGCGAATAAACGGGGTAAATTCAAACAAGGATAAGTTATCGTTTTGTACGATTTCGCTTGTTGAATATGTATAATCAGCGGATTTTATCCATGTATAACCGCTATATAAGCCGGGTTGTAACATAAAAGTACTGTCCAGCGGTATGTCATAGGTCATGTTAAATGATGCGCCAAGCCAGGTGTTTGAAAAATCTTTGTCCGCATATAGTGCAGTGGCTTCATTATATAATGTGCCGGTATCAAGCGCGACGGCGAAATTCAAATTATTTATATTATATCCTGCGTAAAAACCTATGAAACCGCCGTTTTCAGATATATGTAGATAATCGTTTGATTGGTCGCCACCTACATAGCCACCAAAAAAGCCAATCTTTGTGGGGTTGCCCCATAATTTTTCGTCGCCAGATAACCCCAACATTAATAAGTCGTATTCTGAATCAAATCTGCTGTATCCATTAATGTTTACATCTTCGTCAAAATGATTCCAATTTAACCACAGGTTACCAACGGTGTCCGAATATAAGTCGTCACCACCATTGCGTCCCTTTATAGCGTTCGGCACGGCATCTGTCACGTTGTATTCACCGTATAAAGATTCTGTCCCGTATACTGGCATTTTGCCGTATAAGTTCGGGGAATTATGACTTACGTTTGAATTTAACGCGTTTTTAGTCTGGAAAGTCTGCAGTGCTTGTAACATTATAGAATGCTGTATAGCACCGATGTTGTTTACAGAAACGTTGTTGGCGAATAAATGGCTGTTGCCGCTGTTTATTGGCATGGCGATTGCATCACTTATCTGAAGTAAAAGTACTGACAATACGAATAGTGAAACTTTTTTCATGTTTATATCCCCCCTCGTATTTTTATTGTCTATTTAATATAATTATAGCACAAAATTCCTGATTTAAAACCGATATTTAGCATAATATAAATATGAATAGACATATTAATAATTGGATTTTTATTGTTTATGTGGGCTTTTTTTAGTATCATATAACAGATATGAAAAAAGAATTTGATTTGGTTTTAGATAAACCGATCGTAATGGTTGGTTTGATGGGGGCAGGTAAGACAAGCGTTGGTCGTGCATTGGCAAGGCGTCTGGGTGTACCGTTTGTTGATTCGGATAAAGAAATAGAAGCGGCTGCGGGCTGCAGCGTTGTGGATATTTTTGCTATGTACGGTGAAAAAGAATTTCGCAGGGTGGAGCAAAGGGTAATAGAAAGAATCTTGGACACGCCGCCCGCGCAGAAAGTACTTTCAACGGGCGAGGGGGCCTTTATAACGCCTGCCATACGACAAATGTTGTTACAACGTGCTGTTACAATATGGTTAAAGGCGGATTTAGATTTGCTGGTAAAAAGAACAAATTTTAGAAATACACGTCCGCAGTTGTTGCACGCAGATAGCAGGCAAATTCTGGCTCAATTAATCAAAGAAAGGTATGATATATATGCTATGGCGGATATAACCGTTGAAACCAAAGACGAAAGTCTAAGAAAAACGTTGGAAAAAGTGGAAAAGGCTATAAAAAAACATACGCAAAAAAGGGAAAAAAATGGCTAAACACAAATTGTTATCGGAATTTCGCGCGTTTATAGAGCGGGGCAGCGCAATTGATATGGCGGTCGGCATCATTGTGGGCAGTGTTATGACCGGGCTGGTTAATTCTTTGGTTTCTGATATTTTGATGCCGCCGATTGGTGCGCTGATTGGAAACGTTGATTTTTCTCAGTTCTTTATCGTTTTGTCGGGCGGAACGCCTGGGGCACATTATAATACAATCGCCGAAGCCCAAGCGGCAGGGGCTGCAACCATGAATGTAGGAAATTTTTTAAATTCTGTGGTCAGTTTCTTGATAACGATGTTCGCAATATTTTTATTGGTGCGTTCTATAAACAAGGTAAGGTCAAAAAAGGTGTTCTTAGGAACCAGATATTGTCCATACTGCAAGTCTTCTATTAGTGTGGCGGCCACGAAATGTCCTAATTGTTGTTCAAAGGTAAAACCAGAAAAAAGCGTAGTAGTTGACGACAGAACAGTTAATTTACGTTCCGATATCAAAAAAATAACAAAAGTGGCCAGTAAAAAAATCTCAAAAATAACAGATAGTTTATAAAAAAATGTAATATAAATTCTTAACAAAAATAAATTTTTTGATTGCGCAATTTGTTTGTTGTGCGCGATGATTTTTTTTCAACAAAATAGGCGTCAAATTTCCCTGAACAGTGAAAAAATACTGTCTGTCGGATGAGTAGTTTGTGATTATGTATAGTTTTTGTATTTGTTGTTGGTTTTCGTGTTGTTTTGTATGTCTGTGTTATACGGATTGCGTTTGCTGTGGTTTTGTTTGCGTGTGATAAAATATGCCTTGTTGTTTGTGTATATTGATGCATATCAATCTATTTTTTATAAAGTTATTATAAAACTTTTAAAATGTTTTGTATCTATTTGTGTAAAGTTTGGATTTTTTATTATGCATTATATACCGGAAGAGTGCGATTTGTATCAAAATACGGTATAATTTTTACTCGTGTTTGAATGATGCAACGCCGTTATTATAAAATATGTTACTGACTGCGAGCACCGTTGCGAATTAATCGTGTGTCTCGGGGACGGGGACCGCTGACGATGGTGCGTTAAAAATAATCGGTTTGTGTTGTTGATAACAGTTTATCGCAATACATGCGGCTATATATGGGGAGTAATAAACGCACAAGGCGCATAATGTGGCGACATTATGTTGATTTACAAAGTAAATGAACATAATGTGCATTATGCGCACGCAAGCGGGCCGGGCGGGGATACCAAATACGAAAAAACAAGCATGCTTTTCATCGTTTGATTCTTATTAAAATAAAGGATTAAACATGATTAAAAATAAACCTTGTTATCGTAATACTGAAAAACTATTGTTTAGATATTTTCAAAGATTAAAATTATTAAAGTATTTTTCAAAACCTACCGAGTTTATTCATGATATTATTTATGAATCCAATGCGTCAATTTGCGACGTTGGGCTTGTGTTAAATAATCTAAACCTAACTGATGAACAGTCCGAAGTCATTATAAAGTATTGTTCTAAGGGACACGCACCTTTTATAAAAAATTCAAATGATTTTCGCGTCTGGATTGATGCAATACATATCATACATAATGAATTTATAAAAAGAAATATGATAAAAGGCATTTTATATTCGTCTGAATATATTTTCTAAAAAAGGATTATAAATGTTAAAAGATTTATTAAATGCCTTATACGTAATTAAAGATAATACACGTTTAGGATTGTTAATTCGGTCCGGTCAAGATTTTGAACCGCAAAACGATGATGAATATCATGCTAAATATTTATATTGCGAATTGTTAAAACATTTTTTTGATGATAAATACAGCGCATATATTACGGCTGATACTATTAAACAAATTCTTGATTTGCGAAATGAAATTTATAATCCGCAAAAAATACCACGTGTTGCTATGTATTTAAGGAATAAATTACGACCGGCACAACCGTTAACTGATGATTGGATTGTGTGGTTTGTTCGCAGATTTAGATAATAAAAAATAAAGGTTGAAACTATGAATAATTATAACATAATTGAAAATCATAATAAATATAAAAAAATCATGAAAAGAAAACAAACTATTACAAAAAAAGCAATAAAAAAGGCAATTCATGCTTTTTGTGATTTAGGCGGTTTTCAAATGCAACACATAGTCCGTTTGCGTATGTATAGTAAAGACAGGCTAATATTTGCAGGCATAGATTTATTACATTTGCAAAATGCTATCCTTGAATTGCCTGATAGGGCATTAGAAGCAGTAAGCCAATACGGCTATGATGAACCTTATTGCAAGGCAGATTTAGATTATGCGCTTTCTATTTTGTCCGATAAATTAAAATTAAACGTTATTTATTAATAATATAGGCGGATTACGCCTATATTTTTTTATTCTTATTTATAAATAAATAAATAAACAAATAATTATAATTATAACTATAATTATAAGGATTTAATAAAATTAAAATATTTTTTTAGCCACGTGCAAAAAATATTTTTTAATAAATGCCGGTTTTCTGCGAAAAAAAAACATTTTGTTAAAAATGTTTTTTATGATAAAATATTTTTTATCAAGCGGGGAAATGTAGGGGTTGTTTTTTTGTGTTTTGTAGACCCGCCCAGCATTACGGAGTAATGCGCACGCAAGGCGCATAATGTATATTATGTATACTTTACGATATAAAAACATAAATGTTTTTACATTCGTATGCGCAACAATTCAAACGTCGCTGCGCTTGTTTTCATTGGCGCACCTGTATACATAATATGTCGTTATGTCGCTTTGGCTTTTGGTTATGCTTCGCAACGGTTGGTTGTTTGCTTTCCTTTGCGTGTACCATCTGCCAAAACGCGCGCTGCAATTTTTCTGTTTTGCACTAATTATTTTAACACAAAAACGTTATTTGCGCAAGAATTGTGTTTTGCAGTTTTCTGCGGTTTTAGAAAATATTTTTTTCAAGATGTGCCGAATTTTTATTTTGCAATTTAATTTTCACTTATAATTATATTATTTATTTA